>NZ_FWWW01000064.1 GCF_900176135.1 Hymenobacter roseosalivarius DSM 11622 | reverse complement strand
AAAATTTCTAACAAATACTTATCATTTTTAAGCTTGTCATAATTTTCTTCTCCAACCGTCCTATAGAGCATAAGCTCAATCAATCCAAATTTACTTAACCTGACAAAGCTTGCCGAAACATCAAATGGATCATAACCTTCAATAGTCCAACCAATAAACCAGTCGGGAGTTGCTTTAGTTAAAAATTTTCCTTGATTTTTTAATTCCACCGCTGGATTGACAATTTGCTGATATCCAATCTCTTCTGATAGTTTTTCAAAGACTTTTGCATCTAAGCTGTTCATTTGTTTTATAAGCTCCACAAAAGAGGGGTGCACATCCTTCTCCTTAGTTTTATCCATAGAGTTTGCCAACAAATTCAAGTACATTTCCCTCAAAGTCTCATTTTGCGCTGTATATCCAAGGGCTTGAATTAATGGCACTGCAATTTCGGGGTCAGGGGTTTTCCTTCTCTCTTCCGGAATTTTCTCAAACCTTTTCTTAACGCCTTCTTCAACGATTTTTTCAATTTGCTCCCACCCCCACAACAGGCCTCTTAATGGAGACAAAAGAGCCTTAGCAGTTCTACCCGCAACGGTCCCTACTTCTTGAACAGCAGGCTTAGCCAAATCTTTGTAAACTTCTGGTGCAAGCTTTGAAGTTTCATCGATTATCTTATTAGCTGAATCCGGGTCTATCATTTATCGGGGCTTTGAAAATGTTTGCCAACATCTTTGTTGCCGTCATTAACAACATTGTACGAATGTCATCAATCCAGCCTTAGCCCGCAACTTACAGCGGTTTCGGAGTGGCTGTACAGTAGCGCGGACTTTTAGTCCGCGAGTTAGGTAGCGCTCTGCCTAGCGGACTAAAAGTCCGCGCTACAACCCTGCCGTACACTGACTCCGAAACCGCTCTAACCATAACTATTCCGCGCCGCCGTGGCTCCCCCTCTCTTTTGGAGAGGGGGCCGGGGGGTGAGACCTGCCTATGTACATCTTCGTCATCAACTCCGGTAGCAGCTCCATCAAGTATCAGCTGTTTCGCTGGCCCGTCGAGCAGCCCGTGTGCAGCGGTCTGCTCGAGCGCATCGGCTTGGCTGATGCCACCATCACCCATAAAGTATTCACCGCCGAGCAAGAGCAGGTCAGCCAGCGCAGCCTGCCCATCCCCGACCACGCGGCCGGGCTGCGGGAAGTAGTGCGCCTGCTGACTGACCCTGAGCAGGGCGTGCTCCGTGACCCGCAGGAAGTGCACGTAGTGGGGCATCGGGTGGTGCACGGGGGCGAAGCGTTTGCTGCCACCACGCTTATTACGCCGGCGGTGAAAGCTGAAATCAAGCGGCTTTTTTCCCTGGCGCCCCTGCACAATCCGGCCAATTATCTGGGCATTGAGGTGGCCGAAAGCTTGTTTCCGCAGGCCCGACAAGTAGCGGTGTTTGATACGGCTTTTCATCAGACTTTGCCCCCCAAGGCCTTCCGCTACGCCCTGCCCACTTCGCTCTACTCCGAGTTCGGCATTCGGGCCTACGGTTTTCACGGCACCAGTCACCAGTACGTAGCCGCTCAAGCCGCCACTTATCTGGGCAACCCAACGGCCAAAATCATTACCATTCATTTGGGCAATGGCTGTAGCATGGCGGCCGTGCTGGGGGGCAAATCTGTGGATACCAGTATGGGTTTTGGGCCGCTCAGTGGCCTGGTGATGGGCACGCGCTCCGGCGACCTTGATCCGTCGGTTATTTTCCACCTGATACAGGAACGCGGCTATGAGCCGGTCCAGGTGCAAACGTTGCTCAACAAAAACAGCGGTATGCTGGGCCTTACTGGCTTCAGCGACATGCGCGACATTACCAAAGCCCTGCTGGCCGGCGACCCCGCCGCCGAGCTGGCCTACGACCTCTACGCCTACCGCATTCAGAAATATATCGGGGCCTACGCCGCCGTGCTCAATGGCCTCGATGCGGTGGTATTCACGGCCGGCGTGGGCGAGAATGATGCCCGGATTCGCGCCCTGGTCTGCCGAAACCTGGAGTTTCTGGGCCTTCACCTCGGTGAAACCCGCAATGAGGAGTGCACCAAGGAGTTGCGCGAAATAAATCAGGCGGAAGCGCGGGTGAAGATTCTGGTGGTGCCCACCAATGAGGAGCTGGCCATTGCCCGGCAGTGCGCGGAGTTGCTGACTGCCTGATTCTACTTCTCCTTAGAAGCGCAAGCTGCTCTTGGAGCATCGCATAAAAAACGCGGCCGGAAACTATTCCGGCCGCGTTTTCGGCTTGTATCAAGCTGGTATTCTACCGCCCAAAATCATCCTGCACGCGCACGATATCGTCTTCATCGGAGGGCTGGGTGGCATCCGTGTGCTGCCAGATTTCGGCCAATACGCCCCAGTCGTCGAGGCCGACTAACCGATGACGCTCCCCTTGCCTTAAGGTAATCAGCTGACCGGGAGCGTAGGTTTTTAGCTCGCCTTCTTTATCGGTGTTGCTCGTCACTACGCCTACGGGGCCTTGCAGCACTTTCCATACCTCGGCGCGGCGGTGATGATACTGCCACGAAAGCCGCTTTTGGGGCGCCACAATCAGGATTTTAGGGCTCAGCTTGCCCGAAATGCGCAGGTCTTCCACGGCCACCCCATCAAAATAGGCATCGGCAAAGGCCTGGGCCTGCTCTTCATTAATGACAAAAAAGCCCCCCCACGGGCGCGACTGGTCTTGCTTATCGATAGCAAAGCCCTGCTCCCGGAGCTGTTGCTCAGTTTGTTGAAAAAGGGACTGTTTTTGAGAGTCTGTATGCATTGCAGAAGTAAGTAAGGGGCAAGAGTATGAGATGTATATCTGACTTCAAATAATATACCGCTTCCACTCCACGAGCAGCGCACGCGGCCCCGCCAGGAGCAAAGTATCTAGTGCTTCAACTGCCCATTAGGCCGCGAGGCCAGATCCAGCGGCAGCTCTAGGTAGAAAGTACTGCCTTTGCCCTCTTCACTCTCAAACCAAACATGGCCTTTATGCAGCCCCACGATGGTTTTGATGATGGACATACCTAAGCCAGTCGTTTTCTCACCCCGCAAACCCGGCCGGCGAGCCTTGGTAAAACGCTCAAATAACCCTTCCTGCAGGTTCCGCGGAATGCCAATACCGTCGTCGGCTACGCTGAAGCGCACACAGCCGGCTTGCTCAGCCACGGTTAGGATAATATGGCCGCCATCGGGGGTAAACTTGAGGGCATTCGATAACAGGTTGTTGAGCACCTGCATAAACTTATTCACATCCAGGCTGACGTATACAGACTGCTGGGGGGCAATTAGCTGGAAGCGCTTCGATACGACCCCCTCTGATTGCTTATAGCTTTCCATCATTTGCCGCATGCGCGCTACAATATCGACCCGCTCCATCTTAAGCTCCACGTTGGCCGAGTCCAGAAACTCCTGGTCCACGAAGTCGCGGATGAGGTCAATGCTTTCCTTGCAGGTGGTCTGCATGATGCGGATCATCTCATTGAGGTGCTCATTCTGCAATGACCCAATTTGCTCGCCCATGTATTCGGACAGCTGCTGCAACATGATAAACGGCCCCGCCAGGTCGTGGGAGAGGATTTCGAGGGTAGCGTTTTTCTTGGCGTTGAACTTGTCCACGTTGGTCATATACTCTTTCTGGCCGGTAACCTCGTCCAAAAAGCCCCCCAGCAAGCTCTGCTCAGCACTAGCTTGTTGGCAGTGAGGCGTCAGGCAAAACCATTGCTCCGTACCATCGGAGTTGAGCAGGCGAAACTCAATTTCCTTTTCTTCCAGCCGGCCACGCTGCCAGCGCCGCCAGCAATTAGCTACGTAGGGAAGGTCATCGGGGTGCAGCCGGGCCATGAGTTGGGGCAACTCCTGATTCACCTGCTCGCGGTGCCCGCCCAGCAGGCGCTCGTAGGCCGCATTAACAAATACTACTTCGTTAGCGGCGGGGTCATACACGAAGAAAACCTGGTGGAGATCTTCCACTAAGTCCTGAAAAAACGGTACTGGGTCAAGCATGGAGGTGTAGCAGTAGAAGGGCGAACAACTAGGTTAAACGGCGGTCACCGCTTTAGTTGGTGCTCCGGACGAGGGCGGCCGAAGTTACCAAGAAGATAAGGCTTGCGGAGGCGGACACCAAAATATACTACCTCATTGCTTGAGAAGCCTTGGGGGCAAAAGCAGCCGTAGCGGAACCAGCCAGCAGCGGTATTCCAAATGCTGCTCGCGGCATAAGCCAGTAGATAGCCAGTGCTTATAATTTAATCATTCCATTATGAATTTTACCTTTTTTGATACAAAGGATTTGGTTTACTTAGTTAATCTCCGTATATTCAACTACTTATATAATAAGACCCGCGCTACCTCCTACCCACCTTTTGCTACCCCACTTCATCGTTATCCATGAATTAAACTAGCAAAGTATATGACCATATCTTCAGGGGTGGTACTAGTGGCCGCTCCCCCCACGGTGTACCGCCTGGGTCTGACCGCGATGCTGCGCGAAACCTGGCCGGCACTCAGCATTCGCGTCCTGCCCGCCCCCGACCAGCTCCTGGACCTGCTGGCTCAGCAGCGCTTCACCCTGGTCATTGCCGACGCCACGGCCGACGGTGCCAGCCTGCTGCCCCAGCTGCTACAGTTGCGCGCCCACGGCAGCCGCCAGCCACTGCTGCTGCTTACCGGGCGGCGCCAGTCAGCCGCCGTGCGCCACTGCCTGGCCCACACGGGCTACTGCTTGCTGCCGCGCCACGCTACACCCACGGAGGTTATCAAATGTGTTGAGGGCCTCCTGAGTCAGTCCGGTCCTACCGGCTTTTCCTCCGGGCCACCGAGTCGGCGTGTGGCGCCCCCTACACCCTTTAGCCGCCGCGAGCTAGACGTACTGCGCCTGGTAGTCGCCGACTGCTGCAACCAGGAAATTGCCGACCGCCTGTTTTTGAGCGTGCGCACCGTGGAAAGCCACCGGCGGGCCTTGCTGCAAAAAGCGGGGGCCAAGACGCTGGTGGGACTGGTAGTGCAGGCCGTGCGCGAGGGCTGGGTGGCGGCATAAAATTCAGTGGTGGTACGGAGGTGTTAATGATTTCACTAGTGAAGATTTACATCATCATATACTAGCGCTGTGGTTAGTTGTACTAACTGGTGTAGAGCTAATGTTGCGAAGGATATGAGCTAGAGACTAATGTGATTTTAACATTCTTTCGACCAATGCCTACTACTTCCCCTCTCCGTCTACTCACTTCCGTTGTCGCCCTTATCCTGCTGGCTAGTATTACCGTCTTCTCGTAGAAATATGATTACGAAGCTTTTGATGACATAATCCTCTACCCCTACGATTTATAAGTTGGCGTTGCAAAGACTACTAATAAGCGAATATGCCGCGCAGGTATAGTGTTGGCTAAAGTTGGAAACCCAGTAGATGACAAAAACCTAGTTAGTATTCAGGTAGTTAGGATAATAAAAATTGAGAAGGAAGGAGATGTGTCTGATGCAGAAAAACCTACAACAATTAGCTCAGAGGATAGTGGAATGCTGTTTTGCTTTAAAGCCTCTGACTTGAAGGAAGGAACTCTCAGGAAGCGGTACGCTATGACTTATAGCCGGCCGAAGTATATTCCCATAGCTCAACCAGCCTTTGGAACAATCATCATTCCTTTTAAAAGCCGAAGCTCGGTCACTAGGGACACTCAGAAATATGCGGCTTCTTTTTCGAGCAGTTCAACTATTGGACCTTCACTAGGAGCACGATTTAGAATATCAAGATACTATCCTCATTATTTAAGCATTATGGGTGTTTATGGCTTGGCAAATGCCAACGTAGATAGTGCTACTACCCAAGGATTTGAGAGAAAAAGCAGAGACTTAGCAGCAATTACAAAAGCTATCGGACTGGTATTAGAATTTGATAATGTGCAGGCTAGATTATTTATAGGTGACGATAAAGTAAGCGGAGAGACTGGCAACAGGTGGATTTACAATGGAAAGCGCTGGTTTGCAGTTGGTATCGGGTATCAATTTATTAAATCTAATGACGAGAAGAAATAAATAGTTTACCAAGTATTATCGACTATTTCGATGAGGCCAAATTGCGTCTAACATATACACTTACTTGACCTTAAAGATCTTACGACATTTATTGCATTTCTCACAAAAAAAGCTCCCCAGACGCCTCCATACGGCGCTGGGGGGCTTTTTTACGACCACATTTCACGCTACCAGCCTTCCATCGGCAGCTGCTGGCCGGGCGCAAACGCCCGGTGCGGGCGCGGCGCGGGCTCCGCTTCGGCCGCTACCGCCGCGCCCGCCGGCGGGGCCAGGGCCTCGCGCAGGGCCGTTTGCAGCAGCTGCCCGGCCAGGCTGGCACTCTCGCGGATGCGCTGCTCCAGGGCCTCGCAGTGCTGCATGAGCTGTCCAGCCAGCTTCGCCACGGTGCGGTGCTGCTCGGCTAGGGGCTTCCAACGGCTTTAGAAGCTAACCTGGGGTTAGATGGTTGAAAAGCCAACAAGCCGCTGGAGGCCCCAGCGGCTTGTTGGCTTATATCAATGAAGCAGACAGTTACCCCAGCTTCTTATATCGCACGCGCTTCGGCTCTACATCGCCCAGGCGCTTCTTCTTGGCTTCTTCATAATCCGAGAAGTTACCCTCAAACCAGACCACTTCCGAGTTACCCTCAAAGGCCAGAATGTGGGTAGCCAGCCGGTCCAGAAACCAGCGGTCGTGGCTGATGATAACGGCGCAGCCGGCGAAGTTTTCCAGCGCGTCTTCCAGGGCCCGGATAGCGTTCACGTCCAGATCATTGGTGGGCTCGTCGAGGAGCAGCAGATTTGCCCCCTGCTTGAGCGTGGTGGCCAGATGCACCCGGTTGCGCTCCCCGCCCGAGAGGCTGCCAACTTTCTTTTCCTGGTCGCCGCCGCGGAAGTTGAAGTTGCTCACGTAGGCGCGGGCATTCACCGGCCGGCCGGCCAGCAGCATGGTTTCGGTGCCGCCCGAAATCGTCTCGAACACCGATTTGTTGGGGTCCAGGGTTTCGTGCTGCTGGTCCACGTAGGCCGTCTGCACCGTGGGACCGACCTCGAAGGTGCCCGCGTCGGCTTTCAGCTGATCGGTAATTAATCGGAATAAAGTAGACTTACCGGCCCCGTTCGGCCCGATGATGCCCACGATGCCGCCCTGGGGCAAGGAAAAGCTCAGGTCCTCGAACAGGAGCTTGTCACCGAAAGCTTTGGCCAGATGATGGGCTTCAATGACCTGCCCGCCCAGGCGCGGGCCATCGGGGATGAACAGCTCCAGCTTCTGCTCTTTCTCCTTCACGTCGGCGCTCACCAGCTTGTCGTAGCCGGCCACGCGGGCCTTGCTCTTGGCCTGGCGGGCTTTGGGCGACATGCGCACCCACTCCAGCTCGCGCTGCAAGGTTTTCTGGCGCTTGCTCTCGGTTTTTTCCTCCTGGGCCAGGCGGTTCGACTTCTGCTCCAGCCACGATGAGTAGTTGCCTTTCCACGGAATACCCTCGCCGCGGTCCAGCTCCAGAATCCAGCCGGCCACGTTGTCGAGGAAGTAGCGGTCGTGCGTCACGGCTATCACGGTGCCTTTGTACTGCTGCAAGTGCTGCTCCAGCCACAGCACGCTTTCGGCGTCGAGGTGGTTGGTGGGCTCATCCAGCAGTAGCACGTCGGGCTCTTGCAGGAGCAGGCGGCAGAGGGCCACACGGCGCTTTTCGCCCCCCGAGAGGTTGCCGACAATGGCGTCGCCGTCGGGGGTGCGTAGGGCGTCCATGGCGCGCTCCAACTTGGAGTCCAGGTTCCAGGCATCGAGCTGGTCGAGGCGCTCCTGCACGGTGCCCTGACGCTCCAGCAGCTTGTCGAAGTCAGCGTCTTCGGCCCCGAAGGCTTCATTTATCTCGTCGAATTCCTTGAGCAAAGCCACCGTTTCGGCGGCGCCTTCCTGCACAACTTCCATCACCGTTTTGGTGGGGTCGAGCTGGGGCTCCTGCTCCAGATAGCCTACCGAGTAGCCAGGGGAGAACACCACTTCGCCCTGAATCTGCTTGTCCACGCCGGCAATGACCTTGAGCAGCGAGGACTTGCCTGAGCCGTTCAGACCGAGCACGCCGATTTTGGCCCCGTAGAAAAACGAGAGGTAGATGTTCTTGAGAACCTGTTTCTGGGGCGGATACACTTTGGTCACGCCGGCCATCGAGAAGATGATCGTTTCGCTCATGGTAGTTAGGTTGGGGGGCTTTTTTAGGAGTGATAGACTATAAGGTGGGGGTTGGGGGCTTTTTTGTAGGTCAGCTCCAGCTCGTCAGGCAGAGCAAAGCATCTCGCTCGCGGTAGTAGGATTACTAATCAGACGTCAGCCCGCGAGATGCTCCGCTGTCGCTCTGCCTGACGTTCTGCTAGATAAGCTCTTAAGTCAATTCATCCGTTTCAACTTAGCTACCCGACTCGCGACCTAACCTTGCGGCGGTGGCTTACGTTCGGCTCAGATAACCCCGGCTAACGCGGCGGACTTCCCAAAGGTAGGCAGGCAGCCCTAAGTTTCCGCCGTTTAAACCCAGGGTTTCAGAGGCAGCGAATGTGCTCGCCATCCCGTAAACTTGTAGTCAGCTAAACCCGCTTCTTTACCCTTCCGATCCCACCACCTAGCCGCTTTCGCGTTAATATTATCATTAGTATGGAACCACAAGATCACCTGCTGGCCGAAGCCCGGCGCTACGGCTATGTCGAGGGCGACCAAGTGTGGCTACGCTCGTTTATGGATTGGCCGGCCCGTCAGGTTGGGCAGGTCAAAGAATCCGAGGATGCTTCGCTTCAGTACTTTGCTCAGCGCTTCGAGAGCTTTCGGGCCAAGGTAGAAGAGCTACTGGCCAAGATTGAGGAATCGGAGAATAAAGGTTCTTTTCTGATGAAGGCCCTGCACCTGAAGGAGCAGATGGCCTCCTACGATGCGCTGGGCGACTTTGAGAGTCTGCATCACCGCCTTACCGAGGCCGAGGAAGGCATTAAAGTGACCGTAGCTCGCAACCGCGAGAAGAATCTGAACACCAAGATCAGCCTGATTCAGGAGGCTGAAGCCCTGCGCGACAGCATCGACTGGCAGGCAGCTGGCGAGAAGCTGCAGGAGTTGCGCCAGGCCTGGATAAAGACTGGTCCCGTCGAGAAACACCTCACCGAAGAGCTCGAAAACCGCTTCCGCGAAGCCGTGGATCAGTTTTTCGTGCGCAAAAAGGACTTTCTGGCCGATAAAAAGGCCATGTCGAACCGCGTGTTGGATAAGTACCGCGACCTGATTCGCAAGTCGGAGGCCATCCAGAACTCCGAAGACTACGAAGAGACTACCCGCCAGCTCAAGCAATTGCAACAAGACTGGAAAGAAGTGGGCGGCTCCTTGCCCCGCAAGCAGGCTAATGAGTTATGGACACGCTTCCGGGCCGCTCACAACCACTTTTTCGACCGCCTCAAGGAGCATATCAGCACGAAGCGCGTGGACGCCAAAGATGGCTACATGGACGATAACCTGAGCCGCAAGCGCGCTTTGGTAGCCGAGGCCGCAGCTCTTCTCAACCAGCCAATGTCGGCGGCGGTGGCGCGGGCCAAAGAGTTGCAGGCGGCCTGGAAAAAGGTGGGTCCGGTACGCGGCGAAGAGTCGGACCGGGTATGGGAGCAATTCATCATGGCCTGCGATAAGGTGTTTGAGATGAGCGCCCTGGAGCACTTTATCCGCAAGCGCCAGCCCAACGGCCAGGAGTCGGGCTCGGCCGAAGACCGCATCAACGCCCGCGTGCAGGCCCTGCGCGACTTTATCAAGTATGATAAGCAGGAGCAGGAAGTGCTACAGGAGAACCTGGGCAAGCTCAGCGACTCGCCTGGCAACGAAACTTTCCGCAATATGCTGGAGGGCAAAATCCGGGGGTTTGAAAGAAAAATCCGCACAAAAACCGATCTTATCGAACTGCTGCGGCAGCGCTTAGCTGCTTAACTTTAAACCTTCGCCTGCGTTTTACGTTGTCGGGAAGCAAACGCCGTTGCGCCGCTTTGGCAGGCATTTTCCGTCGGCCGGGTTTTTGCTCACTGCCTTCTTATAACTTCTTTTTGCCCACTTTTTTTGTAGCACACCATTATGTATTGGACTCTGGAACTTGCTTCCTATCTGGAAGATGCCCCCTGGCCCGCCACCAAGGATGAACTGATTGATTACTCCATCCGCTCGGGTGCCCCGATGGAGGTGGTGGAGAACCTGCAGGCATTGGAAGATGACGGCCAACCCTACGAGAATATCGAAGAAGTATGGCCGGACTACCCGACCAAGGAAGACTTCATGTTTAATGAAGACGAGTACTAGGTAGCAGAAGTGGGTACCGAGAAGTGACAGGTGAGTATTTTGGTCTGATTAGCTGAGTAGGCTGGTCATATATTCAACGATTCTCATGTCTCACTTCTCACCTCTCCACATAGAAAATCTGGTTGCGGGGTATGAACAGCGTGTTCTGCTCCGCAATCTTTTTTTGTGCGTGCCCACACCGGCTTTTGTAGCCATCGTGGGGCACAATGGTTGCGGCAAAAGTACCCTGTTCAGAGCACTCACCGGGCGTTTACCGTATCAGGGCAGCGTACACGTATTTGGCCACGATCTGCGCACGGAGCGCCAGCCAGCCGCCAGCGGCTTACTGGCGCACCTGCCTCAGCGCAACACCGTCAGCTTTTCAATTGAAGTGCGCGAACTGGTGGTAATGGGCCGCTTCCGCCACCAGCGCTTCCTGAGCGCCTACGGACCTGACGATTATACCCAGGCTGATGAGGCCCTGGCCCGCGTGGGCGCCGCCTATCTCGCCTACCGCGACTTCACTCTGCTCTCCGGCGGGGAGCAGCAACTGGTGTGGCTGGCTCAGCTGGCTCTGCAAGACGCTCAGCTTTACCTGCTCGACGAGCCCACCCAACAGCTCGACGTGTATTACCGCCGCCGCGTGTTCGATTTGTTGCAAAGCTGGGTACTGGAGGCCGGCAAAACCGTGCTCTGCATCACCCACGACCTCGACAATTTGCCCCCCCTACGTGGCTATCTGCTGAATTTGTCGCTGCCCAAGCCAGAGTTAGAGGTGCTGACACCGGAAAGCGTGTGGGGGGCAAAAGCGTATTTGGAAAGCGAAGGAAGCCTGCGGGCTGAGCTTATTCCGTAGCTCGTTTTCCTAGAAGTGCTACTTGATTACTTTTATAGTAGCCGCCAATTAGGATATCAACTAAACCCTGGCGTGACCAGCAGACCTTTTTATCGATATATGAGAAATGGCAAGGGTATACATAAAGTATTAGACTCCATTCTATCATTGGCGTATAGTGGAGGAGTAAACTGATGTTTGAGTGATGAAAAAGACAAATAAAATCGGTTGCTTATTTCGTTTTTCTTATTTGCATATTCCGAAGATATTACAAAAGCTTGTTATTGGAAGGCAGGTTTTGTATGTTTGTTATTCATCATTTTAATTCAGATTACGCACATGTCGGTGGCACACAATTAAATTAGTGGCGCTTACTCAAGTAACGAACAATAAATACCCCGGTAATGAAACGACTTGAAATTATTGAATTCCTTAAAGGCTATTCGATTTTTACTATAATTATTTACCATTTCTCACAAGAACTTAATCTCCCAAGTCCCTTCGATAATCTTATACTTTTTGGAGGGGCTGGTGTCCATTTATTCATCTTGCTATCTGGGCTAGGCATGTACCTATCCCACTTGAATAAACCGTTAACTTATTTTAATTTTCTTAAGAAAAGGGTTGTCAAAGTATATGTGCCTTATATTATAGCTATACTCATCATAGCTATAATTTCGATTTTCATTCCTATTTATAAAAACTCTCTCTATACTCTTGGGGGGCATATTTTTTTATATAAGATGTTTGATGAGAGTATTATGTCTTCCTATGGATACCAGTTATGGTTCGTTTCGATGATATTACAATTTTATATTGCTTTCTATGCGATAGCATTTCTGGCAGAAAGATTAAGCACAAAATATTTTATAATCATATGCTCCGTAATAAGCTTGGTTTGGATTGTGATAGTCGTGTCCTTAGGTAAGGAAGCGGAAAGAATATGGCAAAGTTTTTTTCTGCAATATCTGTGGGAATTTGCCTTAGGCATGGTCATAGCTAGTAAGCTTTTTAAGAATGATTATAAAATAAATTTTGACATTAAGCCCATCCATATTTTATTAATAGGTGTCCTAAACTGTATACTATATGGCACTTTAGCTATCAAAGGTGGTTACGTAGGAAAAATGATAAATGACCTTCCTTCTTTAATTGGCTATTCTTCAATAGCTATTTGGGTCTACAAGTTAAATATTGATAAGATAAACAGATTTTTTATTTTTACAGGATCTATATCATTCTCTCTCTACTTATTACATATAATAATTCTATTCCTCGCGAAAATTTATCTCGACAGAATACCAATGCTTGCAGTCATTACCGTAGCTTTAATAACAACTTATATGATCTCGATTTATTATCAAAAGATGATAGGCAAGGTTTACAAAATTGTAAATATATAAACTATATAAAAGTAAATATTTTAATACACATTAGGCGCAAATCCCGCAAACGATAGCACGTATTGATTGACAAAGAGAATTAGGAAAAGAGCAGGGGTTACTTTATCATTTAAAGCCTCTTTTAAGAATCAGCGCGTAGATTAACGTCGCCCTGGCTGACCCCGCAACACCTGTCCAATGGAGCGTAAAAATGGCCACGGCGTGACCGAGTTCATCACCTGAAAGTTTTCGACCCAAGAGGTACGCTCATCCAAAAAGTCGAAGATGCGCTCCACTGGGTTGTGCTGAAACAGCTCGGTGAAGATGTCGCGGGTGGTTTCTCCCTGGCGCTGCATGATATCGAGCAGCAAGGTGTCGAAGAGGCGAAATTGCCACTGGTCGCCGGTAAGATCGGCGGGTGGGGCACCGGTGGCGGCCAAGCTGGCCACGAGGCGGGCCGTATGCGCCTGAATACGGTTAAAGGCGTAGCCCGTACTCGGCTTCGCCCGCCCGGCGCGCGTGCCCAGATTGATGATATTTGCCCCCCGCCGGGCGGGTAGCCGATGATCCGTCATCGGAATGGCTCCCACCTCTTCTGACTCTATGCGGTACTGCCGCACGCTGAGCGTGGTGATTAGATAGTCGTGTATGGCAGCCTCGTAGGCGGCTTTAGGCAGCAGCTCGCCTGAGAACAGCGTGTACTCTACCAGTGCCCGGCGCGGACTGAAAGGGAGCACATACATAAAGCGCGGCTCTTGGTATTGCGCCCCCCGAAAATCCATAAACTCCACGGTTTCCGGGTCGAATACAGCCTGCTCGGTTTCCACTTCCCAGCCTACAAAATGCTGAAGTAGGTAGCGGTGCTTATCGGGCCGCTTGTGCATAGCTGGCGGGCGACTATCGAAGGCGTAGCGGGCCGTAAACTTCCCGGCTGATGTATGGGCTACCACACCGCTGGGGGGCAAATTTTCGAGACTCTCAACAGTGGCGCGCACCAATGTAAACTGTGGATTGGCGGCCAGCGCGGCGTGTACAAATTGATAAAAGTCCAGCCCCCGAATCATCTTATAGCGGTGCCGGCTGAGCGGAAAAACCTGCTCGAAGCCCGGACTGCGAAAGGCCAGCTGCTGCCACTCGTGGGCCACAATACTATCGAAAGGCAACGGCTCGTCGGCCCAGAATGACCAGGTGCGGTCATTCTGGTCTTTGGCGGCTGGTTCCAGCAATAGCACGCGCTTGTCGCACAGGCGAGGCTCTTGGGCCACGGCATACGCGAAGCTCAGGCCAGCGGCTCCGCCTCCCGCTATCAAATAATCAAAATCAGCTTGCACGGACACAAAAAACCGGCGACGGAAACATCTCCGTCGCCGGTTCAAATAACGGCTTAATACCTGAGCTTGTTTCTGGATTAGAAGTTGGGCGACAGCAGGTACTTGGAATAGAAATCGTCAATGATTTTAACGGCCGATGCAGCATCATCCACGATTTGCACCAATTGCATATCCTCAGCCGAGATGTTGTGCTCCTCGTGCAGCATCACTTCCTCAATCCACTTAAACATGCCTTCCCAATAGCGAGAGCCGACCAGCACGATGGGGAAGCGCCCGATTTTCTTGGTTTGAATCAGTGTGATGGCCTCAAAAAGCTCGTCCAGGGTACCGAAGCCGCCGGGCATCCCGATGAAGCCCTGCGCGTACTTCACGAACATCACCTTGCGCACAAAGAAGTAATCGAAGTTGATAATCTTATCGGGATCGATATAGATGTTGTGAAACTGCTCGAATGGTAGCTCAATGTTGAGGCCTACTGAGCGGCCACCCTCGGCGCGTGCGCCTTTGTTGCCGGCTTCCATGATGCCAGGTCCGCCGCCCGTGATTACGCCGTAGCCATGGCGCACGAGCTTGGCCGCGATTTCCTCGGCCATCTTGTAATACGGATTCTCGGGCTTGGTGCGGGCCGAGCCGAAAATAGACACGCAGGGGCCGATTTTGCTCATCTTCTCAAAGCCCTCTACGAACTCGGCCATTACCTTGAAGATCTGCCAGGAGTCGGCAATCTTAATCTCATTCCAGTCCTTATCAACGAACGCGCGGCGGATGCGCTGCTCGTCATCGAGCTGCAGAGTGCGCTGTCCGCTCGTTTGCTCCCGAATTTCACTGATGGAAGTTACTTTGTTGTCATTCACATTGGGCTGACTGATGGTCTGCCCGCTACCTGCATTCAGGTTTTCGTCGTGGACTTTGGTCCGACTGGTTTTTTTAAGCTTAGTCATTGGTACTGCGCTTTTGAGCCCGCTTATGGGAATTAGGAAGCACTTTTTGGTGCCGCGGGCCTGTTTTAAAGATAAAAAGAGAAATAATTAGAAGCCTAGCGACCAAAACGCGCAAATGCCCTCCACCCAAAACCGGGGCGTGCAAGATAGGGGTTTGACTCTATTGTGCAAGGGGAGGGGCTTACTTCCTGTGGCTGCTTTACTTCGAGCGGATGGCAATAACCGGATCGAGGTTGGAAGCCAGCACCGCCGGAATAATACCGGCCAGGATACCGATGACCACCGATACGGTGAGCCCCAACGTCACGTTGCCGGCCGAGAGAAACAAGGGCAAAGATTCCTGCGGGACCAGCGTGATCAGAAAGACCAGGAAAATACCGGCCGCGCCGCCGATCAAACACAAAAAGATGGCTTCGAACAGAAACTGAAACAGGATAAAGTAGTTTTTAGCTCCCAGCGACTTCTGAATGCCAATAATGTTGGTGCGCTCCTTCACCGACACGAACATAATGTTGGCGATACCAAAGCCTCCCACCAGCATGGCGAAGCTGCCAATAACGGCACCAGCCACCCCAATCACCGAAAACAGCTTGGAGATAAGCTCCCCAAACATTTCGGGCCGATTCAGGGCAAAATTGTCTTCCTCCCGGGGTTTGAGCCCCCGAATATTACGCAGCGCTCCCTGCAGCTCCGACTCCAGATTGGTGAGGTTCTGATCGTCTTCGCGGCCTTTTACAATAATGCTGGGCGTTACCCCGCTCCTTCCGCTGCCGTTATTGATGGCAAAGATCTGGCTGAACATGCCGAAGGTAATCAGACAATTAGCATCATTGCTGGGCGTATCAATCAGCTTTTTGCCTTCTTTTTTCATCACCCCAATCACGGTAAACTTTCGCCCACGGGCCGTGAACTCGCGGCCCAGGGCGGAACCGCCGCCAAACAGGTTTTCGGCAATGTCGGCCCCCACAATGGCTACGTTGCGGGAGAGGTCCATTTCCTGGGGGGTAAAGTAGCGGCCTTCAGCAATGGGGACTTTCGAAACCTGCTGAAATTCATAGCTTACGCCCTGCAAATTGCAGTCGGTGAGACTGTTAGTACCCGCTTTCAACGTGTTTCCGCCTGTGTTAGCCACGATGGCCATACCCATATGGCTATTGGGGTCGAGCGTACGCTCAATAGTCCGAAATTCGCGCTGGGTGGGCACGGGGCGGTTAAAGTACTTCCACCAGGGCTGATTAGGTTCGAATTTCCAAGGCCACTTGCCGACGTAAATCACCTTTTCACCCAGAAAATCCATGCTTTGCCGGATGTTGGATTCCAATGAATCGACGACGGTGAAAACGGCAATAATGGCAAATATGCCCACCGTGACGCCCAGCAACGAGAGAATGGTGCGCAGCAGGTTGGATTTGAGAGCTTGCCACGCGAAGCGGAAGCTTTCCAGAGTCAGGCGCAGGGCGAGCATAATGTGAATGGGTGAAATTGTGAAGGGCCAAAGGGTAAAATGGTAATGCTCCGCCTGTTCACAACTTCACATTTCACCACTTCACCCTCCACTCTGGGCGAAAAATAACGATTAATCCGGCCATTCTACGTACTTTTGCCCCCTAAAATTTTTGTTAGCTTCCCCTCCTATTGCCCATATCCGACCATGAAACTGTCCGAGTTTAAATTTGACCTGCCCGAGAACCTGCTGGCGCAGCACCCGGCCAAAAACCGCGACGAGTCGCGCCTGATGGTACTACACCGTGATACTGGCAAAATCGAACACCGTATTTTCAAAGATATCATCGAATACTTCTCCGACGGCGACGTATTCGTGATGAATGACACGAAGGTGTTTCCGGCGCGTCTGTATGGCAATAAAGAAAAGACGGGAGCCAAAATTGAAGTTTTTTTGCTGCGCGAGCTGAACAAGGAAAGCCACCTGTGGGACGTGCTGGTTGATCCGGCCCGTAAAATCCGAGTGGGCAACAAATTGTACTTCGGCGAAAGCGACATGGTGGCCGAGGTTATCGACAATACCACGTCCCGGGGCCGTACCATCAAGTTTTTGTTTGATGGGCCCGACGATGAGTTTTACAAAGCTCTGCACGACTTAGGCGAAACGCCCCTGCCCCGCGAGGCTATCACCCGCGATGCGGAGCCAGCCGACAAAGAGCGCTATCAGACCATTTACGCTAAGCACATTGGCGCGGTGGCCGCTCCTTCGGCGGGTCTGCACTTTACTCGCGAGGTATTGAAGCGCCTGGAAATCAAAGGAGTAGAAACTACCGCTGTCACGTTGCACGTTGGTTTGGGCACTTTCCGTCCCGTGGATGTGGAAGACCTGACCAAGCACAAGATGGACTCGGAGAACTTTATCGTGCCCGCAGAGGCTGCCACTGTTGTAAATAAGGCGTTGGATGCTAAAAATCGCGTTTGCTCGGTAGGTACTACTACCATGCGGGCTTTGGAGTCGTCGGTATCGGCGCACAATCGTCTGAAAGCCAACCAGGGCTGGACCGACCGGTTTATTTTCCCTCCGTACGAGTTCAAAATCGCTAATACCCTGCTCACCAACTTCCACACGCCGGAGAGCACGCTGATGATGATGACGGCTGCCTTTGCTGGCTATGATCTATTGGCGGAGGCCTACAAGGTAGCCATCAAAGAGAAGTACCGCTTCTTCAGCTACGGCGACGCTATGCTGATTCTGTAAGTGGTGAAATTGTGAAGTTGTTCTTCTTACCTCCCATGTTGCCCGGCTACCTTTGGTAGCCGGGCTTTCTATTTCCCCATTTCACCTCTCACCATTTCACTTCTCATGTCGTCTCCAAATCGGTTTGCTATACTTGTGGCTGGCGGCAGCGGCACGCGCATGGGCGCTGGTCAGCCGAAGCAGTTCCTGGAATTGCTTGGGAAGCCAGTACTGCTGCATACCCTGCGCCGCTTTGCCGCAAGCAGCCTGGGCGTGCAGCAATTCGTGGTGGTTTTGCCCCCCGATCAGTTCGATACGTGGCACCACCTCTGCACCCGGCATCAGGTTTCGATTCCGCACGCGGTGGTGGGTGGTGGGCATTCCCGCTGGGCTTCGGTACGTAATGGCCTGAAACATCTGGCCGCTTTTACCGAAGGCATTGTAGCCGTGCATGATGGCGTGCGGCCGCTCGTGTCGGCGGCGGTTATTGAGAATACGTATGCTGCCGCTGCTGAGCACGGCGCGGCCATAGCCGCCGTAGCGCCCAAAGACTCGGTGCGCGGCCTATCCAAAGAAGGTTCCTACGCCATCGACCGCTCCCACCTGCGCTTGGTTCAGACTCCCCAATGCTTTGAGCTGGAGCTACTGCGACGAGCTTATAGACTGCCCGAGCTGCCTACTTTCACCGATGACGCAAGCGTGGTGGAAGACCTGCACCCCATTCATCTGGTAGAGGGCGACTATCGCAACCTTAAAATCACGACTCGGGAGGATATGCTGCTGGCCGAAGCTATTCTGCGTAGTCAGTAGCGCGGAAATCCGTTCCGCGCTACTTTCGCCCTACTCTTTTATTCCCCCGGTTTTCTCTACTATACTATGTATACCTGCCTGCTCTACGACGTGCGCGACGGTGTTGCGACCATTACCCTCAACCGGCCCGATGTATTCAACGCCTTCAACGACCCGCAGAGCTATGAGCTGCAGGATGCCCTGAAGCAAGTAGCGCGTGATGCCGCGGTGCGGGCCGTGGTGCTTACCGGCGCCGGGCGGGCCTTTTGCTCCGGGCAAGATTTGAAAGCAGCGCAGGGTGAAGAGAAACGGTCTTTTTATGATTCTCTGCACAAGCGCTACAACCCTATTATTCGGGCTATGCGTGCGCTGCCGAAGCCTATTATCGGGCGGCTGAATGGAGTAGCGGCCGGCGCCGGCTGCTCCTTGGCGCTGGCCTGCGACGCGCTGATTGCCTCCACCGACGCCTCGCTGATTGAGGTATTCATCAATATCGGGCTGGTGCCGGATTCGGGCTCCTCGTTCTTCCTACCACGCCTGGTAGGCACGCTGAAGGCATTTGAGCTCTGTACGCTGGGCTCCAAGGTATCGGCTGATGAGGCGTTGCGGCTGGGATTGGTAAACCAGGTAGTGGCGCCCGAGCAGCTCGATGAGGTGACTTATGCGCTGGCAGCGCGCTATGCCGCGGCACCCACCAAATCTATTGGCCTGATTAAGCAAATGCTCAACAAAGCCAGCGCCTCGACTCTCGATGAAATGCTGGACTACGAAGCGTACTGCCAACAGATTGCGGGCGAGTCGGATGATTATCAGGAGGGCGTGCAAGCGTTTCTGGAGAAGCGCAAGCCGCAGTTCCGGGGGGCTTAATTCTGGTAAGCAAGCGGCAAGTTTAGCTTGCTGAAAGCGCCACCTTACGGCAAGGTGGCGGTTTTGCTTTGAGACAGCGCGAGCGTGTTGCGCGCCGCGCTACCATCGGAAAAAGCCCCCTGTCTTCGATTTATTCTCTGCAATCAACTGCATTCCAGCGCCCTCCGATAACCACCTGCTTAGGCTCCCGTATAGGCAATAGCTTATTTTCAACTCTTCTAACTGTTTGTGTGATATGGCTTCTGCCCGTTTTCTGCTGTTCGGATGCTGCGTTTTGTTAGGGGCCTGCTCGCCCGATGCCAGCCAAAAAGACCCGGTAGCGGAAGCCAGGTTTCAGAACGAAAAGCGCATTGGGGAAGCCGCCGTGACTGAGCGGCAGGAGCGCGATGCGGAGTTTATGGTAAATGCCGCCAGTAGTGGCATGCTGGAGTTGGAAATGAGCAAGCTGGCCCAGCAAAAATCAGCTACTCCCGCGGTCCGCAGCTTAGCCCAGCGCCTGGTGCAACAGCATGGCCAGGTAAGCACCGCGTTGCGAAACCTGGCGCAGCAAAAGAACCTGATGCTGCCCAGCGGCCTTGGCAGCGACCAGCAAAAGCAATACGCCGACCTAAGCGCCCTGACCGGTACGCAATTCGACAAGCGGTATGTAGAGATGCTGCTGGAGACGCACAAAACCGACATAGATGCGTTCGAGGATATGAGCAAAGACGCATACGATGGTGACATTCGCGGCTTTGCCGCCAAATTTTTACCCGCGCTTGAGCAGCACCAGGAAGAAGTGGGCGTCGTGGAAGACCAACTAGAAGACTTACCTTAACTTTTCATCTCTCATCTGAACTTTGACCCATGTTTCATTTCCCAAAACACCGCTTATTCTCTGTTCTTACCCTTTTCGCTGCGTTGTCTTTGGCAAGCTGTGGCAATGCTGAAAAACGTACTGATGGCACCGCCGGCGAAGCCGTAGTCGGCCAGGAGGAGGCTGCCGCCCAGGGCGGTGTACAAGCCGATGCTACCGTTATCGACAACGAAGCGGGCGCTACTGTCACCGCCGATGCCGACTCGGTTGAAGAACTCGACAACGACTAACCTTCGGCTACTCTGGCCCGTACACTACCAGCTACGAGCTTTTGCTCAACTGTTTTCTGCCGTTAATCGCTGACTTGCTAAGTCGATGATTAGCGGCAGACTAATTTTTTCAAAGTACAAGCTCAACCATTCCATCCTTTTCCTACCGCTATGAAACGTACACTCATAAGCCTGTTTTGCGCAGGTATGCTACTAGCGACCAGTGCTTGCAGCAACGAAAAAACCGCCTCCACCAACACGCCCACTGACTCGGAAGAGGCCGGAGGCAATGCCGGTGACAACTACATGAATGCCGCCACCGGCGGCACCGATAGTGCTACCGCCACCATGCCTTCTGATACAATGGCCGGAGGTTCGGCGGCGGCGGCGGGCACTGCTCCCAGCGGCATGAACGCCAATAGTGCTAACCCGAACGGCCCTACGGCTCCGCACAAAGACGACCCGGAGTTTATGAAGTCGGCCGCGCACAGCGACCAGAATGAGATTCAACTGAGCCGCCTGGTGTTGGAAAAAGGCGTGACGGGTATGGCGAAAGACCACGCCAACATGATGATTACTGATCATACTAAGTCGACGGCGGATCTGAAGGCTATTGCCCAAAAGAAGAATGTAACTCTGCCTACTGACATGGACCCCGAGCACAAGGCTCTTGCCGCCCAAATGCGCCAGTTGTCGGGCCCGCAGCTGGAGCAGCGTTTTATGCAGCAGATGGTAACCGACCACCAGAAGACGCTCAATACCATGCAGGCCCACAAAGCCATGACCAAGGACACGGAATTGCAAGGCTTCATTACGAAAACGACGCCTGTGATTCAGAAGCATTTAGATATGTCGAAACAGCACGCTAACATGAAGATGTAAGCGGCAAGAGCTAGGTGAGTTACTTCATCAAAAAAGCCCCCCAGGACATTGCTGGGGGGCTTTTTTGCTTTAAAAGCTTTGGGCTGCCAGCCCGACACTTACCTGCTACTCAGGTACAGCGGTCGCCATGTCAGCCCAGCCGCTACTGGTAACCAAAGCGGTAGCGTAGCCCAATGAAGCTGAAGCCCCATTGCAAGGATTCACCGCTCTGGAAGTTGGAGCGCAGATCCTTGGTGAGCACCCATTCCGTGGTGGCCTGCAAGTGGCGCCGGCGGCCAAATCCGTAGCTCGCTTGTAAACCCGCCGAAGCATGCATTCCAAAGGCACTGCGCCGGAAGCCAACTTCATTGGTAAGCTGCTCGTTGATAAACTCTTGCTCCTGAAAACGCACTGATGACCAGTGGGGCACCACGCCGCCCACCACATCAAACTGCCACCGCTTCAGGAAGGAGCGCGTGAGCGAATAGCGCAGCATAACGGGCAAGGCAAGGTCATTTTTGTTAGTAATACTATCCCTGGAAAGCCCCGAAAAATCGGTGGCGCTGCCGCGAAACTCCTCCCGCTGCCGTTGCATACCTACCTGCACGGCCAGGTGCGGCCGCACGTAGTAGCCCGCATAGGCATAGGGCATTAATATTTCCTGGTTATAAGTGCCAACTCCTGCCTTGGGAGGCGAAATTGCCCCCCGGTACGGATTGGTCGCGGAGTAGCGCACGCGGTACAGGTAAGCGCCGAGCAGAAACCCCGCGTAGGCCTTGGGCTGCAGGGATTCATCCTCATCAACAGGCACCACTCGGGGCGAGTAGTTGGCAGCCGATTGGGAGCCGATTGCTAAGCCAATGCGAAGACTATTGCTAATTGCCAGCTTTGGCTTTGGCGTTGACAGAAAGCTACTTACGCCAATATTTGCATCAATAAAACCATACCGCCCCAGCCGGCGCTGCAACCCATATACTACCGCAACGTCTGCGGCTACTCTCCGCTCATTATTGGTGAGGAAGTAATAGGGCGTATCACGTGCGGGCCGGCCTAGACCCGTTCCCGCGCCCAGCGCCACCGATACGTAGTTAGCCGAGAAGTTGCTGATGTTCTTCCCCAAACGTAGGCGCCGCTCGATATTATAGTAGTACCGACCCGCCACTTGGGTGCGTACTCCCAACCCCCGAACCAGGTCAGCACTGGGCTCGGCGCGGTAGTGCGTTATGGCGGGGCTCACCTCGGCCAATACTGTCCAAGCCGGAGTTTTGAGTCGGCGCTCGTAGGCTATGTGTAGTCCGTAGCGCGTGTAGTACTTGTCGGAGCCAAGCAAGCTGTTGCCCACCGTGAGGTTGTTTAGCCCTAGCTTCCATAAACTGCGGTCCTCCGGCTGCACGCGTAACGGCACGTCGGTCTCGGGCGTTGCCACTATTTCTTCGCCGTAGCTCAGACGGGTGGTGTCGGGAGCAGTTTGGGCGCTGGCCCGGAAACAAGTGGCGGCAAGCAGGCCTACCCCAAGCAGGCGTCGAAAGCTGCGAAAGGAATACAAGTAGGACATGGACGTGGGATACAACTGTGGATTAGAGTTGAGGCGAGAGAGGTTCGGTTTGCAAAGTCAGGGGTGCGTAGGACGTGGTCACGCGCACCACTCGCCCCGACGCCGCTTTTGAGGCCGTTAACGTGGCCCGGCTGGCAGAGCCTTTTTTGCTGGCCGCGTAAGCCGGTGGTACCGTAAGCGTGCCTTGCTGCACGGCCAGCTGATAAGCGAATAGCTCGGGCTGCGGAGCGCTGATAATGACTTCCGTGCGGTCGGCTACTACCGTTAGTTTGCTCAGCGTAGCCGCGGGCTGAAGGCGAATACTCCCGAAGTAGTTGTTCACGGTACAATTGCCCCCCAGCTCTTGCAACTGCACCGCCGACTTGGTGGCATTGCAAATAAATTTGGCTTGTATGTTACTCGCCATCAGATCAGTGTAGCGGGCCGTGACGGTGAGGGTGCCACGCAGGTTGCGCAGGGCAATCTTGCCGAAGCTTTGCTCTAGCTCCTGCTGGCCTGTGAGGTCGGTCAGCTCAGTTTGACCGTAGGTATTCACTATCTGGATGGGATTGCCGGCGGGCATCAGCACAGTGTATTCGGCTCGTAAGTCGCTGCGCACGGCCGGGGCACCGGTGGGCAGCGTGAAAAAGTTGAGCAGATAGAGCGTGTTGCCGCTTTGCTGCAGGCGGTACTGGGCTACGGGCAAGTCCTGCTCGGCCACGGCCCGCTCGGGGTGGCGGGCGGTTAGGCGTAGCACCACCTGCACCGTTGGCTTATCCCAGCCCTTTACGCGCACCGTCGCCTTTTCGGCCCGGATGTTTACTGTCGTGCCTGGGGGGCAATTCCAGCTTTGCTCCAGGGTGCGCGTCACGACCTGTACTTTTTGCTGGGCCCATGCCTCCGGCGCCAGCAACCCCAGCAGCAGGGCCAGCAGCCCGAAGCGCGGCCATGTTCGAGATGAAATAAAGAGGAACATCATGAGATAAGGAGTTGAACCAGTTCGCGGGTGACGGTGGCTTTCAAGCTAATCAGCTGAGCCTGTTGGCGCAGCAGCTCCGGCGACTCGCCGAAGCGACGGGCATCCTGACGCAGCTGTTTTTCCTCTTCTTCCAGCTCCGTCAGCTGGGTGCGCAAGGATTTGAACTCCCCCGATTGGCACACCGTGGGCAGCGACGAACAGTGCGCATCAATAAACGATTGTCCTTCCTGCTCCAGCGGATCCTCCGAAACAGGCACTGCTGAAGGCAGCGGAGCAGCAACTACTTCCTCGCTGAAAGACACCGTTTCGCGGAAGCCAGAAGCAGCCATTGGCTCTGTAGTCAGTCGTTGCTGCCACCATACCCCCAAAAGTATCAGCACACTAGCCGCAATAGCCATTACCCGGCGGAGTGTATAAGCAGGCCACGTGGGCCGGACTTTCGTCGCTTCCGCTGGTACAGGCGAAGCAGTTGCCGGAGCGTTCTCATTAAGGCGAGCAGCAATGGCATCCCACAGGATGTCGTCGGGCTCGTGCGCGGGGAGAGTAGAAACAAGGCCAGAAAACGCTTCATCGGCCGCGAGCTGCCCCTCGATTTGGGGCCACGTGTCCAGGTCGGGTTCGTGAGTGGGTAGGCTGTTGAGGGCTCGTTGTAGGTTGTGCCCACCAGCCTCGGGTAGTTTGGGAGTCTGGCTCATGCGTAGAGGTAATGTAGTTTGCGTTGGAGCAGGCGCTTGGCGTGGTAGAGCTGCGACTTGCTGGTGCCTTCCGTGATATCGAGTAGTTCGGCCACTTCGCGGTGGGCGTAGCCTTCCACTTCTATCAGGCAGAACACGGCCCGGTAGCCCGCGGGCAGCTCGCCGATGGCTTTGTCCAGGGCCTCGCCGGTCAGGTTGTCGTGCCAGGCCACCAGAGGTTCGGGGTGGCGATCCTGGTCGTACACTTCCATGCGCTGCTCGCGCCGCAGGGTAAGCAGCGCCCGCCGCACCACGATGGTTTTAATCCAAGCACCCAGTGTCGACTGCTGCCGGAAGTCGGCTAGGTGCTGAAATACTTCCACAAAGGCTTCCTGTAATGCATCCTGCGCTATTTCCCGGTTGCCTCCCAGCATGCGCAGCGCCGTGGAGAACATAGCCGTTTTGTAGCGTTGGTACAGCTGATACTGTGCCTGCCGATCCTGGGTCAGGCAGGCGGTCAATAAGCGCTGTTCTTCGGGAGGCAAAAGCAAGGGAGCGGCGGCGGCTAAGTTGAACTTCGGCTTAAAGTGTAAAGCTGGCCCCAGAAGGTTGGTCGAGTTGAAAAATATATTTTCCTACCAGTTCATTGGCCTGTATTAGCCTCTCTCAGCAGACTGCTGAATTCATAGGTGCAGGATACAGGTGGTGTAGAGGCGCCAAAAAAATTTATTCGAGCCCGACCAACCATTCTTCCGGTTGCCTCCACTCTAGCATACCAGCGAGCAGCTTGAAAGTGGATTAGAAGCTAAGCCTATTATGCCTGTTAGGCGGTCACTGCGCCCTGAATCCATCGGTAACGCCATTTCCTTGAAAGCACACCTACAGCTAGGATCAGAGCTGTGAACTTACTTCTCATTCTCTTACTCTTTTTCCTCCTACTCTTATGCTTCCTTTGTCTACTCTGCGGATCCTCGCATTTGCCGCCCTCGCCCTACTGGCTAGTAGTTGTGACCAAGAAGAAAATGCCCCCCAGCCAACCGAGCCCGTGCGGGTAGTGGCAACTCCACTCAAAATGCACACCGTCGCGGTGCGCTACCATCTTGAAGCGTTAGACAGTACTTTTCAGCTACCGACCATCTCCCCCAATATTACGGTAGACTATGAGCGGGTCGTGCCACAGGGAAATTCCGCTTACAAACTCCTGGAGGCCAACACCCAGCATCATGAGCAGGAGGTAACTTCTGCACTCAAAGAAGTGCAGCTGCCCTCCATTGTCACTTATGCTGACGTAACCAGACCGAAAATTACGGTCACCATCTGGGAGGAGCAGGCCTCACCGCCTGGCTCTGGAATAGGCTATCAGGTAATTTGTGAGCTATTAACCGACGGCAAGTCTACTGGGACTACCACGTATGTAGCCGTTGCCGGACGCACTACGCCCCTCTTCGTCGCTACCCAAACTGAGGTATCGCATTAAGCCAACATTTTTATATGTGTAGCTAAAAAAGCCCCCCAGGAACTGACTGGGGGGCTTTTTTAACTCAATAGTTAGCAGCTACTCACGAGGCTAATGCTATTACAGCACCGCCTTTTCCTCGGCGTACTTGCTCACTTTCAGCTCCTCAGCCAGAAACTTACCAGTGTAGCCTTTGCCGGCCTTGGCCACTTGCTCGGGCGTACCCTGGGCCACGATGGTGCCGCCGCCCCCACCGCCCTCCGGGCCGAGGTCGATGACGTGGTCGGCTACTTTGATCAGGTCGAGGTTGTGCTCGATGATAAGGACCGAGTTGCCTTTATCGACCAGCTTCTGGAGCACGTCGGAGAGGTGGCGGATGTCCTCGAAGTGCAGGCCAGTGGTGGGCTCGTCGAGGATGTAGAAGGTTTTGCCAGTATCCTTTTTGCCCAGTTCCGTGGCCAGCTTCACGCGCTGGGCTTCGCCGCCGGAAAGGGTGGTAGCCTGCTGGCCGAGCGTCAGATAGCCCAACCCTACTTCGTTGAGCACCTGAATTTTGCGAATGATGCGGGGCTGATTCTCGAAGTACTCCACGGCTTTTTCCACCGTCAGGTCGAGCACGTCGGTGATGCTTTTACCCTTGAAGCGCACTTCCAGGGTTTCGCGGTTGTAGCGGCGGCCTTTGCAGGTTTCGCAGGGCACGTGCACGTCGGGCAGGAAGTTCATCTCAATGGTGCGCAGGCCGGCACCCTCGCAGGTTTCGCAGCGCCCGCCCTTCACGTTAAAGGAAAAGCGCCCCGGCCCGTAGCCCCGGATTTTAGCCTCCGGCAACGACGCAAACAGACTACGAATTTCAGTAAAGACGCCCGTGTAGGTAGCCGGATTAGAGCGCGGCGTCCGCCCAATGGGCGACTGATCTACCTCAATTACTTTATCAATCAACTCCAGCCCTTCAATGCCCGCGTAGGGCAGCGGGTCGCGCTTGGCGTTGAAAAAGTACTGATTCAGAATAGGATATAGCGTGTCGTGGATGAGGGAGGACTTGCCCGAGCCCGACACCCCCGTCACGGCCACGAGCTTGCCGAGCGGGAATTTCACGGTTACGTTCTTCAGGTTGTGGCCCGTAGCGCCTTTCAAGGTCAGCGTGTTGCCTTCGCCCTTGCGCTTTTTCTTGCGCAGCTCAATGTGGCGCTCCCCGCTCAGGTACTGTGAGGTCAGGCTGCCCGACTTAAATATCTCAGTGGGTGAGCCTTCGGCCACGATATGCCCCCCATGAATGCCCGCGCCCGGCCCGATGTCCAGTACGTGGTCGGCATTCATGATCATATCCTTGTCGTGCTCTACCACAATCACGGAGTTGCCGATGTCGCGCAGGTGCTGCAAGGCCTTGATCAGCCGCTCATTATCGCGCTGGTGCAGGCCGATGCTGGGCTCATCCATGATGTAGAGCACGCCCACGAGCTGGGTACCGATCTGGGTGGCTAGGCGAATCCGCTGCGACTCGCCCCCCGACAAGGTCCGCACCGAGCGGTGCAGGCTCAGGTACTCCAGGCCCACTTCGAGCAGGAAGCCAATGCGCTTGCGCAACTCCTTGAGCAACTCCCGCCCGATGACATTTTGCCGCTCGGTCAGCCGCTCTTCCAGGCCTACGAACCACTGACTGAGCTGGTTAATATCCATCACCGACAGCTCCCCAATGTTTTTGCCAGCAATCAGAAAGTGTAGCGACTCCTTCTTCAAGCGGTAGCCGCGGCATTCGGGGCACTCCTGGGCCTGGGTGTACTCCTGAATCCAGGCGCGGATGTTCTCCGAATCGGACTCCATCTGCCGGCGCAGAAACGGGATAATGCCTTCGAAAGGCTCTGTATAATTCGCCTTTTTAGGGTCCGCATCTTCGTCTTCGGGCACGCCGTAAAGCAAGCGCTCCACCAGGTCTTCGGGTAGCTTGTCGAGGGGAGTGGAGAGGCTGAACTTCTGCTTTTTGAGGATAAGCTGGAGCTGCTGAAAAATCCAGATGTCGCGGTATTCGCCCAAGGGGGCAATTCCACCCCGACTGATACTCAGCTTCTTATTGGGCAATACCGAGTCCTCCGTGATTTCCTGCACCTCGCCCAGGCCGTTGCAGGTGGGGCAGGCCCCGTAGGGCGAGTTGAAGCTGAACGTATTCGGGGCCGGGTCGTCGTAGGCAATACCGGTGGCCGGATCCATGAGAAAGCGCGAGAAAAACTGCGTCTTCTTCGTGTCCGGGTCGAGCACGAGCATGGTGCCCTTACCGTGGGTCAGTGCGTTTTGCACGGAGCCAGAGAGCCGGAACCGGTCCTCCAGCTTCACCACCAGCCGGTCAATCACGATTTCGATGTCGTGGATTTTGTAGCGGTCCACCTGCATCTTGGGCGTCAGGTCAAGCAGCTCACCATCGACGCGCACTTTGGCGAAGCCCAGCTTGGCCACCTGCTGAAACAGCTCCCGGTAGTGACCCTTGCGGCCTTTCACCACCGGGGCCAGCACGACCAGCTTTTTATCGGCGAAGTGCTTTAAGATATAGCTGATGATCTGCTCGTCGCTCTGCCGGATCATTTTGGCCCCCGTGGCGTAGCTGAAGGCCTCGGCCGTGCGGGCGTAGAGCAGACGCAGGAAGTCATAAATCTCGGTGATGGTGCCCACCGTGGAGCGCGGGTTGCGCGAAGTCGTCTTCTGCTCAATGCTGATAACCGGCGACAAGCCCTCGATTTTGTCCACGTCGGGCCGCTCCAGGCCGCCCATAAACGAGCGGGCATACGCCGAAAACGTCTCCATGTAGCGCCGCTGCCCTTCGGCATAAATTGTGTCGAACGCCAGACTGGATTTGCCCGAGCCCGAAATACCCGTGAACACCACCAGCTTGCCCCGCGGAATCCTGACCGAGACGTTTTTCAGGTTGTGCTCCCGCGCCCCGTACACCTCAATGAAAGGCGTCTCCACGTCGGCCGCGTGCCCGTTGGCAGCCGTTGGAACGAGTAGCTGGGGGGCAATTTCGGGGACCGGGGCCGCCGTTGTTTTCTTAGCCATGCAATGCAGATCGAATAAGGCCGCAAAGGTAGGCAAAACTCAACCCTTTCGCTATCTGGAATAGCTTATTTGCCAGAGGGTTTAGTAGAATATACAGGTCTGTTGAAGGAACTAAAACTTCAGTTCTTCAACCTTATACCAAGGCCGCGCACCACTACCACTTTCAGTACTGTAATCATCAATAAGCCTCAACTAGGTCAGCCGCGAAACGCCGACCACGAAGCTTAATTATTAGGCGAGCGAAAGGCGCACAATGTAGTATTGATACTATTTCAGGGTAGAGCTTAAGTAGTTTGATGAGAGGTTTACTGCCGCCACACACTAGATATTGAGTACGCTACAGCGTTTGGCGCTGTTCTTGCCCATAGTAGGACAATTCCTTCATGTTATCATTCTCCCCTATGTCACTACTACCCAAACTCACCCTTTTTGGTGCCTTTACCCTACTTCTGCTAGGTACTACCGAACTAGCCCAGGCTCAGGTAGATATTAATATAAACTCCCCGTCCTGGGGCCCGGCTGCTCCCGCTGGCACACAGTATTATTATATACCCGAAGTAGGAGGCTACTACGATTTACGCGATAGGCAGTACGTGGTACAACGCGAAGGCAAATGGAAGCGCGTGGCCACCCTCTCCAACTACAACCCCAACAATTTTCACCCCGTAGTTATCAACTACATGGGTGCCCAGCCTTGGGTTCTGATCCGGGAGCATAAGGTGAAGTATCCCAAGCACATGGGTCATCCGCACGGAATGCCCCCCGGCCAGGCCAAAAAGATGCGCTCAGTCTATCCTGCTGGCAACGTAATCGTAGTACAGCAAGGTGATGGCCATCCTGGTAAGGGCCACGGAAATGGTCATAGCAAAGGAAAAGGCAAGTATTAACATTGCTTTTTTGCCGCTTGGCAAAACACTCCGATTGACCATCCAATTGGGGCTTTTTGCGTTTGAGCACTTATAAGAACTTACGAGCCAGACTCTACCCGGAGTGCCAATGTGCTTAAATTATACTTGTGTGTGCCTACTCTTTCCAGAAAAACCGAGTATAATTACTTTTGAATACGACTTAAACGAAGCACACGCTTCTCAACGCAGATTGCGCTATACACCGCTCACAGGGGTGTTGCAATAGTCCATAATCACAAACTGAAAATACTCACTATGAATTTTATATGCACGTGGTTGTGTGCTGATGAAAAAGGGGAAGAAAGCATCTTTCCGCAAACAGGACAGAAATCATCCAGCCAGAGCCATCAAAACATATATTGGCGCTGTCTTACTTTATTCTTTGCGACCAGCAGACGCTTTAATAAAAAGGAGAAGCATATCCTTTTTACTAATGTAAAATATCTTCCTGAAGTAGATGGCAAAAATGTAAGCGATTTACTTACGGAATTACAGGTTGACGTGATATTTACTGATTTTAAATACAAAACTCCGAAAGGATATTTTGAAATGTTTCAAAATCAGTTTTACGAGTTTTCGATTCTTGAATATATAGCCAACAACAACAAGAATGAGAATGACAAATACCTAATACTAGACTCAGACTGCATCTTTCTAAGAGCAACTGATGAATTATTTGTTGAGGCCGGCGATAAGGGGTTTTTATCTTTCGAATATGAGTGCCCTCCGGAGGAAGTAATTAACGGCTTGAGCAAAATGAATATGCAGGTATTATATGGGGAGCTTCTACATAGAAAAATTAATGAAATTCCAGGATACCATTTAGGCGAGTTTTTTCTGGCTAGCGTTAAGAATATCAACCTAATATTTTCAGGATTTCTTGAGCTATGGCCAGAATTATTACGGCGCAATAGCCTGGGCCTGCCAAAATTTAATGAAGAAGCGCAGACACTAAGCTACCTGTATTATAAAAACGAATTTACGTCTTCCGCTAAAAAAACGCTTTTAAAGAGAATTTGGACAAACCCTGTTTTCTTTAGAAATGTTGAAAAGACTGACACCGATGTAGCCGTATGGCATTTGCCATCAGAAAAGCAGTTTGGGCTGGGAGATTTATACGATATCTTAATTAACAAACGTCAAGATTTTGGATTTTCCCTTAGTGACAAGCAGTATAGATTGATTGCTCAAAACACATTAGGTATCCCTCACTTGCCAATATCAATGAGAGCTAAGTATTACGTGCTCAGTTACTACCGTGCTTTGCGAAAACGTGCAAAAAAGAAATTATCACGGGTGTAAAAGCAGGCAACGCAGGCAGTATAAGGTAGACGCAGGACTTCGTTGTAACGGACTTAGCCTCCTAACACTTCACTTATGCCACCTCCGCTGTGGTCAGCCCCGCGGTTCTACATAGTACAAATACCAAAAACGGCAGCTCCTGAAGAGGCTGCCGTTTTTTGGTATTCCATAACAATGAGCGACTCTAGAAATCCGCGTTCTTTGGGAAGCGCGGGAAGGGAATTACATCCCGAATATTAGCCATACCCGTCACGAAAAGCACCAGTCGCTCAAAGCCTAAGCCAAAGCCGGCGTGGGGGGCAGTTCCGAACTTGCGCAGCTCCAGATACCACCACAGCTCGTGTTCTTCTACATGCATCTGCTCCATGCGGGTCCGCAGCTTTTCCAGGTTTTCCTCGCGCTGCGAGCCGCCGATGATTTCGCCAATGCCGGGAAACAGCACATCCATAGCGCGCACGGTGCGGCCGTCGTCATTGAGCTTCATGTAGAAGGCCTTGATATCCTTGGGATAATCAGTCAGGATAACGGGCTTCCTGAAATGCTTTTCTACTAGGTAGCGCTCGTGTTCACTTTGCAGGTCGGTACCCCAATCCACAGGGAATTCGAACTTCTGCTTGGCCACTTTCAGAATCTCCACGGCCTCGGTATAGGTGAGGCGCTGAAAGTCATTCTCTATCACGAAGCGCAGCCGATTGAGCAGCTCCTTGTCGTACTGGTCGTTAAGGAACTGAAGGTCGTCGGCGCATTTCTCCAGGGCCTGACGCACGAGGCTTTTGAGGAAATCCTCGGCCAGATCCATGTTGTCCTGGAGGTCATTGAAGGCAACTTCGGGCTCAATCATCCAGAACTCGGCCAGGTGACGGGCTGTGTTGGAATTTTCGGCGCGAAAAGTTGGGCCGAAGGTGTACACTTTGCCCAGGGCCATAGCCGCTACTTCCGCCTCCAGCTGACCGGAAACGGTCAGGTTGGTTTGCTTACCGAAGAAGTCTTCCTTATAATCCACGGAGCCGTCGGCGGTGCGGGGCGGGTGCTCGGGGGGCAAAGTTGTGACCCGAAACATTTGGCCAGCACCCTCGGCATCGGAGCCCGTGATGATGGGCGTATGCACGTAGTAGAAGCCGTGGTCGTTGAAGTACTGATGCACGGCAAAAGCTAGGGCATGGCGCACGCGGAGCACGGCACCGAAGGTGTTGGTGCGCGGCCGCAGGTGCGCTATTTCGCGCAGGAACTCCAGGGAGTGTCCTTTCTTTTGCAACGGATATTCCTCCGGATCAGCGGTGCCAAGCACTTCTATTTCAATAGCTTGAATTTCCACGGCCTGGCCTTTGCCTTGGGAAGCGACTAGTTGGCCGCGCACCGACAGGCAGGCACCAGTAGCTACGTCCTTCAACGTTTCCTCCGGAAACTTCTCCGCGTCGGCTACTACCTGAATAGTATGGATGGTAGAGCCGTCGTTCAGGGCGACAAACTGCACGTACTTATTGCCCCGGCGGGTGCGCACCCAGCCTTTTACTACTACCTCACGCTCCAGCTCCTGGCTCTGAAGCAGCTGCTGTACGCTCGACCTTCTGACGGACATCGGACTCAGATTTCTGTGGTTTATAATGTATTGGGGGCAAAGGTAGAGGTTTTCAGTAGCGCATAAATTTGTGCTGCTCTTTAGTCCTTTCTGAAGCCCTCAATTTTTTTACTTCAACTCAAGTAGAGAATACGCTACATTTGAAGTAGTGCCCCATTTCACCGTCGCTGGGGCTTTTTGCTATTTCTGTGTATGCAACGACTTGATATGAAGCAGCTTCTCTCGCAGAAGCTGTCTCCCCAACAGATCCAATTCATTAAGCTGCTGCAAATTCCGACGGCGGAATTAGAGACGCGCATTAAGGAAGAGCTGGAAGTAAACCCAGCGCTGGAAGAAGGCGACGAGAATGAAGAGGAGCAGGAACACGACGATGACGACGATAGCGACGAGGATTTTGATGATCCCGACTCTGAGTTCGATAACGACGATAATACCCTTGACGAAGACTTTGACGAGCGCTCGGAAGAACAGCCCGAAGTAGAGCTGCCTAAAGACGACATCGCCGAAGCGCCGGACAACCAGGACCTGGACCTGAGCGACTATCTCAACGACGATGAGATTGCTGGCTACAAAATGCAGGGTGACGGCCCCGGCGACGCCGAGGACGACCGCGAAATGCCTCTGGCCGATACGGGCTCTACGCTCATTGACTCGCTTTTCGATCAGTTGGGCTTTGCGGATCTCAATGAGAAGCAGCTCGCCATTGGCCGCCAGCTGCTGGGCTCCATCGACGGCGACGGCTACATCCGACGCGACCTATCGGCCATTGCCAACGACTTAGCTTTTGCCCAAAATATTGAAGCTACTCCGCCTGAGATTGAGCGGGTGCTGCACATTATTCAGGCCTTCGACCCGGCTGGTATCGGGGCGCGCGATTTGCGCGAGTGTCTGCTTCTGCAACTGGAGCGCCGCCCCGTAGATGATACGGTGGAGGCCGCTGAGCGCATCCTAAGTGAATGCTACGATGAGTTTACCAAGAAGCACTACCCTCGCATTCAGCAGCGCTTGGATCTGGAAGATGACGAGCTAAAGGAGGCCATTGCCCTGATTCTGAAGCTAAATCCTAAGCCCGGCGGCAGCGGCCCAACGGGCCTGGGCAAGGTACAATACATCATCCCCGATTTTATTCTCAGCAACGACAACGGCCAGTTCAACCTGACGCTGAACTCCCGCAATGCGCCCGATCTGCGGGTGGCACCGGCGTATACCGAGATGTTTCAGGCTTATGATAAGGCGTCGAAAAAGGACCGGAAGATGAAGGAGGCCGTGACGTTTGTGAAGCAGAAGCTCGACGCGGCCCGGTGGTTTATTGATGCTATCCGGCAGCGGCAGCAAACGCTGCTGCGCACGATGGACGCCATTGTGCGCTACCAGCGCGAGTTCTTTCTGGAAGGCGACGAAAGCAAGCTCCGGCCGATGATCCTGAAGGACATAGCCCAGGAAATCAGCATGGATATCTCGACCGTGAGCCGGGTGGCAAATAGCAAGTCGGTGCAAACCGAGTTCGGCATCTATCCGTTGAAGTACTTTTTCTCCGAAGGTATTGCCACCGACTCGGGTGAGGACGCCAGCTCGCGGGAGGTGAAGCATATTCTGAAGGAAATCATTGAGGGGGAAAGCAAAGGCAAGCCGCTTTCCGATGATAAGCTGGAGAAGATGCTCAACGCCCGCGGCTACAACATTGCCCGGCGTACGGTGGCCAAGTACCGGGAGCAGCTCAATATTCCGGTAGCCCGACTTCGCAAGGAGTTGTAGATTGGGGCAGCTGGGGGGCTTTTTTTACGCTTAACCTACTCAGCTTATGCGACTTCTTCTGCTTCCTTGCCTGCTTTTACTCGCTACCGCCTGCGACCGGCCAACCGGGTCCACGGCGGATTCCACCGATGCCTCGCTCCCAGCCGATGGTATGGTAGGCCGCTCCGCGTCGCCCAGCACGGGCGCGCCATCCATTGCATTGGCTACTGAAGGTCTGGGGGGCATTTATCAGGGATTGCTGCCGTGCGCCGACTGCGCCGGTATTGAAACGGTGCTTTACCTCTATCCCGACAGCACCTACATGGAGCGCCGAACCTACTTGGATCAGCCCAAGGAAGGCAACAACGATCAGGTAAGCTCTGGCCGTTGGGCGCAGGTATCGGCCAATCTGGTACGGCTCACGCGACGCTCCGCGGCTGGTCCCACCGATTACCGTATGCGTCCCCGCGCCCTGCAACAGCTGGATCTGGATGGGCAAGAAATAACCGGTGATTTGGCCGAGCGCTACGTTCTAGCACAGGTAGGTAGCTTCTAATTTCTTGAAATCGAAGCCAAAGGCAACGTAGCTTAGAGCTTAGATCTCATAATCATACTATTTTCTTTTCTGTTGAATAAATCATTGGCGACGGCCCTTTCGCTGGCGTTTCATCCGTTGCTGGTACCCTCCTATTTGTTTTACGTGGTCTGCTACCAGCTGCCAGTGGTAGCGCAGCCTGCCTTGCCCGACCGCTGGATAGTGCTGGCCGTAGTGTTCGGATTCACGTTTTTACTACCCGCGCTAGGCACGGGCGCTTTATTCTGGTTCGGCCGCCTCGATTCGCTGCTTCTGCGCGAGCGGGCCCAGCGGCCGCTCCCGCTGCTGCTGGCTACGTTCAGCTTTGCCGGTGCTGCCTTCCTGCTGCACCAGCTGCCTTTTTCTCCCCTGCTAAGCCGCATAATGCTCGGCATGGCCATGGCCGTGCTGCTGACGTTGCTTATCTCGCTACGCTGGAAAATCAGTGCTCACGGCGTGGGAGTGGGGGGCTCTTTTGGGCTGTTTGTACTACTGCATCTTACAAATGCGGCGGGCCCGGCCGGCTTTTGGTGGCTGCTGGCAGCTGCAATTTTGGCCCTCGCCGTGCTTGGTGCCCGCCTGGCCCTTGACGCGCATACGCCGGCGCAAGCCTGGGCCGGCCTGGGCCTGGGAATCAGTGTGGTTATGAGCCTCGTGGCAGGAGTCGCCTTTTTGTAGATCCTTGCTTTCGTACTAAATTTTGCCCTTGGCCGCTGCCTTGTCTGGTGTATCTTTACCGACCACCCAACCGTCGCCTGTACCGCGCATGTCCCTTTCTACTTTATCGGTCGCTCCTGACCCCGCAGAAGCTTTACTCGCAAAACTGTACGAGGAGCGAACCCACCGGAAGCGGGCCGAACAGGAGCTTGCTGCTCTGCGGCATGAGCTACACGTAGCCCAGGCTAATGCGCTGCGCTATCAGTCGCGGCTTACGGCGCTAGCCCAAAACCTGAAAATGGGCATAATGCTCGTGGACGACGCTGCCCGCGTGCTTATGATCAACCGCCCCTATTGCCAGCTTTTTGGCATTTCCGAGGCCCCGGAAAGCTTATATGGTGCCACGGGCCTGGAAATAGCGGCGCGCAGTCAGCATAATCATCCCGACCCCGCCGCCTATCTGGCGCGGGTAGTCGAGCTAAGGGCCGCCGGTCGTACGCTGATGAACGAGGAAGTAATACTGGCTGACGGCCGGGTACTGGAGCGCGACTACATAGTACTGGATGACGCGCTGGCTGGCCGGCTGGTTTGCTACCGCGATATTACGATTCGTTACCGCCGCAATGCCCGCGCAAATACTATTTCCCTGCTGGCGCAGCAAAGCCCTAACCCCATTCTGCGCCTTACGCCCGGCGGTGAGCTGTTGTATGCTAATCCGGCTGCATATCCGCTCGCGCAACTATATAAGCTGGACGGCAGCCCTAATGAGTTGCACACTCAACTGGTTGCCCTGGTAGCGCTGGCGCTCCGCACAGCCTCTCATCACCAGCGCGAGATCAGCGTAGCTAATGAGCACTATCTGCTTATTGTGGCTCCCGTGCCCGGCGAGACCTACGCTAGCTTATACTTCACCAATATTACGGCCCGCCACCGGGCAGAAGAGAAGCTGGGCGCGCAGCGTGAGTTTTACGAAACTGTTCTTAATCAGCTGCCCGCCGATATAGAAGTGCTTGATGCCCACGGTCATTATGTATTTGTGAATCCGGTGAGCATACAAGATCCGGGCATCCGGGAGTGGATAATAGGCAAGACTGAGCTGGAGCACTGCGCGTACCGCCAGCATGCCACCGACGTGGCCGAGAATCGGCAGCGCATGTTTGAGCGAGCCGTGCGCGAGCGGAGCCAGGTGACGTGGGAGGAATCGGCGGCGGGCACCCACGGGCCGCGCTACGTTCTGCGGCGCTTTCACCCCGTGTTTTACCCCAATGGCACCCTGCATTTAATGCTGGCTTATGGCCTCGATATTACAGAGCGCCATCAGGCCGAGAAGCTGCATCGCCGCAGCGAGCTGATTGTGCGCGAGCAGCAGGAGTTTATTCGTCAGATAGTAGATACTATTCCTAATCTGCTTTATGTAAATGATGAGGCGGGAGACATTATGTTTTCCAATATGGCCTTCGATGATCTTGTTAGCCGCAGCAATCACGACCGCGTGGGAACGGACGCGGAAAGTGCACCCGAGGCTTTCGAAATGCGTCAATTTACTGCACTCAACCGGCAGGTATTGGCCAGCCAGCAAGAGCAGTCAGCCGAAATGCTCTTCACCCTGGCCAGCGGCGAGGTACGCCATTATCAGGTAGTAAAGCGGCCGTTGATTCGCCCTGAAGGCACGGTGCAGGTGCTCACCGTCAGCACCGACATCACTGAAGTGAAGCGCATTCGTCATACTCTAGAGCGCAAGGCCAAGCAGTACCGCGACCTGATGCAGTACACGCAGGCCCTGATTTGTACCCACGACCTGGACGGGGTTATTCTTTCTGCCAATCCGGCCCTGGCAAACCTTATGGGCGTCTCAGTTCACAACATGGTGGGCAGAAACCCTGGCTGAAGGCCTTGTGGTGGAGCAGGACACAGAATTGGAAGCGTACTTGGCTGCCTTCCGCCAGCAGCGGGAAGTATCGGGTATTGTGAGCGTGAAGCCGTTGGGCAGCTCCAGCCCATGCTACTTGCTGTACCACAATTGCTTAGTGGCCGAGGCGGGCGAACGGCCCTACGTTATTGCCTACGCTCAGGACATAACGGAGCGCATCCTGGCCGAGGATGAACTGCGGCGGGCGAAGCTGGTAGCTGAATCAGCGGCCCGCTCGCGGGAGAACTTCCTGGCTAACATGAGTCATGAGATTCGCACGCCCATGAACGGGGTGCTGGGCATGGCTGGGTTGCTGGCCCGCACCGAGCTGAATGCCCAGCAGCACGAGTATCTCGACATTATTCGCAGTTCCGGGCAGCACTTACTGGGCGTGCTGAACGATGTGCTGGATGTAGCCAAAATTACCTCCGGGCATCTGGAGCTGGAGCGCACCCCCTTCGACTTATGCCAAGCCCTGCAAACGGCGGCTCAAACCGTCGCCTTTCAGGCTGCCGAGAAGGAAATCGGCTTCGCTGTAGCGCCTCCTGCTCTCACCGCGCCTCTCGTGCTCAGCGACCCATATCGGCTCAAACAAGTACTGCTTAACTTACTCAGCAACAGCATTAAGTTTACGGATCGGGGCCACGTTACGCTGGCGTGCCAGCTGCTCGCTGAGACGGCCAGGAAGGTTACGATCAGCTTTCAGGTGAGCGACACGGGACCGGGTATACCGCTTGATAAACAGGAGGCCATCTTTGCCAGCTTCTCGCAGGCCTATGCCGACACGACACGGCGGTTCGGGGGAACGGGCCTGGGTCTTACCATCAGCAGCAGCTTAGTGGAGCAGTTGGGTGGGCACTTGCTGATGTGTAGTGAGCCGGGGCAAGGCAGCACGTTTAGCTTCACGCTTACCTTCGAAAAAGCCCCCCAGGGCACTATTATCACTGGCCAAGCTGACGCAGAGCTCGAATATGCCGCCGCAGTGCATGGTATGCGCGTGCTGCTGGTAGAGGACAATGATATTAACCGCCAGGTAGCCCAGCTTATTCTGGCTAACTACGGAGTAGTGGTAGATGCGGCGCCTGATGGTGCCGCCGCGCTCCGCCTGTTCGGGGAGCAACGCTACGATTTGATTCTGATGGACATTCAGATGCCCGGCATGAGCGGGCTGGAGGTTACCGCCCAAATCCGCCAGCACGCTGACTCCGGCCGGGCACGCACGCCTGTTATTGCCCTCACAGCCAATGCTTTCCAAAAAGCCAACGAACAGTACCTGGCTGCTGGAATGGATGATTGCCTGACCAAGCCTTTTGAGGAGGCTGAGTTGCTGGCAGAAATGAGCGCGCTGCATCAGACCTCTAAGCAGGCTACGCTGCCCTTGTTCGACTTAAGTGAGCTGTATCAGATGGCGCACGGCCAGACGAGCTTTGTGCAGAGCATCCTCGACTCGTTCTTAGAAAGTACGCCAGAGGTAATATCTCAGCTTACCGCCGCCGCCGAGACTTCAGACTGGACTCAGGTTGGCGATTTGGTTCACAAGATCAAGCCTTCGCTTAAGGTACTGCACGCCCACGAGCTGCTGGCACCTATCCGAACGCTGGAAGCGCCCGACTTTATGCGGGAAGAGCGCGCCAAGGCAACTGAACAACTTATTGGGTTGCTACCACAGCTGCTCCGTGCCCTGGAGAAACGTCGGCAAAAGCTTTCGTAAGCATTATCTATCTAACAAGACAAGCCCGGAGCCGCTCCCATCATACTGGGCTGGCTCCGGGCTTGTCTTTATAAGCAACTGATAAAGAGATTATTGCCGCAGATCTAACTTGACCGGCAGGGCCGGATGTAACCGCTCAGCTGCCCGCTGTACAGCCTGCTGAAAGCGGCCGTAGGAAAAGGGCTTGACTAAGTAATCGGCAATATTAAGCTCGTAAGCCTCCATGCCGAAGCTCTCGTAAGCGGTCGTAAAAATTACTTCCGGCGGTTCGGGAACCAGGCGTATCATCTCAATGCCGTTCAGATCGGGCATTTCCACATCCAGGAACAGCACATCGACCCGGCGACCCAGACTGAAGAAGTTCAGCCCTTCTACGCCGCCCTTCAAGGAGGCAATCAGGTGCAGGGAGCTAGTGAGGCCAATGCAATGCTGCAAGGTTAAGCGGTTAATCTCGTCGTCGTCAATGATAGCACAGGTTAAAAGGCGGGGCGTGACGATGTCTTCGAGCAACATAACTAAACAAGCAGGACAGCAGAAAAAACAGTAACCATCAGAAAGTACTCCTGCAAAGCAGCCCAAAAAACAACCAAATTACCGGCCATATTACCGGATTAAGTACTTTTTGATAAATATAATGCAATAGAGCGGCAGGCTGATTGAAAAACATCAGCATACTGATCCGAGTACCGCGCTAAGCATCAGGCTCTTACACATATTTTCCAGCAGGAAATAACCCGAACTGACTGTCAAACGAAACTTTCGATTTCAGAATAATTCCGGGGCTTTAGCGCTTCGGCCTCCTAATAGTCCAGGGGGCTTTTTTGGAAAAAATGGGCGCTAGGCTAAGCTGGAAAGCGCATCGATTTTCTCCATTTCCTGCCGCACCATCTCCTGCACGGCAGGCAAATCGTAGTCTGCCTCAGTGTGGATATGCGGCATAAGGCGCTGCATAATGCTTTCCTGCCGCTGCCCGTTGGCCCAGGCATCAGCATAGGGCGTAGCCGAAAACGTAACCTGCGAATAGAGCGGTAGCCACTGATCAGGGTACTGAGCCGAAATCTTGCTTTCGATTTTCTTTTGAAGCAGAAAGCGGGGGTTGGCTACCCGGTCGCGCATCTCCTCGAAGTTATAGATTGCCAGGTCGGCCATCGCGTCGGCGTTGGGTTTGCGCTGGCGCTGAAACTCACTGAATACCGTGTGCCAGTCCTCGCCGTACTGATTGAGTAAGGCATCCAGCACGCTGCAATCCTCGAAGCCGGAGTTCATGCCCTGGCCATAGAAGGGCACGATAGCATGGGAGGCATCCCCGAGCAATACTACTTCATCCTTATGCGTCCACGGAAAGCACCGCACCGTGATAAGAGAGCCCGTCGGATTTTGAATGAACTCCTCGACCAGATCCGGCATGAAAGGCATCGCGTCGGGAAATCTTTCCTGAAAAAAAGCAGCTACCTGCGTCGGCGTTTCCAGGGCCGTGAAAGACTCCTGGCCCTCGTAGGGGAAAAATAGCGTGCAATTGAAAGAGCCGTCCAGATTGGGCAAGGCAATCATCATATACTGACCACGGGGCCATATATGCAGGGCATTTTTCTCCAGCTGCCACTCGCCGTTGGGCCCGGCTTCAATAGTCAGCTCCTTGTAGCCATACTCCAGATAGCTCTGCGAGAACTCGTAGCGATCGGTTTTCTGCATGGCACCGCGCACGGCTGAGTAGGCACCATCGGCACCAAACAGCCGCCGAAACGGGAGCGTTTGCTCCTGATCGGTGAGCGTGTTATGCATTTCCAGGCGCCGCGCCCGCAGATCGACGTGCTGACAGTGCTCATTGAAGTGCATACGGATGCGCGGGTCGGCTTCCGTGAGATTGAGCAGCGTACGATTCAGTCCACCCCGCGACACGGAGTAAATAGCCTGGTTTTCGCGGCCGTAGGGCTGATGCGTGAGGCGGCCCTGCTGGTCGTGCATCACGCGCCGGTACATGGGAATAGCTACCTCCCGTACCTGCTCGCTGATTCCTACTCCTTCCAGCGCCCGCCAGCCTCTATCCGACAACGCCAGATTGATGGACCGGCCCTCCACGGCCCCGCTCAGGCGCGGGTCGGCGCGGCGCTCATATACATCCACTACGTGGCCGCGCCGGGCCAGGTAGAGCGCCAGCAGTGACCCTACCAGCCCCGCTCCCATAATGGTGCAAGGAGACAGATCGGGGGCAGTGGCCGTGGCGGCGGAAGAAGGCGTACTCATAAGCAAAGAAACTAACAGCCGTCAGCTAAACCGGCGGACGGCAAAAGTAGCTGTTTACGACCTATTCGGCCCGGCGAACAAGCAAATGCGCACGAACGGCCGCTGGGGGGCATTTTTGCTTTCTTCGGCGGCTTTCTCAGCCTAAATAATACGCCGAAAAGTCAGATTCAGACGCGCCTCCACCGAGCGGGCCGTTTTGGGCAGGGCGTGTTGCCAGCGCTGCTGGGTGGGGCCACGCATGACCAGAAGGCTGCCGGGGGGCAAATCCAGCCCAACGGGGGCATGCGGGGCCATGCCAGCACCGGGCCGCAGCCGGAAGCGACGGGTAGCACCCAGACTCACGGAGGCAATAATGGGGTTTAAGCCCAATTCCGGCTCGTTGTCGGCGTGCCAGCCCATGCTGTCCTGGCCGGTGCGGTAGAGGTTGAGCAGTACGCTATTGAACTCGGCACCCGTGGCCTCACTTACCTGCTGACGCAGGCGCTGCAAGGCTGGTGTCCAGGGCTGGGGCTCCAGGCTGAGGCCGGAGTAGCGGTACCGCGCGGCTGGGTCGCCGTGCCAGGCGGTCAGGCGCGGCTGCATCACCGCTTTGCCAAACAGCTTAATGGGTTCCTGGCGCCACGGAATGGTTTCAAGCAGTTCCTGAAAAACAGCTTCAGCCGCGCTGGGGGGCAAAAAGCGCGGGTCGAGCAGTAGTTCCGCGTCAGGCAAAGGCAGAAGGGTAAGTGGCATTAGTATCGGTGGAGTAACGGGCTATTGCGGGTAGTGTAAGTCAAAGCGGCCATTCGTGATATGCACGGTTTCCGGGCCTTCCCTCCTGACTTTCTGGGCCGTGAACTCGAAGGTGCCAGAAACGACCTAAGCCACTGAGTCGAAGTGAGTGACCGTGAGCTGGCCGGTGGCCGTGGGACTGGTCAGGTATTCGCCGCTGGGCTCGAGGTTATAAGTGATATAGCTCGCGTAGGCCGGCGTGGTGCGGGGAAAGGCGGGCCGCGCCACCTGATCCAACACATAGATACCGGGCTCTCATAACCGACGGATGTTGAAGACAATGAAGCGGTTGAGCTTACTATTATCGTGAAAGAAGGAAACCCGTATATCGCCATCCGAGAAACGCGAGGCAATGATAGCTCGGCTATTGAAAGCGTTGGTGGTGGGTTGATAGGCCTTACCATCCTGGAGCCAGCCCACGGTATTAGCGCCGGTTTGCGTGGCTTCGGGCAGGGTATCGAGCGGGTTCTTTTCTTTTTTGCAGGCGCTTAATCCTATAAGGCTGGTACTGATGATAATAAGAATATATTTCATAGGGATAGAACGTAAGGAAAACACCGAGAAAAGAAAATGCCTCATCTTCAACGACTATGCCGCGAAGCAGAACCGTTGAAGATGAGGCATTAGAAGTAGGAAGCGCAAGTCGGGCGACGAGTGCTACCCGGCGATGAATTACCGCCCCGGTAGCGTGCCGAGAAACTTAGCCAGAAAACTAGCCGCCCATAAGGTCAGACCAATTTTTATAGCCGCGCAAATGATAAAAGGCAAGAGCCAGCTCCGGCTCTGGTAAGGCGTAGCGCCCACGTAACGCGGCCAAAACCAGAAGATATATACCACAATGGCCGGCAGATCGAAGAAAGCACCAAACCAGGGGTTCAGACCATAGCGCTGCACGACCCAGTTCAATATTAGCCCCCCGACCACCAGATAAGCCACTATAAACAACACCAGCCGCACGGTCGCCCCGGTCCGCTTGAGGGCGCGAAAATTGAGTGCCAGCAAAGCCCCGCCCGCCAGCATCGAGAATACCACCGAAAACAAAGTAATGGTGCTGGGCGAGTAAAGGGTTGGGCCCGTTTCAGTGGCTTCTTCCGCGGCGGTAGCATCTACGGCCCGCTGCTGAGCCTCTGCTACCTGATCGACCTGCTTACGAACCTCGGTTTCCAACTCTGGACGCAGCCGAGCGTCGTCGGGGTGCGGCTCACCGCGTCGGGTCAACTCGTCGAGCGCAGCCAGCACGGCATCTTCGCGGTACTGAGCGCGGCCACTTACATACTGCTGGAGTTCAGCGAGGCTTTTGCGGCCCATTTTGGCCACGTAATCTTCAGTCATCTTAGTAATGAAGGGCGAGGAGGCTGAAAAAAAGACAGCCACAAATCCTTCTACGTAAATTCACGCCAAAACGAACAGCTAACGCACCCGTTCTGCCCAAGCAGCCATCAACTCGCCTACGCGCTGCACTTCCCCAAAGGTGTTGTACAGTGGCACCGGCGCCAGCCGAATCACGTTGGGCTCGCGCCAATCGCCAATTACCCCGGCCTCAGACAGGTAGTCAAACAAGCCACGGCCATCTTTATGCACAAGTAGGGAAAGCTGGCAGCCACGGGCCTGCGGCTCGGAGGGCGTAATGATTTCGAGGATGCTGGGGGGCAAATTCAGGCCGCGCAATATAAACTCCAAGTAAGCCGTGAGCTGCTCGCTTTTGCGCCGCAGCGCCGCAATGCCCCCAGCCTCATCGACCAACGCCAGCGCCGCGCGGTGCATGGCCAGCGCGATAATCTGGCCGTTGGCCAGCTGCCAACCCGCCGCCCCAGTCATGGGCTTGAACCCTTTTTTCATTTGAAAACGCTCGGAGGCGTCGTGACCCCACCAGCCGGCGAGGCGGGGCAGATCGGGGCGGTTGGCGAAGCGCTCGTGCACAAAGGCGCCGCTTACGCCACCGGGGCCGGAGTTGAGGTATTTGTAAGAGCACCAGCAGGCAAAATCCACGTCCCAGTCGTGCAGGTGCAGCACCAGATTGCCGGCCGCGTGGGCCAGGTCGAAGCCGACCGTGGCACCCACGGCGTGACCCGATTTAGTAATGGCCTGCATATCAAATGCCTGGCCCGTGTAGTAATTAATGCCCCCCAGCAGCACCAATGCCAGCTCCTCGCCTATTTCCTGAATCTTGGCCTCAATGTCTTCGGTGCGTAAGGTGTGTTCGCCGGGCCGGGGCACCAGCTCCACAATGGCATCATCGGGCGCATAGCCGTGCAGCTTCACCTGCGACTCCACCGCGTATTGGTCCGAAGGAAAAGCCCCCCCTTCCATCAGCACTTTGTAGCGCGTGGCCGTGGGGCGGTAAAAGGAAATGAGCAGCAGGTGCAGGTTGGTGGTCAGGTTGTTCATCACAATGACCTCCAAGGGGTTGGCCCCTACCAGACGAGCCGTGGCATCGGCCATGGTTTCGTGGTAGGATATCCAGGGCGACACCCCATGAAAGTGCCCCTCCACGGCCTGCTGCGCCCACGATTCCAGTTCCTGCTCGATAGCGGCGCGCACCGTGCGTGGCTGCAGGCCCAAGGAGTTGCCGCAGAAATAAATACTCTCGCCGCCGTCCGGGGTGGGCGGAATATGAAACTGCTCGCGGAAGCGGCGGAGCGGATCCTGGGCGTCAAGGGTGGCGGCGAACTCGGGGGTGGCGTGGAAAGTGGTCATCATCAGCAAAGATAGCCACAATGGGGTTGCTGCCCCAACCCAAAAGTACTACTAGGCAGGCACCGGCGCCGGCTTCTCCATCACCGTGCCGCAGCTGCTGCAAGTGCGCAGCTCATCCGATTGCCAGAAGCGGTTCATGATGGGGGGCAATTGCCGCACGATGTCCGTGATTTCGGCGTACTCTTCGTGCAGTTTATTACCGCAGTTCTCGCAAAACCACAGGAAGCCGTCCAGCTCGCCGGCAGTACGGTAGCGCTCCAGCACCAGCCCCACGGTACCGGCCGGGCGCCTGGGTGAATGAGGAACGCCGCCCGGCAGCAGAAACATCTCACCGGCCCGCACCGGAATATCGACCGGCTTTCCATCTTCGATTACCTTGAGCACGATGTCGCCTTCGAGCTGCAAGAAAAGCTCCTCACCCTCGTCGTAGTGATAGTCTTTGCGGGCGTTGGGCCCACCCACCACCATCACGATAAAGTCTTTATTGTCCGTAAACACCTGCTGATTGCCAACGGGCGGCTTCAACAAGTGGCGGTGTTCATCAATCCACTGCTGAAAATTGAAGGGACGGGCGAGAGCCATAGGGTTTCCGGCTTAAGTAAAATGCAACTAGCTAACAGGGAGAAAGACCGGCCAGTTTTACGTAACCAGCTGGTCCGTAGCTACCTCCGAACAAAAGGTTATTTGGGGTGCTTTTCTATTCAGCGGCCTGACCGTTGCGGGTCTTCTCTTCTGGATAAGCCATGAAATAATAATTGAGGGACTTCTCGAACTGCTCCACGAACTCAGCGCTGGTGAAGGGCGGCTGTCCGGTCAGCCACCGCGCCATCGTGGATACGTGCAGGTGGCCGTCGTCCGTGAGCAGCTCATACACCTGTTCGGGCCGCGTGCCGTAGCAATCGGAGGCACCCAGGCCGTGCTCAAAAATTATAACCGGCCGGCTCTGCTGAATGGTTTTTAACGCCCCTTGCAATACTTCCAGCTCCGCGCCTTCCACGTCAATCTTGATCAGGTCGATGCGCGTGCCGGGGGGCAAAATTTGATCGAGCGGCTTTTTCTGGACCGTAATCAGCGTATCTACTTCGTCCGCTTTGTCATACTTGCGCTTCACGAAGCCACTATAAGCCGGGTTGGTGAGTACGTAGTTGAAGGAGGTTTCGCCAGTCACGTTGCTAAGGCCCACCTGATAAAAGTAGCAGTTGTCGTAGCCCACGAAATGCGAGGTCAGCTTCACGTATAAATCCGGAATGGGCTCAAAGCCAAAGTGTTGGCCCTGGGGGGCATATTTAAGCATCAGCTCCAACACTTCGCCTTTGTGGCAGCCCACATCCACGCAGTTTGCCCGTGGGTGACACACAGCGCGCAACACCCGCTCCGTGTCGCGGTCGTATTGCTGGTTTTTAGTAAAAGCAATAGGTAAACGTTTTAAAATCCTTTTGGCCAACTCCTTCATGAAAGGGCTCTGAAACTATCGTAGGTTATTAGTAGGGGCAAAAGTAAACAACTCTGCCGTGCCCGTTTCCACTCCCTTGTTTTTGTTTTGGTTGAGGTCAATTAGCTACAGATGCGATATAGCCCTAATACGTTATTGAATTTATTAAGTCGTGCGGCCACCAAACGGGTACTCCGGTCATAACCTTCTACTTTCGCGGAGCCGCTTGTTTTAGCTTTTATGCTTTGGTAAAGTTCGATACGCTCACCATTCTTATTCCCGTTTACAACGAGGCCAGCACCGTCACGCAGGTGCTGGATATGTTGCGCGAGCTGGAGTTGGTGGGGAATATGTGGAAGGAAATCATTCTGATAGATGATTGCTCAACGGACAGCTCGGCTGAGCTTATTACCGCTTACGCGGCCCGGCACCCACAATTAGAACTGCGGTTATTACGGCACACAACCAATCAGGGCAAAGGTGCCGCCCTGCACACGGGTATCCGGGCGGCCACCGGCGACTACATCATCATTCAGGATGCCGACCTCGAATACGACCCCACCGACTACAACGCCCTGATTCAGCCCGTAGTACGCGGCTTTGCCGATGTCGTGTATGGCTCCCGCTTTATGGGGGGCAAACCGCACCGGGTGCTGTTCTTCTGGCACAGCATCGGCAACGCCGTCCTCACTTTCCTCTCCAACCTGTTCACCGACCTGAATCTGACGGACATGGAAACCGGCTATAAGCTGTTTCGGCGCGACATCCTTCAGGTGCTGGCACTGCGGGAAAAGCGGTTTGGCTTTGAGCCCGAAGTAACCGCGAAAATGGCGCGCATTTCCGGTATTCGCATCTACGAGGTGGGCATCAGCTACTATGGCCGCACCTACGCCGAGGGCAAAAAAATCAATTGGCGCGACGGTCTTTGGGCCTTGTGGTGTATTCTTCGCTACGGCTTGGGCCGATGACAGGCAGATATCCCTAAGGCTGTAGCGTTTTAGGCTTTAATGACAACGAAGCCTGGGTGTTGCCAGATAAGGTTAGGCAGATTGCCAGAAAGAAGCAGTAGGCTAAAGCCACCGACACAACATGCTTTCTGGGTACCATACGCCACTGCCACTCCGTGGGCCACCCGAAGCAGGCCACCGCGTAAAGCAGCAGATTCAAGGGCAAAAAATACCGGGTTTCAATCATCAGCGGCATCGACGCAAGGCAGGTGATAAACAGAGCACCGACCAAGAGCCAATGGCTTGCTTGCAGCTGCCGCACGCGAAGCAAAATCACCAGCAAAGCCGCGAATAAGACGGTATAATTTACCAGTGAGAGCGGCAGCGTAGAACCGTATATCTTACTTACATAAGGGCCCGGATACAGCACGTCCAAGCCATTGAAAAAATGACGTGTATACAACGCCGCCATATCAGCCGGATGACTTACTACGAAAACAAGATATTTATAATAAGAATCGAACACCGGATTACCATTACGCTCCAGTAGCGCCCGGCCTGCCGCGTCAAGATAGATAGCTTGCGGGATAGGATAATCGGTGCCGATATTGGTTTCGTAGCGCTGCTTATCCAGCCCTTCGTTTATTTTAAATAAATACACATTATCTACTTCATTTATTCTAAAATCACCATCACCTAATCCTAAAATCAGCAGATCAGGCGACTGATAATTATTAGAGTTTATTACATATTGAGGTATTCCTACCAGCAAAAAAGCCAGAGAAAATAAGCCTAAGCGCACAGCCTGTTTCAGCCACGATATTTTAATTCCTGCTGTGCTATCCTGTCCACTTGGCCCAAGCAACAAGAGACCCGCTACAAAAGGCACGACCAGCAAACTGAGCGGCCTGATGTACACAGCCGCGGCCACAAAAGCCCCCGTAGCTAGTGCCGACTGATAATTCTGGGAGCGGTAAGCTACCAGCAGCGCAAGTAGCAGCGCTAAGACGCTTGGAAAATCAGACAGAGGAAAATTGAAATAATCTCGCCACAGCACGAAGCCGACGCCCGCAAATAATAGCCGCCGCAAGTTGCTAATGGCCTTGCCCGAGACCTTTTCCCATACAACTGGACCTACCACACCAAATACCGACCCCGCCCATAAAGCGCCCATACTTTTGGCAGCCTCTGACACTGCATCAGGAAAAAACTCGCGAACGATAACCGCCGCCGGATAATGCAGCAGCGGCAGCAAGTAGCCGCGTAAAGCACTATTGAAATTATAAAAAGAAAATCTGCTCGCGCCCTTCTGATCGAAAGTATTGGCTAAAAACCAATAGCCCGACGAATCATAATAGAGATCATGATAACGCGAGGTTAATAGATGAATTAGGAAAAGCAGAAAGACAACACCAAACCAAACCCAGTTACCATATCTTTTCGACCAATAAAAGCGCAGCTTAGAATATTTATTTTGCAGCATAATATTGCCGAGCCGACCCAGAAATGACCAACCGGGCCAAAGTAAGTAGCTGTGAAATTAGAATATAAAATTTTTAAGCGCGCGAGGGACAGACGCTCAGTGACTGCTTTCTAATCGCCGCTGGTAATGCGCAAATCGTCTAAGTACACGGGTTTTTGGGCGCCGTTGCCCCACATATATACCCCCAAGATTTGATCGAAGGCAATGTTATCCGGCATGACAAGGTCAGTTTCCAGCTTTGTCCATTTGCCCGGCTTGCTACCCCCAAACAGATGCACGCCTCGCCAGAATACCCGCTCACTGGTGACGGGCTTGGTAACTTCCACTACTAGCTGCGCGGGCGTAGTCGTTTCTTCCACCCTCACCCACGCCTGCACATGCAGCGTGCGGGGCTTGACGGCGGCCAGCTCACCCAAGGGATATTTGAACGTCATACCGTATTCTCGCCCGCCCCCGACCGTCAGGGAGTAGCGCCCGCTGTGGGCCTGCCGGTTACTCAGGGAGCTATCCGCATTGCTAACCCAGCCCCGAAATTCATCAAAGTCAGTGTTAACCAGCGTTTTGTCATTAGCGGAGGCCGTCTGACCTGAGCCGCTACCGTTGCAATCAAACAAGAGGAAGCTAGAGAGTGAAAGGGTTAAAAAGGCAGTGATAAGACGCATTTTTTGGTTTCGTATTACTAATAAGGCAAGGTTCAACCCGGCTTCAAGCAGGAGTTGTCTGGCAATGATTTAAAGTGGCTAATCAACGCCGCTGGTTGCCCTACGGGTGAGCAGCGCCAGGAGAAAGCCGAGCAGCAGACTCTGGCAGGTCGACCGGGGGGCTTTTTTAGGGCTCGACGCTGAGCGTCAGGTCATCCAGATAAGCGGGGGCCGTAGCCGTAGCGCGCCACAGATAGATTTTCACCTGATCCGCCGGGTTCAGCACGGCCGGCATAGTCAGTACTTTATTTATCTGCCCCCACTCATTCACCTCCTTGATGTCAATCTTCTCATAAAAGGCGGTAGTCTGGTCGGCGCGCGTAATCTGGAATACCACGGCGGCCGCACCGGGGGCCGTAAGCTGGCCCCAGGCCGTGAGGCGCACCGTGTTGAACCGCTTGGGCGAAAGCCGGTACAGCTGGTTGATATAGGTTAGGCTGAACTCCGTGCCAGGATCTATTTTAATAGAATATCGTCCGGTATGGGCCTTCTCTTGGGTCAACGATGGGTTCTCGGGTATCCAGCCCTCCAGGTCTTCAAAACTTGTGTCGACCAACACGCGACCGGTACCGGCCGCCGAATTTTTCTCGCCGGCGTTCTGCGAGCAAGCGGTGGTCAGCAGCACAAGAGCGAGTCCAATAGCCAAATGGCGCATAAAAAGGAAATAGGGATGCAGATGTACTCTGCGACAAATATAGACGGATGCGCTACAAGTACTGCGGGAGGCTATGATCGCAATACCGTAGTTTTGCCCCCCGCACGCTGTTGTTCGTCCGCTTTCCGCACCTGGCAGGCAGCCTGCTAGAAACATTGACAGCGTACTGCTTTTACGTATGATTATAACTCGTCGGAACGCGCACTGGCTGGGCATGGCTGGAGTGGGAGTAGCTACTACCGTGCTCCTGGTCGCGCTTTTCTCCTTTGTATTGGCCAATCCTAACGACTACTTTTTCCTGCCGGCCGGCGATGGGCTTCAAAGTTATTACGCCACCGCCTACTACGCCTTCTATGATACCGGCCACCACTTTAGCGGGATGAATTACCCGTTTGGGGAAAACTTTACCTACCCAAACCTACAACCGCTGCTAGCGGTGGGCATCAATCTTCTGCAACGCCTGGGCGTTCCCGCGGCCGAGCACACGGTAGCCATTACCAATCTGCTGGCCTTGCTGGCCGTCTGGGTGACGCCTTTAGTACTATATGCTATTCTGCGGCGCTTGCGCATGCCGGTCGTATACGCCAGCCTGATGGCATTGCTTATCGGCTTTTTATCTCCTCAGATTCAGCGCCTTGGGGGGCATATGTCGCTGAGCTACCCTTGCTTCGTGCCGATATTGTGGTATTGCATTCTGCGCATGCAGGAAGCGCCCGATCAGCTCCGCTGGTATGTCATTTTTGGCGTTAGCAGTTTGCTTATGGGGCTTGTAATGGTGTATTTCCTGGCCTGTGGCTGCTTTTTTCTGCTGGCGCATGTGCTGGTGCTCAGCTTCCAGCGCCCCCGCCCACTGGCTATGCTTTGGCGCATGACCTTGGCGGCCCTGCTGCCGTTGCTGCTTTTTCGGGGCTGGCTGTGGCTCACTGACCTTACTACCGACCGACCGCCGAATCCCTACGGTTTTCTGGTGTACATGGCAACGCCGAGCGGGGTATTTACCCCAGCCCTCTCACCCCTGCGCGAGCTGTGGGCCGCGCTGCTGCCCGCCGGCGATATCAGCTTCGAGGCCATGTCGTATGTGGGGCTGGTGGCTACGGGCATAGCACTGGTTTCGGCTTTCCGGGTGGTCCGGCACATGTGGAAGCGCCGCGGCCACGGGCTGCGCCTTCGTCGGGCTATGCCCACCCATTTGTATACTGGATTATGGGCCGCGGGCCTGCTGCTGCTATTCTCGTTCGGGGTGCCTTTTATCTTTCCCTGGTTCTCCGGCTTGGTAAAGTATCTAGGCCCCGTCAAGCAGCTGCGGGCTTTGGGGCGCTTTGCCTGGCCCTTTTACTACGTTTTCACCACGTATGCCGCCTACTATCTGTTCCGGCTCTGGCGCTACCAGCGCCAGCATGACGTGTCGCTGCTGGCCTTGCCCTGGCTACCGCTCCTGCTGCTTATTTGGGCCAGTGAGGCCTGGATAAATGTATCGGCCAAGGCCCGCGAAGTAGCCCAGGGAGCGGGGGCGCGGGCTTTTATGGATCGAGACAATAACCTTTTGGTCAACTACTTAGGTTGGGCTGGCCGGGAGCCAAGTGATTTTCAGGCTATTCTGCCCGTGCCTTATTTCAACAACGGCAGCGACAAGATTGCCTTGCCTGGCTCCGAAGCTTCTATCGCCGAAACGCACCGCTTATCCATCGCGACGGGGCTGCCGCAGCTCTCCAGCTACGTATCGCGGCCATCCGTAGATCAGGTGCTGCGGCATGTGCAGCTGCTGAGTAGCCCGCTGCTGAGTAAGCCGTTGGTACAGCAGTTTCCATCAGACAAGCCCTTATTGCTGTTAGTAGCAAATGGGGTGCTGTCGCCGGCGGAACAGCGTTTGGTTGGTCTGGCCCGCCCGCTCGTCGCGTCGGCTAAGGTCAAGCTCTACGAGTTGCCATTAGCCGCTTTGACTGCCACCACGCGGGCTCAGGAGCGAGCAAAGGCTGCTACGCTACTGCCAACGTTGCCAGTGCGCTCTGGTGGTCTGCGCGCCACCACCTCCAAAGGCGTATTGCTCCAATCTTTTGCTACCAGCCCAGACCGCCGGGGCCGGCTCGGGGCGGGGGCCTTTTATGAGCCCAACTGGAAGTTCTCAATCTTATATGATGGCCCGGTGCCAGCCCCAGCCGATACGGGCCGCTATGAGGTGAGCGTGTGGATGAACGGCAAAATGCCCGAGGGCTACGGCAACATGCAGGTAAAGCAGTATGCCAATGGCGCACTGATCGATCATCAGGTAGCCGACGCCCGGCACAGCACCGAAATAGACGGCGACTGGGTGCGGGTAGCTGTACCAATACATATAAAGCCGGGCACAGACCGCCTGGAAGTACTCTATGATAATAGCGAACTGCTGGTTGATGACTTCCTTATCCGGCCGCTGGATACGGATGTATATTGGTTTGACGCTAAGCGCCGACTGATTCTAAATGGCTACTCCTTAGAACCTTAAACCCTATAACCAGCGTTTCCGCCCTGACCAGAAGTTGTAGTAGTTTTGTCAGGTTATTGAGGTGCTTGGTGCCGCCTGCGCGTCGTCTGATACTCTCATTTGCTTAAGCTTTCTGTTCCCGTTCACTTGCTTATGGATCTCTCTATCATTATTCCGATTTTCAACGAAGAAGCTAATATTCCGGCCCTGTATAAGCGCCTGCGGAGTGTTATCGATTCGATGAACGGACAAACGGAGCTCATTTTTGTGAATGACGGCTCCCGGGATCAATCACTGCTGCTGGTTAGGGAGTTAGCCGAGCATGACCAGCGGGTGCGCTACATTGACTTCAGCCGCAATTTTGGGCAGCAAAACGCGGTAGCCGCCGGCCTGAACCTTTCCACTGGTTTAGCTGCCGTTATTATTGACGCCGACTTGCAGGACCCACCAGAACTGATTCCCGAATTGCACCGCAAAATGCAGGAAGGGTACGAGGTGGTGTATGCCAAGCGGCGGCGGCGGGCGGGCGAGAGCATATTCAAGCGCATCACGTCCAAGCTGTTTTATCGGGCAATGGCGAAGCTCACTAATATCTCTATCCCGCTGGATACTGGTGACTTCCGGATTATTTCTTACAAAGTAGTAGACGCGCTACGGCAGATGCCGGAGCATAACCGGTTTCTACGAGGGCAGATTTCGTGGATCGGCTACCGGCAGACGGCCATTGAATTTGACCGCGCTGAACGCGCCGGGGGGCAAACTGCCTGGACCTACCGCATGATGCTGCGCTTGGCCATCGACTGCCTGACGGCTTATTCCGAAGTGCCTTTAAAGGTGGCCACCGTGAGCGGATTCTTCGTGTCGGGAATCGCCTTTTTAGTGATGATGTACGCTTTCTGGTCGCGTTTTTTTGATAATAGCTACCTGCCAGGCTGGACCTCGCTAATGGTCAGCATCTTGTTTCTGGGGGGCGTGCAGCTCATCGCCATCGGTATCATCGGCGAATATATCTCGCGCATAGGTGCCAACGTCCGGCACCGGCCGCTCTATATTATTTCCGACACCAACATTCCCACGGCACAGCCTCAGAACCCGACGCCGGGCCCAACATACGCCGCAGGCAGCTATCAGCAGCCCTACACAATCAGTAAGTAGTTTTTAACTCGCGTAAGCCGAGGCTACCTTATCTTCTCCAGCATTCGCTCCAGTTCTTCCAGCGTCGTTTCGCGAAAGGCCAGGGCTTCGGTGGCGTGGCGGCCGGTAGTAGTTTCGCGCAGGGCCACGAACGGAATATCGTTTTGGTAGCGAATGCCAATGAGGACGGCGCGCTTGTTGGCCGGCACATTGCGAAAGGCATAGCCTCCTTCTTCCGGCTGGCCCGTCACCAGGGTTTTGGCCTCCCGAAACATGAGGTATACGCTGGTCACCGGGTCGGGGTCGGTGGTGGCCAGGAGGTCGGTGGCGGGGCTGCCGGTGGCGTGCCACACCCGGTCGCAGTTGAGCCAGCCGAGCTGGGCACTGCTGAATAAATAGCGGTCGGTGGGCTCTGCTTTGAAGCTTGGCTCACTGGGGGGCATTTCTTCTGTTGCCAACTCCCTTGTGGAGTCGGAAGTAGCTTCGGTTGTGGCGGTGCTATCGGGGGAAGAGGCTAAGCCCGCGTGGAATGCAAATCGCACGGGCAGCACCATTTTCACTTTCACGGCTTTGCCGGCCTGCAATCCGGGTTTCCAGCTGCCGGAAGTTTGACGCAGCACACGCAACAATTCCTCGTCGCAGCCGTCGCCGATGCCCCGTACAATCTTGGGACTCACCACGCGGCCGGCCTCATCCACTACAAAAGCGGCGAAAACCAGTCCTTGCGTTTGATTAGCAATAGCCTGCTTGGGGTACCGGATCAGCTTATTGATATCAGCCGGACCTTTGCCGTAAGCAGGCATTTTTTCGGGCTCCGTATAAAATTTGTCTTCGGCTGGCTCAGAATCCGGGGTAAGCGCTACCCAGCGCAGCAGCTTACGCCGGTCGCCTTGCCCACGCGAAAGACGCATTCCAGGCTGGCGGCGTGGGGCAGGCATATCAATCTGAATTGTTTGGCCTTCGGCCACGCGCAAGGGCTGTCCTTGAGCCGAGGCCTGCACCAGTACGATGCCGCCGGTTTCGAGCAAGTCGTTGTTGTCGGAAACGGTAGAGAGGTTGGAGAGCAGGATATCAGCCATGGAGTAGCATTCCTTCAGCTCTACCCATACGGGGCCGCGAGCCGGAGCTTGCTTTTCCGTTACTAATGAGCCGGCCGGAATGCGCACGATGGTACCCTCGCGCCCGTGTACTTCACTGGCTTGCGTAGGGTCTATGCGAAAATACTCACTGGCTTTCAGCGTGATATCGTGCAGCTCCGCCTCGGGTGGCGGCACGCCGGGGGACAATTTGATGGCGCCGCGCAGGCTTCGGCGGCTCAATAGCGGTGCGTTAGGGTTCGTGCGCCGGGCCAGGCGGTGCCACGACCCAGACGTAGTATCCAGCGGGGTGGCGGCCGGAATGGTATCCAAAAAATCCTCTGCCTGTGCCAGCTCTGGTTCCAGGGTTTCGGTAATAACTGGCTTGTCGCGCTGGCAACTGCTTATCGTCAGTAATAAGGCAACTGAGCAGAGAACCGATTTTAGTTGAGCCATGGAGAAAGCCTACTGGTGAAGGAATGAGCGGTAGCGCGGAAATCCGTTCCGCGTCGAGCACAAGCGAGAATTTAATGCCGCGCCAACGCGTCGTTTCTCGCGCTGCTCGACGCGGAACGGATTTCCGCGCTACCGCTCCATTATAGGTTTTTCAAGATAAAATCAGTCATCTGTCGGTAGAGGTGCAGGCGCGTGTTGCCGCCCGAAATACCGTGGTTGCGGTTGGGATAGTAGAGCGTCTGGTAGTCTTTGTTGGCTTTCACGAGGGCATCGGTCCAGGCCACGGAGTTCTGGAAATGCACGTTGTCGTCGCCGGTACCGTGCACGAGCAGGTACTTGCCCTTTAGCTGCTCCGCGAACTGCACGGGCGAGTTGTCATCGTAGCCACTGGGGTTTTCCTGAGGCGTTTTCAGGAAACGCTCGGTGTACACCGTGTCGTAGTAGCGCCAGTTGGTGACGGGTGCCACCGAAATGCCCGCCTTAAATAGATCGGCCTGCTTGGTCATGGCCAGGGCCGCCATATAGCCCCCGAAGCTCCAGCCCCAGATACCGATACGGCCTTTATCCACGTAGGGCAGCGTGCTCAGGTATTTGGCGCCCTCGCCCTGGTCGATGGTTTCGAGCTTACCCAGGTTGGCGTAAGTGTTTTTCTTGAATTTTGCCCCCCGCGCGCCCGTTCCGCGCCCATCCACCGATACCACGATGTAGCCATTCTGGGCCAGCATCTGGTGCCAGAGGTAGTTGGTGAAGGCCACGCCGCCGCCCGTATTGTCGAGCACCGTTTGGGAGCCGGGGCCGCCGTAGACGTGCATGAGCACGGGATACTTCTTGCTGGGGTCGAAGTTCGCGGGCTTGATCATCCAGCCGTTGAGGGTAGTGCCTTCGGAGGTTTTGAAGTCGAAGAACTCTACCTTACCGAGGTTATATTGGCTCAGAGTTTGGCGCAGGGCGGCATTGTCTTCCAGCACTTTCACCAGCTTACCATCCTGGCCACTACGCAGACTCACGGTGGTAGGCTCGCCGGCGGCGGAATGGTAGTTAAGGTAGTAGCGGGTATCGGGGCTCAGGTTCACGATGTCAACACCACGATCAGCTTCACCCAGCCGATTTTTGCCTTTGCCTTTTAAGCTCACGCGGTAGAGGTGGCGCTGCAAGGGAGAGGCCTCGGTGCTGGTGAAGTACAACTGACCGTTTTTCTCGTCGAGACCTTCAACCCCAATTACTTCCCAATTGCCTTTCGTGAGCTGCCGCACCAGCTTGCCCTTCATATCATACAGGTAGAGGTGGCGGTAGCCGTCTTTCTCGCTGCTGAAGATAAACTGCTTGCCGTCGCTGAGGTAGCGCAGGTCGTCGGCCACGTCCACGTAGGCGGGGTCGGTATCGGTGAGTACCACCTGAGTTTTACCGGTGGCGGCATCGGCGTGCAGCAGCTCCAGCTTATTCTGCAGGCGGTTCATGCGCTGAATGCTGAGCATATTGGGAGTTTTGGTCCAGAGTACCCGCGGAATGTACTGATCGGCCTCGGGACCTACATCCATTTTGGTAGTGCGACCAGCAGCTACATCGTACACCGATACACTTACCACCGAGTTTTTCTCCCCAGCTTTGGGGTACTTATAGCGGTAGTCTTTGGGGTAAAGCTCGCCCCACTCCTGCATATTGTACTCGGGCACCTGGCTTTCGTCGAAGGTATAAAAAGCCAGCTGGCGGCTATCCGGCGACCAGAAAAAGCCCTGGGCAAAGGAAAACTCCTCCTCGTACACCCAGTCGGCCGAGCCATTAATGATTTTGTTGACAACGCCATCGGTGGTCACGGCTTTTTCCTGCATCGTGGCCAGATCGACCACGAACAGGTTGTTGTCGCGGGCGAAAGCGACGCGCTTGCCATCAGGCGAGAAGGTAGCGTAGCTCTGCTTGCCACCCGCGCTAAGGGGCGTCAGCTTCTTGGTAGCGCGGTCAAACACGAAGTAGTTGGCTTTGGAGCTGCGGCGGTAAATAGGCTCTTCAGCCGTCCAGAACAGAATTTTCTGCTCATCGGCGTTGAAGCTGTAGCCATCTACGGCCAGCGGCTCGCTGCTGCCGGGCACGCGCAGGTCCTGAGCAGAAACCAACGTGGATACGGGCTTGCCGGTAGTCACATCTGACTGTACCAGGTTGCCGCCATCGAGGGCCGAATAGTAACGGCCGTCGCGCATCCAGTTGAAGCCGGGTACGGACTGAGCTCGGAAGGTGGGTTTCGACCAAATATCTTCGAGGGTAATGGCTTGTTTTTGCTGGGCAACGGCCTGGGGGGCAATTTGGGGTACTAAGGCCGGACTTGCCGTGGTGAGCAACAAGGCCAGCCCGAAGGAGCGAAACTTCATAGAGTGAAATAAAAAGACGGCGGAGTTATGTGGGTTAAAGGTATCCAATTAATCAAACCGGTGGTAGAATTTGGACCCTGGGGGGCAATTTGGACTAAAGTCGCCGACGTTGCGCCGTCGGTTGCGTACTAGCCTCTGCCTTGGGGTCGTTAGCATTCGCCCGCCATCCCCGACCTTTGTTGTCTATGCGTTTGTCTTCGTTTCTTCTGTCGCTGCTGAGCTTGCTGGCAGCCTGCACTCCCGACCCCGGCTCCGGCCCGCGGATTGACTTTGTGGGTACTACCCGCTTCGTGAGCAACAACCGCCTCGTGACGGCCCCCGGCGATACGCTTTCCACCCGCATCTTCGCCGACAACCGCGACTCGGCCACCGGGCCGCTGCTCCAGCGCCTGCGCATCACGGTGAAGTACGAGCCCCAGTCGCGGCCCTTCGTGTACGCCAGCCCGTATGACCCCGGACTGGCCCCCAAGGACAGCGTAGTGTACCTTGATTCTACGCTTACGACTCGCAAGTTTGCCTACCAATTCACCTTTGGCACCCGCACTACGTCGGGCCGCGAAACCTGGCGCTTTGAGGTGACCGATGCGGAAGGCCGCGCGGCCAGCCGTCGCTTCCAGCTCACCACCCGTAATGCCGACTCCCTTTCCCTGACCGTCCCTTACCACGCCTACCTCGCGCGCCTCCAGGCACCTATCAACGCCCGCACGCTTAGCTTTCTGGATCTGGGCGCGGGCTTGCTGTTTCCAAAAACGGCCGTCCGTACCAATCCCGACGTTCAGAGGCGCATTGATTTGCTGTACTTTCCGGGCGCGGGCAACACCCCGATTCTGGTTACGCCCGCCGACCCCCTCTTTGCTACGAACAAGATATTGGGCCTAAACGTCTGGCCAACAAGAAACGCCACGGTACTCAAGTTCACGACCCTCGCCCCAACCGGCTTCACCGGCGCAACCAGCAATCAGGCCATTATCGCCGCTTTCGATAACGCTCAGAATATCACCATCACGCGCACCGGCGCGCTGGTCCTGAATCAGGTGTATGCGTTCAGAACCGCCGGGGGGCAAACCGGCTTGCTACAGGTATCCAAGCTTCCCACCTCCGACCGGCCGACTGTTGATTTGCAGGTACGCGTCACGAAGCAGCAGCCGTAACGTAGCGTTGGGGGGCAGATTTTCTGTGTCTACTAAACAAAAAGGCTGCCTCCCTTTCAGGACGCAGCCTTTTTGCCTGGTTGGTATGTCTGTCTAAAAAGTAATGCCAGCAGTTACAGAAGTAGTGAAGCGGTTGGCGTCTACCGAAATAACAGGTCCCCGACCATTAGTCAACTCGTAGGGGCGATAAAAACGCTTGTCAGTGTTATAGACGCCAGCCACATCCACGAAGAAATTATTCTGGCGCAGACCCAGCCCACCTGTAACGTACTGCCGGGTGCGGTCAAAATCGTTAGCTTGATATGGGTCGCCGTAGCGGGCATAGCCGAGGCGAAAACGAAACGCGTCGTAGCGGGCCTCGCCGCCTACGCGCAGGTTTACGGCCGAGCGGTACAAGCTACGGATAGCGTCGTTGTGAGGGCCGAAATCATACCTGCTGCCCGTGTTGTTGGGGTCCTCGGCGGTGTTGTCGTTGCTAAGGCGGGCCTGACTGTAATCTACGTACTCCACATCTCCACTCAGGAAGCCATACTTGCCTACCAATACTGTTGCCCCGCCTGATGCACGGGAGGGCGTGGTGAGGGTATAATCAAAATCGCCCAAATCGCTTTGGTCGCTGGCCGAGCTGTACTGTTGCCCATCCACGGTAACAGGTCGGTTAAACGAGGCCTGCAACGACGAACTGTAGCTTTCTGTTAAGCGCATGTAGGTAGGACTATGCACAGCCGCACCCAGGCGTACTATGTCGGTGAGCCGGTAAATAACCCCAAGCCGGGCGTTAAAGCCGCTGCCTTGGGTATGTAGGTCGTCGCGCAGGGTCAGGTTACTAAACGAGGTGCCTGGCCCTGTGCCGGGGTCAGGGTCGTTGGCCTGGAAGGTGCTCGTGGAGTTGTAGCGCGTACTCACGATGCCAATAGCCCCGCCTATGTACAACTTGTCGTGGTAGCTGGCACCATACCCAAAATCAAACTGGGTTTGCGAACCAGTCGTCACTACTGTTTCGCTTTGGTTCAGATAACCGGCATTGGCTCCTACGTTCTCAAAGGGCTGGGAAATAACGGTGCGATTCCGCGAGTCCGTGTCGGTGAGGTAGGTGTTAAAAGCCAAGTCATCCAGCGTCTGACCCCGGTCCTGGCTCAAGCGCTCGAAAATATCGCTACCCACCTCGGCCCGCCCATTATAGCGGAAGCTGGTGTTGAAATCGTTGAGACGAGTAAGACCAACGGCAAAGGTGCCCGCTCGCCACGGATTGGCAGTATCAGAATCGGGGCGGCGATTAGTAAAGGCAGCGCCCAGACTCCCAACATGCAGGCTATTGCGCGAGTCAGTAGTGGTAGCGCCCAGGCCGGTACTTTCCGTATTGCCCAATCCCGTACCAGGTGTAAAGCTGAACTCCGAGCGCTGAAACAGACCCAATCCGGCGGGGTTACTGCTTAAGTTGCCGAGGTCAGCGCCTACCGCCACGTTGGCTCCACCTATACCCAGCGTGCGGGCCGGGCCACCAAACTGAGTACGCGAAAAGCGTAGTGCATCTACTTCGTACTGGGCAAAGGCCTGACTGGCCACACTCAGCAACGAGAGGGCAAAGGCATATTTCAGGTTTTTCATTTGAAGGAAAGGAAGAGGACCGATGTATGGCCCATCATAAAGAATTCCTAGGGCTAGTGCACTATTCTACCCGGCCGCGCCCCCCGCGCCCACCACTACTCGGCGAACTGGAACTGGGTGAGGGCTCAGATGAGGAGCGGGAAGGCTGCTCATACGAACGTTGTGGCGCTTCGTAGCTACGCTGGGGGGCCTCGCTGCGCTGGGGTGCTTCGTAGCTACGCTGCGAACGCGACTCGCTGGGTTGGCTACCCCTGCTCTGCTCGCTGCCCCCACCCCACGACCGACTACGGCGGGGCTGGGAGTATTCCGGCGTAGCAGGCTGAGCCGAGCCACTGGTACCGGGCTCCACTGTACGCCAGCGCCGGCTGTTGGCCCGGACAGGCTCCGCCGATGACTCACCAGCCGGGGTTTGGGAGGGCTGACCAAAGCGGCTGGTCCGTGTTTGGGTTTCGCGCTGCGCTACTTCCTCCTCTGTCATGGCCCGCGTCCGGCCCGGCTGAGCACCAGCTTGGTTCGTGCGCGAGCCAGGGGTAGTGCCGTCAGTTACGGTTTCCTGCACGCGGGGCCGGAAGCGGCCATTAGGTTGCGAACCGTCGGAATTCGTAGTTACGCCGCCGGTGTTGGTACGGGGTGCCACTAAGCCACCCTCCGTACTACGGCTCCGACCGCCCCTGCTGGTAACACCTGCCTCCGTTGCCTCGGAGCTGCGGCTGCTACGTGGGCCGTAGCGCACATTGTTGCGCACCGTAGCGCCAAGGTTGTTTCTATAATAGCCGCCGTAGTTTACCCGGTTGTAATAAGGGTTGTACCCACCACTATACAGGCCAGTGTAATAACCATCGTAAAAGCCGCTGCCATACCCGCCGCGCCACGGCCGCGACCATGGATTGCCGAAGCCGAAGCCGATGTTAATAAAGGTGCCGCCGCCGAAAGCGTAAGGGCTGTAGAAGGGATCATAGAAGCCGCCATAAGGGGAAAAGCCCCCTCCATACGCGCTGGCTCCGTACCAGAAAGGATCGGTATAGGCGAGGTCGTAGTAACCCAGGCCCGTGCCCCGATACGGCTGATGAAAGCGGCGAATACGAGTGGAATACCCGTATTCTTCGTCGTAGTACTCATTAGAGCCGCCGCGGGCCGAAGATGAGGCGTTCCCATTGTAGTCAGGATTAGCGGCCTCGTCGGTGGTAGCCTCGTAGCTGCTCTCCTCATACGAGGCAGATGCCGTTGAAGCAACGAGCGTGGTCTTATCCTGGGAAGTATAATAAACGCCGTCGCTCTCCGTAGAGGTAAGCGCCGACGTGCCCACGCAGCCACCGAGCGTAAGCAAGGCTAAGGCGGGCAATAAGGCAGGGAGGAAATTTTTCATGACTGCTGGCGCGAAAGGGTGGACCAAGAAGGAAGAGAATAAGCGGAACCTATCGGAACCCATGCCCTTCTCTGCTAAAGTAGCGGATTGCTTGGGTTTTAATAACGTAATTTGCCCCGAAACGGTGCCTTTTGTTGTGTCAAATGTTGTACCAGAGTACGAACAGATTTGCTTATTTAAAGATACTCCAAAAATGAGTAAAAGTTTGCCGAAGCGGAGCGAAGACTATTCGCTGTGGTACAATGAGTTAGTGAAGCGCGCCGGCCTAGCTGAGAACTCAGCCGTGCGGGGCTGTATGGTGATCAAGCCCTATGGCTATGCCATCTGGGAAAAGATGCAGCGCCAGCTCGACGATATGTTTAAGCGCACAGGCCACGAAAACGCCTACTTTCCTCTGTTTGTACCCAAAAGCCTGTTTGAAGCCGAAGAGAAAAACGCGGAGGGCTTCGCCAAGGAATGCGCCGTCGTAACGCACTATCGGTTGCAAACAGACCCCGATAATCCGGGAAAGCTGCGCGTGGACCCCAATGCCAAGCTGGAGGAGGAATTGATTGTGCGGCCTACCTCGGAGGCTATTATCTGGAGCACGTACAAAAACTGGATTCAGAGCTACCGCGACCTGCCGCTGCTTATTAATCAATGGGCCAACGTGGTACGCTGGGAAATGCGCACGCGCTTGTTTCTACGCACGGCCGAGTTCCTGTGGCAGGAAGGCCACACGGCCCACGCCACCGCCGAAGAAGCCCTGGCCGAAACCCGCCAGATGCTGGACGTATACGCCGAGTTTGCGGAGGAGTGGATGGCCCTGCCGGTGGTGAAAGGTGTGAAGACGGAAAATGAGCGCTTCGCCGGGGCGCTGGAAACCTACTGCATCGAGGGTTTGATGCAGGATGGCAAGGCGTTGCAGGCGGGTACTTCCCACTTTCTGGGGCAGAATTTTGCCAAAGCCTTCGACGTGCAGTTCGCTAACAAAGAAGGCGGCCTGGAGTACGTGTGGGGCACGAGCTGGGGCGTGAGCACCCGCCTGATGGGTGCCTTGGTTATGGCGCACTCCGACGACGATGGCCTGATTTTGCCCCCCAGGCTGGCACCTGTTCAGGTGGTCATCGTGCCCATTTACAAAACGGGCCAGCTTGATGAGCTGAAGGAGCGCATCCGGCCTATTCAGATGGGCTTGCTGGCGCGGGGCATCAGCGTAAAGCTCGATGACCGCGACACCGAGCGGCCCGGCTTTAAGTTTGCCGAGTGGGAGCTGAAAGGCGTGCCTGTGCGGCTGGCCATCGGTATGCGCGACCTCGACAATGGCACCGTAGAGGTAGCCCGCCGCGACACCAAGGAAAAGCTGAATCTGCCCTTGGCCGATATTGTCAGCAGCATCGATCTGCTGCTCCAGGATATTCAAACCAACATCTACCGCCGCGCCTCGGCTTTCCGCGATACCCACACCACCCGCGTGGAAAGCTATGAGGAGTTCAAGCAGGTGCTCGACGGCCCCGGCGGCTTCGTGGTAGCTCACTACGATGGCACCTCCGAAACGGAGGAGCGCATTAAGGAAGAAACGAAAGCCACCATCCGCTGCCTGGCCCTTGCCGAGCCGGATGAGGATGGTGTTTGTATCGTGACTGGCAAGCCCAGCACCCGGCGCGCTCACTTTGCGCGAGCGTATTAAATAGTATTGCTCTTTCTTAAAAAAAGCCCCCCATTAGTACTAGCGGGGGGCTTTTTTGTGGCCGTTGTTTCTGCTAAATACCTGAATCAGCGGACTCAATAGCAGCAGCCAGCGCTTCATCCGATATTTCTTCCAGCCAGCTTTTATCCAGTTCCAGCCGCACGGTCTGGGCGCCGCCGCTGGGCGTACAGACTACCGTCACGATTCCATCTTCGGTTTCGGCCAGCTTGGTAGCTTGCTCGGCGGTTTTGCTATCAAGGCCGGCATAGGCCTGCACGCAGGTCCAAAGGGTATTTGCTTGGTCTGTTATTTCACGTTGTTTCGTCATGCCCCACCTACGAAAGCATTAGGTGGAAGGTCGGCTCATTACCTGAAAAAGCTGCACAGGGCGTAGTCTGGCGGCAGCAGTTGTTTTTGTGTATATTTAAGAACACTTCCTACCTTTCTTTCTATGGACTGGCTTACCGTTATTCTACTGCTGCTTTTCGGCCTGTTGTTTCTGGTAGTTGAGGTGCTCTTTATTCCGGGCACGACCCTGGTCGGGCTGATTGGATTTGGATTGCTGGTGGTGGGCGTATGGCTGGGCTACCGCGATTTGGGTTCGACCGTGGGCCACTACACGCTGCTGTTTTCGGTAGTAGCTGCGGGGGTTATGCTATATATAGGCCTCCGGCCGAAAAATCTGCATAGGTTTGCCCTCACCGATGTAAACGACGGCCGCGTGCGCGACGTGCGCCGCCCCGACGTACAGCCCGGCACTGCCGGGCGGGCGCTCTCGGCGCTGCGGCCGGCCGGCACTGTGCTGTTTGGTGAAGACCGACGGGAAGCCGCCACGCGGGGAGAGTTTCTGGATGCCGGCACCCCGGTTCGCGTCTTGGGCATTGAACAGAACCGCATTATCGTAGAACAAGCATAACCCTTGAAGCTGGGCTGGTTTAAAAAAGCCCCCCAGCCGGCTTTCCCTACTTCCACTCAATTCAACGTCCCATCTTAATGGAGTTTCCCTTCGTCCCGCTTGCCATCGCGGCTGTCGTTCTGCTGGTATTCTTGTACTTCTTTCCCATTGGTCTTTGGATTACGGCTATTTTCTCGGGGGTGCGGGTCAGTCTGTTTCAGCTCGTACTCATGCGGGTGCGCAAGGTGTCGCCTACGCTCATCGTCAATTCTCTGATTACGAGCACAAAGGCGGGCCTGGAGCTGACCGCGAATGATCTGGAAACCCACTACCTGGCCGGGGGAAACATTCCCAGCGTTATCAAAGCCCTCATCTCGGCTGATAAGGCCAATATTCCACTCACCTTTAAGCAGGCCACCGCTATTGACCTGGCCGGCCGCGACGTATTCGAGGCCGTCACGACTTCCGTTAATCCCAAAGTTATCAACACGCCCAACGTGGCGGCGGTGGCGCAGGATGGCATTCAGCTTATTGCCAAAGCCCGCATTACGGTGCGCGCCAACATCACCCAGCTTGTGGGCGGCGCGGGCGAGGAAACTATTCTGGCTCGCGTGGGCGAGGGTATTGTAACCAGTATCGGCTCGTCGCGCTCCCATAAGGAGGTGCTCGAAAACCCGGATAAGATATCCAAGCTGGTGCTGAGCAAAGGCCTGGACGCAGGTACCGCCTTCGAAATCCTGTCAATTGATATTGCTGACATCGACATTGGCGAAAACATCGGTGCCAAGCTGCAAATCGACCAGGCCACTGCCGATCTGAAAGTAGCCGAAGCCAAAGCCGAAGAGCGCCGGGCGATGGCCGTGGCCGTGGAGCAGGAAAACCGCGCCAAGACTCAGGAAGCCAAGGCCCGCGTAGTAGAGGCTGAAGCCGAGATTCCGAAAGCCATGGCGGAGGCGTTCCGCAGTGGCAACCTGGGTATCATGGACTATTACAAAATGCGCAACATCCAGTCGGATACCGACATGCGCGACTCCATTGCGAATCCTGGGGGGCAAAGTGGCAGCGTCAAGCCTGGTCGCGACGAGACCCGCCAGACCTGATAAGCGGCAGCAATCAGTGCTTTTGCAGCCTGACTTTTACTAAAGAAAGAGCCGCCCGGACATTACATGTTCAGGCGGCTCTTTCTTTTGTAGTGTATTTTATTACCTATTCCTGCGGCAATTCCCTATCAAAATGGGCTTTCAGAATATCATTCACCTTTTCTTTGGTAAGCGGTTTATTCACGAAGTCAGTGATTCCTAAGCGCTGCACGCGCTCAACGTCGCGCGGGTGCAGCGACGTGGTAAGCATAATGATGATGACCGGCGTTTTGGACGTAAACGGAAGCTGGTCATAGGCTTCCAAAAACTCGAAGCCATTCATCACGGGCATATTCACATCGAGCAATATCAGCGCCGGGCATTTAGCCTCACGACATTCCTTTTCAAACAAGGAAAGCGCCTCTTTGCCATTCAGGGCCGTGAGCAGCTTCTCCGTCATGTTAAGCCCTTCCAAGAGCCTTTGATTGAGGAAGTTATTAATTCGGTCGTCATCTACTAAAAGGGTGCAGGAAATCTTATCCACAGGTAGAGGTAGTATCAGGCGTTCAGCGTAGGGAAAGCGTGGCTCTACTGCCGCTTCAGACAGTCAAATGCCCTGTTTGTGTAGAGATACACTGACTTTTTGTTTTTGATTTGAAGTACGGTTACTCGTTGAAGTAGACGATAAAAGTGAAGCCATAGTTTAGCTGATCGCGCAAACCCCTCACTATCATAAACTCCAAACTCACTTTTCTAGTGGATAGCTTTACAATAGAGTGTGAGAAATATGATTCATAAAAAAGCNCNCGCGCGTCGG
>NZ_FWWW01000028.1 GCF_900176135.1 Hymenobacter roseosalivarius DSM 11622 | reverse complement strand
AGCTCCTAGGGCAAGCACGTGGCCCGCCCCCGGCTGGCTCAGGCCAAGCAGGAAGCCATTGCCCAACTCCTCAGCGAAGGCCTGTCTATGAACCAGGTCAGCAAGCAGCTAGACGTAGCCTACGGCACGGTCTACAATTACGCCCAGCAGCAAAAGAGTGCTTAGCGTGTAAATCCGCCCTTTTGAAAGAAGAACCCCTAATCACGGCCATTTCTGCCAGGCCACGCCGCACATCGCCAAAACCGAGGAGCACGCGCAAACCGAGGAAAACCGGCCCCAAGTAAGTCAGCGCGGCCTGCGACTGTAGGATTACGGGGCAGGAAACGTAAGATTTAGTGCTGGAGCGCGACCGTTACCATAGCAGCACCTGCTTATCTTTGAGGAAACGTACGGTCAACACCCCGCCAACACGCTAGCCTATGAACGGCGAAGCCCTGGCTGCGGGAACAGCCAGGGCTTCAAGAAGTGGGTGCGGTAACACCTAACTTCTCTGCAAGATGCGTAAGGTGCGTACGAGGGTGAAACACGCGGGCAGGGCCCGTTGGTTTCACATTTCCCTAGAGCTGTGTAAGGCAGTGCTAGGGGGAGCAATTCGGGCCGTGGTCAGCCACTGGCTCGGACACCCGTAAGGGGGCGGCGGTCAGGGCGTTAGTCTTGGCCGCCGTTTGTGTATCGGGCCGACCGTCTGTCGGGCCTAAGCCGTACGGGATGTACTGGTTGGCAATACAAACATACGTCTTTGCGTGAAAAGTTGGCTACCTGTCGGCCAAATTTGACTTACGCTCCGACAATAATGGGTTTTCCTGCTGGCTAGAGTTGTGTTTGAGCCGCCTGCATGCTGGCCAAGATTCAATTGTGCAACAAAAGCTGGAAGCAGGAAAAAGCCCCACCAGCAGAGCGAAGCGTTGGAATGAGCGAAGCTGAATGATTAAGTTCTTGCTTTATCTAAGATTAGATAAAGTTGCTTGCCCTTCGACGTCATTTTTATCTCTTCACGATTACCCGATCGTTCTGTGTGCAATAAATCAAACAAGATAAGTTTACTCCTTATTTTTCTAAATGATTCACCACCGTGCTGTCTTACTAATTGATTAACAATTTCAAGACCCAGGTTTTCATCAGGCATGCATATAGTCATGAATATGTCAGCCAACTGCAAGGTTCTTATCTCGTTGTTAATTGTGAAATCATAAGTAGTTTCTGTTAATTCTCTAGCTAGAGTAGCTAGGTCATCAGCATTCGTTAATTTTTTTATTTGTTCATTAAGCTCACTATTCTCCTTGCTCAGACGGGCTAACTCCTCGGCTACTGCTAGATTAATGGTGGTAGCGTCTGCTCGAACCCAGCCTATCGCCGGATATATTTTTATCGTTTTCGATAAACTTGTTGTGACTAAACCTGCCAGTTCATCTGCATTATTCCAATACTTAACCAGTCGACCAGTAGATGCCTTGTTCCTGAAGGCATCTAATTTCGTCCGTAAGCCAGCCTCCTGCTCAGATTTGCCAAATGGGATAGCTTCGGGATGCTGGTGAATGAAAACTATGGCCTTGATTTCCTTACTAATCGCGTAGTCATACTCCATTTCCGTATAGCTCAACCCGCCTTCGGAAACCGAACCATATCTTCCCTCAATGATGAGCAAATAGTAATCGCAGTCATCGATTACTTTTTTGATAAACTCAAGTTGCTCGACATCAATTGCTGGAAAGAGCTCCATGCCTGCTGGGAAGCAATCTAGCTCCATAACAGCCTGTGAAACTTTCGCTCGTTCCTCTTTTAAATCTGTAAAGGTGGAGCTAACGAATACTTGGTAACGCTTATCCATTTCTTAGCTTAAAGTAAAAAGGGTGACGAACAACAGTAGCCTTCACAAGAAATAGATACGTCGTCTATAGGTGCGGCTAGCTACCCAGTCGCAAAACCAGCCGCGTAGAGGCGTTTAAAGCGCTGGCAAGCGCACTAATGCCGCGTAGGGTAAGAGGGGTTGCCGACTCGTAAAGGAGCGCAAGCGCACTACTTCACTCTGTACCTGACAGACCCACACCTCGCAAAAGAAGGTGTCGAGGTGGTAGAGGTTAATGCCGTACTCCAGCTCATAGCGCTGGGCTAGGTAAGTGCCATAGATGAACACGTAGGCGGTTTGCTCGTCAGGGGAGAGGGCGCGGAATTGCAGGTGGCCTAGCATACTCGCAACAATACAAAAAAGCCCCAACGTGTTGGGGCTTTTGATATAATATTGTGATGAGGATGTCGAAGGGCTTGGCTCTATTTCAACGTAGCGATTTTGTCTAGGTCAATTGCTCTTGACAGCAAAGGAATCTCCCTATTCATGTAGTAATCACTTCTATGCCACAGCTGAACGTGATGATCTGATTCAATTGTTCTTATAAGGTTTACTAATTCTTCTTTCGTCTGCACATTAAACAAAACTTTGATTTTGTCAAAATATCGAAGCGATACCATTTTGGCAAAAATGGGTAGTGTATAGGTATTATAGGCGGCTGTTTCAGGTCGCCAAAGCCTCCGACTTGAAGCTAATGGAATAAAACCTTCCAGCTCAGACAGATGATGCAAAATAATGTCAGCCTGCTTTAGCTCGTCGAAAGTGTATCGATTAGAGGCGCGTTTATTAATATTATCGCCTACTACACTTACCCTATTCATCTTAAACTTTTCATTTTGATGCTTGTTTAGTGTTGCGTTATAGCTGCTGAAAACACGGAAGTCTTCAACGCGGGCGTCTGCTCGCTCTTGCTCTTGTATAACGACAAAGCTATCATTTAATATACCTGCCAAAATTTGAAACTTCTCCCTCTTTAAAAGGATGGCAATAAAATATAAAAACAGTTCATAGACAAAGAACCGTAAATAGTCAAATTGTAAAGAGTTAATTCTATCTTGATTAAAGCCTTGGATTGCCTTGGCATTGAGGTACAACACAAGCTCTGCAAGGAAATCCTGTAAAGCCTCTTGATCAAATTCGGGGGCAGTGTCAAGATAAGTGTCTAAAAATAAGACAAAGTCGTCGCGCAATGGCTTTGATTGCTCAATCTTGTTTAGGGTAAGCTCAATAAAATTGTCAGCCGTGAATTCTTCCGGTTGTGGCTCAAACCCTTTAAGAGCTTCTAGGAAGGCGTTGTAGTATTGCTTTACTAGTAGCGGCGCATTTCTGCGTTCATCTAGAAAAGCCCGTTTGATGGCTGCTACTCGATGAGCGGTTGGGAGTGTGCTGGGCGTCTCCACTTCCAAGTAACTTGGGCGCATGCCAAGGGGCGGCCGTGCGTGGATGGGTTTATCAAAAATATTGCGAATTAGCTGCTCGTAATTGTCTTCATACTCTTCTGTTTCCCGGAGGTCAAAGAAAATTCTGCTATGAATAAAGGTCGGTACGCAGGGTTCTCCTTGTTCATCGGCCTCAAAAACTAAGGGAATGAACTTCGTTTGATCAGCTTTCGCATATACCTCCTTAGACATAATTAGACTTTCGGTGCCCACGCCGCCTTGTCTGCCGTCTGCTTTATCCTTATAAGACTTATTACAAATCAGTAACACCTTTTTAATATCGGGATTTGTTACTGTTTGCTCCATAAATGAGTGCTTATCCTGCCCTGGGGCCAAATCCCAAACATCAAGAATAACGTGCACCCCATCATTACTGAGCCGTTTGGCAAGTTCAATAACTCGCTCTTTGTGCTGTGGTGGGTTCCAACTGTATGAGATAAAGACCTTAGGAGCATCGGTAGTGGTAGGCATAATGTTGTAGAGAGAGTGAAAGCAAAACCGTGCAATCCTCGTCGAACGAAATGTAGACCGTCCAGGGGCGCCTCACTATGTAGGGACTAGGGTCTGTCGGGGAAAGGTACAACTTTGCAAGGGGGCCAGTACTTCCTATTATTCCTACGTTGTCCGTAAGGAGGCAAAGGGAGAAATAACAGGCTTGGCAGCGCCCGCACCCAGCGCTCTGAAGAACCGGCCGAAACAGGACGCGGTGGCGGAAGGGGAATGCGAACACGTACCCACTAGCCAGGTTTCAGCTTACTAAGGCTGGGCCGGCATGAGGTTAGACCGATTCATCGGATGGCTGCTGTGCCCACGTGAGCACTTCCTCACGCGTCGGGCCCCAAGGTAGCTTCTCCACGATAGTTTAGGTACGATAAGCCTTACTTCTCGTACCGATTCCCGATTTACGTATTGTTAAAAACAAGTTATGATAATGTTTCCTTAACATGAACTGTGTTAAAAGTCAAGGGGTGAGGGTAAGCTTTGAGCTAAAATCGGCTTGATAGGGCACGCCGGATTTGACGATGGCAAAGGCTTGCTTGAGCAGCTTGTTGCAGACGGCAATTAGCGCCAGCTTCTTATTCTTACCCCTGGCCACGAGGCGATCAAAGAGCGCCTGGCAAGCCGCATTCATTTTCTTCGCCGAGAAGCTGCACATGAACAGCTTGCCCCGGATCAAGCCGCCACCCATCTTGGTAATGCGCACCTTGCCGCGGATGCTGGTGCCCGAGGTGTGCTCGCGGGGCGATAAGCCGGCCATGGCAATCAACTGCCGGTAGTTGTCCAAGCGCGTAAAGCCCCCGGTAAAGAGCAGCAGCATGCCGGCGGTCTTCCGTCCGATACCGGGAATGGAGCACAGCAGCGTCATTTCTGAGGCAAAGCGCTGTTCTAACAGCGCCAGCAGTTCAGCCTCGACTACTTCTACTTGCTGCGTCAAGGCTTTTAATGTCTGCTGGAGGCGCTTCAGCGCGAGCTTGCTAACAATTGGTTGGCGCTGTAGCGCTTCCAGAGCGTTGCTGACCATGGTTTTTTGCTTGAGCAACTGTTCAGTGACCTGCTCTAACTGCCGGCACTCGACTAACACCGATTCGTCTGGCTTCCAGGGCTTAACAGCCTGCTGCTGGCCATAGCGCAACAGCCACTGCGCATCTTTGCGGTCGCTTTTGCCCTTACTTAGGTGCATCTGAATGAAGCGCTTGATGACCAGCGGGTTGAGGACCGCCACCTGCCCGCCCTGCTCGTGCAGGTAATAGGCCAGGGCTAGATTATAGGTGCCGGTGGCTTCCATCACAAACCGGCAGTGTGCCCCGCAGACCTTGACCAGCTGCTGAAAGCCAGCTTTGCTATTGCGGACTTCCAGGTGCTTGACTTGGTCATTTACGTGGTAACAGACGGCGAGCGTGACTTTACGCACGTCAATGCCAACGATGGGTAAGGGCGATGAGGAATCCATAGCGGGGTAGGTTAAAGTGGAGGAAATGAGTGAAAAGGACTTCTAGGGAGTCTTTTACTATCCTGATACAGGCTCACGGGCCTCATGGAACTGTCCAAAGTAGCCCTAGAAAAGGGAGGGGATTGTCATGTTAAACGAGCTCGAACGCCCCATAACGGAGGAATAAGATTCCTCCCTTTTCCTTCTCAACACCCCCCCCTGTACGGGGCACAGACAAACATAGGATAAGTGGACTTATACGACTTTACCCTAGGTACTAGAGAGGTAGCCGTCGAGTCATTTTGCTGCCGAGCTAGCGCCGTGACATCCGCCGCTTAGGGGAAGTAAGGCAGAATAATGAGGGTATCGACCTCTATAAAAGCTCTGGCGTAGGGAGTAGTAATCCTAGCCCGGTCAATCGTGTAGTCCACTGGATACGTCCTGACCGGGTTATCTAACTGCAAGTTGCGGTATTTGAGGCGGGCCGGCACAATAAATACACCCTGATAAGTATACTTATGGGTGCGGTACTTGGTTAAGTTGAAGTGACCATTCGCTGAGAGAATAGCGCCCGCATACTGTAAATTGCTCGGCTCAACGGTGATGCCCCGGCCCAGATTGTTGGCCGTCAGAGAGGACAGATAGTGTTGCGGATTGATGCTACAGGCTGGGTAAAACAAGATGATATTATTAGCTGGATCCTGCGAAATAAGAAAGCCATCGCCCTCGTAGTCTTCATTCCGCTCTAAAACGGGGGGGCAAGACGGCTGGCATGCACTGACCAGGCAGGTGAGGAACAGCAGAACGAGGGTGTTTTGCATAGAGGTGGGGTACTGTGTAGACTCAGACAGAGTGTGAGCAATAAGATAAAAGATAGTTCTATCACTTCAGATAGCCGCTCCGGCTTCTTGGTTTTGTCGCTTAGCATAAGAAGAGTTATAAGGTACTTATAGAAAAAGTCATAATTTATGTTTTAACGATGGTCCTGCTTGCCCTTAGCACTTTATCGGTCTGGCGACTTTTATGCTTCCGAGCGTCGGCTGCTTCCCACGCTCTCCCGCGTATGCCGTTGGGCTGCTCGGATAGCGCCAGCTAGCGTGATGAAAACAAGGGGATTCTACATTCTAGCGTCTATTTTACCGGCTTCTTTACCTTCTCTGCTCTTCCTTCCATGCGGGCAACTCATGCCTTTCGTCGCTTTCGTTTTTTCCTGTTCCTCGCCTTTCTGCCCGCCATTTGGGCAGTGGTCTGCTCCCGGAGCCCAGCCCCGGTGACGATCATGCCCTTGGGGGACTCGATTACCCAAGGCAACCGGACCTATCCTAGCTACCGCCGCCCCTTATGGCGCACGCTGCAGCACGGCCAGTACGAGGTGAACTTCGTGGGCAGCAGGATGCTCAACAAAGGCGGGCTGGCGCCGCACCTCGATTTTGACTTAGACCACCAGGGCCAGTGGGGCTGGACGACGGCGATGCTGCTGCCTGAAATCCGGCAGTGGAGCCTCGATCACCAGCCTGACATGGTGCTGCTGCACGCGGGCACGAATGACTGCTTTGGCCCGCAGCCGGTGGAAGCGATCCGTGACAACCTCGGCCGCATTATTGATCAGCTCCGGGGGGGGAACCCCCGGGTTAAAGTGCTGCTGGCGCAGTTGATCCCGTCCGCCCCGCCCTTTGCGGAGCTCAACGCGAAGATCACCGCGCTCAATGCGCTGCTACCCGCCCTGGCCCGCGCGAAAACGACGGACCAGTCCCCCGTAGTGATCGTAGATCAGAACACCGGGTTCAGCCGCGAGGCAGGCGTGGACCTGCACGATGGGTTGCACCCCAATGACCAGGGGCAAGCCAAGATGGCCGCGCGCTGGTACCAGGCCTTGCAAGCGCCCGGGTTGTTAGGCAAGCAGCCGCCGGCCCCGCGGGCGTCTGTTGTCGGGGATGGCTCCCCGCTGGCTGGGGGCTCTTGTACCACGTGCCAGCGGGGTGCAAACGCCCTGGCTTTAGCAAGCCGTAAAAGTGGCGGCTCGCAGCTCCTCCCGATCAGGTCCGAGAAGGGCGGCGTTCGCGGACCTTCTCCGGTAAGGTAGTCGGGTGGTCTCTGCTACGACGAATCCACCAGGTCGCCTCCTGTAACCGGGCCCGGAGCAAGGTTACGAGCTCACCTTTCCCCCTATTCTGCGCCGGCGGGCGGCCCGATTCTGTGTGGCTGGCCCTCTGTCGAAGCGATGGCTCTGCGACAACGTCGGACGCGGCGGCCCAACGACTAGATTAGTGGTGTCCTGATCCGGAGGCCGCGCAGGGTTGGGCCCCGGGCGGAGCACCCGGTTGATGAGCAGGATCGCGGCCAAGACACCCGCTAAGCCCAGCAACCAAGCTTGATGAAGATTAATCCAAGCAGCCATATACGCATTAATCAAATTGCTTTCCTACCCAAACCAGCGGCGGGTTGCCTCTCGTTCTTCAGCGCTCACTATCAATCAATTGTTAAGCCAAGAAAGGAATCGGTTTCCCATCTCCTATGGTTGTTTCTTCGCTCATTTCGCTAGCTATTAGCGGTTCAGTTACACTTGGACCGCCTGGCATGTCTCCGGACGTGTTTCCCCGGCGGTAGCCGTGACACGCTACTTCTCTGCACTCGGTTGGTGCAACTGCACTCAACTATGGTGTTCGTCCCGACAAAAAGGCGGGTGGGATAAAAAAGCCTACGATTCGGAAGTTTTCGGAACCAGCTTTCGCAGCTCCCCGATTACTTCACGGCCAAACCACCAACTCGCTGCACCCCGTGGCCATGAATCAGCCTGCCTCCCTGCGCCCTAGCCCCTCTAGTAGTCCAGCAGCCTCGGTCTTCAAAGTAAACGACGACGCGGCCTCCCCCACCGGAACCGCGCACACCCGCGTGCAGGCCGTAGACGTGGTACGCGGGCTCGTGATGGTCATCATGGCGCTGGATCACATTCGCGAGTTTTGGAGCCCCATGACCATGCGGGCCGAAGACGTGGTGCAAGCCTCTGCGGCACTGTTTTTCACCCGCTGGGTCACGCATTTCTGCGCGCCCACTTTCGTATTTCTTTCAGGCGTGAGCATCTGGCTGTCCGCGCGAAAACACCACTCCCGCGCCCACACGAGCGGTTTTCTCCTCACCCGGGGCTTGTGGCTAGTGGCGGTTTTTAAGCGCGTGGTGCAGGGCATCGACCTGAGCCGTCCCAAGGGCGTGCGCGACCGGGCCTTGTTGCTGCTGGGTTTGGCCGGGGCGTTCCGACGCGAGGAGCTGGTCAGCCTCGACGTGGCGCATTTGCGCTTTGATGAGGATGGCCTCGTCGTAGATCTGCAGCGCAGTAAAACCAACCAGTTAGGAGAGCCGGACGAAAAGGCCGTGTTCTTTGCCCCGGACCGGCGTACCTGCCCCGTGCGGGCCGTGAAGGATTGGCTCCAAGTCTTGGAGGAGAACGGCCGCAGCAGTGGTCCCCTGTTCGTGTCCTTCTACAATGGCCAGCGCCTGACCCCGAAGCGCCTGAGCCCCGAGCGGGTGAACTTGGTGGTACAGGAGTACCTAGGCGCGGACTATACCGCCCACTCCCTGCGGGCCTCCTTTGTGACCATCACCAAGCTGGCCGGCTCCGACGATGCCAAGATCATGAATCAAACCAAGCACAAGACCACGGCCATGATTCGCCGCTACACCCGCTTGGATAATATCCGCCAGCACAATGCGGCCCAGGACTTAGCCCTATAAGCCATACGCCCAGATATCAATGGACCTAGAGGATATTATTCGTTACGAAGGCGAAAGCACTTCCGTAGATTTTAAAGCCACCGCCTATAAACCGGCCACCAATCCGGAGTTTATAAAGGATGTAATGGCGATGGCCAATGCCCCGTATGACGGGGACCGGTACTTGATTGTGGGCGTTAAACACTATGTCGACAATACCCGGGAGATACTCGGTTTAGAGCCGGAGGATCAGCTAGATGATGCCAGTTATCATAAAGCCATCCTAGATAATATAGAGCCGGAAATACCCTTCGAGTAT
>NZ_FWWW01000006.1 GCF_900176135.1 Hymenobacter roseosalivarius DSM 11622 | reverse complement strand
GAGGTGGTCGGATAAATCTGGACAGAATAGGGTCTTATCTTTCCTTCCTCATGAAAGACAGTCCCCAACCGGCCAAACGCCGGCGTTATGATGCCGCCTTCCGCGCCGAAGCCCTGCGCCTGGCCAGCGAAAGCCGCTCGACGCAAGCGGCCGCCCGCACCTTGAATATCAATCCCAAGCTGCTCTATAAGTGGCAAAAAGAGGCGCTCACCCCTGTGGCGGCGGCCCGGGGTGCGGAACTGGACCCGGCCACGGCGGCCGAATTGCGCCAGCTGCGGGCCTTGGCTCGGCGACAGGCGCAAGAGTTGGATATTTTAAAAAAAGCCATCGCCATCTTTTCACACACCCCGGACCAATGAGCCGCTATCGCTTTATCGAGGGGCAGCGGGAGTACTACCCCGTGCGCCTGCTGTGCCAGGTGCTGGGTGTGGTCGTCAGTGGGTATTACGCGTGGCAACAGGCGCAACAACAAGCGGTAACGCAGGGTACGCCCGCTTGGGAAACGGCGCTTGTGAAGGTGTTTGGCCGCCATAAACGCCGCTACGGCACCCGTCGACTCCAGGTCGCCTTGCGCCGCAAGGGCTACCGCGTGGGTCGTCAGCGCCTGCGCGCGGCCATGCGCCGTCGGGGTCTGCATGCGCTGCAACCCAAGGCCTATACCCCGCGCACGACCGACTCGACCCACGGGCTACGCTGCGCCCCGAACCGGTTGCTCGACCAGCCCAAGCCCACCCAAGCGAATCGGGTCTGGGTCAGTGATATCACGTATCTGCCCTTAGCCACCGGCGACTGGGCGTATCTGTGCGCCTTTCAGGATGTGGCCAGCAAGCAGGTGGTGGGCTGGCAGGTCGGCGCCACCATGCCCGAAGAGCTGGTCACCAAGGCTTTACAACGCGCTTTTTGGGCCCAGCCGCCGACGCCGGATCTGCTCGTGCACTCCGACCGCGGCGGGCAATACTGCGGCAACGTTTACCGGCAACTGCTGCACGATTACGGGGCCGTACGCTCGCAGAGCCGACGCGGCGACTGCTACGACAACGCGCAAGCCGAGAGCCTGTGGTCCCGCCTCAAAACGGAAGTGCTCGAGCTACGCGAGCGACCCGTTTTTGCTAACCTGGCCGACGCGCAAGCCAGCGTCGCGGAGTATTTTGACTATTACAATCACGAGCGCCTGCACTCTAGTATCGACTACCAAACGCCGTATATCGCTCACCAACAGTTTCTTCAACTTAACGCCCTAAACTGTCCAGCCTAAACGGACCACCTC
>NZ_FWWW01000037.1 GCF_900176135.1 Hymenobacter roseosalivarius DSM 11622 | reverse complement strand
TGGCTTTTTTAGGTTGTTTTCTGTTATTTTTCTGTTGTTACGGGCAGAGCGCTGGTGTAAGTAGAAGCCTTCCCGAACGACTCTTTGATCTCGTCGATGGCGGCGTGGCTGCTTAGTCGCTTAGGTTTGGTATTCAGGAAGGAGCCGTCTTCGGCCAACAAAAAATACGTGGGTACTTCCTGCAAGGCATAGGCGCGGGCCAAAGCAGAGCGCAGCCCCCCAGCGGCCCGCACATGCACGCCCGGCAGCTTTTTGCTCACAACAAGCTGCTTCCAGGCTGGGTCATTTTCGTCGAGAGCAATATTGAGAAAAACGATGTTTTTGCCTTCAAACTTACGCGCCAGGTCCTGAGCGTAAGGTAAATCGCGCAGGCTCAAACCGCTGGTAGTGCGCCAGAAGTTCAGGTACACCAGCTTCCCGGCGAAGTCGCGCAACGATACCGTATCGCCCTTCACGTTTACAAGCTTAAAATCGGGCGCGGGCGCACCAATAGCGAAGGCTTTATGAGTTTCAAAATCGCGCTGCAATAGCGGATAGAACTCGTTTTTAGGATCTACGTCGCGAAAATCCGCCAGCATGGCCGCCGACTGCTTCACATGCCCAAACCGGAACGACTCCTGCAGAATGCGGCCCATAACCAAAGGCTTTGCCGGGCCAGTGAGCTGCTTTTTGGCCAACTCGTAGCACACCCAATAAAAATCGGGGTCGGCGCGATGATGGTTAGCCGCCACTGCGGTGTAATGGATGTAGTTCAGCAAAAACTCCTGATGCTGCTCACTTTGAGCGGCACCAGGGTTGGCGATGAGCTTGGCGTCGTTGAGGAAGCTGTAATACTCCGGCGTCATTTTCAGACGGCCTTCGGTGGCCACCACCTGCTCACGCAGGTCCTGGAAGGTCAAGCGGTCGTTGGCGTAGCTGTAGTCAATCTCAGCCTGGGCGTAGGCCTTGAAAGCGGCTGATACTTGATTATCCTGCGCGTAGCCGTCCAGAAACTTCTGCTCGGCTTTGCGGCGATAATCCAGAAAAGACAAGAAGCCTGACTCGTAAAGCATGATGTTATCGGGCAGCACCTGAAAGCCATCGTTCTCGATAAACTGCTCATCCAACTCCACCAGATAGCTGCTGGCCGCTGAGCCAAGACCCTTAAACTTAATACTGGAGGCTAGGTCGTTGCTTTTGAAGCGTACCTCAATCGCGTTGCCAGGCTCCAGAAACAGGTCCGCTACGTCGTCGCCGTACACCAGGTCAGCGCGAGTGGGGCCGGGCACGGCCACCGCCAGTCGAAACTCCCCCTTACTATCGAGGCGCGCGTAGGTGATATGCTCCTTCGGGTCGAGCGGATGCTCACGAAAAGAGACGGCAATAGTATCGGTCTTGTGGTTGCTTACCTTGCCGGTCAGCACAACGGTGCCCTGGGCCCGACTTATAGCGGGAGCCAACAGTGCAACGGTCAGCAGACCAACAAGAAAACGGAAAGGCGATTTTTTCGAAGCAGAATTCATGCGGTAGGCAATCGACAGCACGGATGATCCGTGGTGAATAATTAGCTAAAGACTAGTGGCTGATTGAGTAGATCAATTCAGTATGTTCTCAGTAAAAGACAATTCTTAACCCAAAGATAAGGCATAAAAACCTATAAAGTACAATAATGTGATTTACTTTTTCGTAACGGCTTATTAGGGTAAAAGTTCGAAATGGGGGAGCTGACACGCGTAAGAGGTCTCTTAGCCGCATTGAACGAGACAAAAAGGTATTTTACCGGAATAGTGGTAGCAAGGAGCCGTCCATTACCAGCGATAAACATGCCTAAATTTTTACCCAAACAACCCCGTTAACACTTCATCCAGCCTTCCTACCGGGTGCACCCGAATACCAAAACGACCCAGGTCCAGACCACGGGCGTTAAACTGCGAAATGTACATTTCCTGAAATCCCAGCTTTTCCGACTCCGACAGGCGCTGGTCGAGACGGCTAACGGCCCGAATTTCCCCGCTCAGCCCTACTTCAGCCGCCAGGCAGGTTTCGCCGCTAAGCGGGATGTCATTGAGCGAGGAAACAACGGCCGCGCATACGGCCAGGTCCAGAGCCGGGTCTTCGAGGCGCAGACCGCCGGCAATATTCAGAAATACGTCGTGCTGGCCCAGCCGCAGACCGCTGCGCTTTTCGAGCACGGCCAGCAGCATTTGCAGACGCTTGGAGTCGAAGCCGGTGCTGCTGCGCTGGGGCGTGCCGTAGGTGGCGGGGCTTACCAGGGCCTGCACTTCCACCAGCAGCGGCCGGTTTCCTTCCAGCGTGGCGCCAATGGCAATGCCGCTGAGCGTTTCGGTGCGCTGACTGAGCAGGATTTCGGAGGGGTTGGACACCTGACGTAAGCCCGCGCCCTGCATTTCATAAATACCCAGCTCGGAGGTGGAGCCGAAGCGGTTTTTGATGGTACGCAGAATACGGTAGCTCAGGTGCCGGTCGCCCTCAAACTGCAGCACGGTATCGACCATGTGCTCCAGAATCTTGGGGCCGGCAATGGAGCCGTCCTTGGTGATATGGCCGATGAGCAGCACGGGCACGCCGGTTTCCTTGGCATACTTGAGCAGCTCAGCCGTGCACTCACGCACCTGCGACACCGACCCTGCGCCCGACTCCACTAAGCCCGATTGCAGGGTCTGGATGGAATCGACCACAACTACGTTAGGCTGCAACTGATCGATCTGGCGGAAGATGTTCTGGGTGTTGGTTTCGGTCAGGATGTAGCAGCCGGGGTACTGGTCGCCGAGGCGCTCGGCCCGCATCTTGATTTGCTGCTCGCTTTCCTCGCCTGAGATGTAGAGCACTTTAAGCTGGCGCAAGCTCATGGCAATCTGCAACATAAGTGTGCTTTTGCCAATACCGGGCTCGCCCCCGATGAGTACCAGGGAGCCAGGCACAAGGCCACCACCAAGCACACGGTTCAGCTCGCCGTCGTGGGTGTCGATGCGGGCCTCTTCTTCGTAGTGAATCTCGCCGATGGGGCGGGGCTTGGCGCTGGTTTTGGCCCCCGGCGACGCCGTGGGGGGCTTCCAGGAGCCAGTAGACTGATTATTTTCTTTTTCGACTACTTCCTCTACGTAGGTGTTCCACTCCCCGCAGGAGGGGCAACGGCCAATCCACTTGGCGGATTGAGCACCGCATTTTTGACAGAAATAGAGGGTTTTAATTTTGGCCATGAAGTCAGGTCAGGTGAACCTATAGAATGCTCAGCGGAAAGGAAAAGTTTGGTAAGAACGGGAATTGCGCGGGGCCGGCTGGCCTGGGTATGGTCGGCTTTCCCCGATGCAAAAGCCGAGGTTATGTTAACTTGCTTTCAGGGGCTTCTGAAAAAATCAGACCCTCAAGTTCTTAGGTGAGCCAGCTGGCTAAAAAGCCCCCCGCCGGTCGTGCATGGGTCTCTTAAACTCAACCCAAGCCTTGCTTGTTAGTAAACGATTTTTCTCCCCGTCCTTCTTCCTGTTATGGCTAGCCTCACCTCCGCCGACCTGGCCGCTGTTCCGGTGTTTGCCGATTTGCCCCCCGAAACCATAAACTGGCTGCTGGCGCACGGCGAGCGGCGCGAATACGCGGCCGAGGAAACCGTGTTCAATGCCGGCGACCAGGCCGAGTACATGATAGCGGTACTACGGGGTGAAATGCAGTTTTTTGCCCTGCGCAACGGTAATCGGGAGCCGATATTCCGCGTCGAGACAGGGCAAATAAGCGGGGTGCTGCCGTATTCGCGCCTGCGCGTCATTAGCGGCTACGGCATAGCCACGGCCCCATTGGTTATCTATGCCCTGCACCGCGACCTGTTTCCGGAGCTGGAGCGCACAAGCCCGGAGCTGACCCAGCGCCTGGTCGCCCTGATGAGCGATCGGGCCCGCGACGAGGCCCGCGGGCAGGAGCGCGACGACAAGCTGCGCGCTCTGGGCAAGCTCTCGGCGGGCCTGGCGCACGAGCTGAACAACCCCGCCGCCGCCATTGCCCGCGCCGCGCAGGCGCTTAATGATCTAGCCAAAGCCAAGCCTACGCAGCTGCTGGACCTGCTCCAGCATTGCCCCAACCCCGACGCCCTGAAGGTGCTGACGTTACTGGCCACGGAAACAACGCAGTCGGAGAAACCCATGTCGGCGCTGGAGTGTGCTGACTATGAGGATGATCTGGCCGACTGGCTTGAAGAACAAGGAGTGGCCGATGGCTACCGCCTGGCGGCCGGGCTGCTGGAGGCCGGTGTGACGAAGGACATAGTAGCTCCCGTGGCCGCCGACCTGCCCAAGGCCGCTCTGCCGTCCGCTTTGGCCTGGCTGGAGGGCCAGCTGACCACCCAGCGCCTGATCCGGGACGTGCAGGAAGCAGGCAACCGCATCAGCACGCTGGTAGCCAGCGTGAAAACCTACTCCCACATGGACCGCGCCACCGACCGCACCCCGCTCGACGTACACAGTGGCCTGGAAAGCACCCTGACCATGCTGGGCCACCAGCTCCGCGACAAAAAGATTCGGCTTACCCGCGATTTTGCCCCCCAGCTTCCGCTGGTGCGCGGGCAGGTCAGCAGCCTGAACCAGGTGTGGACCAATCTGCTCGACAATGCCATCGACGCCGTGCAGGCCGGGGGCGAGATTACCGTGCGCACCCACCTGCAAAGCGGCTTCGTGCGCGTGGCTATCATCGACAATGGCTCCGGCATCGCGCCCGAGGTGCTGACTCATATTTTCGAACCCTTTTTTACCACCAAGCAGGCCGGCTCCGGCTCCGGTCTGGGCCTGGACATTGCCCAGCGCATCGTGCGCAGCCACAATGGTCGCCTGGAAGTAGAGTCGGTGCCGGGCCACACCGAGTTTAGCGTGTGGCTACCGGCCCTAACGTAAGGTCTGGGGGGCTTTTTCCAAGTGGTCCTACGACTTTTTCTATCGTAGGACCACTATCGTGGAACGACCCAAGCGCTAAACAACAGCAGCAACGAATAGTGGTCCTACGACAGAAAAAGTCGTAGGACCACACCGCCTGCTCCTACTGCCGTTTAGGTAAGGCAATTCATTTTCAAGCAAGTGAATCGTTGCTACGTCTATCATTTTAATCGCACTCTTTTAGGCCTACGTACCGCTATGAAAAAACCAGTTCTTCTCGTCGTCGATGATGACCCACAAGTACTCAGTGCCATCGACCGGGATTTGCGGAGCGAGTTTCGCCGCGACTACCGGGTACTGCGCGCCAGCTCGGGGGCAGAAGCGCTGGAAATTCTGGGTGAGCTGACCACTCGCGCCGAGCCGCTGGCCCTGCTGCTAGCCGACCAGCGCATGCCCGGAATGGAAGGTGTGGAGCTGCTCGAAAAAGCCCGCGGCATTTTTCCGGATGCCAAGCGGGTGCTGCTCACAGCCTACGCCGACACGGAGGCGGCCATTCGGGCCATCAACAATGCCTACCTCGACTATTATCTGCTTAAGCCCTGGGACCCACCGCAGGATCTGCTTTATCCTACCCTGCACGATTTGCTGGCCGCCTGGCAGGCCAAATATAAGCCGCGCTTTCAGGGCCTGCGGCTGATTGGGTTTCAATGGTCGCCGCTTTCCCACGAACTGAAGGACTTTCTGGCCGGCTATATGGTAGCCTATCAGTGGCTGGATTTTGAAGCTACTACCGAGGCCGAAACTCTGTTGCAAAGCACCGGCTTCACGCCAGCGGACTTGCCAGTAGTCATATTCGAAGACGGCTCGGTCCTGGCCCGGCCCGAGCGGGCGGCGGTAGCGCTCAAAATAGGCTTAGCCCAAAAAGCTACGGCAGAGCTCTATGATGTAGTCGTGATTGGGGCCGGACCGGCGGGCATGGCCTCGGCAGTGTACGGTGCTTCCGAAGGCTTGAAGACCCTGGTTATTGAGCGCGGGTCACCCGGCGGCCAGGCGGGCAGCAGCTCGCGCATCGAGAATTACCTGGGCTTCCCTACGGGCTTGAGCGGGGCTGAGCTGGCCCATCGGGCCTGGGCCCAAGCGGTTCGTTTGGGAGCCGAATTATTAGCCCCCCAGGAAGTCACCAGCCTCTGCGTGCAGGATGAATACAAGGTACTGACCCTGGCCGACGGCAGCGAGGTCCGCACCCGCGCCGTAGTGTTGGCCACGGGCGTAAGCTACCGCACCCTGAACGTGCCCGGCGAGCATCATCTGAGCGGGGCCGGCGTGTACTACGGCGCGGCCCGTACCGAGGCCCGCTCCTGCGACCAGCAGGACGTGTACATCGTGGGCGGCGGCAACTCCGCCGGACAGGCGGCCATGTATCTGGCCACCTATGCGCGCCGCGTGTTTATTCTAATTCGGGGCGAATCCTTGGCGGCTTCCATGTCGGCGTATCTGATTGAGCAGATCGGGCAGACTGAAAACATTGAGATTCTGTCCTTTGCGGAAGTGAAGGAAGTATGCGGACAAGATCATCTGGAAGAAGTCATTATTACGAATAACGGGCAGCAAGAGAGGCGGCCAGCCCGAGCCCTATTCGTATTTATCGGTGCCAAGCCCAGCACCGAATGGGTGCAGGACATTATTCTCTGCGACAAGCGCGGCTTCATGCTGACGGGCCGCGACTTAGTCTCTGACCCCCGCTTTGCCGCCGCCTGGAAGCGCGACCGGGAGCCGTATCTGCTGGAAACCTGCGTGCCGGGCATTTTTGCCGCCGGCGACACTCGGGTAGGAGCCATGGCGCGCGTAGCGTCGGCCGTGGGCGAAGGTAGCATGGCTATCAAGTTTGTGCACGAGTATCTGGATGAGTAAGTGTTAGTGTGTGATAAAGGCTATACTGAGCAGCGTGAAGCATGAGGGTCTGGTCTTTTGGCGAAAAGCTTTATCCAATATCACTTAATAAATAGTGATTATATGAACTTTACTATGCTGCCTTTTGCTCGCCCAGCTGTTCTCTCCGCTGCTCTTGCCCTCCTGCTCACTGGCTGTGAGCTGTTCGAATTCAGCCCTAACGACGTGCGCGCCCCCGCCGCCGAGCGCGACCTGACGGCCAAAAATCTTCAGCGTCTGCTGGCCCAGCCAAAGCCTACTGGCGGCGACACGCTGCGCTTTGTGTTTACCGGCGATTCTCAACGCTTTTATGATGAAGTGGGCCCGCTGGTAGAGAGCGTAAACCGTCAGCGCGGTATCTCAGTCCTCTTTGTAGCCGGCGATATATCCGACTTTGGTCTGCGCCGCGAAATGCAGTGGATAAATGACCGCCTGCGCCACCTGAACGTGCCTTACCTGACGGTTATCGGCAACCACGACCAGGTAGCCAACGGCCGGCAGGCGTATCAGCAGATATTTGGCCCCCTGAACTACACCTTTACCTACGACCGCACCCGCTTCATTTTTATTGATACCAACAGCCGCGAGTATGGCTTCAATGGCCGTGTGCCCGATATTGGCTGGCTGCGGCAACAACTAGCAGATACCGTGGGCGTGCGCCGCCAGATCGTAGTCTGCCATGTGCCGCCGACCAACGAAGACTTTGACCCTGCCCTCATAAAGCCTTTCACCGAGGCACTGGCTCAGGCCCCGTGCCTGCTCTTTCACCTCAATGGTCACGCTACCAGCTTCAGCATCGGCGAGCCATACGCGGACGGCGTGACCTACATCAACTCCTTCGCCTTTGAGAAGCGCCAGTTCGTAATTCTGACCGCGTGGGGCACCGATCAGTTTAAGCTCGAAAAAGTCGCTTTTTAGCTATGCGTATTTTTCTACTTCTGGGGGGCTTTTTTAGCTCGATGATAACAGCGCTGCCCGCGACGGCCCAGGTGCCAGCCGGCACGGCTGCACCGACAAGGCTGGTGCGGCGCTGGTACGTGCCCCAGCACGCGGTGCTGCAAGCGGCGGGCGGCATTGGCATGGTCAGCGGCGGCGTGGGCTACGGCCTGTTTCGGAAAAGGCTGGAGGTTGATGCGCTGGCCGGCTACGTGCCCCGGCGCTACGCGGGGCGCGAAGCCCTGGGAATTTTCACCTTCAAAACGACCTACACGCCTTACACGATTCCGCTGCGCAACGCAGCGTGGCGGCTGCATCCGCTGTCCTTTGGTGGGTTGGTGAACTATACTCCCTCGCGCACCCTGAACCGCTCCCGCGACGAGAAATATTATGACGGCTATTACTGGTGGTCGTCAACGGTGCGCTTCGGGGCCTTTGTGGGCGGGCGGGTCGCGCGCCAGCTGAAGCCTTCGTCAAACGGCCAGCCCCGAGAGGTGTCATTGTACTATGAACTGGGTACTAATGACTTGTACGTGGTAAGCCTCGCCACTAATCTATCGGGGTTAAAGGTGACAGATGTGCTGACATTGGGTGTAGGGGGCAAATTCGCGTTTTGATGGGCACACTGACTGTAACCCCAAGCTCCTACTTGGGGAGTCGTTAGAATGGTTGTGGAAAATGCTCCTAACCAACCGTATTGTTCAACGACTCCCCAAGCGGGAGCTTCGGATTACAACTCACTACCAGCCAGATACGCTGTTCGAGCATCTCCTAATAAGCGAACGATAGCCGCCCGCTGGCGCAACAGCTTCTCCACCGCCGGGCGATGCTGCCGGAACAGGCGCAGCACGCGCAGGCGTTGGCGCCGCGCTTGCAGGTTATTCCAATAATAGAGCGCGTAAAATCCGGTAATTGGTAAGCTCAGGGCGTAGAACGTAGTAAGGCGCCAGTTCTGGCCGAAATGCTGCACGAGGGCAAGCTGGGCGGCGTAGGCAAGGCTGAAGGTAACCATGCCCGTCACCATGAGAATAGGGGCCACAAACTCCACCTCTTTCGTTGCGCGCTGGGCTACTACGGCCGGAATCCGGTAGGGCAGATAGTTATTTATCACTCCATAAACATACACCGGGAAGCCCAGCGCCAGCTTCAACGCCGTTTTTGCCCCCCGGAGCCACCGCTCGCCTTTGTTACCCGACTCCAGCGACTCATCTGTGAGGCGCAAAGCGCGCAGCTCACGCATGTACTCGTTCAGCTTCTCCCGCACTTCCTGCAGGCGGGCGGGGTCGTGTTTTTCGAAGTAGATAATGGCCTCCGACAGGTTGCGGCTGAGCTCGAAGTTATCATACAGCGTTTCCTCATCGTCGGGGGCAAGGTGTTCGCCAAATGTGCGCTCTACTTGCTGCACCAGCTCGTCTTCGGCCGCGTCGCGGGTAATCACCAGATTTTCCTCCAGCCGCCGCCGAATTTCTTCGGTCAGCTCATCGGCGGCGGCGATGGGGTCGCGGGCGTACAGGGCCGCGTAGTCGGCTACCCGAATGGGCATGGCCACGTTGAGCAGCACGTCGGAGCGAAACCGGCTGGGGTCGAAATAATTAATGCCCACCGGCAAAATCTGCACTTCGCGTTTAAAGTCGTGGCGCGCCGCAGCGCCCAGGGCGATGCGGGCGGCACCGGTTTTAAGAGGGCGCAAGCGGCGCTCCGTCACGCTGGTTCCTTCCGGGAAAATCATGATGGTGCCGCCCTGGTCGAGGTAGTCGTAGCTGCGGCCAAAGGTGGCCTCATTGCGCCGGGCCAGCTCCTCGGCGCTTACCTGGGCCACAGGGCCGTCGCCCTCGGCATCCTGGTCTTGGCGGCGGTAGATGGGGATAGAGTTGGTCTGGGCCATCAGCCATTTCATAAACGCGCCCTTGAAAAAAGTACTCTTCGCCAAAAAAGCCACCGATTCGCGCCGATTAGCCGCCACTACCAGCGGGTCCATGAGCGTGTTGGGGTGATTGGCAGCGATGATAAGCGGCCCCGGAGTTTGCAGCCGCTTGCGGTGGCGTACTTCAATCCGGCGAAAAAAAACGCGCAGCCCCAGCTGAATCAGGGGCTTGAGTAAAGCGTACGACAGCATAAACAGGAACAGTAAAACGTTAGCGAAAGTCAGGATTATTTCTCAACCCGGTATCTTCGGCGGGGCTTCACTGCCGCATTCATTTATCCCCCTCTGTTCATGCGTTCCGTCTTCTCGTTTTTTCTCGCTTTCCTGCTGACCCTAACTGCCGCCTCGGCCCAGACTGACAAAGCCGAAACGACCGCGTTAAAGCAGGCCAACGACCTGCTAGCCCAGCGCAAATACAGCTCAGCCTTTGCGCTGCTCCAAAAGTTTGACCGCCAGAATACCCGCCCGGCAGTGGTCATGCGCAAACAGGAAATCGCCCTGTCGTACTACATCACCACCCGCGACTACGAGAGTTTTTCGCTTAAAGACCTGACGTTGCTGGAGTCGCTGGAGCAGATGCGCGCCCAGCGCTCCTACGACTCGGCTTACCGCTTTCCTATCGAGACGGCCTTGCTCAACCTCAAGCGCCGCAACCCCACCAACTACAAGTTGGATAAAGCCCTAGGCGACTACTATTACAGTGCCCAGCAGTGCGACTGCGCCGAGAAAGCGAAGGGCGAAGACCGGCTGTTTGCCCTCATGGTCCGGCATTATGAAGTGGCCCACCTGCGCGGCTACGGCGATTATCTCTCGTATTATGCCCTGGGCTACGCCCACGAGCGCCTCGGCAATTTTGCCCAGGCCGTGGGCCCTTTTAAGCGCTCTATTCAGCTCAAAAAGGATTTCCCCGACGCGCATTATCATTTGGCTTACTCTCTATTAGAACTCAAACAGCTGGAAAATGCTCGCGACGAGGTGCGCCTGGCCCTGAATCTGTATCAGGATGAGCAATTCAAATCCGATGCGGCCTACATGCTGGCCGATATTGAGGAGCAAATAAAACGCGCTCCTAAGTCGGCGCTTAAGCCTGCTGCTGCGAAGAAGCCCACAGACCGCAAAGCTGCTACCCGCCCAGAGCCGAAGGCAGCCGCTCCCACGGAAATATCTACCGCCGAGCCGGCGCCCGTCGCCGACCTGGCTACTACGCGGCTCAAGCTGCTGGCCGCCCTGAAAGGCCGCAACCAACCCGAAGTAGTCCGCCTGACAAACCAGTTTTTCCAGCTTGCGCCCAAGGAAGAATCGACTTACGGTGAACTGCTGGATCTGTACCTGAAGAATGACCAGGCGACAACTCTCACGACCTTCTTCACTGAGCAAGCCGCGACGCCCACTCAGGAGCCGCTCGTGCAGGGCTACCTGCGCCTGTACTTGGGCCACCTGTATCTGGAGCAGAAAAATGCCCCCCAGGCCCACAATCAATTCGTGTTGGCGCGGGGGTTTATGGTGCAGGCGCTTCCAGCCAATAACAGAGTATTCGCGGTTATAGACCAGCTGCTCCAGTCCACTCCGCAGGAGTAGGCCAGGGAGCAAATTGCCGTTTGGTTGAAGTTGCCCAGGTAGATAAGACCCGCAGGCTCAAATCACTTTACCGATAATTTTTGGCACCAGTCCAAGAAGTATAGCTGAGACTGCATGTACTTAATCTGATTTTTAATTAGCTATAAATCAGAATGCTAGAGTAGCGATTATTGCGTAACACCATGGTTGGCACGGTTTTGCAATAATTCTTTGCACCGCTCAGCTATTCCGAAGTGCACATAGCGATTAGCAGCGTTTCGTCTCTCCCTCTTTCCTTTTTTCCGGATATGAAAAATCTGCGTCTTTGCGGTCGCCTGGCCGCGCTTGCTCTTCTCTTTTCCACCGGCTTCGGGGCGCAAGCTCAGGTTCGGCAGCCCTATAATGCCCCTTTAGCGCCCCGTCCGAAGCAATACTCTACTACCACTACCCTGGCTCCTCCTAGTCAAGGAGTGCGCTTTGGCCTCCGGGCGGGCGTCAACGTGGCCGACTGGTCGGGTGACGCCGTGCAATCCGTGCTCGATGTAGCCGAGCTGACCAATGGCGCCGTGACGCGGGAGATGCGGCCCGGCTTTCATGCTGGCTTATACGCCACCTTACCCCTGGGCTCTCACTTCGCTATTGAGCCCGGCCTGATTTACTCCGAAAAAGGCACCCAGCTCGCGGGCCGCGTCCCTTTTGAGCGATTCGACTTCCTGAATACCCGCGTAACGGCCACCGCCCGCATGGCTTACCTGGATTTGCCGGTGCTGGCCAAGGCCTACCTCACGCGCGGCCTCTACATCTATGCCGGACCGCAGGCCTCTTACTTGGTGAGCAACAAGGTGCGGGTGGAAGCAGGCGCTTTAGGCTTCTCCGCCTTCAAACAGGACTTCGATGTGCGCAATCAATTCCGTGAGCTGGACTTTGGAGTAGTTGGGGGCGTGGGCTACCAGTTCGACAGCGGCCTGGGCCTGAGCGCCGGCTACGACTACGGCCTTTCTTCGCTGGATAAAAACGACCGTTTCGATGCCCAGAACCGCGTGATCAAAGCTTCAGTAAACTTTTCTTTCTAACCTCTCTGCCAATTCTTTCAACAACCAATAAAAAGCTCCCTGAGCATCTCGGGGGGCTTTTTTGTGGCTATTAGCACCCGCCATTTTTGTCATTCGCTGCGCGGTGGCTGAATCCTTACGATTTAGGGAGTGAATAATGGTGCTGGCTCGCACTTAAAAACGTCGTGCAACGCCTGCCGGGCCGCGTGGTGCCCGCACATGCCATGCACGCCGCCGCCGGGCGGCGTGGAGGACGAGCAGATGTAGAGGCCTTGGGCCGAGGTGCGGTAGGGGGAGGCGCGCAGGGCCGGGCGGGTAAAAAGCTGGGTCACGTTCAGCAGGCCGCCGTTGATGTCGCCGCCCACCAGATTGCTGTTAAAGCCCTCTAGCTGGCTGGTATTGAAGGTATGGCGGGCCAGTATCCGGTCGCGGAAGCCGGGCGCGAACCGCTCCACCTGCCCCTCGATGGCCGTAGTCATATCCACCCGCGAGCCGTTGGGTACATGGCAGTAGGCCCAGGCCGTGTGCTGGCCGGTGGGGGCCCTGGTCGGGTCGAACAGGCTTTGCTGGGCCAGCAGCACGAAGGGCCGCTCGGGATGGCGGCCCTCGCTGGTCTGCTGCTCGGAGGCCGTGATTTCTTCCAGAGAATTACCCAGATGCACGGTGCCGGCCTCGCGGCACTCGGGGGCCGTGAAGGGAATGGGCCCATCCAACGCCCAATCGATCTTAAATACGCCCATACCGTAGCGGTAGCGCTCCAGTTGCCAGCGGTAGAGCGAAGAAAACCGATGCCCCGCGATCCGGAGCAGCTGCCGGGGCGTGACGTCGAACAATACGGCGTGGCTGGAGGGCAGTTGGTCGAGGGAGCTGACGGGGAAGCCCGTCTCGATTTTGCCCCCCAATGACTTGAAATATGAGGCCAGCGCCCGCGCGATGGCCTGAGATCCACCCTGCGGCAGCGGCCAGCCGCGCACATGGCCCATGGCCAGCAGCACCAGCCCGATGGCCGAGGTGGTGACATTGGTGAGCGGCTGAATGGCGTGAGCGGCCATGCCGGCCCACAAGCCCCGCGCCTCCAGCGTCTGAAAGCGCTTCGCCAGCCACGTGGCCGAGGTAACGGCGTCGAGGCCAAACCGGGCCATAGCCAACGGATGTTTCGGAATGCGCAACGGGCCCAGAATAGCGGGCGCCAGCACTGGCCAATCGCGCACAATGGGCTGGATCAGACTCCGGTACGCCTTTTCATCGGCTCCGAGGCGGCGGGCCGTTTCCTCCAAGGAGTTATCCAAGGTCGCGGCCCTACCCGTATCGAACGGATGGGCGGCGGCCACGGGCGGGGTGATAAACTGCAAGCCGTGCTCGGCGAGGGGCAGGGTTTTGAAAAACGGCGACTCGGCCGCCAGCGGGTGAATGGCCGACCCGATATCGTGCACGAAGCCGGGCAGCGTAAGCTCGGCGGAGCGCAGGCCGCCGCCAATAACATCCTTGGCTTCGAGAATAAGCACCGAAAGCCCGGCCTGCTGGAGCGTAATAGCCGCCGCCAGCCCATTCGGCCCGGAGCCGACTACCACCGCATCAAAATCGCGCTTATCCAACAAGGAGGGCTTTTATAGAGTGAATATCGGTTAAACAAGGCCGCGCCTGAAAAGTAGTCGGTCCTTACAACACTATACGGTCATGCAGAGCATGATTCCCTTATTCGGGTTTCTATCGAAACTTATTATCAAAAAAAGCCCCCCAGCAGTTATTTAACGTCCTCGTGGGGGTTCATCACGCGGTTTTGGCGGTTGATGGACTCTAGGTGAATAGCGTCGAAATACTTGAGGATGAAATCGCGGGTGAGGCCCAGCTTAGCGCCTTTGTTCACGCCGCGCTCCAGAATCTCGTTCCAGCGGTTAGGCTGCAGGATGGTGATGTCGTTCTCCTTTTTGTAGGTACCAATCTTCTCAGCTACGGCCATGCGGCTGCTAATGAGCTGCATAATCTCGTCGTCGATGTGGTTGATCTGGTCGCGCAGCTTGGCCAGCACGGTCAGGAATTCCTGGCGGTCGGTGGTTTCGTGGCGCCAGATGAGGCTGTCAAGCAGGGCCACCAGGTTGGTGGGCGTTACCTGCTGGGCGGCGTCACTCCAGGCCTGGTCGGGGTCGCGGTGCGACTCCAGCATCAGGCCATCGAAGTCGAGGTCGATGGCTTTCTGGGCCACGTCGGCGAGCAAATCGCGGCGGCCGCAGATGTGGCTGGGGTCGCAGATGAGGGGCAGCTCGGGCATCCGGCGCTTCATCTCGATGGGCAGCTGCCAGAGCGGTGCATTGCGGTATTCCATGTTGCCGTAGCTGGAAAAGCCGCGGTGAATCAGGCCGATCTGCTTGACGCCGGCTTTGGCCAGACGCTCCACGGCCCCGGCCCACAGCTCCACATCAGGGTTAATCGGGTTTTTGATGAACACCGGCACGTCGGTGCCGCGCAGGGCGTCGGCCACGGCCTGCACCGAAAAGGGGTTCACCGTCGTGCGCGCCCCGATCCAGAGCACATCCATCTCGAAGGCCAGGCTGTCCTCTACGTGTTTGGGCGTAGCCACTTCTACCATCACGGGCAGGCCGGTTTGCTCGCGGGCCTTTTGCAGCCAGGGCAAGCCCTTGGTGCCGATGCCCTCGAAGCCGCCGGGCTTGGTGCGGGGCTTCCAGATGCCGGCGCGCAGCATGTCTACGCGGCCGGTCTGAGCCAGCTGGTTGCAGGTATCGAGGAGCTGCTCCTCGGTTTCGGCGCTGCACGGGCCGGAGATGAGCAGGGGCTTTTTGCGGGTGAGGGCGGCCACGGAGGCGATTTCGGCTGGCGTCTGTTCCATTATTTCAGAATTTTACGAATGAGGTTGGCTTGTTCGATGAGCTGGTGAAAGGCGGGGTAGTCTTCCTGCTCCAGCACGTCTTTCATATGCTGAAGCTGGCGCAGATGCTCGGTGAGCACGTCGAGCACGTTGAGGCGGTTTTGGCGGAAAATGGGCACCCACGTTTCCGGCGAGCTTTTGGCCAGGCGCACCGTCGACTCAAAGCCGCCGCTGGCCAGGTCGAAGATCTGCTGCTCCTCTTTTTCCTTGTTCAGCACGGTGAGAGCCAGGGCAAAAGAGGTGATGTGGGAGATATGCGAAACGTAGGCCGTGTGCAGATCATGAGCGGCCCCGCCCATGTACACCAGCCGCATCCCGATTTGCTCAAAAATGCCCCCCACACGAGTTACGGCGGCCGGGTCGCTGTGCTCGGCGTCGCAGATGACCAGCGTTTTGCCCTCAAACAAGCCCGGCACCGCCGCCTCCGGCCCCGAGTACTCGGTGCCCGCCATCGGATGCACGGCCACGAAGCGGGCCCGGCGTGGGTGCTGCTCCACGGTGGCTAAAAGCCTTTGCTTGGTCGAGCCCGCGTCGATAACTATCTGATGATCACCAACTCCGTCCAGCAGCAGCGGCAGCAGCGTGAGCATGGCATCCATGGGCACGGCCAGCACGATCAGGTCGGCGCGGCTGATGGCGGACGCGAGGTCGGCTATTTCATCGACCAGCCCCAGGGCTAGGGCTTTCGTTTGGTTTTCAAAGCTTTGGTCGACGCCGATGACGTGGGTAGCCAAGCCGGCTTCCCTAAGGCTCAAGGCCAGGGAGCCGCCAATTAAACCGATACCAATTACGGTGACTATCATGTGTTTATTTGAAGGATGTAGAGACGCAAAATGTTGCGTCTCTACATCGTGCTGGAAACAGGAGCGGAAGATCGCGCTGTGATAATGCGTTCGAGGGCGGCAGTCAGCACGCTTTCGGACTGGCATAAGCTCACCCGAATAAAGTCGTTGCCGTTACTGCCAAAAATGCCCCCCGGCGTGATAAATACCTTGGCCTGGTGCAGCAGCTCGTCGCTGAGGGCGTAGCCGTCGGCGTAGCCGGCCGGAATTGCCCCCCAGACGAACAAACCCGTCTGCTGCCGGTCGAAGGTACAGCCGATGGTGGTGAGCAGGTTGAAAACCTGCTCGCGGCGGGCCTGGTAGGTGGCGTTGAGCTGCTCAAACCAATCGGCCCCCAGTCCCAGCGCGGCAATGGCCCCACGCTGCACCGGCAGAAACATGCCCGAGTCGAGGTTGCTCTTGAAACGCAGCACCTGTTGCAGCCACTCAGCCCGGCCCACCAGCATCCCAACGCGCCAGCCGGCCATGTTGTGCGATTTGCTCAGTGAGTTCAGCTCCAGGGCTACGTCCCGCGCCCCCGGCACGGCCAGCAGGCTCTGCGGGTTGTCGTTGAGAATGAAGCTGTACGGGTTATCATGAACCAGTAGAATGTGGTGCTCGGCGGCAAAAGCCACCAGGCGTTGTAGCACCGCCCTATCGGCGGGGGCACCGGTGGGCATATGGGGGTAGTTGAGCCACATGAGCTTTACCCGGCTCAGGTCGCGCCGGGCCAGGGCCTCCAGGTCGGGCTGCCAGTGGGTGGCGGCGGTCAGGTCGTAGTCCACGGGCGTAGCGCCGCTGAGTTGGGCGGCGGCCCGGTAAGCGGGGTAGCCCGGATTGGGTATCAGCACCTCGTCGCCGGCTTGCAAAAACGTCATGCTGATGTGCATAATGCCTTCCTTGGAACCCAGCAGCGGCAGGATTTCATTGGCTGGGTTAAGCTCCACCTGATAAGAAAGCTGGTACCAGTCCGCTATGGCCTGGCGCAGCGCCGGGCTGCCCTGGTAGCCCTGGTAAGCGTGGGTATTCGGCTGCTCGGCCGTCGTGTTTAGCGCTTCAATTACGCTGGGATGCGGTGGCAAATCGGGACTGCCGATACCCAGGTTGATGACGGCCACGCCGGCCTGGTTCATGGCTTCGATTTCGCGCAACTTCTGGGAGAAATAATATTCTCCTGTGTGCTGGAGGCGGTCGGCGGTGGAGATGTTCATAGGAATAGATGTTTAACGATTAGCCTCACCCCCCGGTCCCCTCTCCTAGGATTCCGCGTATTAAGCGGCGAAGGGGGAGACGAACGATTACAGGAACAGTGGTCTTAAGTCTTGCCTCTTAGGTCTTTAGTTTAAACTTTGCCTTTTTGGTACAGCCCCAGCACGCGCAAATCCTCGGTGAGTGGCTTCAGCTCCTGGAGTACCGCGTGAAACTGGTCGGCGTGGTCGAACTCCAGGTCGGCGTGGAAGAAGTACTGCCAGGCGCGGCCGGGCTGCGGAAACGACTGTAGTTTGGACAGGTTCAAGTCGTGGGCGGCAATCTGGTTGAGCACTCGCGCCAGGCTGCCTTTGGCGTGGGCCGTGTGGAAATATACCGACGCTTTGGTGGCCGCGGCCGGCTGGGGGGCAGTTTCGGGGGTATTGATGATGAGAAAGCGCGTGTAGTTTTCCGGCACCGACTGGATATCAGCGACGCCTATTTCCAGATCAAACAGCTCGGCGGCGGCCTGGCCCGCCACGGCGGCGATGCCCGTCAGGTGGCCTTCCCGGATGCGCTGGGCACTCAGGGCGGTATCCTCGGTTTCCACCAGCTTCCAGTCGGGGTGCTGGTTCAAAAAATCGGCGCACTGAAGCAGGGCCATCGGGTGGGAGTGCACCTCCCGGACGTCGGCCAGCGTCTGGCCGGGCAGCAGCAGCAGGTGCTGGCGAACGGGCAGGTACACCTCCCCCGTCACTTGCAGCTCCGACTGCTGAAGCAGGTTGTAGTTGGGCAGAATGCTGCCGGCAATGGAATTTTCAATGGCCATAACGCCGCCCGTAGCGGTGCCGCGCGCCACCTGCCGCACCACCTCAGCAAAGGTGGCGCAGGGCGTCACGGCCGTCTGGGGGCCGAAGTACTGGTAAGCGGCCAGCTGGTGGAAGCTGCCAGCAAAACCCTGAATGGCAATGGTTGGCGTCATGAGGTGAAGTATGAAATTTTGTTATAAAAAAAGCCCCCTGGGGTGCAGAGGGCCTTTTTCGTTGCTTCTTTCAGATTAAGCAGTATAAAAGACTCCTCGTTTCTCCCGGTAGAAGAAATAATAGAAGCCGTAATAGAAAGAAGCGGAGAACTGCATGATCGGAAAATACTCAGAAGATAAAAAAAGCGCCTCTCGGTGGTCCGGGGCGCTTGGTTTGTCAGGGTTGGTGTGGAGCAAGCGGCCTCGGTTCTACGCGGTGGCGTAGAAAAAACAGGAGGTGAAGTAATAGCGGTTGGAGGCCGGGCGCATGAAGGAAGTAGCCGTTTAGCTGCCCAAAGGTGGGGGAAGGCAGGCAGGAAAACAAGTTTGCACCAAATTTTTCTGATTTTATTGGTTGAATTCAAGCCATTCATGGGCAGACGGTTAATCGGTTTTCTCCTGTGTTTCCTTACCGAATGCTTGGCTGGAATTCCCTATTATAAGGTAGACGTACTTGCGCGTCTAGGCCGCATTTTGCTCTTACTGACGCGTACTTTCTATTCCGTTGCCTGCGGATACTTCCTGCTTAGCTTTTTGCTTTGATGCTGCATTCGTTTTTCGCGGCGAGCGGCTTGGTCGGGGGCTTCAATAGTCTCCAAAGCCCGAATGTCGGCGCACTGTGCGGCGGTGGGTAGCCACCAGGGTAATTGCACTACGGCGGTTTGTTGTGGCGGCCGGGAAGCGTCCGCGGCAGTATCGGCTGGCACTTGGGTGGGCGCAGTTTGGGCTGCAGCTGATACGCTGCCTAATAACGCAGCTGTTAGGAATAGATAGTGGTAGTTCATGGCATAAGTAGTCTGGTACAACACTTACCTTGATGCTTTCTCAGCTTCGATTCCACATGCCTAACGGAAATAAATAAAGAGAACACATTTAGCGCCAGGGTAAAATTTTGCCCCTTCAACCTGTAGCTGACAGGTTCATTTGCTAGTACTTGTGTCCGAACTGCGCTGGCCACTCAAGGCAGACGGAGACGCCTCATAGAGCCCAACGACGGGCGACCACTCGCTAACGGTATTATCTGCTAGCACCGCCCGAATTTTATAGGATAGCTGCCCCATCTGCAAGCTAATTAGCTTATCTCGATTAAGTAACCCTTGGGTTTGCGCATTGTACCCGGCAGCAATTTGCAGGCGGTAGCAGGGCGTCGCTTGCGGCCGCAGCCTTGGGGAGGCGCCTTCGCTCGTGAAGACTTGCAGCTGGTAGTTCCGAGCACCTGGATAGGGGTGCCAACACAATTTCCAGAAGGTTGACCACGCAATTTGTCCCCCAGGTAGTGACGTTACCTCATCTTCTAATTTAGTGGTGATACCAGTAACGGGCGAGCCTAGCACTCGCGGCTCTTCCGGCTGCGTGGGGGCCGACTCTTGACATCCTACCCCACTCAGGAGTAAAAGCGCAAAAAAAGTCTGGCTCCTAACGGGGAGCCAGACGTTCAAACACTTTATTAGTTGTGGGCGTTGGCTCATGTCACTTACCACTCTACTTGCCCAAACAGAGTATTATTGATATAAATCACCCGGTCTTGAATAATGGTACCAGGGGCCACATCGGTATTCACGATGGCACTTTTCTCACCAATGGTAGCCCCTTGGCCGATAAGGGAGCGAAACACGACCGCCTGACGCTTCAGCTTCACGTCATCCTCGATAATCGTCGGCTCATTATCACCACCGCCGAGTAAGGGGCGCCGACCACCGCCGTGCACAATGGCCTGTTCGCCGTAGCTCACGTTGTCCCCAGTTTGAATAGGAGTCTCTTCTAGGGCATGAAAAATAACCTTGTTATCCATACTTGCAATTTTACCGATTACAAAAGGCTCGCCTTCATCAGCCCGAATTGAAATTTCGTTGCCCATTACCCGTAACAGTTCCGGCAAGGTATTGTCGAGTTCTACTTCCCCAATAATGCGGTTGCGAAAGCCTGGAACCCTGGTTTCCTGCCCAGCCAAATGCGGCAAGTCGCGCTCGGGATTAAAGGCTGTATTACCGGGGTCATAGTTGATGCCCCGCACATAGGAAGGATTGTCGCGGTACAGCTTAGTGTACTCCCGCGCGAAGGCAACATTAACTTCCAGCACACCTTCGTTAAACTCCACGTCGGCCTCTACAATGAGCCGCACTTTGCCCAAGGCCGGGTTATCCGCTTCTTGTTGGGTCGTTACGTTTTTGCCAGGCAGCACAATGAAACCGCTACGCAAGCGCACTCCTGGGCCGACGCGTCCCAAGGCCGAAATACCCGTATTTTTCTCTAAGATAGCGCCATCGACCTCCGAGCCAAAGCTGAGAAACACCTCCTGATCATCGTCCGGATTGGCATCGATATCGGTACCCTCAATCCCAATCTGAGCAGGCCCCTTCACCGACGAGCCATGCGCTAGAATAACCCGTTCCCCAATTTCTACACCGTGCAACAGCAAGCTCTTTACTTTTTGCTGATCGGCTGCGCTGCGCTCCACATGGGCGTAGATGGTTACGTTGTCTTGGACGTTGGTTTCATCTTCAATGCGAATTTGTATATCGTCAACCTCCGGCTTTGTGGTGCTTTCCTGACTACTATTCTCATCGGCCAGCAGGCGCGCGAAGGGCCCGATATAGATTTGCCTGCCCAGCAGGATATACTTAGCCCCAGTGATCGTAGCCGTGGGGTCAATGAAGGTAGCCGTTTCGGCTGAGGCCAGGGCAGGCAGAACGGGCCGATTAGGTCCAGTGGGCCGCGAGCCGCCTTCTCGCGGCTCAAAGCCGATACCCCCATTATCGTCGGTACACGAAATCCCTGCTACGCCGAGGCTCAACAGACAGGATAAGATCACTAGCCGGCGTAGTCGCGAAGCTTGACTCCCCTCAGTATGATGTGTGCGTTGGTCGAGTTGGTTCATTAGCGTAACAGGTTAAAGGGTGGAAAGAAAAAGCTGAAAAGTAGCTTACGTTTCTCCTTATAGCCAGGTACATACTTGCACTTAAAATTGAATTTATGCCATTATTATATACATCTAAGCGATATATTCATCTCACGTTTGATAAGAGTTTAGAACTTAGATGTACTTATATCCCGAACCCATACAGGTACTCTATATTGCCATCAGTACTAAAGAATTAA
>NZ_FWWW01000057.1 GCF_900176135.1 Hymenobacter roseosalivarius DSM 11622 | reverse complement strand
GTGGTGCATGATATTTTTTTGATCAACGCTTTGCTTCTTCCACCTAACAGCCGGTACCCTCCCCATAATCAAAGTGAATGAGCTATTTGGAATATGGGGAGGATGTGGGTTGTTAGGTAGGTGGGGGAGGCAACGTGGAACCGTCCAGCTAGCTACCAGCAGCGACTTAATCAGCAACTCTCATCACTGGGGAGAGTTGTACGCTAGTATTTGACTTTAACGTTCTGAATCATTTTCAATTTCTGCAACAGAATTTGATAGTTCGATACATCCTGAGGCATGCTATCGTAATACTGTCTAACTTCCACTTTGCTGTGTAAAACCGCCTCAAAAAGGTTGGCTAAGTGGTCATTATTGATATCTTCGTTGAGTTCGTGCTCAATCTGATCAGCTAGGGGCAACGCAGTATAGGAACCATCAGCTTGCTGGTAGAGAACCGCCTCCTCGGCATAGCCAGGGTCATACAAGGAAAGCATCTTACGCAGGGAAAACTCTGTTTGGCCGCGTACCAACACCGTGTGTGAGGCAAAATCTTCCGGCCCACTCGTACCGATATACTCGCCCCGTATCTCCCCATAGCCATTAAAGCAGCCAGACAACTCATCGTGCAGGGTATACCCCTTTAGGGCCTCAGGGTCATCCGTATACCTAATCTTCCATTGATTCTCTTCCTCTGCCTCCGTATCGAGATACCAATCTGAATCGTCACCCCCATACTCCTTAACCTTGTTCATTCTATTCTGGATGGCAAAGGCATTGACGTCCCCGCCATAATCAGCGAAAAAGCCCTCCAGTAAGGCAATGGCATCACCGATGTTACAATGCATGTCAGATAATGAGTTGCTGACCACGGTCAGCTCGAAATAACGACGCGCCTGGTCTACAATGGATATATCCAGCACCTCGCCTGCGGCCTCTCTCGTAAATGCCTCCTGGCACTCTCGCATTGTTTCGCGGGGTAGATACATAAGTTCGCTGGTGCGGAGGCCCTGCATATAAGCGTTAAACAATTTAGCCAGGGGGTCATTTGCCTGAATCGGTAGAAGAACTCGCTTGTTCATTAACAGGAGAGAATAAAGTGGGAAAACAAAACAGTAAATCAGAATTCATGCTGGCGAGGACAAGTCGCAGTCTCTAGCCCGGCGCTATGCCCAGCAGTATGCTCTGCTTTTTCATTGCAGCATGATTTGAAGGGGTTATCCGAAGGCCATACATGTGCGCTTCATCGACTTATTCACCTGGCAGATCTGTTGGAAGTGGTTGCTGGGGCTCCTCCATTACGTAGTTCACAAACAACCTCGCTCTTTTAGCTTTCAGGTTGATCTTGCCTTTCCAGGCAGCATCAGGATTTACTAGGTAAACGCCTGAATCTACGCGCTTTAACATTTCCTTCCTACAGAGCTTAGTCAAGGAATTATCCACGCTGCGAGGGCTGATGTCGGCATCCCTTGCTATGCGCTCCTTGATGGCCTTATTCAACACTATCTCATTGGTATTGAGGTGAGCATTCATCGAACACCATAGTAATACCTTTATTTCGTTACCGCCCAGTTGCAAGACGGTTCCTAAGTGTTTGGCGAAGACAAAGAAGAAATCTTCGCTTCCTTTAACCAGGATATCAACGCCAACTTCTTGCTGGTCGAGCAACTCCCCGTTCTCGTTAATAGTGTTCGTAATTAGCGTGCTAAGCCGCCGCGTGTGTGAGGATTGTGACATAGGTGTAAGTTGCATTCACAAAGGTTTATGTATGTTTTTAGGTGCTCCCGGCGAATCATTCATTCATAGGTGACTAATAGTCATTAATGATCGGGTACTACACATTTTCAGTTTTTACTAACTAGTTAGACTATAGAGGCTTACTTGCACTACCCCTCTTTATTTCAATAAGCTACTGCTGAACGGAGCCTTTTAGGCGCCAGCGCCCAGTACTTGCTCGGTACCACAATTTTCTGTTGAGCTTGGAGTAGATCATGGAGAACTTCTATAGGGCTTACCGGCGATGTAAGCGCTGCTTGTCCTGATAGTCTTGCAAGTCGGCGAGGCGGTAGCGGTTAGGACGGCCCTTCTCGTAGGCCAGCCCGCGATGGTGCAAGCGCTGCAGGTACTCGGGCTTTACACCCAGGAATTTGGCGGCCTCGTCGGTGGTGAGACGCCGGTCTGCCTCTAGCTGCTGCTGGTGTAGGCTCAAAGCTTGAACAATGCTTTGTTGCATGGTAGCCTGCAAGTCAGCCCAGGTCATCATAACTAGGGGCTTATCGGCTGGTATACCGGTGGGTGGTGAAAGGGATGGTGACAACATGCTAATCGTTATTAAGTGTTAATATTAATTTTCATTCTTGAGTACAAAACTTTGAAAAAAATAGCTGGTGGGCTATTTCTTCAAAATTTATAGTGAACTCAATTTATTGAAAACAAGGCAGTGTATGCACCTGTTTTTAATTCGTACGCAAGTTGGTAAAGTATTTCTATTTACCCAAGCATTTGCAACACTTTTATTTTTCGGTAGTACCTAAGCGATGGCATAGAAAGCAATAGCAGGTTCTTTTATGCTTCCCCTTTCTGTTCTCAAGTTGTTTACTACCTTGCATTACATTGTTTGTTTGCCTTATGGTACTCAGTGCCCAAATCAGTTAAAACTCAGCTTATGACGAAGAAGCCGCTTAAGTCCGCTTCGGTTCCTGCTCCCCTTACGCCCGAGCAGCGCATTGCCCTGCGCGCTGACCTGGGAGCCTTTATGCGGGAGCGCCGGGAAGCGCAACAGCCTCCCCTCACGCAGATGGCCTTAAGTGAGCAACTAGGCTTCTCGTACTCCGTGGTTTCTACCTGGGAGAACAACAGCCGGGCTATCCTTGAGGGCCAGCTGAAGGCTTGGGCCGAAAAGCTCGGCGTGGACCCGGACCTGCAGAAAGAACCCTTAGCCCGCTTCGCCCCCGTCGTGCAGAATGACGAAACGAGCAAGCCCAACTCGGGCTCCCGCGTAGAGCGTGAAGTAAATGCCCGCCTCGTCGCGCTGCGCAAACAGCGCAACCTGACCATTCGAGAAATGGGTGCCCTGCTGGGCATGAGCGCCGCTCACTACTATAGAGTGGAAACCAACAAGGGCAACCTGACCATTGCCCAGCTGCGCCAGGTGGTTAAGCGCTTGGACGTGAGCTATGAGTATCTCATTGACGGGAAGGGCAGCGGGGAAACCTATCAGGACCTGAAAAAGGAGAACGAGCGGTTGAAGCGCGAGAATCAATTATTGGAAAGCTTCCGCCGGCAGGTGGAGCTTAATCAGGTTCATTCGTAGACTTCAAGCCCGGCAGGTGTTGAAGGGCCTGCCGGGCCCGGCTCAGGGCCTGGGTAGCGGGACGATGATAGTAAATAGCGGTCGTGGTCAAGGAGCTGTGGCCCATGAGCAGGCTCGCGTCCTCAATGGGCACGTTGCTGGCGGCCATGTGATTGCCGAAGCCGTGGCGGGCCGTATGTAGAGTCAGCAGCTCGCAGCGCGGCACCAGGCTACGCTGCTGCCGCCCCCCGCTGAGGCGAATCACCTCCACGGGTTCCTGAAACAGGTTTAGGCGGCTCCACAATTCCCGGATCACCTGCTGGCGGTACTTGGTTACGCGGGGAAACAGACGATTCTCGGGCCAGGCGTAGCTGCGCAGGGCCCGGCCCCAGCGGGGGCGGTGATCCAGCTCGGGCCGCGTGCGGTTCAGCCAGCGCTGCACGATTTCCACGGCCAGGGGGTTGAGCGGCAGCATGGTCGTGTGCAGGCTCTTAATCGAGGTCACGTCCAGTCCGCAGGGCACGGCCTGGCCTGCGGCGTCCACGTCGTAGACGATGTTACTGATTTCCAGGCTTACCAAGTCGGCCTGGCGCAGCGACGTGCACCAGGATAGGCAGTAGAGGTCGCGCACGAGCATCTCCACACCGCTCACGTCCGCCGGCAGCGGGGCCTGGTAAAAGGCCACCAGCTCGGCCGCTGAGAGCGACTCCCGCTGGGCCTTGTGCTGCTTGAAGCGCTTGGCCATGACTTTCAGGTGGTCTTCGGTGAGCAGGGTGCGAAAGCCGTGGTCACGGGCGTAGTTGAGCACCGAGTGCAGCAAGGTGCAGCGGTGGTTGGCCGTCACGTTGCTCACGTCCAGACCGCCCTGCTCGCGGGGCGTGACCAGCCACTGGCGCCACTCTTCCAGGCGCAGGGGCGTGAGCCGGCTTAGCAGCCAGCCCGGGTCGGTGGCAGGCCGGAAGCGCTCCAGGCAGCGACCCATGGTGAGGTACTCGCGAGCCGAGAGCTCCGTGAGCTCCGAGCTACGCAGGCGCGTGACGTAGAACACGAGCTGGGGCAGCGAAAGCGTGTGCACCGAGTCACTACCCGTCCAGCCCCCGCCAGCCGGCCCGCCCGTTGGGGGCTGGACGGGTAGCGTTGCCAGGGGAGCCTTGCTGATCAAGTGGGGCAAAGTGGTGCGCAGCTCGCTAGGCAGTGGGTCGCGGTTAGCCGCGGTGCGCAGGCGTAGCACCTCAGCCTCGACCTCCTTGCGCAGCTCCTGCAGGCGGCCATTGACTTTGAGCACCTCCAGGCTGGTGCCCTTGATGCGCTGGGCCTTCTGATCCCATTTGGCCTCGGTGGTTTCCACTAGGGGCACGGGGAAGAAGGTGAGCGTACCGGCGGGCACCTTATAACGTAAGTATACGGTACGGGTGGCGCGAGTTTTGAGAGCCTTATCGAGATAGAATTTGAGTGAAGCCATAACTAGTAGCGAGGGGGACAAAACAAACGTAAATGGTGGCAAGACGAGGCGTTTTTTTTCTAAAAGGTCGGACAAAGGTAAGATGCACCATTTTTTCTCCGATAACACCCCGTTTTCAGCCGTTTGCTAACTGTTGACATAAGCTTCAAAAAATGTGTTTCCAATCGTTAAACAACGATTTCATTGGTCGCATGCCTCTCCTTTTTTAGTAGGGTGAGGAAGCTATCTAGGAAAACTACGACTTTTGCCCGTCAATTCGCAACGCTATTCTTCAAAAATGCCCCCCAGCCCTACTTCGCGCCGCTTGCCTAATCTGCTTTTCGACTTTGGCGGTGTGCTCATTAATATCGATTACCAGCGCCCCATTGAGGCCATGCGCCGCCTGACCAGCGCGGGCAGCACCATTGAATACAACCAAAAAGCGCAGTCCGAACTGTTTGATCTGCTGGAAACCGGGTGCATTACGCCGGCCGAGTTTCGGGAAGGGTTGCGCACTGGCTACCAACTCACTGCTACCGACGAGGAACTGGACGCGGCCTGGAATTCTATTCTGCTGGATGTGCCCGCCGACCGGCTGGCGCTGCTGGCCGAGCTACACGAGCAAGGCCACCAGATGGCGCTGCTCAGCAACACTAACGTGATTCATATTGAGGAAGTAAATCGGCGCCTCAAGGTCGCGTATGGCTTTGAGAACGGTATTGCCGACGTACTGGACCGTGTATTTTACTCCCAGGAAGTAGGGTTGCGCAAGCCCGGCCCGGAGATTTTTGCGCATGTGCTGCGCGAAATGAACTGGCAGGCCGAAGAAACTCTTTTCATCGAAGACAGTTTTCAACATATCGAAACGGCTCAGCGCCTGGGCTTGCACACGCTCTTCCTGGCCCCGCCGCTCACGCTCACCGACGCCTTGCCTGCCGCTATCCGTGCCTTCCCTCCCTCTGCCTGACGCCCCGGCGCCCCAGCCCGATAATAATGACGATTTTCGGCCCCGCAACCGCGGCTACTTCCGCCGCCACCGGGGTCAGTTCAATACCTATAAGCCCCCCACGCCGCGCTGGCGCGTGTACACGCTGCATTTGCTGCTGTTCGTCATCACGCTGATAACGACTACGCTGGCCGGGGCGGAGTGGATGACGGGCCGTACGTTTTTCGACCCGCGGAGCGTGGGCTCGCTCAGTGTGTGGCTGTCGCGGGCCGAAATCCGGGAAGGGCTCTGGTTCTCGCTGCCGTTTCTGGGCGTGCTCACGGTACATGAGTTTGGGCATTATTTCACGGCGCGCTACTATAAGGTGCGGGCTACCCTGCCCTACTACATTCCGTTTTTCACGGGGTTCTTCAATACCATCGGTACGTTTGGGGCGGTCATTCGCATTAAAGACCGAATTTTCTCCCGCAAGGAGTTCTTTGATATTGGCCTGGCGGGGCCGCTGGCGGGTTTTCTGGTGGCCATTCCGGTACTCATGTACGGTTTCACTCACTTGCCTCCGCTGGAGTACCTGTTTCAGGTTCACCCCGAATACCGCGTGTATGGGGCCGACTATGCGCAGTATGTCTACAAAAACGCTGATGGCGGCGGCCTGGTCCTGGGGAAGTCGCTGATCTATCAGTTTCTGGAATCCTGGCTGGCTGACCCGGCTTTACTTCCCCACCCCAATGAGCTGATGCATTATCCGGTGCTGCTCGCGGGCTCGTTGGCGCTGTTCTTTACGGCGCTCAACCTCTTGCCTATCGGGCAGCTCGATGGGGGGCATATTCTGTACGGTTTGCTGGGTTTTCAGCGGGCCAATCAGGTATCGGCGCTGCTGTTTATCGGGTTTATATTTTACGCCGGACTGGGCTTGTTTACGGTGGGTAGCTCGAATGACTCGCTGCTTTATGGTGGGCCGATTTACTTGATTTACTTGTTCACGGTGTTTCGGCGGGCCGTACCCACACCGCGCCGGGCGATAATGCTAGTACTGGGCGTCCTGGCAGCGCAGTTGGCGCTGAGTCTGGCAATGCCGGGCATTGAGGGCAATCCGGGCTGGCTGGTATTTGGGTTGCTGCTGGGCCGCGTGATGGGCATTTATCATCCACCGGCACCCGACGAAAGCCCCCTGAGTGCGGGCCGCAAGGTGCTGGGCTGGGTAATGCTGGCTATTTTTGTGCTCTGCTTCACGCCTTCGCCCTTCGGCTAAGTCGGCGGGCGCACCATTGCTTGTTTTCTTATTCTATGCTCATTGAACAACGCCAACTGACGCAAACCACGCAGCTGGCTCTCCGCCCCCACGGACTATATATCTGTCGCAAAGATCGGCGTGGTCAGATTACGCTGGAAGTGGAGATGCCTTACGAGGAGGTGCTGCCTGTGCGCGTAGAGCGGCGGCGCAACTTGCCGTCGCGGTGGCAACTCCTGAGCATACTCTATACCTGGATAATTTGCACCCAATACGCTCTTAAACAGCCACAACAGTTCTATGGCCTTATTGCGCTGGGCGTAGGCTTGGGTTTGGTGGCGCTCTATTGGTACGGCCGCCGCAACTGGTGGCACTATTTTATCATCACGACCACCCACGCCCGCGTGGTGCTGGCCGACCGCCCCAATGAGCGCAAAGCTCTCTTCCGCTTCACCGAAGCCCTGGAGCAGCGCACCAAAGAGTATCTGCGCGAGCACTATGGCAGTATTAACCCGTTGGGCCTGATAGAGCCTCAGCTACAGCGCCTGCGCTGGCTGCACAAGCTGGAAGTACTCACCGATACAGAAGCCCGCGCACTTTCTACCCGCCTCACCGGCAGAATGGATGATTCGCCGCTACGGAGTATGGGCCAGAAATTGGAAGCGCCTTACGCAAACTGATAAAAAAGCCCCTCAGATTATTTCCGGGGGGCTTTTTTGTAACGCCAAGCCCCAGCTTAGCTCCGCTGTCCTTCGGTTGGTGCGTCGTTGCGCTACACTACTTTCTACCGTCCTTCCAGCGCGGCCACGCCGGGGAGCTCTTTGCCTTCCATGTATTCCAGCAGCGCGCCGCCGCCGGTGCTGATGTAGCTCACGCGGTCGGCGTAGCCCATTTGGTTGACAGCTGCGGCCGAGTCGCCGCCGCCGATGAGGCTGAAAGCGCCGTTGGCGGTAGCATCGGCAATAGCGGCGGCCACGAACTCGGTGCCAGCCGAGAAGTTCGACATCTCAAACACGCCCATCGGGCCATTCCAGAGAATAGTGCGGGACTGGCGAATGATATCGGCGAAGTTTTCGCGCGACTCCGGGCCGATGTCCAGGCCCATCCAACCGTTGGGAATGTGGTGGTTAGGAGCCGTTTCTACGTTGGCATCGTTGGCGAAGCGGTCAGCAATAAGCGAATCGGTGGGCAGCACGAGGTTCACACCTTTTTCCTTGGCTTTTTGGATCAGGTGCAGGGCCAGATCGAGCTTATCCGCTTCGAGCAACGAGCCACCAATTTCACCGCCTTCCGCTTTAGAAAAGGTGTAGGCCATGCCACCGCCGATTAGCAGGTTATCTACTTTATCCAGCAGCTGCTCGATAAGCTGAATCTTATCCGAAATTTTCGCCCCGCCCATAATAGCGGTGAACGGGCGCTCGGCTTGGGTGAGTACGCGGTGGGCATTATCCAGCTCACTCTGCATGAGGTAGCCGGCTACGCGGTCCTGGGGGGCAAAATATTGGGCGGCAACAGCCGTGGAAGCGTGGCGGCGGTGCGCGGCCCCGAAGGCATCGTTCACGTACACGTCGCCCAGCTTTGCCAATTTCTCGGCGAAAGCAGTGTCGCCGGCTTCTTCCTCTTTGTAGAAACGCACGTTTTCGCAAAGCAGAATCTGGCCTGGTTGCAGCTCAGCGGCCATTTTAGCGGCGTCGGGACTCATTACATCATTGGCAAACAACACCTGCGTACCGTATTCTTCCCCCAAGCGGGACACGATGCTTTGCAAAGAGAACTTCTTTTCCGGGCCGCCTTTGGGCCGGCCCAGGTGGGACAGCAGGATAACACTGCCGCCGTCGGAGAGAATCTTGCGAATGGTGGGCGTGGCGGCCCGAATGCGGGTGTCATCGGTGATGTGCAGTTCGTCGTCGAGGGGCACGTTGAAATCGACGCGCACCAGGGCTCGTTTGCCGACGAAGTTGTACTGATCGAGGGTTTGCATAGTAGTTTGTAGGGTTTGGTAGGCCTTATACGGGACGAATGTAAAGGTGAAGTGGTGAAATGGTGAGGTTGTGAGATGGTAAGTTCTATGTTCTAGCCGCACCATTAACGCAGTATGAGCCTCAAAAACATCAAACTCACCATTTCACCACTCACCATTTCACCTTTCCCGTACCTTTGCGCTACGTATGAAAATAGGCATCTTCTTCGGCGGCCCGTCGCGTGAGCGGGAAATATCCTTTGCGGGCGGCCGCACCGTGTACGATAACTTGGACAAAGGCTTGTTTCAGGCCGTGCCCATCTTCGTGGACAGCCGGGGCAACTTCATTTTGCTCGACTGGCACTACATCTATAAAGGTACCATCCGGGACTTTTTCCCGCCCGTTTCGGCGCTGCCGCCCTCCGAGCACCGCTTGCAGGTGTATCTGGAGAGCCTGGGCGAGCTAAGTCAGCAGGAGCAGGACGGCATCATTGCGGAAGTTGGCCGGCGCGTGCAGCCCAATGAGCTGCGCGAGCTGATGAATTTCGCCTTCCTAGCCCTGCACGGCCCCGGCGGCGAAGACGGCGCCATTCAGGGCTTGCTGGAGTGGTACGGCATTCCGTATTCGGGCTCCGGTATTCTGCCCTCCGCGTTTGGCATAGATAAAATTGCGCAGAAGAAGCTGCTGCACGCCCTAAACCGTCCTACGCCTGCTTTCCGCGTTATTAGCACCGAAGAGTGGGACGCCGCTGACCCGGAAGCTACGCTCGACTACCTGGTGCGCGAACTGGGCTTGCCGCTCGTCTTCAAAGCCCCGCGCCAGGGCTCCAGCATCGGCGTCTCGATTGTGCGCGAGCAAAATACCCCCCAGTTCGTAGCGGCCGTCGAGCGGAGCCTGTTTCGCAAAACCCTGACGCGCAGTGAGTGGCAGGGAAAGAGCGACGAGCAAAAAATCCTGTGGCTCCAGCAGCTTACCGATATTCGGGAAGGCATCGGCCTGCCGGTGGTACTGAACGTTGGAGGCGAGAAGTCAGAGGTGAGAAGTGAGCATTTGTCCCCCACAAACGACCAAATCATTTATCATCCCGAAAAGCTGCTGCACACCCTCAACGAGCAGTTTGAAACGGGGGAGCAGGTGTTGCTGACCAACGTCGATGGCGAGTCGCAGGTGCTGATCGAAAGCTTTGTGGCGGGGCGCGAGTTTTCGTGCATCGTGGTGGAAGACCCCAACGGTGAGCCGCTGGCTTTGCCCCCCACCGAGATTGTGAAGGGCGAGGAGATGTTCGATTACCGCTCCAAGTACCTGCCCGGCCTGAGCCGCAAAATCACGCCCATCGACCTGCCGGAAGACAAGATTCAGGAAATCCGCGAGGCTTGCCAGGAGATGTTTCGCACCTTCGGCTTTCAGGTTTACGCCCGCTTAGATGGCTTTATTCAAGCCACCGATGGCAGCCTTTTCCTCAATGACCCGAACACGACTTCGGGTATGTTACCGGCGTCGTTCTTCTTCCATCAGGCCGCCGAAATCGGGCTGAATCCATCCCAGTTTCTGACCTATCTGATTCGAACCTCGCTGGCGGCGCGCCGGCGCGGCGGGATGCAGCCAGTGCGGCTGGGGGGCATTTTGGCGCGGCTGGATGTGGCCGTGGCCTCGCGCCAGCAGCAGGAGCAGCAGCGCACCCGCGTAGCCGTAATTATGGGCGGCTACTCCTCCGAGCGCCACATCTCGGTGGAAAGCGGCCGCAATATTTACGAGAAGCTCAGCTCTTCCGTGAAGTACGAGCCCATCCCGGTGTTCCTGACGGGCTCGGCCCAGGAGCACCAGCTCTACGTGCTGCCCATCAACGTGATGCTCAAGGACAACGCCGACGATATTCGCGAGAAAATCGAGTACACCGAAGCCGGCCACGAACTGCACCCGGTGCTGGCTCGTATCCGCCGTGAGGCCGAAGCCATTACCGGCACCTATGCCGGGCAGCCCACGGCCCAACCCCGCCGCATTTCCTTCGCTGAGCTGGCCGAGATGGTAGATGAGGTATTCATTGCTCTGCACGGCCGCCCCGGCGAGGATGGCGCTTTGCAGAAAGAGCTGGAGCAATTTGGCTTGCCTTACAATGGCTCCGGCGTGGAGTCGAGCAGCATTACCATCAACAAATTTGAGACGAACCGCCGCCTGCGCGGAGCCGGCTTGCGCGTAGCCGAGCACCGCATGGCCAACCGCCTGGAGTGGCAGGCCGATGCTGAGAGTTTCTACCGCGCACTGGAAACGCAGTTTCACTACCCCTTCATCGCCAAGCCCGCCGACGACGGCTGCTCTTCGGCGGTGAAGAAAATCAAGAACCGACAGGAGCTGGAGGCCTTCAGTCAGCTCATTTTCCGCGACCAGGAAGACCTGCTGCCCGAAGCGGCCCGCACCCTAAACCTTGGGTTTAAAGAGGAATTTCCGCAGAAAGACGCCTTCCTGGTAGAAACCCTCATCAGCCGCGACGGTGCCCAGCACTTCCTCGAAGTAACCGGGGGCTTGCTCACCCACTGGCAACCCGATGGCACCTTAAAGATTGAAGTATTCGAAGCCTCTGAGGCCCTGGCCACGGGTGAAGTGCTGAGTCTGGAAGAGAAATTCCTGGCTGGCGAAGGTCAGAATATTACTCCCGCCCGCTACGCCCTCGACCCTGCCGAGCGGCAGCGCATTTCGGAGGAAGTGAAGAAGGAGTTGCGCCGCGTGGCCGAAGTGCTCAACATTCAGGGCTATGCCCGCATCGATGCCTTCGTGCGGGTGCGCGAAACGGGAGCGGTGGAGGTACTAATTATCGAGGTAAACTCGTTGCCTGGGATGACGCCCGCCACCTGCATTTTCCACCAAACCGCCCTGAGCGGCTACACGCCCTACGACTTCATTGATCGGATTCTGGAATTTGGCAAAGAGCGCCAGCGCAAACTACAAGTAGAAACGAAGAATAAAGGATAGAACGACAACTGCCCTCCTTACCAACCGAAGGTCAGCGTAGCTAAGGAGGGCAGTTGTCGTTCTTCCAGCTAATTTCGCTTCTTCTGACTTCAAGCTTCTTCCTTAAAAATGGCTTTTCTTAAATCTGATACTCCCTTCGACGTCCTAAAGCACTTGGTGGTGATTGGCTTGGCGGTGGCCCTGCTGCTGTTCGGCTTTTTCTTCGTGTATCTGCCCATGACCACCAACCACGGCGAAACCATCGTGGTACCGAAGGTGACCGGCATGCGGCAAAGCGACCTGGAAGACTACCTCGACGAGCGCAACCTGCGCTACTTCGTGGACGACTCCAGCTATAGCCCCAATATCCCGGCTTATACCGTGCTGACCCAGGACCCGGCTCCCGGCCAGCAGGTAAAGGAAGACCGCAAGATTTACATCTCGGTGAGCATGAAAAACCCGCCGGTGATCAAAATGCCCAAGCTCACGGAAGGCTCGGTGAAGAACGCACAGATGATTCTGGCCAGCTACGACCTGGTGGTGGGCGACATCAGAAAGGTGCCAGACCTGGCTCAGAACTCAGTATTGAAGCAGCTGGTGAACGGCAAGGAAATAGAGCCCGGCTCACCCATAGCCAAAGGTACCCGCGTGGATCTGGTGGTCGGTGATGGGCAGGGCAACCAGGAATTTCCGGTCCCTAATGTCATTAATATGCCCGCCGATGAAGCTTCTACCCTGCTCGTGGGCCAGGGCTTGCAGGTGGGTGAGATTTTCTATCAGCCCGCTGTGGAAGGTGAGGTGGAAGGTACTATTGTGAAGCAGCGCCCGGTGGCGGCACTTGGGGCTACTATTCGTATGGGTCAGCTGGTTGATTTGTGGGTGGCCGGCAACGAGCCCCTGAAAGCGGTGCAGTAAGCGGCTCTAGAGAGCATTCCGAAAAATTTTCTTCCATCCGCAGCCGTTTACCCTGCGTAAATGTCTGTCTATGATCTACCCGAGATTTCTACTTTACGTAGTGGCACTGGGCCTGCTTGTGCCCTTAGTCGGACAGGCCCAGCTACTAGCCCCGCTCAGCACTGACCCTGGCCGTGCGCCAGCTGCCCGTACGCCCCCCGTTGCCGGGCGCGGCACAGCTGTAGCCTTGCCGTTATTCGATGATTTTGCCCCCCAGGGCGAAGGATTACCCAATCCGCGGTACTGGGTGCCGGGTGGAGGCACCTTGGTAAATAACCGCTTTCCGGTAGCGCCGCCCTCGCGGGGCGTGGTCACCTTTGACGGGCTTTCGGCCAGCGGTCAGCCGTACGGCAGCTCCTCGGCTTACAACGATACGGACACCCTCACGTCTCAGCTCATTGATTTGAGTGGCCTTACGGCCGCCAGCGGCGTGTACCTAAGCTTTTTCTGGCAATCGGGTAGCATCGTCGGTCCGCCGAAGGTAAGCACGGGTAGCCAGCCCGTGCGCCTGGAGCTGGAAATGCTGGACAACACAGGCCTGTGGCAACAGGTGTGGGTACAGTTGAGTACAGGTACGCGCACCAATTTTCAGCAGCAGCTTATTGCCGTCAATCAGCCTCGCTACTTCCACTCGGGTTTTCAGTTTCGGTTTCGGGCGACGGGCAACCTGGCTAACACCCGCGACGCCTGGAGTCTGGACTATATTCTGCTCAACCAGGGCCGCTCAGCCACCGACAATTCCTACCGCGATATTGCCACCAGTGCCCCGCTTACCAGCCTGCTGCGGCGCTTCGCGGCTATGCCAGTGGAGCAATTTAATGTCAATGCCGTCGATGAGCTAAACCCCAATACGCTTACGACCATCAACAACTTCGACGTAGGCCCCGCTCCTACGCCCATTGCCTGGAACGGCACCCTACAAGTACTGCCGAATGGTCCGCGAACTACCTTCCTGACCGGCAACAAATCGTTGTCGGCGCGCCAGCAGCAGGATGTTATTGCCGGCAACGTCCGTACTGCTCCCATCCCTGTTACTCCCCAGGCGAAGCGTATCACGCACCGTATTGCTATTCAAACCAACGAAACCAATCCCCTTACGCTCTCCAACGACACCATTTCGCGCGTTACGGAACTGGCTGATTACTACGCCTATGACGATGGCTCGGCCGAAGCTACCATAAGCCTGCCGGCCTTATCCACCGGGCCGGCCAGCTACCTTGCCTACCGCTTCGATTTGAACCGCCCGGACCGGGTGCTCAGTGTGCGTCTTTACCCCTCGCCTACTGGTGTTAGCCGAGCAATTACGGTGAACGTGTGGGACCATGACCCGCGAACTAACTTGCCTACGGCCGAGCCCAAGGCTTCTCAGAGCTTCACTATTCCGGCAACATTGCCCCCCGGACAGGCTTTTGTAGATATTCCCTTTGCCCAACCAATAAATGTGAGCGCCACCTTTTATGTAGGCTATGGACAAGCTTCGCTAGGCTTTTTTATACCGTTTGGCATTGACTTAAACAGCACCGCCCCGGAAGGCTACCTGCTTACCAACGCGGCCAACGCCTGGACCATCACCTCGACCACGCCCGCTGGCGCGCCCCTGATGCGTCCTGTCATGACGGGCAGTACCGTTACGGCCAGTGCTGATCCAGCCTTAGCCGCTACCATTAGTATATATCCCAATCCGAGTGCGGGCCAAGTGCGCGTGCAAGGCCGTTATACCCAGGCTATAGTGCTCGATGCCTTGGGGCGCACTGTTTGGGAGCAACAAAAAAACCAGGCTGGCCAAGGAGAGCTAACCCTACAAAATCTGCCTTCTGGAGTGTATACAATACGTTTTACGTTGCCTGGAGGTCAGACAATAATGAAGCGTCTAGCATTAAACCAATAAGTTTGGACACAATAATGAAACGCGTAAGGTGTGAGGAGTTAAATTTTCTTCCTAAACTACGCATCTAAACAGACGCTTCTCTCCCACAAATAGCCCCCCAGAGTATGAGTGATATTGCTTCCGATGAGTTGAAACAGCGGCAGGCCGCTGGTGAAAAACTGGTTATCTTGGACGTTCGTGAAGGCTGGGAATACGAGGAGTCGCGCATTGAAGGCAGCCAGCACATTCCTTTGGGCTCCTTGCCCCAGCGCGTTGATGAGTTAGAAGACTTTAAGGAAGGGGAAGTCATAGTGCACTGCAAAGGCGGTAGCCGGGCAAATTCCGCTAAAGCTTTTCTGGCTCAAAATGGCTTTCGCAACGTGCGCAATCTGATCGGTGGCATCACGGCGTATCAGCAGTAGCTGCTGTTGGCTGATGGCTGACCCAAGTGGAGTAGCCGCCGGGCGGCGTTATGTATTAGAAAACGGGTAGATAGTGTACCCTAGCCGCCGTGCGGCGGCAGCTCTGCCACTTGGCTGAAATAAGGAATTGTTAAAAAAGCCCCCCAGCCAACTTACTAGGTCCGGGGGGCTTTTTTCCCTTTGCACTATAACCCCCGGAAGCGTATTGCTGTTTAAGTAGCCGGTCCAGAGATGTCAGGCTACGGGCAAAGCTCTTACACACAATCGTGGCTGATTTGATCGCTAAAAGCCTGGCCTGCATTAGACAGCCAATGACAGCAGCCCAACACCTTGATGGAAAAAGCCCGAAAGGCATCAGCCCGCAGCTAATACAGCCTGCTTCTTCACCGAACGCCACCAGTGAGCGCTTCCTTTTTTTACAACCAACTCCATGAGCTTCAAACGACTGTACACTGCCAAAGCCAAAGCCACCGGTGGCCGCGACGGCCGCGCCATCTCCTCCGACAACGTGATTGACCTGCCCCTGACCACACCCAAAGAGATGGGCGGCTCCGGTAAAGTCGGCGCTACCAACCCCGAGCAGTTGTTCGCGGCCGGCTACGCGGCCTGCTTCGACAGCGCGCTGAACCTGGTGGCTCGCTTCGAGAACCAGCCCATTGCCGGCAGCTCCGTCGCCGCCGACGTCAGCCTGGGCCACGAGGGCGACAAATACGACATCGCCGTGGACCTGCATGTGAACATCCCCGGCATGGAGCAGGCCCAGGCCGAAGACCTCGTGGCTAAGGCCCACCAGATCTGCCCCTACTCTCGCGCCACCCGCGGCAACATTGAGGTTAACCTGACCACGACGACAAACGCATAACTCCTTTTTAAGTAGGACTATCGCAGTTGCGGTTGCTGAAGCAGCTCTTACCCCTCCAGCAACCGCAACTGCGGTAGTCCTATTAAGGAAAAAAGAGGGCACGGCCAACCGGCTGTGCCCTCTTTTTAGGTGCTTACGCTTTCCGGTTACGCCCGCAGCTGGCCGTTGGCCTCATAGCGCAGCACCCGCGTATCTATCAACTCGCGGAGCAGCTGGGTTACGGTTTCGGCCTGCTGGGGAGCAAATTGAGTGAGCAGCTCGCGGGGCGTCTGGGGGGCTTTTTTCAGCAAGTCCACGAGCTGGGTGCTTAAAGTGGGGTTGGGCGCGGCAGGTTGCTCGGCTTTCTTTCTGGCCAGGCAAAAATCGCAGACCCGGCAGGCGGGCGCATCCATTTCACCAAAATATTCCAGTAATAGCTGCTGCCGGCACCGCCCGCCCAGACTGTACTGAATCACGGCCTCGGTTTGGTGCTGGGCCAGCTGGCAGGCGGCCCGCAGCGCCGGCTGATTCAGGGGCAGTTTGTCCACGTCGTGGCGGGGCGTGGTAAACAGGGCCTGGGGGGCATTATGCTGAGGCTGATACTGAAGTATGCCCGAGCGGTGCAGAAACAGCAGCATTTTGCGCACGTCTACCACGCTTAGGCGCAGGTGCTGGGCCAGGCTGTTCTCGGATATTTTCTGAAAGCCCGCGAAGATTTCGCCCCCGTTCAGGCGCAGTAAGGACTTGATGAGCTTATCGTGCGCCGCGTTGGCGACCTGAAAGCGGTACAAGTCGTTGTGGTCGATGGGAATATGGACGCGGGCCGGATTGTTTACGGCCTCATTTATCTGCACCAGGCCTTGCCGGGCCAGCGCTTTCAAGGCATTATGGGCGTCGAGGGCTTTGATTCGGTAGGTTTCGGCGAACTGCTGAATGTCGAAGTCAAACGCTACCAGCTCGCCCCCGCCCACGGCCGTCCGCGAGAAGTTGGCCAGCGCTTGGTACACACGCCGTACCGTATCGAGGGGTGGGTGAGCCAGCTCGGCCCGGCGGCGCTGGTCGGCCGCCTCGTTGGGGCCGGCGAGCAACACGGCAAAGGCGTACTTTTCGTCGCGGCCGGCGCGGCCGGCTTCCTGGTAATAGGCTTCCAGCGTATCAGGCGCGTCGAGGTGCACAACCAGGCGCACGTCGGGCTTATCGATGCCCATGCCGAAGGCATTGGTCGCAACTATTACGCGGGTTTTGTTCTGCATCCAGTCCTGCTGGGTGCGGTGGCGCTGCTCGCTGGGCAAGCCGGCGTGGTAAGCCGCCGCCGACACCCTATGATGCTGCAAAAACGCCGCCGCGTCCTCTACCTGCCGGCGCGTGCGGCCGTACACGATGGCCGTTTTGTCGGGCCCCACGCCGCGCAAAACCTCCTGCAAGCGCCGCAGCTTATCTTCGGTCTGTAAGACGGAGTAGGACAAATTGGGCCGGGCAAAGCTTTGCTGAAAAACCTGATGGTTGGAGCTAAACCGCAACCTTTCGATGATATCCGCCTTTACGGGCTTGGTTGCCGTGGCCGTGAGAGCAATGACCGGCACCAAGGGCAACAACTCGCGCAGCTCCGCAATTTGCAGGTAAGGCGGCCGGAAATCGTAGCCCCACTGCGAGAGGCAGTGCGCTTCATCTACGGCCAGCAGGTTCACTTTCATCTTCGCCACCCGCACCCGAAACATCTCCGTCAGCAGCCGCTCGGGCGATACGTACAGAAACTTTACCGGCCCGTACACGCAGTTGTCCAGCGTCTGGTCGATTTCCTGGTGGCTCATGCCCGCGTACACCGCTTCGGCCTTAATGCCCCGCGCCCGCAGCTGCTCCACCTGATCCTTCATCAGCGCAATCAGCGGCGACACGACCACGCAAATACCTTCCCGCGCTAGTGCCGGCACCTGAAAGCACACGCTTTTGCCCCCGCCCGTGGGCAGCAGCGCCAGCGTATCCTGGCCCGCCAATACTGAGCGAATTATATCCTCCTGCAACGGCCGAAAGGCCGTGTGGCCCCAATGCTGGCGCAGCAAGTGCAGGATGTCGTCGGTGGGTAGAGGCAAGGTTTTGAAGCGCAGGTAGGATAACGAAGATACTACTACCGCGTGGGAAACCGAATCAAACGCAGTTTGCGCCTCCTGCTTTTAGCTGACATGTAATGCTCCATACAGGCCAGATAGTTATCTGGTAATCCTATTTTTAGCTTAAACACTTTACGGCTTCTCAGAACGGCACCAAAAGTCAAGGGAACAAAAAGCACTGGCTAGCTGAACTGTAATTAAACATTTTTAATAATAAATATGATATTATTGTTGAAACCCAACGTACAACTGCTTATATTCAGTAGTCAATTGACTATCAGCATCGCTCCGTGGAGGGTGATAATACGCTGCCCCGAAACAGCAGTGCTTAACCAACAGAGCAATAGCGCCCTGTTCGAGTGAGTAGAAGAGACCCTTGGCCATAGCGCCAACGCCGGCAAGAGGCTACATCAAGCAGCTTCTTATAGAAATTCTGAAGTCATTCCTGGGCTCGACGAGCAATTTCGGACTGCCTTTCTGGCTAGCAGGGAGACCTATGCCTTTTTAGATCGATTTTTTAAAGCAGGTTTTATGAAAAAGACTGTTACGTGGCAGATGGGCCTACTATTTCCCATTGCGCTACTTTTTGCGGGCTGTGATTTATTAGATGACACTCCCCAGTGCGTGAACCACGCGGTTGCACCAGTTACCACCTTTGCCACCGGCCTGAATAATCCCCGTGGATTAAAATTTGGCCCCGATGGCAACCTTTACGTAGCAGAGGCCGGCACAGGCGGAACCAATTCCACGGCGGGCCAATGTGAGCAAGTAGGCGGCCCAGTAGGACCTTACACAGGCAGCCCGACCGGAGGGCGCGTTTCTAAAATTAGCTCTGCTGGTATACGCACTACTGTTACCGACAAACTACCTTCAAGTCAGGCGCAGGAATTAATTGGAGGAGATGTAGAAGGTGTAGCAGATGTTGCCTTCATTGGCAATACGATGTATGCGCTACTTGCCGGAGCAGGGTGCTCACATGGCGTTACATCCATGCCTAACGGAGTTGTAAGAATAAATCTGAACGGGTCCTTTACACAGATTGCCGATATCAGTGCGTTTTCTAATGGCTAATCCTGTGCAGTTACCGCACGAGGGTGGTGGATTTGAACCTGATGGGGTTCCATATAGCATGATCAGTGTGGGTGGTGATCTTTACGTCATCGAACCTAACCAAGATCAAATGCTCAAGGTAACAACTAGTGGTACCGTTAGTCGTGTCATTGATATCTCAGCCAAGTTAAACAAGCACATCACCCCGACTGTCGTAGCATCACGGGGGGGGGCAATTTTTATGTTAGCAATTTGGGTCTGTTTCCAATCGTTCAGGGGAGTTCTAGTATTTACCAGGTTACCCCTGGCGGCGAAATAAGTGTCTATGCAACTGGGTTTACAACTGTTCTGGGTATTGTTTTCGATAAGTTGGGCCGGCTGTACGTGCTGGAGAATACTACCGGAAATCCCTTTCCAACGCCCGGCACTGGCAGGGTTGTACGCCTTAATCCATCGGGAAGCAGAGAAACCATTACGTCAGGGCTTTCTTTGCCTACCGGCATAACGATAGGCCCCGATGGTAAACTCTATGTTTCCAATGTCGGCTTTAGCCCAGCTGCAACCGGCGGCGGACAGGTGCTTCAAATTAATGTAACCACCTGCAACGGCTTATTTGGCAGAACGCTTTAACGCCTTGTAAGTCAATTAGGGTAACCAGCAGATTAATGTATCAACAAAAAAGCCCGGCTCCAAACGGAACCGGGCTTTCGGTATAGTAAGTAAGCTAAACCTTAAGCGGCAGCCGACTCGCCGTTCTCACGGTCTTCGATGGCCTTGCGCAGCTTAGCCACGGCCTGGTTAGCACGCTCCTCGTCCAGACGATTGATGTTGAGCAACATCTTGGTCTTTTCCTGGCGCGTGATTACCGGATGGTTGAGCAGACGGATAATCTCCTCCTTCTGCGCAGCCGTAGCGTACGCAATGGCGGGCGCCGGAGCCTCGGTAGGCTCAGCGGGTACGGCCTTCATAGGCGTAGCCTCAGCAGCTACAGCGGCAGGAGCAGCAGTTGGAACGACGGCCAGCGCGGGCTTCACCTCGGGCTGATTGCCACCATACTCCATTTCCTCAGCAGGCGTAGGCTCGTAGCCGGCAGCGCGAATAATCCAAGCGAGGATATTGCGGTATGCCTTGCCGATAGCGCGCGTCTGCGCCATGCTCATGATGGCAAATTCCTGGTAGAACTTCTTGCCTGACTCTTTATTCGAGCACACAGCAAAGCCAGCGCCTACAGTATGACCCGAACGCAGGTCGAACAAGGTCACCTTAGCTTGATATTTTAACTCCGTCTCGGTGCTGACATTGATGACGTGGTCTACGATGGGCACGATGCCTAGGCGCGAGCCAGCATACTGCCAGCCTTCCACGTTCACAAACTCTTTGCCCTGCACCGTCGTCGTGAGCTTGTTTTCTTTGATAAACTTCGCCAGATCCGTAGCCAAGTGCAACGTCTCATCGGAGCGCGAAATGTCGTAGCTCTCAATCTTGCTCTTGCGAGCCTGGTCTTTAGCGGGTTTGGTTACTTCGTTCATGGCGGTTTCCATAAGTGTCCTGTAGTACGTTTTGTTATTTGGGTATATAACTAAGGATACGTTCGAAAGGTGCAAAAAGCGTACTTTTTATATGTAATTTTTATCACTGACTATCAGATACTTATGAATTAAATTCCTAAAATTTTTAGAAAACTAAAAAAATACGGATTCATAGCCGACAAACCACCCTTTTCTTTGCTTGAGTAAGCCTAAGTTGATAGCATAAAAAAGCCCCCCAGAAACGTTTCTGGGGGGCTTTTTTCTTATGGCAAATAAAAAGACGGTCATGCAGCGCAGCGCGAAGCATCTCGCGTGCTGATGTTAGATCACTATTCTCACTAAACACGCGAGATGCTTCCTTCGGGACGCTAGATAGAGCATGACTGTCTAGTGGGAACATCTTAATAGAGAGTCCTATTCCGTGATATAGCCATCCTTCATAGTAATGGTCCGGTCAGCCATTTCGGCGAGCTGGTCGTTATGCGTAACGATAACGAAGGTCTGCCCCAGCTCTTTGCGCAGGAGAAAGAAAATCTGGTGCAGTTCCTGCGCATTCTGCGAATCGAGATTGCCGCTGGGCTCATCGGCGAAGATGATTTCGGGCGAGTTGATAAGGGCCCGAGCTACCGCTGTACGCTGCTGCTCCCCACCCGACATTTCTGACGGTTTGTGGTCGGCGCGGCGCTCTAGGTTCAACATCCCAAGCAATTCGCGGGCTCGTACCCGCACTTCCTTCTCCGAGCGGCCCGCCAGATACGCCGGCAAACACACATTTTCCAGCGCTGTGAATTCCGGCAGCAGGTTATGAAATTGGAAGATGAAGCCAATATGCCGGTTGCGAAACCGAGCCAAGTCGGAGCGTCCCAGGGAGCTAACCGACTGGCCATCAAACAGCACCTCACCCGTATCTGGGTTATCTAACGTGCCCAGAATGTGCAGCAAGGTACTTTTGCCCGCCCCCGACGAACCGACGATGGACACGATTTCCGACTTCTCAATCGTCAGGTCGATGCCCTTGAGCACTTCCAGCGTGTTATAGCTTTTGCGAATATTGATGGCCTGCAGCAAACGATAAGCGGATTGGGGGTGAGCACTTGGGAACAAACAAAGCTACGGATGAATCGCAGATTATGGCATCGGATTCAATTCCTTAGCTTGCCGGGGAGCATCAGAAGGCAAATCCCGATTTTGCTGCTTACATTTTAGCTTTAAGCGGCTTATAATTAGTTGATAATCTGTTTATGCCAACCTCTCTGTTGCTCCGCCGCTGGTGGGCGTTCGTCCCACTCCTGACGATTTTGAGTATTGTGCTAGTGGTCGTGGCCAGTTGGTGGTGGCCTCGCACGGCTCCCTCGCGCGCCCTCCCAAGCACGGCCGCCAGCTTTGCCCCCTCAGCCAGTCCCAACCGCATGCGGGGCGTGAGCTGGGTTGGCAGCGACTCTATAACCGATGCCGAGTTGGCCCCACTCAGCCAGCACCATGTTACCTGGATAGCTCAAATACCCTTTGGCTGGCAGCGCGGCGCTACCTCCCCTACCATTGGTATGAACACCGGCCGAAGACGCGTGTATTGGGGCGAGAGCGACGCCGGCCTGATTCAGACCGCCCAACTAGCCCGCAGGCGCGGCCAGAAAATCCTGCTCAAACCCCACCTCTGGGTGCGCGGCGACGGCAGCTGGCCCGGCGACATCCGCATGACCTCCGATGCCGACTGGAAAGCGTGGTTTGAGAGCTACAGCACCTTTATCCTGCACTATGCCAAGCTGGCTGAGCAGCAAAAGCTCGACGGCCTGTGCATCGGTACTGAACTGGAGCAAACAACCACCGCCGCCCACGAAACCGAGTGGCGCGCACTAATCCGCCAGATACGCCAAGTGTATCATGGCCCGCTCACCTACGCCGCCAACTGGAGCGGGGAGTACGAACATATCCACTTCTGGGATGCGCTGGACTACATTGGGATTCAGGCCTATTTTCCGCTCACCAAAAATAGCAAGCCCACCAAAGCTGAGCTACTCGCCGGCTGGCAGCCGCATTTGAAGGCTATCGAACGAGTGCAAAAACGCTTTAATAAGCCGGTTGTGTTTACCGAAATGGGCTACAAATGCACCCCCGACGCAGCCGTAGAACCCTGGGTGTGGCCCGACCGCACGGCCGCCTTTCTCCAGCCCGATGAGGCCACGCAAGCCGCCTGCTACGCGGCCATGTTCGAGACCTTTTGGCCCAAGAAATGGTTTGGGGGGCTTTTTGTCTGGAAATGGTACCCCAACCTAGCTGCCGACGGCCCCGCCCGGCGCCATGCCGATTTTACGCCCCAGCATAAAGAGGCCGCTCAGGTAATGGCGCAGTGGTTTGGCAAGTAGCTTCTGCATTTGTAACACCCCGCGTCGCATTTTTGCCTACTTTCGTGCACTGTACACCACCCCATCATCCCCATTGAACTGACCTCTATGAACATTCACGAGTATCAGGGTAAAGAAATTCTTAAAAGCTACGGCGTACGCATTCAGGAAGGCGTCGTGGCTAATACGCCCGAGGAAGCCGTTGCCGCCGCCAAGCGCCTAACGGAGGAAACCGGCACCAGCTGGTACGTTATCAAAGCGCAGATTCACGCCGGCGGGCGGGGCAAAGGGGGCGGCGTAAAGCTGGCCAAAAACCTGGAGCAAGTGAAGGACATAGCTGGCCAGATCATTGGCATGCAGTTGGTTACGAAGCAAACGGGGGCCGAAGGTCGTAAAGTACACAAGGTACTCATTGCCCAGGACGTGTACTACCCCGGTGACTCGGAGCCTAAGGAATACTACATGAGCGTGCTTCTGGACCGCTCCACCGGCCAGAACGTTATCATCTACACCACTGAAGGCGGCATGGACATCGAGGAAGTTGCTGAGCAGCATCCCGAGAAGATTCACCGCGAGCACATTGATCCCCGCGTAGGCTTGCAGGGCTTTCAGGCCCGCAAGATTGCCTTCAACCTGGGCCTCACTGGCGAGGCGCAGAAGGAGATGGTGAAGTTTGTAACAGCACTGTACAAAGCTTACGACGAGACCGACTCGGCCATGTTCGAAATCAACCCCGTGTTGAAGACTTCGGACAATAAAATCCTGGCCGTTGATGCCAAAGTAACCCTCGACGAAAACGCCCTCTACCGCCACAAAGATTTCGCTACCCTGCGCGACACCAACGAGGAAGACCCGCTGGAAGTGGAAGCGTCGGAGTCTAATCTGAACTATGTGAAGCTCGATGGCAACGTGGGCTGCATGGTAAACGGCGCCGGCCTGGCCATGGCCACGATGGATATTATTAAGCTGTCGGGTGGTGAGCCGGCTAACTTCCTCGACGTAGGGGGTGGGGCCAACGCGCAGACGGTAGAAGCTGGCTTCCGCATCATCCTCAAGGACCCGAACGTGCAGGCTATTCTTATCAACATCTTCGGCGGCATCGTGCGCTGCGACCGGGTAGCTAATGGTGTAGTAGAAGCCTACAAGAACATCGGCGACATTCGCGTGCCCATCATCGTGCGTTTGCAAGGCACCAACGCTGAGGAAGGTGCCCGCATCATCGACGAGTCAGGTTTAAAAGTATTCTCGGCCGTATTGCTGAAGGATGCTGCTCAAAAAGTAAAAGAAGTACTGGAATCACAGAGCACATAAAGTAGCTAGTAGTTCAACAGTAAAAAATCCCCCCAGAGATGCTCTGGGGGGATTTTTACGTTAGAGCAAAAAGAACTAAGCTGTAACGTTCGTATTCTCAGTAGTACTAGAAGCTTCAACACCATTATTTCCGGCTACGCCAGCGTTTTCTTCCGGCTGTACTGGAACGGTCTTGCCCATTACACGCAATTCTACTTCCATATTGCCGCGGGTACCCACCGAGTAAGGGCAGATTTTGTGAGCCTGACGAACCATATCGATGGTTTTCTCCTCGTCAAATTTCTTCAAATCGACATCAAGAATGGCGCTCAGACCATACGCCTCACCTTCCTGAAACAGAGTTACGGAGCATTTCACCTCACTTTGTGAGTCGAGCCGGTCGCCGGCGCGCTGGGCAATTACCAATAGCGCCTGCTGAAAGCAAGAGGCATAACCTGCTGCAAATAGCTCCTCGGGGTTGGTAGCGCCTTTTTTGCCCCCCAGGCCCTCTGGCACCGACATATCCAGATCAATGATGCCCGTAGCGGAGCGTACGTGGCCGCTGCGGCCGCCTACGGCCGCAGCATCGGCCGTATAAAGCGTTTTTTTTTCGTTTGTAGACATAAGGTAAAGGTTCGGGTTGTATGTTGGGATTAACTGATTTTGGCCCTTTAAGGTTATACTGACTCGCAGAACCACCAAAACTGCCCCCCACGTTTGGCCAGGCGTATTTTTCTCTCTACTTTTGCCCACCTTCCGGTCACGTCGTACAACGGATAGTATGAGAGTTTCCGAAGCTCTTGATCTAGGTTCGATTCCTAGCGTGATCACTGTCTAAACTCATAACTAGCTGTTTTTTTAGCTAGTTATGAGTTTTTTTTGTTTCACTCTGGTATCGTCTGGGTATCGTTATATTCCAAGCAGGGAGACAATAACGCGCCTCATACGGAGTGAAAGTTTGTACGAAATGAAATTAAGTGAGGGCGATTTAAAGATGATTCCCCAACCCGACTCCGTCAGTTTACCCGTGCCGTATCCGCGCAAGCCATATCATCACCTGACTCCAACATTTCAGGGATTAACTATAATCTCCAAGTCCTGTTACGAAGGCACACGAAAGTCTCCTTTACTACGCGCAGCGTAACTAAGGGAGATGTCATAGGGGAAGTTTTTGAGACTAATGCTTCATGGGCATCGCTCCCATCTTACCCTTCCCCAACTGGTCGAGCGCGGCTCGAAAGCCCGTGGCAATCTGCATGGCTGGCCCCCGACCGTAATAATGCAGAAACATCATCCGAGGCTGGTCGAAGAGCATGTGATTGTGTACGGCTACGACTTCCAAGTTGTGCGCCCGCAAGGCCTTAATGACGGGGTTGACCTCGTGCTCCAGCATGGCAATATCGCCCGCAATATGGGCGTCGGCCTGTTTCCCCGCGAGGGCGGCCCAGGAGTTTAGACCGATGGCTGCGGTCATCTCCGTACCCATCATAATGGATTGCACATCGGCGCGGCCCACCGTATACTTGTAGGTGGGGCCATTGACTACCCCCTGATAGCCCACTAGTTTATTCAAGGCTGGAAGATCGAACAGCTCCTTGCCAGTTGGTGAGCCGGCGCTAGGTGTCGCATTGTTGCCGGGTTGGGCCGCCGTAACACCCGCGGCTGGCTGGGGCTAGTTAGCGGGCAGTAGCTTGGAATTTTTTAGCGTGGCCGCGAACTTCTGCGCCAGCTCAGCCGGGGAGCCCATACCGTGAATGTGCATATAGAAGATGCGGGGCTCCTCGCAGAAAAAATGGTTGTGCACGGCGCCAATTTCCAACCCGTTGGCTAGGGCAGCCGATATCAGAGGATTCACTTCTTCTTGAAGCAGGACCGTATCACTCATGAGCATGGCTGACTTACCGTCGAGCGTATGCTTGATAGCCACCCACCCACCGAAGCCAAAGGAAATGGGTACCGGCTCTCCCTTAATGGTTACTTTTAAATCGTTGCGCGGTAGTGGAGTGCTATGGGTGGCTTGGGCTTGCACGTAGATTCCTTTCTTGCCTAAGGCGGCCTCCACGGCAGTGATTTCTGCGGCCGTTAAAGTGGGGGTTTTGCCCGGAGCTGGGGCGGCTATAATAGGCAGGGCGGGCAGCCCCCCAGCAAGGCAGGAGTAGTGGCCAGCGCGGCGGTCTTTAGCCAGTCGCGACGGGAAAAGTGGGATGGAAGTATCATAGAGCGCAGGCAAGAGGATTGGCGTGTAGAATATCAGCTTACGAGAACCAGGAGCAAATAGTAAAGCAGCCCGGCCAGGGCACTACTCACAATCCAAAAAATTATGTTTACCCTGAAGCGGTAAAGCGCGACCAGCAACATCAGCAGCCAGACCAGGCTAGGGTATCGTGGTAGACGGGTTCGGCATCGTGGGCCTGGTTATCATCGACGCCATTCTGGATGCCTCGGTTCACTGGTAATCTGATGCCCCGCGATTCGTAAAGTCCGCGCTGGAATGGCTATGTCCGTTCCGGTGCGGACCTTTTTGCGCACCGGCTCTGGCCGGTCCCCCTATAGTTCTAGCTTATCCTCCTTTCGCTTAGCAGTCCATGCTCGACTGCATCACTCACTTTTCCATCACCCATAAGCTGCTCGTCGGCCTGCTCACGCTGGCTTTGGTAGGCTGGGGTGGATACTCGGTGGCACATCTGCCCATCGATGCCGTGCCCAACATCACCAACAACCAAGTACAGATCATCACCCAAACTCCCTTGTTCGGTGCGCCCGACGTGGAGCGGCTGGTCACCTCTCCCATTGAGCAGGCTATTGCGACCATTCCCGACGTGCAAGAGGTGGGTTCCTTCTCGCGCTTCGGCCTCTGTTACCATCGTGTTTCCCGATGAAACTGATGTGTACTGGGCGCGCAACCAGGTCACCCTCTCGACTGATGAGCAGCAATTAGCTGCTGTGCGAGTAACGAGTGCAAATTCAGGTTTAGGATATAGTTATTAATAAGGGTAGTAAAGGGTATTATATTTGATCCTAGCTCCCCCGGCTATTAACTCCGCGGATAGCATCTTGCAAACCAAATCATCTTTATGCCTTTATGGAACTACATCTACTCAATACCACTCCAGATTCTCAACGACTCAGCAAAAAAGCAGCGCAAACAGCCCTGCTCACAAGTCAGCATTGGATAGTAACGGATAATGAAACGGCGCGCAAAGTCAAGTATATTTTCCGGCCGAATGGGGACTTATTAATTGCTCAAGTAAAGGAAGGAAAGGCAGCCAACTGAGTACTTGGGGCTGGGTATATATGTTCCTTTTTCTGCTGTTATGAGTGTAGTACTTTTTTGGCTGTTGAGCAACCGCCATAGGCAGAGAGCTTACCACTCTGAGGATAAGCCAAAGACAATATCCTCCACCGGCAGCGCTATGCGCCACTTCATTAGTGACAAGATCGAGATTCCGATTATTATGCCTGATAGTAAGCAGGTTACAACTGCAAAATAGAGCAGCAATCGGGCATCTTTGAAATTCCATTGACTATCGTTGCTGCCCATCCTACCTGCCGGGGCGAATTGCAGACCTATATACTTTAACGCAGCAGTGGTCGGGGACCGCGAAAAGCATCAGCGGGCAATAGGGGAAGCACGGCGGCAAGACCACAGTTCTCTACCCGTGCCCGCACCGCCGGGCACAGACCGCACACATGCAGGGCTGAGCCATCGGCATGGAGCTTACGAAACCAGGAAAAAACCATTCGCAGTCCCTGGGTGTCAACATCGGCTAATTGCTCACAATCAAGCCAGATTTCGGCGGCATGCGTTGCGTGGGCCTCTCCTAGCAGTGCATCCAGCTGCGCGCATGCGGCTGCTCCTACGCAGTGGCCCTGAAGTCCGATGCTGAAGTACCGAGGATGAACACTTTTGAGCAGCACAAAAGAAGTGATATGTGGCATTACAAGCACTATAGCAGCACCGGAGCCAAATCCGACTCTTACACCAAATATATCATAATCGGGTAGCTAGCTCCTCCGTTTTACTACGGATTGAATTGGGTCGCAATACCTATTATTAGCTAAGTATATTCTACCAGCCGTCGCTTGTGCATATACAACTCAGGGCAGCGCTATTGGCTTTTCGCAGGAATGGGAAGGGCCACCCGTACAGTAGTTCCGAGTTCGGGATGAGAGTCAAGCGAAAAACGCCCCCCAAGTAGCTCAGCACGGTTGCGAATACTGACAATACCCATCCCCGGATCGGCGGCGGGCAGTGGGGTAGCGGGCATACCCCGACCGTCGTCTTGCACGCTGAGAACTACCTGGTCATCCTCGTGCTCCACTTGAATATGTACTTCATGGGCGTGCGCGTGTTTGATAACGTTGCTGAGCAGTTCCTGAATAATGCGGTATACAGCCAGCTCGAGGAGCAGCGGGCGGAGCTGGTGCAAACCAGTCAAATGCAGGTAAACCTTAAGCGTGCCCTGCGGAATATGCTTGACCAACTCCTGCAATGCTACTTGTAAACCAAAGTCTTCCAGGATGCCGGGCGTCAGTTGGTGCGACACGTTGCGCGTGGCCTGAATGGCTTCGTTCAGTACCTGCAACACAGCCGGATCGGGCGGGAACCGGCTGCCATTTTCGAGGGTAAGCTTGGTAACGTAGAGCAGTTGGCCGACACCATTGTGCAATGCCTCGGCGATACGCTTACGCTCAGCTTCCTGGGCGGCAAATACGGCCCGAACAACAGCTTGCTGCTGCTGGCGCTGAAGCTGGACAGCGGCGGCGAGCATCCGGTTACGTTCGGTTATATCACGAATGGTGATTAGAATACCGGTCACTTCGCTACTGTCAGGGTTCTGTAGGGGCACGCAGTAGATATCGTAGCTACCAGGTCGGCGCCCTAAGGTCTGGTTAAATAAAGTGATTGACTTTCCTTGCCGTACCTGCTCCAGCAGATGGGGAAATTCAGCTGTTTCGAGGTGATGAGGGAGGAGTTCGAAAAATGACTGACCTATCGCCTTTTCCTCAGGCACGGAAGCATACTGAGCGACCTTCTGGTTCCACGCCGTCACGCGCAGGTTCAGGTCCAGAGCGATCAGGGCATCCGGACTGTGGTCAATTACCTGCTTGGTAAAAGCCTTCTCGGCGTGTAGCTTCTGCTTTGTCTGCTCTGACTCCGTAACATCGATGGCGAAGATGACGGCTTCATGCCTTTCCTGGTCGAAGAAGCCGTAGTTCTGATAGTAAATCCGCTCGCCCTGCTCAACGACAAAAGTTACATACTTAACCGACTCCCCGGCCAACAGGCGGCGCATGGGCTCAGCATGCTCAGGGAATGCCTCGAACGTACTCACGCCCCGGAGCTGATTATCCTGGATATTCAGATGCCGCAGGCCCAGCCCTATCAGCTCCAGAAATACTCCCGTATTACTGAGCCTGCCCAACACCAGCGGCATATTGTGCACCACATGCTCCAGCAGCCGGTTTTTGTAGCTTAGCTCTTCTTGGGCCTGGCGCTTAGCACTGATATCGCGCATTACCCCGAGTAGCCGACCTGGTTGGCCTTCCTTTTTCTCGATCTCGCCGCGAAACCGAATGTGGTGAATCGAATTATCGGCCCATACCACCCGAAACTCCAGCACTACGGGTTGGCCGGTTTGCTGCGCCCTCGTCATAATCTCGCTGGCCGGGACCAAATCTTCAGGGTACACTTGCCTGATAACTTCCGTAGAGGGCAGAGGCCCTGCGGCGGGGGGCAAACCGAGTAAGGCGCGGGCACGCTCATCAAGCACCACTTCTTTGCTCCCTAAGATATATATCACGGTGCCTACACCCGCTGCCGCCAACACCCGCCGCCGGTCTTCCTCGCTCTCGCGACGCTGCTGCTCCGCCATTTTGAGCGGAGTGGTATCGCGCCACACGGCATGCAGTAAGGTGTGCGTGTCCATCTGGACTGGGGTGAGCAGGATTTCTCCCCAAAACTCCTCCCCGGTGCAGCGTTGGCCCAGCCACTCGTAGCGATGGCGCCCCTGAGCTATGGCCAGCCGGCAATAATCGTCGGCGCGCTCGCGGCTGGGATGGCCATCAGGTTGGTGCGAAGGAGCCAGCTCCGCCATATGCTGACCCAGAAGCTGTTGCTTATCCGTGGCCCCAATCAGGGCCAACATAGCGGCATTGCAGTCGACGAAGTAATTGTCGAGCAGCAGAAATACGGCATCGCTACTGTGCTCAAACAGGCGCCGGAATTTATCGGCGGCGGGGTCGGCAGCGGCAGTGGCGTGAGCGGCCGCCACCGCAGCGGCTTGCTGCAGGGCTTTTATCTGGGCTTGGGCGCGGTGCAGCTCCTGCCGCTGCAACGTCAGCATGGTGTGATACAGCAGTTCCGCAGGCGGCTCCGCCGCCAAGCTGGCGGCATCTGTGGCGGCCAGGTGCTGCAATGCCTGTTGGTGCAGCGCGCTAAGCTCTGCGGATAATGGAGAAGGGGAAAATCTACCCATGATCAGATCGACTGGCTACGGCATGCGGCCATTGCTGACCGAACAGTTCGAATAGTGATGAATTTGCCCCCCAGTGCCCTCAGAAACTAAGCTGACCGTTTTCTGGGTAGAGCACTTGGTGAAGCAGTAAGCCGCCATTAGTCCAGCAGGCCGTGCGCAACGGCATATTTGATTAAAGCGGCCGTGTTTTTTACCTGAGTCTTTTCCAGAATATTCTGTCGGTGCGTTTCTATCGTGCGCCGGCTGACAAATAGCTTTTCTGCGATGGCGTTGTTGGTGAGGCCTTCCGCGATGAGCCGGAGTACCTCCAGCTCCCGATACGACAAGCCATCCACTTTTTTGGTCTCCGCGGACGCTTCCGGGTGCAGAACTTTTTGCAGCAGCATCAAGCCAATTTCGCTGCACAGAAAGCGCTTCCCGGAGGAGACGGCCCAGATGGCGGCGATTATTTCGGTCTGATCCGCGCTTTTGAGAATGTAGCCCGCCGCGCCGGCATCCAGCGCCTGTCCCACGTACCGCTCGTGCGCCAACATCGTGAGCACCAGCACGCGCACCTCCGGAAAACGGGCCAGCAACAAAGGCAGCGTCGCGAAGCCATCGAGTACCGGCATTTGCAGGTCCATCAGCACAATATCGGCCGGAGTAGTTGACAGGCGGTCGAGTAGTTCCTGCCCGTTGCTGGCATCGCCTACTATAAGCAGGCCGGGAGCCCCCGTTAGCAGGGCCCTCATGCCATCGCGAATAAGGCAGTGGTCGTCGACCAGGAACAGGCGAATCATGAGAGCGTGTGCAAATAAAATTTTGACCCCCCCGCCAGAGCAGCTAACCAAGCTGCCCATTTCCCCCGCATTTACCTATGAATGTAAGTAATTGTAAATGAGCTAAAAAACAATTCGCGACCAAGAGCCATATAAAGAAGCGGAGGTAGCCGAAATTTATAAAATAGATACCCCACCCCTCGTCGTCTTTAAAACGAGTATAAAGCAGTATAAGTCTCTAAAAAGCAGCCTTCGGAGCGAGTCTTATTCGTAGCTTTAGCTACAGAGAAGACTTGCTCCTCTAACGCTGTAGTTTACGCAGGGCCAGCAGACATAAGGCTACGGAGCCCGCCACCCGAATCTGGCCGCTGAGAATCATGCTTTCTATCTGCGCGAGGGGCGCGGTCAGGACCTCAATATTTTCAGTTGCGTCGAGCTGTTGTGAGGCTATCTGGCGCGCGTTGCGGGCCAGAAAGAAGTAAGTAGTATTCGTGTCTTTGGTGGGGTTATCGTTTACCGCCAGCAACAGCTCCAGCTCGTGGGCAGTGTAGCCGGTTTCCTCCAGTAGCTCGCGTCTGGCCGCTTCCTGGGGGGCATTTTCATCCTCGTCTATCACGCCGCCTGGCAGTTCAATCAGTATCTGGCCGATACCGTGCTTGTACTGGCGAACCAGGACTACTTGTTCGTCTTCGGTCACGGCAAATATCAGCACCACATTGTGGCGCACACTCACAAAGTAGTCGTCAAGCTGTTGCCCATCGGGCAGCTCCACATGGTCGCGACGAACCTTGTACCACGGATGATCAAAGATCAGCTCCGATTTAAGCGTCTTCCAGGGTTCAATTATTTTTGTCATGCTGTGTCTGTCAGAAATCAGCTGGCAAGGTACTACACGAGTGCATAACGAGTGCATAGCGCCCGTACGGGCTTATGATTGCGGAGCCAAGTTCTACCAGTGCTCCCTCGCGGATGAGCCTCAACAGATATGCGGGCCGTTTTTGTGTCTTCGAACTCCTTAGAGCATATTTGGCGGGTAAATCAGCACGGCAACCAAAAAAATTTATGCTCTCCTAGCCTTTATTATGCAGGAGTGCTGATGCAGAGTCTGGCAAGCTATTCGCACCAAGTGCTATTTCCTCCAAGGGGTCGTAGAGAGGGTTGCCCCCAAGGCTCTATTGCTCTTTTTTTCTTCCTCCATTTGTGAGCATCGCTACTCAATATTTTCACAATGCTGCCGCGGTTATCTCCTATCACGCGCCGGGCTATCTGCGAGTTACCTGGCATCCAACGGTTGTATCTGTGGCCGACTTGCAGGCCATTTATGAGCACGTCCTGCGGGCTATGCATCATTATGGCTGTACCCGGCTGATGAGCGTACATGGGCAGCGGCCGCCTATTCCGCCGCAGATTCAGGAGTGGCTTACCGCCCAGTGGGTGCCACGGGCTATGGAGGAAGCGGGCTACGACAGATGCGCCGTGGTAGAGGCCGACGCCCCCCTGAGCCAGCTCGCGGCTCGCTCTATTGGCAATAGCCTTATGCAACCGCTACGCTACCACTACTTTCCAACCGTGCGGGAAGCGGCCGACTGGCTCCAGAAAAACTAGTACTAGTGAACCAGTAGCCCCCCCAGGCCCCGCTTGCTCTCCTCGCTTGCCGTGCTCACCATCAGGCCCCGACGATACACGTAAGCGGTGGCGCTAGCCAGCAGCGACTGGCTGCTTAAAGTGAAATAGGCATTCTCGGTACGAGTACGAAACGAGACGATAGAGGCCGTTACCTGCTGCCCTACCCACTCCTCCCCCAGCGGGCCGCTGGTAGGCAGGCCATAAAGCCGAATAAATTCTTGTCGCAGGCCGGCTATTACTTCAGCACCGGTGGCCAGCAGGTCGATGCGGTAGAGCTGCTCGTCGAAGAAGCGGTAATGAATCTGCCGCAGCGGATAGCTTAAGTAAAGCAGCTCATCCACTTCGCGGGCGTACGTGGATACGCGTGGATCATGCAAGACCGACACCAGCACCAGCCTACTTAGCTCATTTACCTTCTGTCCGAACCGAACCTCACGGAAGCCATTCTGCTGATCAAGATAGTGCGTGCTGCCCACCATTACTTTTTACTGAGATTGGGCCAGAAATGACCGTATTGCCATGGCAAATATATAATTTTTATGGGCCGCTACAAAGGTTATAGAATTCAGATCGAAATGCTACTCAGTTACTTCGATCGGGTATAAAAACGGTTAATTAATTAGCTAAAAGCATTTTATAAACATAATCACAACTAGCCCGCGGGTTTTGCCTTCACTTCGATCAGCTGTTGAGCTTATTTTTATAATCCAATATTGACGCGTTATCGTATAGTAGTGCAAATCCATTTATTCCTTAACTCAACCGTAATGAAAAAGTCTTTGTTGACTACCCTCGCATTTGCCTTCGCCATAAGCCTGACCACGCCGGCGCTGGCCCAAACCACTGCCAAAACCAAGTCAGACGCCGACAAGATCAAAACCAAAGAAGACGGCAACATGTCGAAGACCAAGATGGCCGACGACGGCAAGATGAAAATGAAGGGCAAGACGGCCGCTGGCGACAAAATGAGAGCCAAAGGCAAGCCCGGCAAAGCCGCTGAGACGATGGTGAATGCCGCCGACCTGCCCATGAGCAGCGCCGAAGGGATAATGGTAGGCGGCGCCATGATGGTGCCAAGCAAAGACATCGTCGACAATGCCGTGATGTCGTCGGAGCATGGCACGCTGGTAGCGGCCGTGAAGGCAGCTGGCTTGGTAGAAACGCTGAAAAGCGCCGGCCCTTTCACCGTATTTGCGCCCACCAACGCGGCCTTTGACAAGCTGCCCGCTGGCACGGTGAACACCTTGGTAATGCCCGAAAACAAAGCCAAGCTTACTACCATCCTGACCTATCATGTGGTGCCCGGTGCCGTGCGCGCGGCCGACCTGCAAAACGACCAGACCTTAACCACGGTTCAGGGTGAAACCTTGACGGTGATGAAAAGTGGCACGAGCGTGATGCTAAAAGACGCGAAAGGCGGGATGGCCACCGTAACCACCGCCGATGTAATCTCCAGCAACGGCGTGACCCACGTTATCGACAGCGTTTTGATGCCTGCCAAATAAGCGGCATTAATCTCACAAAAAAGCCCCCCGGACTACTCCGGGGGACTTTTTTGTGAGCAGTTAACTTGGCGCGATGCCGCGAAAGGTTAGGTTATCCCTATTGTGGCTTCGGCCGGCTGGTTTGGGCTGGCCTCACTTCGAGCAAAATATTTTTCCGGGCGTCAACAGTTGTCGGGCAGACGTTTTGCGTAGAATGAGGATACTGTCCCAAACAGGCTTCCAACCTCTACCTATGAAAGACTCTTCGAAAAAAGCCCCCCAAAACTCCGACGAGAAGCCCCCGCGTCGGACTACGCAGAACCAGCCGGCTACGACGGCTGACCCGAATGCCGCGTTTCCCGGCACCGCCGATGAGCATCGGCCCGGCGAAAACCTTTATACGCTACCCGAAATGCAGGAGCCCCAGCCCCGCAACCCCTCGGAGCCACAGGCTACGGCGGCTGGTGAGCCTGCCGCGGCCGAAACATCAATGCTGGACCGCGAAACCCACGGCCAGCTCCTCGATGAGCCCGCGCCGGATGGCAAGTCCGGCATCAGCGACAGCGTGATTACCCCCGTCATTGCGCAGTCGAGCAGGCTCGAAGACAATAACCGCGGCGAGTAAACTGCTCTTCTAACCGTTGGTATAAAGCCTGTCCGGCGCGCGAACTGTACGATTCGTGCGCCGGACAGGCTTTATTTTGATAGTAAGTTTTCGTATTCCGCCTGATGGCGCTTCACGAAGGCGGCCACAAAATGACAGCTGGTAAGCACCTTAAAGTGTTGGTCGCGGGCATAGGCCAGGGCAGCACGGGCCATTTCTTCGCCTACCCCCTGGCCGCGCAGGTTCTCATCGACGAACGTATGCGTAAAATCAATGGTGTCGGCCGCGGGCATGCTGTATGCTAGCTCGGCTTCGTAGCCATGAACGGTAGCGTAGAATGCTTGATCTTCCTGATTATGAATGACGGAAACGGCCATATGAGTAAGGGTTATAAAACGGGTAAAAGCCAGTCTGGCCGCCGCTAACAATCGGGGCAGCTTGTTACTCACTACGCGGCTGGGGCCATATGGATGGAATTTTATTGACCCTTCAACCGTCGTTTTGCGTACTAGCCAACTAGTTGCCTGATACTAAGTATCTTGTTACACCTTCACTCTTCACTCCACCTTCCCTATGAAAACACAAGCAGATGACCCTAATACCGACGATAACAACAGTCGTTCGTTAGCCGAAAATGAGAAGGTAGGCGCTAAGCTGGCCCAGGAAAATCCGGAACACACCACCGGGAGAACAGCTGGCAAAAACGCCGTGCCCCAGACTTCGCAAGACACGCCAAACTATGGTGACTTTGGCCACGCGCCTCTCTCGGACGAGGAAATGAACGGTCCGGTAGCGGCGGGCGCTAACCGGGGTGCGGCCGCGTCGAGCACGCCCGCCCCCGACCAACGGGGCGCGGCTCCGCAAAACCTGAACAATGAAGCGGTGCGCGCCACCACAAACGATGAGTCGGACGACCGGCGCGAGGCCGCCAAGCTCGACGACCCGCGCTACGGCAGCGGCACCCGCAACTGGGAAACCGCCGAGCCCGCCAACCGCACCACGCAGGCCGATATTGACACGAATGAAGAGTATCGGCCCGCCGCCGACTAAGCTGGTTTTAGCTTCCGGAAAACGCCGGGTGTCGCGAGGTGCGAGGCCCGGCGTTTTCTTTCACCTTTATTTGAACGCCATACACCGATGAAAACGCCCGAAGAACAAGCGAGTAATCAACAGATTAATCCGGCCGCCGCCCAGCCCACTGATGCGCCCCGCGTAGACGCCGGCTCCGACGAAAGCGCCGGCTCGGCTGCCATGCTGGATGCCGCTACCCACGGCCAGGTGTTGGGTGGTACTACACCCGACCCCGACACCTCCGATATGACGGATGAGCGCATGAACCCCGGCGCTGAACAGGCACCGGCTGCGGACGAAGATTAAAAGTTGAAACACCGGCAAAAAGCCCCCCATCGTACTTTGGGGGGCTTTTTTGTGAGCGGAGGTACCTGGAACGCGAAGCACTAGTATACTTGCACAGCTTACGCTTGACCTTAACACTATGATTAAGCACTGGTACCTAAGCACACCTACTCTCTTACGCCCATGCCACTCCTATCAGCCACGGCCGCTCACTGGCCTGCTGTGGCCGCCATTTATACCCAGGGCATTGCCACCGGCAACGCTACATTCGAGACCCAAAGCCCGAGCTGGGAAGCCTGGGATGCCGGCCATTTGGCACACAGCCGGCTGGTAGCCGCTGATGCCAATGGCAACGTGCTAGGCTGGGCGGCGTTGTCGGCAGTTTCGGGGCGGTGCGTGTACGGGGGTGTGGCGGAAGTGAGCGTATATGTAGCCGATGCCGCCCGCGGGCAGGGCGTAGGCCGGCAGCTACTGAGCGCGCTGGTAGCCGAGTCAGAAAAGAATGGTATCTGGACGTTACAGGCAGGTATTTTTCCCGAGAATACGGCCAGCATCCGTCTGCACGAAACCCAGGGCTTCCGGGTGCTGGGGCGGCGCGTGCGCATCGGAAGGCTGTCCGGCGCGTGGCGCGACACAGTGCTGCTGGAGCGCCGCAGCGCCGTGGTGGGCGTCTAGGGTCATTTTTTCTTTGTCTTACTTGCCCGAAGCCTAACGCACCTTCCTGCTGAAAAAAGCCCCGCACGCACGCACGCGACCAACGACTCACCCTAAAGCATCCCTGACGGCAGCGGTGGCGTATAGCATCGGATACCGCCTTCCTTACGCGCCTGCTATGCCTGCTCCGCTCCTACTGCTCACCGATTTTACGCCCGCTGCCGACCGCGGTCTAGCTTACGCCGCCGCAATAGCCGCGGAGTTGCGGGCGCCACTCGTGCTGCTGCATGTGCGCCGTACTTCTCTGCTCGACCCGGAAGCCTTAAGCGGTCGAATTCCGCACCGGAGCGAGGGCGAAATTGCCGCGGAGCTGAGTAGCCGCACGGCGACGCTGACAGTGCCCGTTACGGTAGAGATTTCCAACGACATATTGGAGAATGCGGTAGCGGCGGCGGTAGAACAGCATCAACCCCAGCTCATTGTGTTGGGTCGCCCCGACTATAACAAGCCCGATGAACTCATCGATACTACCTCGTTAAACTTGTTGCGCCATTCGCCCGTGCCGCTATTGGTAGTGCCCGTTATGGCTCCCGCCAAGCCCAATTTGTGCCGCGTAACCATCGGAGCCGATAATCAGTCTTTCTCGCTGAGCCCCCAGGTAGTGGAGTTGGGTCAACGGCTGCTGAGCGCCTTCAACGCCACCATAAACGTCGCGCATGTGGTAGAGCCCGAAGACGACGATACCTCGTCGTTGGCCTGCCAACAGGTTGAAAAAAGCGGCCTCACCGCTGGGTTTCAGCGCGTCACGATGCGGGGACAGCGCCACTTACACCCTATAGATGGAATTTTGGCGGCGGCAGAAGAAGATGGTGGGGGTCTGCTGATCCTTATTGCCCGGCAACACAGCATCCTGCAACGGCTGTTTTACCAAAGCGTATCGGCGCAGGTGGTGCGGCGTAGCCTGGGCCCGGTGCTGGTATTGCCGGCGCAGCCGTAAGGTTGGGCCAATAGCCACGAAAATTACCACCGCCACCCCAGCTGCACGCCACTGTACCAATTTCGCCCCGGCGCGGGCTGGAAATACCGTTGCCCAAAGGCATTCAAATCGTTGCCGAGACTGTAGCGCCGGTCGGTGGCGTTTTCGAGGCCAGCGAAAATGTCGGTTTCCAATTTGCCCCCCAACACCCGTCGCCAGCCGGCGCGCGCGGCAAGTGTCCAGTAGCCGGCCGCGTATACGGTGTTAGCATCGTTGAGAGGAATCTGCGCCTGGTGACTGAGGGTGGGCTGGAGGTAAAAGCCGAACTGCTCACTAAAATCGAGGCCGGCGGTGAGGGTGTGTGGGGCGGTGCCGGTGAGGCGGTTGCCGCTAAAGTCCTGATCGCGTTGCTGATAGTCACGGAAGCGGAAATGATTGTAGGCGTAGCTGGCCCAGGCGCGCAGACCGGGAGACAGGCTAGTGGGCGAAGCGCTGGAAATGCCCCCCGCAGCAGTGACGGGCCGCCACAGCCAGCCGCTTAGCGCCGCCTCCACCCCGCGCTGCCGGGTCGAGCCGGAGTTGAAAAACACATTCACGCCCGCCGCCGTAGTGCGCGTAACGATGGTTTGCCGCAGGCGAAAATCGAACGCGGCCACGTCGAAGGTGAGGCGGTTATTAAATAGCGTGCCCCGCGTGCCCAGCTCATAGCTCGTGCCGCGCTCGGCTTCCAGGTCGCGGTTGATGCTGCCGTCGGAAGGGCGTATTTCTTCCTCGCTGGGGGGCGAAAATCCGCTGCTCACGCTGGCGTAGGCCGATACCTGGGGGGCAATTTCTTTGAGCAGCGCCACCCGCGGCGACACTACAGGCCGAAATCCGCGCCGCAACGCGAAGCCATCTGGCCGCGCCGCTGCGTCCGACACCCGCACGATGCGGTAGCGCAAACCGTTCAGGCTCGCGCCCACGGTCAGCAGAAAGTCGGCGGGCAGCTCCCAATCGGCCTGCGCGAAGCCGAAGCCCGCGCTGGTCATGATTTCGTCGTCGTAGCGCAGCGGGCCGGGCGTGCCGCGGCGGTTCTGGTAGTTGCGGGCATTCTCGAAGCTGTTTTGCAACTCACCACCCGCGCTCAGCCGCAACAGGTGGCCGGCCAGGGCCGTGCGGTAGCTCACCACCGAGCGCGCCCCCCAGCCCAGCGCCGTATTACGCTCTATATCAACTAGAAACGGTGTTTTGATTGTGGTGCCCGAGGCGTAGAGCGTCGTCTTATTCGACCAGCGGCTGGTAAACTGGTATTCGTGCGTGACGCCCAGCAGCGCCGAGCGCGAGGCGTAGCCCGCCTGCTGCGCCACGGTGCCCGGTTGGGTGCCAACGGTCGGCCGCGCCTGCCGCGGATTCTGCTCAAACTGCGCTCTGGTCAGGCTGCCCGGAATTTGGTAGTCCAGATCGGCGTAGAGCGCGTGGACGGCCACGGTGCGCTGGGCTGAGGGGGCAAATTCACCGTCCACGGTCAGCACGTCGCGGCGCAGGGCGCTGTTCTGGCGGTAGCCATCGAGGGTCTGGCGGGTGTATTGGGCGCGCAGAATGGCCGTGGCCGAGCCGGTTTCGGCCGCCACTGTGTAGCGCCGCAGTCCGAAGCTACCCGCCGTGAAGCCCGCCTGCACTCGCGCCTCGCCAGGCGTTGGGCGGCGGGTGCTCAGCAGTACCGCTCCGCCGGTGCCGGCCCCATACACGCTACCCGCCGGCCCTTTTATCACCTCAATCTGCCCGATAGAGGCCGGATCCAGCAAGTTGAGCGGACTGCTGCCGCTGGCTTCGGTGAAGGGAATATCATTGTAGTAGAGCTTCACATTGCGCACCCCAAACGGCGAGCGAAGCGTGCTGCCGCGCACGCTCAGGCGGTAGCTGGCCGTGGCCCGCTCCTCCAGCCGCACGCCCGGCAGCGTATTCACGGCCTGGGTAAGCGAAGTCTGGTTGAACCGGTCGATGACGATGGCATCGAGCACGCTCACGCCGGCCGCCGTGCGCCGCAGCGGCAGGTTCTGGCCGTAGCCAACCACCGTGGCCTCGGGCAAGCGCACGGTGCGGGCAGTATCGGGGGTTTGGGCGCGCAGAGGAAGCTGAAGCAGCAAAAGCAGCGGCAGAAGCTGGCAGGAACGAGGAAGCATTGGGGAAGTGTAGCGTAACCTTTGCCCGAACGGGAAAGCGGCCGGGCAGGTTGGTAAAAAAGCCCCCAAGCTGAATTTAAACCTTGAAAGCATCTCACTATTAGGCGGTCATGCTGAGCGAAGCCGAAGCATCTCTCCCGCTTCGTTGATGTTACCATTGCAGTAGAGATGCTTCGACCAGCGGACGCCAGATCAAGCATGACCGCCTATTTGGGTGAGTTAGCTTGGCAACCAAACACGCGAGATGCTTCGCTGCGCTCTGCATGACGTTGTGTAGTGAAATCGGCTAAAGACTATTGGCTTATTCTTACCTTACATTACCTCCCTTTTCACTGCCAGTTATGCTTTACAATCCGCGCCGCCACCGTCGCAAACTGCTGCTTCCGCCGGGCCTGCTAGCGCTGGCGTTTCTGCTGTTGCTGGGGTGTGGAGTGATTGCACGAAGCATTGGGCACAGCTACAGAGTTTTACAAATACGCTTCTCGCCTCTTTATGCCAGAAACGAATTTGAGAATAGGCTTTTTTTCTCTTCACCGCATGCAAAAGCAACTCAATGGAATGATTTTGAAATAACAGGGAACTCCCTTTTAGATTGGTATAACTGGCAACTAGCCCAACGAAGCATTAAATTATTGCATAACGCTCCAGATTCCGCACATGGCATTAGAATCCGTTTCCGTCAGAAGGCCAAATATAAATATGTAGTTAAGGCGTTTTCTTATATGAATGAGCTAGGCATAAGAAGGTACGCTTTTGATATGCGTGTCCCCACTCCAACAGTATATGTTATAGACAGCGGGGTAGCCAGTCAAAGACAGCTTAAGTGCACCTATATAAAGTAAGATTGACTCCACAATAGCTTTAATTATCAGAAGCTAACTTCTTTGCATTCATCCGCCTTTCGTAGTCCTATGCATTCCCTTGCAGGGAGTTGTTGTACAGAACATTGTTTCTCAGTAAGATTAGAATGATTACGGTGAATACTCAACCACCTCAACCTTTTCGTAACCCAATTCTATCTAGTTCAGTTGAATAGAACGATCTCATCTATTCAGCTATGACCATTCTTAAAAATACGCTCACGGCCGCGGCACTTTGCTCGGCTCTCACCGCTGTTGCCCAGAACGATTACTAGAAGACCGTCACAGCGTCCTACAAAGGCAACATCTTCAAGCCCGGCCAAGTGGAAGCCACCGACGCCCGCGTAGCCCAGCTCAAAGCACCCGCCGGCTTCGCCGTCACCAAGTTTGCCGACAAGCTCGAAAAGCCCCGCATGCTGGCCGTGGCACCCAACGGCGACGTGTACGTGAGCAACCGCGACAAAGGCACCATCACGCTGTTGCGCGACACCAACAAAGACGGCAAAGCCGACCTCACCAAGCAAGTAGCCCAGCGCGACAATCTGCACGGGCTGGCCCTGAAAGATGGCAAGCTCTACTTAGCCGCCGTGCGCGAAGTTTACTCGGCTGATGTGAAAGCCGATGGCACGCTAACCGAGCTGAAAACGCTGTACAAAGATCTGCCCGACGCGGGCCAGCACCCCAACCGCACGCTCAACTTCGGGCCCGATGGCAAGCTTTACCTCTCGGTGGGCAGCACCTGCAACGCCTGCGACGAGCCCAACAAGGAAAATGCGACACTGCTGGAAATCAAGCCCGACGGCTCCGGCCGGCGCGTGGTGGCCAAGGGCCTGCGCAATACCATCGGCTTCGGCTGGCACCCCACCACCAAAGTGCTCTACGGCTTTGACCACGGCATCGACTGGCTCGGCGACGAGGACCAGCGCGAGGAGCTAAACGAGCTGAAAGAAGGAGCCGACTACGGCTGGCCTTACGTGTTTGCCGACGGCAAAGCTAACCCCGCCGACGAGCCGCCCGGCGGCATGACCCACGAGCAGTACGCGGCCAAAACGGAGAAGCCCAAGCTGCTGTACACGGCCCATGCGGCCCCGCTGGGTATGGTATTTAACACTGGGGGGCAATTTCCCAAAGAGTACCACCACGACGCTTTCGTAACGATGCACGGCTCCTGGAATCGCGCCGAGCCTAGTGGCTACAAAATCGTGCGCGTGCACTTCAACGACCAAGGCCAGCCCGAGAAGTTTGAGGACTTCGTGACGGGCTGGCTGGTGAATAACAACAAGGAGCAGTTCGGGCGCGTCTGCGGCATTGCCCAGCACGCCGACGGCTCTCTGTTGGTGTCGGACGACGCGAATGGCGTAATTTATCGGGTGGCGTATGCTGCGGCCGCACCGGGGGGCAAATCAGTGAAGAAAACACGAAGCCGCTAGGGAGCAAGTCTCGAAGCGTAGGTTGGTGCTTATTTAATCTTGGCGACGGGCGTTTTGCTGGTCATCACGCCCTCGGGTACCAGCTGAGCAGCGGCGATGTTGTCAAGGCGGCTGGGTTTGGTGGCCTCGTCGCGGCCGGCGGCTAGCATCAATTGTCCGTGCTTGGCGTATTCGTTCCAGCGGCGGCGGAAAGCGGGCTGCTCATCGGTGGCTTTGGGAAAATAAGTCCATTCTTCCACCAGATTAGTAGCGCGGTTTACCAGCACTTCGTAGCGGTTCTGAGGCGTGACGCCCACGTTTTTGAAGGTCATTTGCAGGATATCGGCCGGGGCACCGTCCATGGTTTTGCCCTCGCCCTTGTAGGTCAGCGTCACGCCGGAGTCTTTGAGCTTGAAGGGCATTACGAGCCAGTAGGAGTTATTAATCCAGATGGGCGTGAGCTTGTCGAGCACTTTCTGCCCGGCAGGCGTGGCCGAAATATCCTGGCCACGGCTGTATACTTCGCCCTTCTTCGAGTTGAGGTTGTAGTTGGCCACCAGCGTATCTTTTTCCCAGTGAAAATCGCCGGTGTATTTGTCCCAGATCTGATATTGCCCCCCAAAGAAACTCCAGCCCAGAAAGCGGGTGTTACGCCAAGCATCGTAGCCACCCATGGCGTTCACCACCTTGTCGGCAATGGCTATGGCCTTCGGATCGGAGCCGGCCTGGTCGAAACCTTCGGCGGCCGGGTAAGCACCTTTTTTCGTCGGCGCTTTTTGGGCCTGAGCCGGGCCAGCCAGCAACAACCCACTGAAAATGGCAGCTGCGGCCAGGCGCAGAGATTGAGTAAAAGGTCGCATAAGGAAAGAATAGAACGGTTGGGGCCACCGCGAGCGGCTGTGCTGTAAGATACGGCCAAGTTAGGCTATATGGTAAGAGCCATAGCGCGGGAATCCGTTCCGCGTCGAGCCGTCGGCGAGAATCCGGTACCGCACTGTTGGCACCTACGCGTCGGAACTCGCCGTGCTCGTCGCGGAACGGATTTCCGCGCTACGGGGCTCAGAGCATATTGAGCGGTGTTGTAGCTTTGACCTTCTATGGCCGCCCTCCCACCCGACCTGCGCAAAGCCCTTCTCAATCTGCCCCAAAAGGAGAAAGACCAGCTCCTCGCCCGCCTCGTGAGTCAGGATGCAGTACTCACCGAACAGCTGGCCTACCGCCTGCTCGAAGGTCCGGAAGCTTTGGAAGACCGCCGCACGTTTCTGCGCACGCAGATAGACGACCCCGTGCGCGGCTACCATCAGACCCCCAACGACTTGCTGGTTATCGTGCGGCAGCTGCAGGCGCGCATCGGCTACCACGCCAAAATCACGGGCGACGTATTTGGGGAAGTGGAGCTAACGGTGCGCCTGTTGAATAATGTATTCGAACACCAGCCTGCTGCCGTGGCGCGCCTGCACGGCCCCACCCAACCGCTGCTGCAACACCTGGCCCGCCGCGCGCAGGAGGCCTTGCGGCAAGCCGAAAAGCTTCACCCCGACTATCACCTGGAGCTGGCCGACGCCATTAATATAATGCTGGCGGGTTTGTGGGCTTCGGGCGCGGCACCGTTGGCGCGGGAACTGGGCTTGCCGCCGCACTGGGGGGCTTTTTAATGCTTTTTTTCGGCAGAAATAAGAAGAATGACTACTCTTCTCCTACTCAAGGAGGGGATATTTTCGCGAAGTGAATAGGGGAGTGGTGCTACTGGAGGGTAGGCATTACTAGCGCTGGCGGGCATCCTTTAGTTGGCAAAAACAGTACATAGGAACAGCTCAACGTATCTATTTCTTTTGGTGAGCCCGCGCGGGCTGCCGCTTTTGCCGAATCTGTATGTCTTACACTCCCAAACCCGAAAATGTGCGTGTGCCCAACCATCTCTCCGACGCTGAATTACAACAGGCACTGGAAGAGCTGGACAGCAAGATTAAAACGCTGCAAAACCGCGCCCACGCCACCACCGCCAGCTCCCACCACACCTACCACGAGCACGTAGCCGCCTTGGAAGTGAAGCGCGCCAAGCTGGCCGAAATGCTCGGCCGCGACACCGACAGCACGAACCGCGCCCCCAGCACCTGGGATGAAATCCGGCGCGGCATCGACACCCTGCGCGACGATTTACGCAACCTTATTTGAAGTGGTGAGATGGTGAGTTTGACGTACAGTCTTGCGCAAACTGCGCGGATGGCGCAAACCGAACATCAAACTCACCATCTCACTACTTCACCATTTCGCATGAAAAACACCTTTTCCCTGGCTGCTCTAGCCGCCTTGTTATGGCTGTTGCCGGCTTGCACGGCTCAGGAAAGCTACCAGAATGCCAAGAGCTGCGCCGAGGTCGAGATTGGGATGAGCCAGGAGCAGGTGCGCCGTATTATGGGTGAGCCCACCGGCCGCGACACCACCGCCGCGCCCGGCCAAACCTGGTCGTACCTATTCGGCAGCGCCACCGACACCAGCCCCATCCGCATCGAGTTCGGCGACGATGGCCGGGTAAAGGCCAAGCAATGCGCCCCCCAGGCCTCCGGCTCCGAGCGGCCCACGGGCAATTAAAAGTGAGAAATCAGAGGTGAGAAGCTGGTTAAACAGACTGTCCTGGTTTTCAGGTAGACCTCTGCGGACCTCTGCGGACCTCTGCGGACCTCTGCGGGAACCCAACATCCGCATTCGCTAGAAAGCCCCTCAAAGCAACGTTGGGGGGCTTTTTCCATTCAGCCGGATTATTCCCCACTAACCCGCCGCTGTTACCGTTCGCTGAAATTGCGTTTCCGGGGGGCAAATTCACGACTAGGTTTGAGTCAGTTATTCACCTCAAAAGCCTCAGCCGTGAACAAGCCCTTTTCCTTCCGCCAGTATTGCTACTCGCTCATTCTGCTATTGCTGCTGAGCCTCTGTCTGCCCGTGTTGCTGAGCGCCACCGATAACCCCACCGCTCACCCTTCTTTTTCGGTAACCGTAACGGGCAAAGGCCGGCCCATGCTGCTGATTCCGGGCCTCACCTGCCCCGGCGCCGTGTGGGACGAAACGGTGGCGCGCTATCAGAAGCAGTACCAATGCCACGTCGTATCGTTGGCGGGCTTTAGTGGCCAGCCGGCCCAAACGGCCGCGCCCGAGCACTTGCTGCAAACCGTCCGCGACGAGCTGCTCACCTACATCAAAACCCAGAAGCTCAACCGGCCCATTGTGGTTGGACATAGTCTGGGGGGCTTTTTGGGCCTCTGGATGAGCACCTCCGCCCCCGAGGCCATCGGCCCGCTGGTCATCATCGATTCACTGCCGTTTCTGGCGGCTGTTCAAAACCCGGCTATGACCGCCGAAATGGCTAAGCCGATGGCCGAAGGCATGCGCCAGCAGATGCTGGGGGGCAAAATGCCGGTGGCGGCGCAGCGCCGGATGGTAGCGGGCCTGATAACTGACACGGCCCGCATCAGTCAGGCCACGCGCTGGGGCCAGGCCTCCGACGCCCGTACCGTGGCCCAGGCCATGTACGACCTTTACACCACTGATTTGCGTGCCGACTTGGGCCGCATTCAGCAGCCAACGCTGGTGCTGGGTGCCTGGGCAGCCTACAAAGCCTACGGCTCGACCAAGGAAAGCACCCGCGCCATTTTCGCCCAGCAATACACCAAGCTTCCCCAGCACCGCATCGAAATGTCGGAAGCCGGCAAGCATTTTCTGATGTGGGATGATACGGCGTGGTTTTTTGCCCAAACCGATGCATTTTTAAAGCAGAATGGTATCGCCAAAAAATAGCCATACCGCCTCTATTTCACCGGCGTCCGGCTTCAATGCCGGGTGCCGGCGGCAGGCAAAATATCATCTGAAGAAACCCTAAAAAGCAGCTGCTAATGATACTCGAAAAAGACTTCGCTGCCCTGAAACTGGAGCTGGCGGTGAAGGCAAAAGGCGGAATCGACTTTATCGTGGCGGCCAGCATATTGTGGTCGGTCATTACCGTTATCTGGCTACAGCCCCGGTCTCCGGCGCTGAATAGTCTATATACCTTTATCATTGGCGGCGCCATGCTGCCCCTGGCCTTTACTTTTTCCAAAGTATTCAAGACGACCTGGACCATAAAAAGCAATCCGTTGCAGCCGTTGGGCTTGTGGCTGAATTTTGCGCAGCTCTTTTATTTTCCTTTCCTGATTTTCATTTATATAAAACAACCTCAATGGTTTATCATGACTTATGGCATTATAACCGGTGCTCATTTTTTTCCTTATGCCTGGTTTTATAATGTAAAAGCCTACGCAGTTATGGCCGGCGTCATTGCCTTTGGCTGCATGTTCATCGGCCTGAACGCCGCTGTTCAAGACCTGTATTTGATTCCGCTTTTTATCGTGGTTTCACTCGTCATCCTAAGCGTTCTGCTTTCTGTTTCTTACCGAAGAAACAAAGCAGTGTATCAGCTTTCCGGCCCGCCAGAGCAAGTGGTGGTACAGCTGGCTTAACCTTATTTCCTTATGTCGTTTTCCATCTCGCGCCGTCGGCTTTACTGGACTTTGCAGGTAGTTTGCTGGGGACTGTTTGGGGCCTTAGGCAGCCTAATTATCGTGCTCCTGGGGCAAAAGCTTACGCCCGGCATGCTGGCCACGCAGGCGTTTATGATGGCCCTTTACATCGCCACCACGCACGGATTACGCGCTCTTATTCAGCGCGGCGACTGGTTGAGGCTGTCGGTGCCTCGGGTGGTGCTCCGGCTGCTGCCGCTCAACCTGACGCTGGCTTTCCTGACCCAGTGCGTGGTCTGCGTGCTCATGATGTACGGGTTGAAAGTGTTCACGCCAGAGCAGTTTCGGTGGAGCTTTTTGCTGCTGTACACTCTGAATATGAACTTCGTGTTCTGGCTTTGGGCGGGCTTGTACTTCAGCCTTCACTACCTCGACAACTACAAGCGGGCCGACATTGATAAATGGAAGCTGGCCGCCGCCGTGCGCGAAGCCGAAATGCGTACGCTGAAGGCCCAGATTAACCCGCATTTTATGTTTAACGGCCTCAATAACATCCGGGCTCTGGTGATGGAAGACCCGTTGCGCGCCCGTGAGATGATTACGCACCTGTCGGATTTGCTGCGCTACTCCATTCAGCTCAACAGCACGGAGCAGGTGACGCTGGCCCGCGAGCTGGAAATCGTAGCGCATTATCTGGAGCTCGAAGCGGTGCAGCTGGAGGAGCGTCTGACTTATTCCCTCAACGTTGATCCGGCGGCCCTTGACGTGCTCATTCCGCCCATGACCTTGCAGCTTTTGGTGGAGAACAGCATTAAGCACGGCATCGCGCCCCGGCCCGCCGGGGGGCAAATTTCCTTGAGTGCCCGCCTCGACGACGCCCACGAATACTTACAGGTAACAGTGCGCAACACGGGCCATTACCAACCTGTTTCCGGCCACGAGGGCGTAGGGCTGCGCAACGCGCGGGAACGGCTGCAACTCTTATTTGGGCAGAAAGCCGCCCTCACCATCGGGAACGACGCCGCAGCGCCCGATGTCGTGACGGCCCGGCTTCAACTTCCGCTCACCGCCCAACTGCAACCGGTATGAACGCCCTGCTCATCGACGACTCCCGCCTGGCCCGCACCGAGCTGCGCCACCTCCTGCAAGCCTTCCCCGACGTAACCGTAGTAGGCGAAGCCAAAAACGCCGCCGAAGCCCGCATTCAAATTCAGGCGCTCAACCCCGACCTTCTGTTTCTGGACATTCACATGCCCGGCGGCAGCGGCTTCGATTTGCTGGCCTCGCTGGAAATTGTCCCCCAGGTCATTTTCACCACCGCCTACGATGAGTATGCCCTGCGCGCTTTTGAGGTCAACGCCTTGGATTATCTGCTCAAGCCGGTGCAGGAAAACCGCCTGGCCGCCGCCCTGGACAAAGCCCGTACCCAGAACGGCTCTCCACCTGTTTCCTATTCAAGCGAGCCTGCCTCCGCGCCCCTCACCGCCCACGATCAGGTATTCGTGAAGGACGGCGAGCGGTGCTGGTTCGTGCGCCTCTCCGACATCCGGCTGTTCGAAATCAACGGCAGCTACACCCAGATCTATTTCAACGACTGCCGCCCCCTCATCCCGCGCACGCTTCAACACCTCGAAACCAGGCTTGACCCGAAGGTTTTTTTCCGCGCCAACCGTCAGCAGATCATCAACCTAAAGTGGATTGACACCATCGAGCCGTGGTTTAGCAATACGCTGAAGATCAAGCTCAAAGACGGCCCGGAGGTAGAGGTATCGCGCCAGCAGTCGGTGCGGTTTCGGGAGGTGATGAGCTTATGAGGGGCTTTACCCCCCGTTCAACGAAGCTCTAACCAGTAGCCTGCGCCGGCTCGCGGAAGCCAACCCACGTAAAGCGCTTGATTACAAACTCAGGATTGGTAAACGAAGCGTTACCCGCCGGATTGCCGCCCGTTACGTGGAAATCGGAGAAGCCGGCGTTCTGGTTTACATAAATGCCCCCCGTGAGGTTGAAGCTCACCGGTGTACCAGCCAGGCTCATCTCATCCATAATTTGCTCTTTTATTTCCTGGTCGGTGGTGTAAGCCCCGCAGCTGATGGCACCGTGCTCGCGTGCCAGCTGAGCCGCCAGCCGGATGCTTTCCTGGGTGTCTTTAGTCTTGATAATCAGCATAATCGGCCCGAACAACTCCTGACTGTACTGCTCCACCTGGCTCGACTGCACCTCATAGATGCTCGGCGAGCAGGTGCGGGCATTCTGAAACGTGGGGTTGTTTACGGTGCCGTGGGCCAGAATACTGCGGCCGCCGTTGAGGGCCAGCTGCTCCACCCGCGCCTGGGTAGCGGGGCTCTGAATGGCCCCCAGCACATGCGGGCCGGCTTTCGGGTTCTGGGCCAGGCCCGTAACGGCGGCAGCCAGCTTCTGCACCACGTCTTCGTAGGGCACTGGCTCACCATTCACCGTTACGCCGGTTTCGGGAATAAAGAAGTTCTGCGGAGCGGTGCACATCTGCCCGGAGTACAGGCTGACCGAGAAGGCCAGGTTCTGGGCCACCTTGTCTAGGTCGTCGCAGGAGTCGAGGATGATGCTGTTGACGCCGGTTTTTTCGGTGAACACGGTTTTGCCTTTCAGGCCTTCCACGTAATCGCCAAACTGGTTGCCGCCGGTGTAGTCGATGAGCTTGACGGCGGGGCTTTCGCAGAGGTCCTTGGTGATGAGGCGGTCCTCCGCGTCCACGGCTAGTTGGCAGATGTTGGGGTCGAGGCCGTAGGCGGCCAGCACCTTCTGCACCTCAGCAATCACGATGGCGATGGGCAGCACGGCCTTAGGGTGAGGCTTGATAATGACCGGGTTGCCGGTGACCAGCGAGGCAAACATCCCCGGCACCGTGTTCCAGGTCGGGAAGGTAGAGCAGCCGATAACCAGCCCTACGCCCTTCGGCACGGCTCGCCAGGTTTTTTGCAGGGTGATGTTGTACTTGCCCATGGGCTTCTCCCAGGTGGTCTCCTCCGGAAAGCGCGTCTGCTCCTCGTAGCCGGCCGCGATGGCCTCCAGGGCGCGGTCGGCGGCGTGGGGGCCGCTGGCCTGAAACGACATCATATAGGCCTGGCCGGTGGTGTGCATGGTGGCGTAGGCAATCTCAAAAAACCGCTCCTTCATGCCGTCGAGGGCTTCGGTGAGCAGGGCGGCGCGCTGGGCGGGCTTTATTTTGCGCCACTCACCAAAGGCCTTTTCGGCCCGCTCAATCAGGATCTGGGGGGCAAAATACGGGTACTTGATGCCCAACGGCTGCTGCTCATAAGGCGAGTCTTCCTGCCCGGCCCAGGCTTCGGGCTCACCTTGTAGCAGCTCGGTGTAGTGCTGGTTGCGGCGGGCCTCGAAGGCCTCGCGGCCGAGGCGGTCGGCATCGGGTCCGTAGATGTCGGGGGAAGGGTTTTCGGGGAAGTGGGCGAAGAACGTACGACCGTGCAGGGCTTTGATTGCCGTGTCGAGGGTGGACTGGTGTTTTTGGGTAGTTTCAGTCATCGGGGAGTCAAAAAAGAACCGTAGCTTGTGAAAGGGTGCAGGGTGAAGTGGTTTCCTTGAAAAGTGAAACCACGGCATGAAAAGTGTTTTCACTTTGCAGAGCCTAAATTTACGTAATCCGCCCCGAATAGCCCCTATTGCACCCCGCGTATGAAGTCACAAGTACTTGCTTTTATCTTTTTGCTAAGTACCAGCCTGGGGCTACCGCTGGCGGCACAAGCGCAGCCGGGCGAAGCTCAAACCTCGGAGCCAGATACTCAGTCAGGCACGTTGGTTTTTAAGCTTAAATCAGCCGCTACCGGCGCGCTACCGCCCGAAATAGCCCCCCAGCTCGCCGCGGCCCTGCGGATGCTGGGTGCTACAAAAGTGGAGCAGAAGTTTCCGCGGGCACTTCCACCCACCGCCTACCAGCCCGGCTCCGTGGACCTGCGAGGGGTATATCAGGTGTGGTTCGCGCCCACTGCTTCGCTCCAAAAAGCCCGCTTTGCTCTGCTTCAAACGGGCACTCTGGAGTATGCCGAGCCGCTCTACGACCGTGGCCTCCTGCGCCAGCCCAACGACCCCTTTGCCGACTCTACCCGCGCCGATGGTCAGTATTATCTAAAGAAAATTCAGGCTTACCGGGCCTGGGATGTTACGCAGGGCGATACCAGCATCGTCATTGGCGTACTGGATACGGGCATGCTGTTCTCCCATCAGGACATGCAGGGCCAGATAAAATACAACTATGCCGATCCAATTGATGGTATTGATAATGACGGTGACGGCTACGTAGATAACTTTCGCGGCTGGGACTTTGCCGACCAGGACAACGACCCGGCCATCCGGCCCACCTTCGACCATGGTCTGATGGTAGCCGGCTGCGCCAGCGCCCGTCCCGATAATAAAAAGGGTATCGCGGGCGTGGGCTTTCGGTGCAAAGTACTACCCATTAAGGTATTCTCTAACCGACCCGGCCGGCCGTTTGGCGGCGGGTTCGAGGCCATAGTATACGCCGCTGACCACGGCTGCCGGATTATCAATCTTTCCTGGGGCTCGGTTGGGGGGCAGTCGCAGTACGAGCAGGACGTGATTAACTACGCCGCTATCAACCGCGATGCCGTGGTTGTGGCGGCTGCCGGCAACGATGGCCGCGAGTCGGATTACTACCCGGCCAGCTATGCTAACGTGCTCTCGGTGGCGGCTCTTACCGCCCAGGATACCCAGGATGCCACGTACAGCACCCACGTTACCCTTTCGGCGCCGGGCCGCGACATTCTGACTGCCTGGTATGTGGGTGATAGTTCTTACGCGGCGGTGCGGGGCTCCTCTTTCGCGGCCCCCATCGTGGCGGGCGCGGCCGCTCTCGTACGGGCACGCTTCCCGCAATACTCGGCCGTGCAGGTGGCCGCGCAGCTTCGGCAAACCACGGATGATATTTATAGCCTGGCGGCCAATGCGCCGTTCCGCGGAAAGCTGGGCACGGGCCGCCTGAATGTGCACCGCGCCGTGGCGCTCACTGATCGGCATCAGGTACGCGTGGTAGCCAGCCGATTTGCCCCCCAGCGCACGTTTTTTCGCCCCAACGAAGCCTTACGCCTCACTGCCGAGCTGCAAAATCAGCTCCGGGCAATAGCAGGGCTCACGGTCACGCTCACCTCGCTTTCGCCTTACCTAAGTGTGCAGAGTGGCACGTTTTCAGTGGGCTCCATGATGACGCTGGGCCGCGCTACTAATACCGCTTCGCCCTTTTTGCTGACGGTGGCCGTCGCGGTGCCACCCAACACCCACGCCACGCTACGCTACGCCTTTACCAGTACCGACGGCTACACCGATGAGCAGTTGTTGGAGGTAGTGCTCAACCCCGATTACGTGGTGCTCGACGCTGGCAACCTGCGTGTTTCCTTGAATAGCCGCGGCAATCTGGCCTACGACGACGCGTATTCTAGTGTGGGCGCAGGTGTAACGTACCAGGAAAGCCCCTCGCTGTTGGCAGAGGGTGGTTTGCTGGTGGGCACCTCACCTACCCGCGTTGCCGACCGGATACACAATGACCAAAGCAGTGGGGGTCGGTGGCGGATTGACGATGACTTTCAAGCCCTCAGCCAAGTTGCCTTGCAGACTCAGCCGGTTCGGGCTACGCAGGAGGGAGAGGCTAATTTCCAGAATTCGCGACCCGCCGGCGAGTTAGGCGCGGCCTCGGTGGGGGTACGCGTTCGGCAGCGGGCTGCTGCCTGGGCCGATGCCCCGCACCGCGACTATGTGATGCTGGAATATCAGCTCACCAACATCACGCCGGATACGCTCAAGTCGCTGCACGCGGGCCTTTACCTCGATTGGGATTTGCCGCCCGCCATTAGCAGCAACTTAGCGGAGTGGGATGCGGTGGGCAGCTTTGGCTACGTGCGCGCCTTCGGCTCCTCGTCTCAGTACACAGGCGTCAAACACTTGGGCGGCGGCACGGCAACGTATTATGCTATTGATAACCAGGTCGTGACTAACGAAGCCGTTACGATGGGCAATGGCTTCAGCACGGCCGAGAAATTTGCCGCCCTCAGCAGCGGCACCGCCAAGCGCACGGCCGGCGCCATAGCCGGCAGCGACGTATCGCAGGTAGCTGGTGCCAGCTTAGGTGCATTGGCCCCCGGCGACTCCATCAAGGTGGCTTTCGCCTTACTGGGGGGCAATTCTTTGCTGGATATACGAGCGGCCGCTACGGCGGCCCAGACGCGGTACCGAGCGGTGGTGCTGCCGACCCGCATGGCGGCCGCTCCTACGGCGTGGCAGCTTTATCCGAACCCAACCAGCGGCAAGGTGCGCATGGAAGTGCCCGCTGGTTTTGGCGCCCAAGAGCTGACCGTACGTAACGCGCTCGGCCAGGTGCTGCTGCACCAAAACCTCTCCCCTACCAAACCTATCACTGACTTGGATTTGACGGAGCTGCCTACTGGCCTTTACGTGGTTCAACTCAGTGGCCAGGGGGGCAATTTGCAGCGGCGGGTAGTTGTTCGGCGCTAAGCTTCCCCTCGCAGGCAATAAGAGTGCCGCCAGTAGCTCCCCTGTCACCTGTGTAAAAACCAGAAAGGCGCCCGGCAAAACCGGGCGCTCTTTGCGTGGCTAAACAAGCTCAGGGTTGGCTAAGCTTCGTTTATTGACTAGCTGCATCATGTATTCACGCCAAATACAGGGCGTCTTCCGATGCCTTGCTATGGGCGCGGCGGCAGCGACCGAACCAAAGCCGATTTCCTGGTAATCAGCGCGTGGATAACATGCGTCACGACGCCCCACACGTCCAGCCGTGCCCCCGCCAGCAGCTCCAATGCCGGATAGACCTCATTTTCGGCTTCGAGCCAAGTGCGGTCACCGCGCAGGCGCAGGCGCTTCAGCGTATGCTCCCCATCAACCACCGCCACCACGATATGCCCATCGGTGGGCGCGAGGGCACGGTCAACGGCAATCAGGTCGCCGGGATAAATGCCAGCCCCAACCATAGAGTCGCCCGTGACGCGCGCCAGAAAGGTAGCGGCGGGGTTAGCAAACAGATGGCGGGATAAGTCGAGGGCCGCTTCCTGATGGTCATCGGCGGGCGCGGGGAAGCCAGCCGGTATCGGACAGGCATAAAATGGTAGCTCGAGGTTCAGGCTCTCCAGCGGGAAATCATAGATCAGAACAGCACTCATCAGCTAGGGGGCGGCTTGTACCTACCCAGGGTGCTATTTACTAAATAAATTAGTAAATAGTTCCGCTTAGCTACCTTAAAAGCTTAATTAAACAATTTGATTAGCACCAGGTTTTAGCAGTTAGATAACCGTTTTTCGTAGCATAGAACGTTTAAATTGTTGGCTCTTCATAGAAATTTCACCTAAAAAGACCAGACTAATATATTTAGTTTATCAGAAAAATTAGTATCTTTGTATATGTCGAAAGTAAAGCTCCCTACTCCGCTTCCTGTACAACAATACGCCCGTTGCGTGGATGACAGCCGCCGCCCCACCGACTACATCGGCGACTGGCCTACGGCGCAGCAGGTGTATCCGGTGCGTGTGCTTCCGAACGCGCGTACGAGGCAGCCCCAGGTACATGTTCTCGGCTTCTACGCCGAGCGTCCTTACGGCGCATTTGCCCCCCACCGCTTCGAAATGGTGGCACAGGTGTGGCTTAATTAACTGGCCAGTATTTCTCCTCACCCCACCTTAGGCTTTCGGCTGTTTCCGAGTTTCGGGAGCAGCCGTTTTTCTTTTTGGGGGTTTGTTGGCAGCCGGCTAATCGTGTTGCGAGCAGTTTCGTGCTGAGGGCATTTACACGAAACCCGAACACTACTCACTTGGCGGCCATTGCTTTCAGGTAGCGCAGCAGGACACCCTTTTTTCGCTGCTTAATTCCAACCAGCATTTCGAAGAATATATTTGGGGACAATTATCCCCTTATGGACCAGCCCACCGAACAGGTTTACAGCATTCCAGCTCCTTACCGCCGCATGGAAAACATGCATATTCTCTTCTGGCTACTGAAAGATATTGGCTGGTGCATTATTTGGAAACCCCTGGCTCTCAGCATGATTATACCCACGCTGAGTATCGCCCTAATTATTACCTGGCGCACTCGCACCATCAAGGCTGAGCTAGCCCATAATCTGGCCATCGTGTTCTGGATCAGTGCCAACTCCTACTGGATGATCAGCGAGTTTTTCAACTTCGAAGCCGTCCGGGTGTGGGGCAACGTTACGGGTAAGCACATGGCGCTACTTCCTTTTCTGCTGGGCCTCTTTACTTTGCTCTACTATTACCTGGTGCAGAAGCCACGGGAAGCGCGTTTGGAGCCAGTAGCAACCATTTAGTTTGTTCAACGATTCCCTCGCGCCAGCTATGCTTCAGATCCACAAACCATAATGATAGCCTTCGCTTACATCGTGGATACCGCTGACTGCTGATTTATTTGCTTGTCTGAATTGGTATGATTCATTGCTGTGATTAACCAAACATTAACATTCTTTCTATGGAGCCCATCAATCTAAATCAAAAATTTGCGCAGTTCCATGACCATTGGAATCCGCGCATCATTGGCGAGCTGAATGACCAGCACATCAAGATTGCCAAGGTACAGGGCGAGTTTATCTGGCACAGCCACCAGCACGAGGACGAGCTGTTTATTGTGGTGCAGGGCACCCTGCTCATGGACTTTCGCGACAAAACTGTGGCGCTACGGCCCGGCGAACTGCTGGTAGTACCGAAAGGCGTGGAGCACCGCCCCCGCACCGAAGGCGAAACCTGGATTATGATGATTGAGCCAAAAACCACCCTGAATACCGGCAACGTGGAAAATGAGCGGACCCGCAAGGAGTTGGAGGTTTTATAAACCTTACGGTTAACTCACCCCATACGCGGTGTTAAACTTAAATAAAAAAGCCCCCCAGAATAGATCTGGGGGGGCTTTTTTATGCAAACAAAATGCTACTTCTGCGACATCTGAGCCGCGCCTGACTCTTTCAACCGAATCAGGTTCAGTGCCGAGCCAGCCTTGAACCATTCAATCTGACCCTGATTGTAGGTATGGTTCAGGTTTATCAAATCCGTATCGCCATCATCATGGTGCAGGCGGGCCTGAATCTGGCTGCCGGGGGCGAAACTTGTCAGACCGATGATGTCGATGGTGTCGTTTTCTTCGATCAAGTCATAGTCAGCCTTGTTGACGAAGGTGAGGGCCAGCATGCCCTGCTTCTTCAGGTTGGTTTCGTGAATGCGGGCAAACGACTTCACGATAACAGCCCGAACGCCCAAATGACGAGGTTCCATGGCAGCGTGCTCACGCGAAGAGCCTTCGCCATAGTTCTCATCACCCACTACCACCGTTCCAATACCCATCGATTTATAGGTACGGGCTACCTGGGGTACCGTATTGTAGGGGTTGCCCTGGGTTACCTGGTCCTTCACCGCATTTGCCTCGCCGTTGAAGGCATTCATGGCGCCGATGAGCATGTTGTTGGAAATATTATCCAAATGACCACGATATTTCAGCCACGGGCCAGCCATCGAGATATGGTCGGTGGTGCATTTGCCCTGGGCTTTGATGAGCAGGCGCAACCCTTTCAGGTCGGTGCCTTCCCAGGGCTTGAAGGGCTCCAACAGCTCCAGACGCTCGGACTCCGGGTCAACGAGTACCTGTACGCCCAAGCCATTCTCGGCGGGGGCCTGGTAGCCGGCATCCTCTACGTCGTAGCCCTGAGGGGGCATTTCTACACCCGTGGGCTCGTCGAGCTTCACCTGGCGGCCGTCTTTGGTGGCCAGCGTGTCGGTGAGCGGATTGAACGTCAGGTCGCCAGCAATGGCGAAGGCCGTCACTATTTCAGGCGAGGCCACGAAAGCGTGGGTGTTGGGGTTGCCGTCGTTGCGCTTGGCGAAGTTGCGGTTGAAGCTTGTGATGATTGAGTTCTTGCGCTTCGGGTCGTCGGAGTGCCGCGCCCACTGGCCGATGCACGGACCGCAGGCGTTTGCCAGTACCACGCCGCCCATCTGGGCGAAGGTATCGAGCAGACCGTCGCGCTCCACGGTGTAGCGCACCAGCTCTGAGCCGGGCGTTACGGTGAACTCAGCATTCACGGTTAAGCCTTTTTGCACGGCCTGGCCGGCGATGGAAGCGGCGCGGGTGATGTCTTCGTACGAGGAGTTAGTGCACGAACCGATCAAACCTACTTCCAGCTTGGCGGGCCAGCCATTCTCGCGAACAGCGGCGGCAAACTGCGAAATTGGCCAGGCAGCGTCCGGCGTGAACGGACCGTTCACGTAGGGCTCCAACGTATTCAGGTCTATTTCAATAAGCTGGTCGTAGTAGTCCTGAGGGTTGGCATACACCTCATCATCGGCGCGTAGGTGCGCGGCCACGTCGTTGGCGAGGTCCGCGATTTCGGCCCGACTAGTGCCGCGCAGATAATCCGCCATCTTCTCGTCGTAGCTGAATACCGAGGTGGTAGCCCCGATTTCAGCCCCCATGTTGCAGATGGTACCTTTGCCGGTAGCCGAGAGGTTATTGGCACCTTCCCCGAAATACTCGACAATAGCACCCGTGCCGCCTTTCACGGTCAGGATGCCGGCCACACGCAGAATTACGTCTTTGGCTGAAGTCCAGCCGCTGAGCTTTCCGGTCAGCTTCACGCCAATAACTTTCGGAAACTTCAGCTCCCAGGCCATGCCGGCCATTACGTCCACGGCATCGGCCCCGCCAACGCCGATGGCAATCATTCCCAATCCGCCAGCATTTGGCGTGTGCGAGTCGGTCCCGATCATCATGCCACCGGGGAAAGCGTAGTTCTCGAGTACTACCTGGTGAATAATACCGGCGCCGGGCTTCCAAAAGCCGATACCGTATCTATTGGAAACAGAAGCGAGGAAATCATATACCTCACGGTTTTCCTCGTTGGCCTGAGCCAAGTCGGAATCGGCACCTACACGGGCCTGAATGAGGTGGTCGCAGTGGACGGTGCTGGGCACGGCAGTTTTGTCTTTGCCGGCCTGCATGAATTGGAGCAAGGCCATCTGAGCGGTGGCATCCTGCATGGCCACGCGGTCGGGGGCAAAATCGACGTAGGAAACGCCACGCTCGTAGGCCTGCTGTACGTTGCCGCCGTAGAGGTGGGAATACAGAATTTTCTCGGTCAGAGTAAGCGGACGGCCAACGGCAGTGCGGGCGGCTTCGATGCGCTCGCCCATACCAGCGTACACGGCCTGAATCATTTCTAAGTCAAACGCCATAGTCGGGAGGGAAAAAGGGTAAAGTGGTAGGCTTCTTAGAAGCAGTACGCAAATATAGGCGGCCGGCGTTGCGGTGCATACATTTTATCTTTGCGAGTCTACATAGGTAAAACTTAAAATTACCTCCACGGTTTGCGTCTCGATTTCTCCTGCATTTGCCCCTCCTCATGACTCTTTCTTTCGCATTTCGTTCGTTGGTACTAAGTGCTGCCTTGACCGTAGGCCTGGCGGCTTGCCAATCCAATTCCTCCTCCGAAAATACCGCTGCCGTGCAAAATGAATCTGCCTCCGCCCTTAAGCCCGGTACCTGGCGCGGCGTGCTCTCGGCTCAGGGCCAGGAAATTCCGTTTTTGTTTGATGTAGAAGCCGTGGGGGGCAAATCGGTGGTGTACCTGCGCAACGGCGAGGAGCGCCTAAAGCTCGACGAAATTACCACGGCCGGCGACTCAACGACGATTACGCTGGGTGTGTTTGACGCGGCCTTAGTGGTGCGGGCCGATGGCGCGGATAAGCTGAAGGGTGCTTGGGTGAAGTACGATGCGCCGGAGCCGTACCGGGTGCCGTTCGCGGCGACGGCTGGGGGGCAAAAATCATTCCCCGCCGCCTCTGAAACGTCGCGTTCTTTCGACGGCACCTGGAGCGTAACCTTCAAAGATGATGAAGGCCAGACATATCCCGCGGTGGGCGTCTTCAAGCAGAACGGTAGCGACGTAACCGGCACTTTCCTTACGACTACCGGTGATTATCGGTATCTGGATGGCCAGGTGAATGGCGATATGCTTCAGCTTTCTACTTTCGACGGAAACCACGGGTACCTATTTGTCGCTACGCGCAACAGCGGCACCAATACTATTATCAACGGCGACTTCTACAGCGGCAAAAGCGGCCACGAAACCTGGACCGCCAGGCTCGACGCTAACGCCAAGCTCCCCGACGCCAACTCGCTCACCTTCCTGAAGCCCGGCGAGAAGAAGCTCGACTTCAAATTTCCCAACATCTACGAAGGCGGCTCCATCTCCCCTTCCGACCCCAAGTACCGGGGCAAAGTAGTGGTGGTGCAGTTGCTCGGCTCCTGGTGCCCCAACTGCATGGACGAAACCAACTTTTTGGCTCCCTGGTACGAGAAGAACAAGAGCCGCGGTGTAGAAGTAATTGGCCTCGGCTTTGAGCGCAGCCCCGACCAGAAAAAAGCCTCCCAGCGCCTCCTCAAAATGAAAGAGCGTCTGAATGTAGGCTACGACCTGGCCGTGGCCGGCATTGCCGATAAAGACGCGGCCGGGAAAGCATTGCCCCAAATCAATAAAGTATTAGCCTTTCCCACTACCATTATTCTGGATAAAAAAGGGGAAGTGCGGAAGATTCACACCGGCTTTTCGGGACCAGGCACGGGCAAGTATTACGAGGAGTTCGTGGCCGATTTCAACCAGACGATTGATCAGCTGGTGAAGGAGTAAGCGCCAGCATTGAGGCTCTGCCGCTAAAACGGCTTAAACGGGGTAGAGACACATACTTGTGTCTTCTCGTTGAACGATTGATGTAGCGCCATTCAATTAAACAACGCGAGGAGACACTGTTCGAGTGACCCCAAAAACGAATGCTCTTTTTCGTTAGGCCTTGTGCCGCCTAAAGCGGACTTTTATTTCCTGGCGCGGGCGGAGTGTTATGAGCGGCATCAAGTCAATAGCTGGCTGTTCAACCCATTCCACGTCGAAGCGGCGCAGCATTTCCAGGAGCACGAGCTGCATTTCGGTGAGGGCAAACTGATTGCCGATGCACAGGCGCGGGCCGCCACCGAAGGGAATGTAGGCGTAGGGCACCTGTTGCCGAACCTGGTCGGGACCGAAGCGCTCGGGGCGGAAGGCTTCGGGTTCATCCCAGAGCTTGGCGGAGTGGTGAATGCCGTACAAATATCCTGAGATGAGCGTGCCTTTCGGCAGCGCCAGGCCATTGTAGGTGTCATCTTCCTGAGCCACGCGGTCCAGAATCCAGGCAGGCGGGTAGAGGCGCATAGTTTCCTGAATCACTTGCAGGGAATAACCCAGGCCAGGCAAATCGGCGAAGGTGGCGGGCCGGTCGCCGAGCACCTGGGTTATTTCGGTGCGCAGTTTGGTCACTACTTCCGGGTGTTGGGCCAGCAGATACCACATCCAAGACAAGGCGTTGGCGGAGGTTTCGTGGCCGGCTACCAGCAGAATAGCCGCCTCGTCGAGTACTTGCTCTTCGGTCATGGGCTCGCCGTTGTCCTCGTAGCGCGCATCGAGCAGCATTTGCAGCAGGTCGTCGGGTACGGGGCCGCTGGCTTCCTTCCGCTGACGGATGTAGCCGCGCACGATATCCCGCAGCTCGGCTGCCAGCTGGTCGTGGCGTCGAAATTGCCCCCTGGCGTGCTGCCAGGGCCGTAGATACGGCTGCCGCACGGTGCGCACATAAAAGGCCTGAATAGCGGTCAGCAGCTCGGCCATTCTGTGCAACTGCCTTTCCGCCAGACTATTACTAAACACCGAGCGGGCGATAATCCGGAACGCCGTCGTGATCATTAGCGCGTGCACGGCTACTTCCACAAAGCCGCCCTGCTTGGCTAGTTGGCGCTCCAGCGGCTCCAGACAGTCATTTATTTCGGTCTGCATAAGCGCGACTAGGCCAGCTATGCGCTGGCGATGGAAGCCGGGCTGAATCAGGCGGCGCTGCCGGAGCCAGTAGCTGCCCTCGCTGGTGAGCAGGCCGTGGCCGAGGTAGCGCGCGACGCCGTGCGACAAGTCGGACTTGGGGTAGTTGCGGTGGTTTTTCTGCAGCATATGCTGTACCAGGCCAGGATCGCGGGTGAGCACCGTACGCCGAATGCCCCCCAGATACACCACAATGGTGTCGCCGTACGTGTTGAGGTAAGTATCAAGCACCGGAATCGGGTTGGCCGCCAGCGTGATGGAGTTGCGCAATGACCGCAGGCGTGGCACCACGGGCAGAAAGGCAGATGCAGTGGAAGAAGGAGCAGGCATACACAAGCTGGTTAAATAAACTTCAAAGTACGGCCTACCTGGCTTTTCTGCTCGCAGAAAAATGGGTTGAATCTTCCCGCACTTCAGTGGCGGGCTTTGCGCGCTGCGCTGGGGGGCTTTTTGGCGAAGAGCAACACAAAACGCCGTGCCCTGCGTACACCTGCCTAACAGTGCCCATTATGTGGCGCTACCGTTGCCGCTCCCTAGTTTTCTCCAAAACCAAACCCTACTTTCCTATGTGGATTCAGCAAAAACAAGGCACCCTCGCTCCTCTCGATGAACTCCAAGGCCGCACGGTAGGCCTCAAATTTGAGTGCAACCACTGCAACACCGAAGTTTTCACCGACCTGATTGGGGTGCCGGCCCCCGATCTGCTGGCCAACTCCATGGAAGACGACGGTCAGTTCGAAACTGAGGAAATAAAGTGCCCCAGCTGCGACATGACTCATTCCCTTACCGTGCGCAGCACCTTCGAAGGTGTACAGTTTGATGTGTCGGAAGTAAAGCCGGACAGCGTAAGCTATCAGGTAGCCGAGCCGGAAGCGTAACCCTTACTATGTAAAAGCTCTGATTTTTCTCTTCTCTGAGCACTACGCCTGCCGGCTGCTTTCTTAGGCACCCGGCAGGCGTAGTGCTGAGTGGACCTCACCCCTCAAATGAAAGCTTTCATTTTCGATCTGAACGGCACGATGATCCATGACATGGAGTATCACACCCGCGCCTGGCAATACCTGCTTAATAATGACCTGGGGGGCAATTTTACTTGGGAAGAGGTCAAGCCGCAGATGTACGGCAAAAACCAGGAAGTACTGGTGCGCCTCTTCGGCCCGGACAGGTTTACGGAGGCAGAAATGCAGCGCTACGCGCTGGAAAAGGAAAAGCGCTACCAGCAGGAGTTTTGGCCGCATCTACGGTTATTGCCAGGCTTGGCGGAGTTTCTGGCCGACGCCCACCGACGCCATATACCGATGGCCATCGGCTCGGCGGCCATTCCCTTCAATATTGACTTTGTGCTGGATAACCTGCATATCCGCCACTATTTCACAGCTGTGGTCAGCGCCGACGATGTAACGCTGAGCAAGCCCCACCCCGAAACGTTTTTCAAAGCAGCCGATGCGCTGCACGTTGCGCCCGCCGACTGTATCGTCTTCGAAGACGTGCCCAAAGGCGTAGAGGCTGCCCGCAACGCGGGCATGCCAACCGTAGTACTGACCACCACGCATCAGGAGTCGGAGTTTGCTGTCTTGGATAATGTGCTCCATTTCGCCGCCGACTTTCATGATCCGATTATGAAAACGCTGCTCTAATTCTCTAATTCCCAAGAGTCAGGCTTACTTCTCCCGCTCAATCGTGTAGTTAATGAGCTGCTCCAACGAATCGCGGGAGGGCGAATCGGGGAAGGTACGCAGGATGGTCAGCGCCTCATCGCGGTAGCGTTCCATCACCCGGATAGCGTAGTCGAGGCCGCCGGTTTTCTTCACGAACTCGATGACGGCCTGCACCCGGTCTTTGCGGCCGTCGTTGTTTTTCACGTTGAAGATAACGCGGCGCTTGGTCAGCCAATCGACTTGCTGCAAGGAGTAAATGAGGGGCAGCGTCATCTTTTTCTCTTTGATATCAATGCCCACGGGCTTGCCAATTTCATCGGTACCAAAGTCGAACAGGTCGTCTTTGATTTGAAAAGCCATGCCTACTTTCTCGCCAAAAAGCCGGGCGCGCTCAATGGTTTCTTTGTCGGCCCCGGCCGAGGCGGCCCCTACGGCACAGCAGGAAGCGATGAGCGAAGCCGTTTTTTGGCGAATGATGTCAAAATACACATCCTCCGTAATGTCGAGGCGGCGCGCTTTCTCAATTTGCAAAAGCTCGCCCTCACTCAACTCCCGCACGGCATTATTCACGATTTTGAGCAGATCGAAATCGTCGTGCTCCAGCGCCAGCTGCAAGCCGCGCGAGAGCAGATAGTCGCCCACGAGCACGGCAATCTTGTTTTTCCAGAGCGCATTGATGGAGAAGAAGCCGCGGCGGTAGTTGCTCTCATCCACCACATCATCGTGCACGAGCGTGGCCGTGTGCAGCAGTTCGATGAGGGCCGCACCCCGAAAAGTAGCTTCGGGCAGCGGGTCGCCGCCGCTGATTTTGGCCGTAAAGAACACGAACATCGGGCGCAGCTGCTTGCCTTTGCGCTTGATGATGTAGCCCATGATCTTATCGAGCAGGAGCACCTTAGTTTGCATCGAAGCCCGGAATTTGCGTTCAAATTCCTCCATTTCGGCCGCTATCGGGGCCTGTATCACGTCGAGCGTTCCTTTCATGCGGGGCATTGGGCGCCACAATGATACGCGGCCGCCGCCCGGTTTCCTAACCAGCTAGCACGGCGCTGACCTTCCGCTTTGTTCATCCTAACTCTGTGGGGGGCAAATTTCGTAGCTTACTTTTGCTACTCTCCTTAATTGGTACCAAAATGCCCCCCAGCCTCTCTCCTACCGCCGTTGAGTTCTTATTAACCTGCGCCCGCCATACCCGGCCCTTTGCCGCCGACGCCCACTTTCTGCCCGATGGCCAGGCCAAGCCGGTAATCATATTTGTGCACGGCTTTAAAGGCTTTAAAGACTGGGGCCATTTTAATGTGTTGGCCGATTACGTTGCGCGCCAGGGTTTTGTGTTTGTCAAGCTCAACCTCTCGCACAACGGTATTGTGCCCGGCGGCACCGGCGACCTGGAAGACATGGAAGCCTTCGGCAATAACAACTTCAGCCTGGAGCTGGACGACCTGGGCGCTCTGCTCGACAGCCTTTACTGGCCCGGCAAAGCAGCTATTCCGCCCGCCGAAATGGATTTGAGCCGTCTGTTTCTGGTAGGCCACAGCCGCGGTGGCGGACTGGCGATGCTCAAGGCGGCCGAAGATGCGCGCGTGCGGGCCGTGGCCGCCTGGGCACCCATCAGCGATATTGATCAGCGCTGGTCGGCGGAGGTAATGCAGCGCTGGCAGGCAGAGGGCGTACAGTACATCGATAATACCCGCACCGGCCAGCGAATGCCACTCTATTATCAATTGGCAGAGGATTTTAAAGCCAATAAAGACCGCCTGGATATTCCGACGAACGTGCGCGAAAAGCTGCGGCAGCCTCTGCTTATTCTACACGGCGACGAGGACGAAACCCTGCCCGTGAGCATGGCCCACGACCTGAAAAGCTGGAAACCCGACGCCGAGCTAGTGATTCTGCCCGGCGCGGGACATATGTTTGGCGGCAAGCATCCCTGGAAGGAAGACCAGCTGCCCACTCTAGCCCAGGAAGTAGCTGACCGTACGATAGCCTTTTTCAAAGGCATCGAATAGCTTGGCCAGCACCTTGACTACCCACACGGCTTACCTCCTGCTCGGCAGCAACCTCGGCGACCGGGCCGCCACTCTGCGCACTGCCGTGCGACAGCTCGGCGAGCTGGCGGGTACCGTCGTTGCCGCGTCATCTCTGTACGAAACGGCACCCTGGGGCTTATCCGAGCAGCCAGCTTTTCTGAATCAGGCAGTGCGGCTGCACACGGATTTGCCCCCCGAAGTGCTCTTGGATGTTTGCCTTCGCGTGGAGCAGCTATCCGGGCGGGAGCGGCGCGTGCGCTGGGATGCCCGCACCTTGGATGTCGATATTCTCCTGTATGATGCGCTGGTGCTGGATTCGCCCCGATTAGCGGTGCCGCACCCGCGCCTGCCGGAGCGACGCTTCGCGCTGGTGCCGCTGGCTGAAATCGCGGCAGCGGAAGTACATCCGGTACTCGGTCAAACGGTAGCGGAATTGTTGGCAGCTTGCCCCGATACTTTGGATGTGCAGGCGGTACTTAATGGGTAAAGCTGGCACGTTTATGTGTTGCTGCTACTGCTCATTATACTTCTCGCAATGCACCCAGATTCTACTTTATCAAAAGGGTCGATAACTGATCTTGTGTTAAATCCTGCCGCTTTTTTCCGTTCTACGTACGGTCAGCAAGATGCCCCAGCCTGGGTATTCCTTGTTTTTGGCTTGGGGTATGGAATAGATAAAGTAGACCAGCGCCTAGTGAAATATGATCTACAAGGGAAACTGGATCAGATAGACTTTCTTAATTACTGGAGCGGCTTCTGGCTTATATCCAGCATCGATATTATTGGTGGCTATATTGTGTATCTAATTGGGGGCTGGTTTTATAATGTTCGCCTTAAGTGGGCTAACGGAAGCTCAGATTTCACCAAATCCCGCTACTTATATCTTTACTCAGGCATTATCTCCAGCAGTGTCATTATACTTTCGGCATTGATTGAGACTTGTATTCAGAAGCGCCCTTATGAACCAGACGCTGATACTACTGTTGTGAGCTTAGCAACCTTTGTGGCCATCCTCACAGCCGTATATTATTCGGTATATGTTAGTTACCAGGGTGTTTTAGCAGTCACAGATGCTGACCCTAAGAAAGCCCGAATATGGTTTTTCTACCTGCCTATCTTGATTTACACACTTAGTTACATTGCCATATTCGGCGTGATTATAAGCATGCTAATCAGCTAAATAAAGTAAGCTCATTCCCAATGGAAACGGCCGGTTATCATAACTGGCCGTTTCCATTGGGAATGAGCTTACTTTCTAAACAGCCGAGCTTGCCGCCACCTGGGGGGCAATTTTCTTCACTAAGCCCTGCAATACCTTGCCCGGTCCGCACTCCACGAACTCCGTGGCGCCGTCTTGAGCCATCTGCTGAATAAGCTGGGTCCAACGCACGGGAGCGGTTAGCTGGCGCACGAGGTTTTCGCGGATTTCGTAGGGGTCGCGGTGCGGAGCGGCGTCTACGTTCTGGTACACCGGGCAAATACCAGCCGCGAAAGGTGTCGTTTCGATGGCGCGGGCCAAGGCCGCCTCCGCTGATTGCATAAGCGGCGAGTGAAAAGCCCCCCCGACACTCAGGGGCAGCGCACGCTTGGCACCAGCGGCTTTCATCTGCTCGCAGGCAATTGCAATCCCCTGCTGGGTACCCGAAATAACTAGCTGACCGGGGCAGTTGAAGTTGGCGGCTACCACTGTATCACCGTTCTGGCTGATCTCCTGACAAATACGCACCACTACCTCATCATCCAGACCCAGAATCGCGGCCATCGTGCCGGGCTGCTCTTCACAGGCAGCTTGCATGGCCTTCGCCCGTTGGGCAACCAGTTGAAGGGCATCTTCAAACTTCAGGACTTTGGCCGCCACCAAAGCCGAAAACTCACCTAGCGAATGACCAGCCACCATGCCGGGAACCAGGTCCGGGAAACTGACGGCCAGAGCTACCGAGTGCAGAAAGATGGCCGGCTGGGTTACGTTGGTTTGGCGCAGGTCTTCGTCGGAGCCGGTGAACATGATATCCGTGAGGCGAAAGCCCAGGATGTCGTTAGCTTGGTCGAACAACTGGCGGGCGGTAGGCTGCTGCTCGTACAGGTCGCGGCCCATACCGCTAAACTGACTGCCCTGGCCGGGAAAAACTACTGCTTTCATAAATCGCGGACTTGAACGGATTTTTTGGGTTACACGGATTTCGTGAGTATCTGCTTGTGGGGAGCTTTTTCCCCATTAAAACAGGCGTGCAAGCTGCACAAATTGACTGGTAAGCCCAAAAAAGCCCCCGACCGCTCTATTTTACCCCGGACCAAAAAAGAGCAGGGCGAGCCATGTGGTCCGCCCTTTTCTTTCGCCTATTACCTAAAGATGAATAAGTTATCGCGTGATTTCCACCCAGCCTTTGTACGTACGCTTCGTGCTGTTGAAATCGGCGAATTCGACCTCGGCAATGTAGTAGTAAACGCCTTCGGTCACCTTCACGCCACCCTTGCTTTCAGTGGCGTTGCTGGTGCCTTCCCATTCAATTAACGGGTTTTGGTCGCTTTCATACACCTTAACGCCCCAGCGGTTAAAGGCCTGGAAGCGCGTGCGCCGTATCGGACTAGCCACTTTTGGCCGGAACGTGTCGTTGCGCTGGTCGGCATTGGGGGTGAAGATGTTGGGCAGCACAAAGAACAAACAGTTGTCCTTACACTCAATGTTGCTCAGCACACTTCGGTTGCCGACCGCATCAACGGCCTGAATAGCGTAGCAACCCGCGAAAGTGGCCTTGCCGGGTCGGTTCGGCCTATCCCGATCCAGCCGATCCACGTAGCTTTGCTGCGTCACGGAGTCAATGGCCACTAAAGGCCCCTCGGGCGTCCCCCGATACAGAATTCGATAGTATGCAATCTCGCGGCTGCAATCGGCGGGCGTGTTGCCCAGGGTCCACCGCAGCTTGTTGCTATACACCTGGTTGGGCGCCGGGAAGTTGGGCAGCGCCGCCAGGCTGTCGCAGTTGGTAGGCACCAGCGTCAGCACGGGCGGGCAGGGCACGGTATTCAGCGCGATACACTTTTCCTGGCTGCGGTTCAGTAAGGGGTCAGGTATATCAGGGTTATTATACGTGCCATTCGTTTCCACATAATAGCAGTACACCTGCCCTTTGCGCAAGGGGATAGCCGTAGTACCCTGATCGACAAATGTGCCTCCGGTGGTGGTGCCCGTCACGGTGCCCACCTGCACAAACTGACTTCCTGGTGCTGGGTCGCGTCGGTAAATAGTTGTAGGTCGTAGCGCGTTATTCCACGGCACGGCGTACGTCCAGTTCAGCGTAATGCGGTTAAGATTCGGGTTGCTAACATCAGCCGTTCCTTCCAGCCGCACGCTGGAGGCCGTAGAGGTTTCCGTCAGCACTGCTGAGCCCGGCCCGGCTACCGCATTGCTGAAGAACTCCAGTCGGTAAGTGTAGGTATTAGCCAGCGTATTCAGGCCGGTATCCACAAACGATAGTTCGTCTAGGTTATTAGTAGTGCGCACCAGCGTAGGCGTGGCCGTGCCTACCGAACGCAGCAAACGGTAGCCCACGGGCGGGATAAAACCGCTTTGGCTGAATGGCTTGGTCCAGCGCACCGTAATAGCGCCATTTGTGGCATCGGTCCTATCTACGGTTACATTGGTCAGTACCGCACTCCGACCCTGCAAGTTCAGGCATACCTCCGCGGAGGCAATGCTGGCACCACCTTTCGGCCGCGGAAATTCCGCGTAGATGCGGTAGCAGTAGTTTTTGCCCCGTTCCAGCCCTAAACCGCCCCGGTCATCGCGGAAAATATCCGTCCCGACTGGCACTGACCCAACCTGCACAAAACCAGAGCTGGCCGGAATGCCGGTTTCGCAAGGGCCAGGAGTAAAGGTAGATGGCCCTTCTTTCCGATAAATTAAAATCCGGCTGGCATTGGTACAGGTATACCGATCCCAGGTCAGGATAGCAGTATTGCCTTCGCCGCGCACGCCCAGGTTTTGCGGGGGCGGCCCGACTACCGTGATACGCCACGCTTTTTCGTCGATTAATACAGTTCCCGACGGTGGTTGGTCGTCCGCCTTAAAAAGAACGGTGTAAGGATCGGAAGCAACATCCGTGCATTGGGGCGTCCAGCGGAAAGTGCCGCTTGCCAGCGGTGGCCCCGTCGCATTTTGAACAAAAGTGGCCGGCGGGAAAATGCCCCCGAAAGCGGCTAAAGTTATTTTATCATTATTCGGATCGGTAGCCGTGATGGTTTGGGTGATAGGTGTGCCGGCTACCACGCAGATGTCGGCCGGAACGGTAATAGTAGGGCGCAAGTTGTTGGTAGGCTCTACCAGAATCTGCATGTCGCGGATCACCTCCCCTATCAGGCGGGCCGGACCTGTCCCACTGCGTCGATACTCCATGACCGCGAAGGCAAAATTATAGATGCCCGCTACGTTGGGCGCATTCCACACGATCTGCCCCGTCTGCCGATCTTGCGTAAAGGTTGACAGTCCACCACCCGGCGCATTCAAGTAGGGCACCTGCACCCCACGCGGCTCCGTTAGGTTAGGAAACCGATAATTAGTGGTTTCAACTGGATTAGGCCGACATTTATCTATATTAATCGATCCTTCTACGCCGTTAGCAACTTGCCGGCTTGGGCGCAGCTCAAATACCAGAGAGTCGCCGTCGGCATCAAAGGCAGCAGGGTTATGCAGCCATACTTGATTGGCTCCGGCCTTATCATAAGCCGGCGCATTGAGTACCGGCGACCTGTTTATATTTAGCTCCGGGGCAATCGTAACGCGGGTTGATATATAGAAGGTTTGCGTATTGGAGTCCGACATGTTGCGTACTCCCGCATTGCGCAATTCTCCAATGTAGCTAACCAGATAGCTGCCCGGCGCGTTATACGTATGCTCAAAGTAATAGACATTTATCTGGGTGCCAGGCGATACCTGACGCAGCGTAGTACGAGGTATTTCACGCGGTCCTGTACAACTGCCATCTCCAAAAAATATAGCTACTTTATCTTCATCAACGCTGGAAGTCGCATTATCGGTGAAGAGCACCATCTTGAAAAAGATGCGCCGTGGGTTACGAGCGCTGACAGGCAACGTAGTATCTGACTTGGCCTGTATATCGCCGGCCCGGATGTGGGAGGCTTGGGCTGTCGGCGTG
>NZ_FWWW01000087.1 GCF_900176135.1 Hymenobacter roseosalivarius DSM 11622 | reverse complement strand
GAATTGTTATGAATAATGTCTTGAAAAAGTATTTAATCTCAACCCATGATAAGCCAATCTTTTAAATGATATTTTTCCGTTTTATCGTTTATCAATTATCGATCTTCCACTAATATGTATTGACATGCTATTCTGCATACGCAACTATCCATATCACATACTGCCAGTAGTTGCGAATGAATATATAGCCACTTTTCTAAACTGTCATGTTGCTTCTGCCTACCGCTCATACAGCTTTTGAAATGGCCCTCTCAGGCTCAACGCTCTGGTTCCGCCAGAACAGAGCGCCGTATCTTTGCCGTATGAAGCCGCCACTATTCCATCCGGGCCAACAGGTTGTCTGCACCAATGATGACTTTACCCTGCTACTGGTGCAGAACCCCAATATTCAGACACCCAAGCGCGGCCCTATCTATACCGTGCGCGGCGTGTATGATACGCATCGTGGCTACGGTATTACGTTGGTTGAAATCAACAATGGCGACGTAGCGCCGGGCTTTCCGGAGGCCAACTTCCATGAGTCCCGCTTCGCGCCGGTGCCGCCGTTGGAAGAGATTGAACTTGCGGAGGTACTGGAAGAATACCAGACTGCGTAACTGCCATTATCCGCTTCCTTGCCCAGCTACTGCTCCTGCTCTCTCTGCTGGAAGCCTATTGTACTTTGCCCCCCAGACTGCCTGCTGTTTATACCCAGCACATAATAGTAAGGCAGGAGCTCAGAAACAGGCACATAGCTACCGCTATCTCCCTTTTGGCTTCTACAATTAGCTCCCCAGTACTCGGATCGTATTGGTTTTTCATACACCAAGGTAGTTATATTATTTGGGGAGCGCGAGAGCAAACACATTGCCAAATATTTCATAGAAAAGATATACTTCAGGTCCGGCAATTGGTTTGGTGCTGCTCCTGCTCAGCATAGCAATAGCCATAGTACAAAGTATTCTTTAGCAACTTCTAAGTTCGCTTTATCTAGCAGTAAACACCCTTTTAATACCCTGCGCCAGGGTAGCGATTGTGAGGCATAAGGGTCAGAAAGGGGCGGTGAAATCAGAATCCAAAAACCGCTATATTAGAGTGAGCAGTGCCTAAAGCCATCTGCACTTTCTCACCACCGATGCCTACGCATTATCCAGAAACAGCCTCCTGCATACCCACACCAGCCCGCGCCCCCAACATTGCCTCCTCTCCGCGAATAACACATCCACTTCACTTAACAAGGTTAACGCTATGGATACGCAACTGGAACAAATTCGAGAGCAACAAAAGGCAACGTGGAACAAGTTTTCACCGGGCTGGCGCAAATGGGACGACTTTACGATGGACTGGCTGAAGCCCATGGGCGATGAGATTATTCAGGCCCTGGGCATAAAGCCGACCGACACGGTACTGGACATTGCGGCCGGCACCGGGGAGCCTGGACTGACCATTGCCGCCCTGACCAGCAGCGGCAAGGTGGTTATTACCGATCTGGCGGCAGGTATGCTGGAAGTAGCCCGCGACAAGGCCCGAAAAAAAGGCATTACCAATTATGAAACGGTGGTGTGCGATGTCAGCGAGCTGCCGTTCGCCGATGCCACTTTTGATGCCGTGAGCTGCCGCTTCGGATTTATGTTTTTCCCAGATATGCTCCTGGCCGCTAAAGAAATGGCGCGGGTCCTGAAGCCGGGGGGCAAAATTGCCCCGCCGTATGGGGCGTACCAGATAAAAACGTGTGGGTTACCGCCATCATGGGCACCATCCAGAAAAACATAAGCTTGCCCGCGCCTGCGCCCGGCGCGCCGGGTATGTTCCGCTGCGGCAGTCCGGGTTTTCTGGCTGATCTATTCAAACAAGCTGGCTTTCAGAACGTTTCGGAAAAAGAAGTAACCGGTAAGCTAATCTGCGGCAGCAACGAGAACTACTGGAGCTTTATGAACGAAGTAGCCGCTCCCGTGGTGGCGGCCCTGAGCAAAGCAGATACGGCCACCACATAAAATATTAAACAGCAGTTTTTTGAGCTGGTAGACCAGAAATACCCCGATAAAAAAGCCGCTCTTAACTATGGAGCGGTAGTGGTATGTGGCGAAAAATAGAAGTTTGGACTTTCCCTGAGTCACCTTACCTTCGCTCGCTCGTCCTTCCCCTGCTCAACTAACGCTGGCTGTTTCATGTCTGAAGTTCCTTCTTGGCTACTCCCCGAGGACGAAGCCACCCGGCTGAGCAGTCTGCGCTCCTATGACCTGCTGCCGGCACTCCGCGAAACGGTTTTCGACGAGCTTGTGGCGCTTACCGCTCGCATTTTCAGCCTGCCCATTTCGCTGATTGCCCTTGTGGACGAAGAGCATGTTTTCTATAAAGCCAATTATGGAATGCCGGGCAACGAAAAGCAGCCCCGGCAGGAGGCGCTGTGTTCCACTGCCATTCTCCACGATAAAGCCGTGGTGTATCAGGATCTGGAGCAGGAACGAAATCCGCTTATTACGGTGCAGGCGGCGCAGGCCGCCCGCACCAACCAGCTGCGGTTTTACGCGGGAGCCCCGTTGCGCATGCCCAACCAGCAGCCCATCGGAACGTTGTGTATTATCGACCGGCAACCCAGAGTATTCAGTAAGGATGAGCAGCGCATGCTGGAGAAACTGGCAGCCGTAGTCAGCCATACCGTAGCCGTCAGGCAGGTGTGCCGTACCCAGCCGGACGGGGAAAGGCGCTGGAAGATGGTCCGCCTGCAATTGCAGGAAGAGGTGCAGGCGCTGCGGGCCCTGGTGCGCTACCTGCTCACGCGCTACGGTACCACCGTGCCCGTACCACCGGCCCTGCTGACACAGTTTGAGCGCCGCCTACCCGACTTGCACGAGCTGCTCGATCAGTATCAGTACCAGGAGTAGCAACGCCGCCGCGCTAGCGTTTTCGACCTGGTGAGTTTACTTCAGAATTTGCCCCCCAAGCAGCTTTCCAGGCCTTTCTAGTTCAAGCCTACTTTGCCCTTCATGGTCTCAAATAGCTTAACGGAGTCAAAACCTACGCCTTTCTTGAAGACAATTTCCATGCGGCGCACCTGCTGGATATCCTGTTCCGGGTCGCCGTTAATCAAGACCAGATCGGCTTGTTTGCCGGCCTCGATGGTGCCAATCTCTTTCTCGCGGCCCAGGTAGATAGCGCCGTTCAAGGTGCTTATTTTGATGGCCTGAACCGGCGTAAAGCCGCCCTCCACGAGCAATTCTATCTGGCGCCGGTTGGAGTAGCCGGCAATAGTGCGGCCGGCGCCGGTTGGATCGGTGCCGGATACTAAAAGCCCCCCGGCATCGTAAAACTGCTTTTCCCAAACCATTTCCTTTTTGAACAGCCGCACGCTGGCCGTGTCCTTGTTCTGATTTTGCTGCCAGGTGGCTTGTTCACGCTCCTGTAGCTGAGGAATCAGGGCCTCCAGACCACCGCCCAGCACCACTTCGCGGCCCGTATAAGGTTCGAATACAGGTAAGGTAGACGTAATAGCTACCCGCTTGCTGACCAGGAAGCTAATCAGGTCTTTCATGGCGGGGCTATTGACCGGCAATTTCAGCAGCGACTGGCGTGCGGCGGGATAATCAGCTACGTCGGGAGCTTTGTTGGGCATAAAATCGGAGCTGGCCATGAAGCCGTGCTCAAGGTTATCAATGCCAATTTCGGCCGCCTCGCGGTACGTAATAGAGGCCAGATGGCCCGTAACCTTGAGGTTGCGCTGGTGCGCCTGCTGCACCACGGCTTTCAGGTCAGCCCGGGTGGCGTGCATATACATCTTGAAGGAAGTACAGCCTTTATCGGCCCAGAATTTCGTGCTTGCGGCCGCATCCTCAGGGCCGTTGATGGTGTTTAAAGCGGGAATATCCAGACTCGGCTCCTCCATATAGGGCGCGGTCACGTCCATATCCGGCCCGATGAGCTTGCCCTCCCCAATCATGCGCTTAATGGCCAGATCGGTTTGGGGCTCAATGCTGCCGGCCGTGCGAATAGTGGTAGCGCCGCCGGCCAGATACAGGCGCGGAAAGGAGTACGGCATCTGGGCGATGTTGAAAAAGCCCCCCATTGGCATGGTATAGTACAGGTGCTCGTGCAGCATCACCAGGCCAGGAATTAGCGTCTTGCCCGCGCAGTTTATCACCTTCGCGTCGGCGGGCACTTTCACCTTCTTCACGGGTCCCACCTGCACGATTCGGCCCTGCTTTATGAGCACAGTCTGATGCAGCAGCGCCGGCCGGCCGGTACCGTCGATAACTTTCGCATCGACCAAGGCCACGGACGGGTCCTGCACTTTAATAAACTCCTGCACCTGCGGAGTAAACTGCTGGCCTAAACTGGGAGCATAAGCGCCCATCAAGAGTACAGCGCTCAGCACCAGGTGCCAACGGGTAGAGAAAGTCATAGGAAGAGGAAATGAGTGTGAAATGCGCCAGTGTACAATATAAGCCGCCTTTTGAAGCAGCGATCCTCTGAGTCGGCCGGACCTAAAGTAGCGCATAAAAATGCTGCGCGAACCAGACGCATGGCATCTACTGTGGTAGATAAAGATGAAACGTAGTGCCCTGCCCTACCTCGCTTTCGACCTCAATTTGCCCCCCAGCCTGTGCTACCAGCCGTTTTACCAGATACAGCCCGATGCCCACGCCTTCTACCTCCGGGTGAAAGCGCCGGAAAAGCTGAAATAGCTGGCCGCCGTGGCGCTCAATATCAAATCCGCGCCCATTATCCTGCACGCTCAGCACGGGCACTTCATTCTCGAGCCTTGTACTCACCCGAATACGGGGTTGGCGGCCTGGTTCGGCGTACTTGAGCGCATTGCTAAGTAGATTATAGAGAATGCTTTGCAAGGCAGTACGCGCGATGCGCAAGGTGGGCACAGTAGCAAAATCGAGCGTGAATACGTCCTTTACCTCCCGCGGCTGCAGACTGCGAATTACTTCCTCGGTGAATGGCAGTAAGTCCACGACCTCCAGGGCAGCCTGTTCCAGCTCCCGCGGCCGCTGCACTACCTCCGTCAGGCCTTCAATCGTTTTCAGAATTTGCTGCAGAGCCTGGTCAAACATACCGATCATCTTATCGTCCTCCGGATCGTGGAAGGTAGCAATGGCCTTGAACTCGGTTAGCAGCCCGGCCATATTATGGATGGGCTGTTTCAGGTCGTGCGAGGCGGTATAGACGAAGCTATCCAGGTCGGCATTGATGCGGGTGAGCTGCTCATTCTGGCGCTGCAACAGCTCGCGGTGCTCTTCGGCCTCCTCCTTTGCCCGCAGCAGATCCTGCTCATACTTGCGCCGATCGGTGATATCGAACAGCGTGACGCGAATGAGCAGCGGGTTGCCGTCGGTATCGCGGCGCAGCACCGCATTCATCAGTACGGGCAAGATGGTACCATCTTTACAGCGCAGGGAGTAACTTATTTCTCTCACCTGGCCCTGCAGAATCAACAGCGGCGCGCAGTGCATTTCGTAGTGCAGGCGCCCGCCAATAGTAAATAACTGTTGCAGACATAAACGGGCGACCAACTCCTGACGCGCGTAGCCCAGCCAGGTCAGCAGCGTCTGATTGAGCTTTATCAACGTGCCGTCGGGCAGGCAGGAACAGTAGCCGCAGGGCGCGTGCTCGTAGAGGTCTTCCGGGTTTTCCTCCGTCAGCCGCAGGTCAAGCTCGGGCAGTAGCGTGTCGTCAGCCTCACTCATATGCTGGATACGACAGATTCATGGTTCAGGAACGCCTCAATGGCCTTGATAGTGATTTGTGGAGCGCTCAGATGAGGACAATGGCCCGAGGTATCCAGCACCACCAGCTGGCTGTCGAGTATTTGCTGGTGCAAAAAGCCCCCCACGGCTATCGGGGCCAACACATCGTGCGCGCACTGCAAAATCAGGGTTGGGGTGCGCACCAAGGGCAGATCGGCCCGATTATCGGACAGGAAAGTGACGCGGGCAAAATGCCGGGCAATGGCCGGGTCGGTGTTGCAAAAGCTATTGTTTAGCTCCTCCGTCAGCTCTGGTCGATCAGCATGGCCCATAATCATGGGCGTGACGGCCGCTGACCATCCCAGATAATTGTTATCCATCGTTTCCAGCAGCTCTTCAATGTCAGGAGCCTCAAATCCGCCAGTGTAGCTGACGTCATTAAGGTAGCGCGGCGAGGGCGCTACCAGCACCAGCCGGGCAAATAGGTCTGGTTCCTGAATAGCCGCCAATATCCCTATCATAGCACTCACCGAGTGACCTACAAAAATGGCATCGGACAGATTCAGGGCCCGCATTATCTCCAATATATCCTCAGCGTGCGCCGCCAACCTGCCGTAGCGGGCCGAGTCATAGGCCGTAAGGTCTGACTCGCCGGCGCCTACCAGATCGAGGAGTACCACCCGGTAGCGCGCCTCGAAGGCCGGCGCCACCAGCCGCCACATGCGCTGGTTGCAGCCAAAGCCATGCACGAAGATCATGGCCTGTGAGCCAGCCCCGCTAACCCTAACATTATTGCGCTTCAAGACATCCATAGCTGTGAATCTGTCCGGTTATACGAAACAGACCCCATCTTGATGTCCCAACCCTGGACGCGGCGACCAGTACCCTCACGTAAAGCCAACAGCCACGGTTGCGCTTTTAGATGGAGCTTACCTGAAACTCCCCTCTCGGTTGGCTCCGCTCCTGCCGCCCGGCTTGCTTTTGCCTGCTCATCAGCAGCAGATAGGAGCCAGCAGAAATAAAGAAGCCCACAAACCAGGCGTAGTCGTACACCGCTACCAGCCAGGGCCACACCACGCCCTTAGGCACCAGGCCAGTGACGGTCAGAAAGCCAGGAATATTAGGTAAAATGCCCCCCACAAGCGACACCAGCGCCTTGATATTGAAGCCATTCTGATAAGCGTAGCGGCCCGTATATTTATATAGGTCGGGCAGGTGCAGCTGCTGGCGGCGGATAAAGTAGTAGTCGGCAATCAGGATGCCGCCAATAGGCCCTAGCAGCGCCGAATAACCCACCAGCCAGGTAAAAATATACCCGGATGGGTCCGCAATCAGCTTCCAGGGAAAAATCAGGATGCCGATAATGCCGGTGATATAGCCGCCCGTCTTGAAGCTGATCTGAGTCGGGGAAAGGTTGGCGAAGTCATTGGCAGGGCTGACGATGTTGGCGGCAATATTCGTCGCGAGCGTGGAAAGGGCCACGGCTAGCATGGCCAGGCTCACCAAAAACTTGCTGTCAAAGCGACCCGCCAGCACGACCGGATCCCAGATGGTCTGGCCATAAATAATAAAGGTCGCGGAAGTGACCACCACGCCCACAAAGGCAAACAGCGTCATGGGCAAAGGCAGCCCCAGGGCCTGCCCTACCACCTGCGCACGCTGGCTTTTGGCATAGCGCGTAAAGTCCGGGATGTTGAGCGACAAGGTGGCCCAGAAGCCCACCATGCCCGTCAGGGACGGAAAGAAGAAAGGCCAGAATTCCGCCGTCGAGTTAAACTTGGCGGGCTGGGCCAGAATAGGTCCCAGGCCCTGCCCGGCCTGTATGGCCCACCACAGCAAAGCCAGCGCCGCAACGGGCAGAAAGAACGCCTTGAACACTAGCAGCTTCCTGATGCTATCGACGCCCAGATGCACCACGTACATATTGAGCAGCCAGAACAGAAAGAATAGCAGGGCAGGTCCCGTTTCCAACGACCACGAAGGCGGAAACAGGACGGGAAGTGTAGCCACAGCCGGCACCCAGAGCTTCACCATCTGATACAGCGCGTAGCCTCCTATCCAGGTTTGAATACCAAACCAGCCGCAGGCAATAATGGCCCGCAGCATAGCCGGAATATTTGCCCCCCGCACCCCAAAACTCACCCGCGCAAACACCGGAAATGGAATGCCGTAGGTGGCGCCCGCCCGCCCATTCAAAATCATCGGCACCAGCACGATGCTGTTGCCCAAAAAGATGGTCAGGATGGCCTGCCACCAGTTCATGCCGCCTTCGATGAGCGAGCTGGCCAGCATGTAAGTCGGAATGCACAGGCTCATACTGATCCAGAGCGCGGCATAGTTCCAGGTGTTCCAGGTACGCTCATTCAAAGCAACGGGGGCCAGATCCGGGCTGGTTAAGCCGGGCGCTGGGGGGCTTATTTCGGTTGGCTGAGTCGTTTCCATATGCAAGCGATTCGAAACAAGGATGCCTTCTACTACTGGAAATAGTTGCTCAAACTTCTTCGGGGCAAACCTGAGACGGGCCGTAGTCTCAGCCGCTACGGTTGTCTCACCGTATCGTGGGGCGCGGGAGCTACGTTAGTTATCTGCCGGGCCTTGCCAGGCAGTGTTTTGTGCTTTTCCTTGCCGAGGGCAGCCGTTGGTTCGGGCACCCAGTGGTGCAGGCCGCCGGCTCGCTCATCGTTAAAGGTCGTTGGAATCGTGTCGGCCAGCGTGCGCTCTTTCCAGGTAAGCTGTTCGGTGCCATCGTCGGTACGCTCCATGGTGATGCAGTTTTCGACGGGGCAAACCAGGGAGCACAGGTTGCAGCCCACGCAGTTTTCCTCGATAATTTCGGGTACGCGGGTGCCTTCGCGCAGGGCAATGGCCTGGTGCGCCCCGTCTTCGCAGGCCGTGTAGCAGAGCTGGCAGCCAATGCACTTGTCTTCGTGAATGTTGGCCGTCACCTTGTACTTCAGGTTTAGCTCTTCCCAGTGCTTCACATTGGGCAGGGCCTTGCCCACCATGTCATAAATAGTATGAAAGCCTTTTTCTGCCATGTACTGCTCCAACCCGGCCGTCATCTCGCGGATAATGCCGAAGCCAAAGTGCATGGCGGCCGTGCACACCTGCACCGAACTGGCCCCCAGTAGGATGTGCTCCACGGCGTCGCGCCAGTTCTCAATCCCCCCAATGCCGGAGATGGGCAGCTGCACATAAGGGTCCTGAGCACAGTTTTTCACCATATTCAGGGCAATTGGCTTCACGGCCGGACCGCAATAGCCGCCGTTCGTGCCCTTGCCATCCACGATCGGATAGGGAGCGAACAAGTCTAGATCCACCCCCACGATGCTTTGGATGGTATTGATCAGCGAAATGGCGTCGGCCCCGCCCAGACGAGCAGCTCGCGCGGGCTCCGTGATATCGGAGATATTGGGCGTCAGCTTCACAATCACCGGAATCTGCGCTACCTCCATCACCCATTCCACGATGGTGCGCAGCACGTCCGGCTCCTGGCCGACCGCCGAGCCCATGCCCCGCTCGCACATGCCATGAGGGCAGCCAAAGTTCAGCTCAATGCCATCGGCGCCGGCGTTGGTCACGTCGCGCACAATCTGGTGCCATTCCTCCCGGCTCTGCACCATCAGGGAGGCAATAACGGCGTGGTGCGGAAAGTGCTTTTTCACTTCCTCAATTTCACGCAGATTGTCGGCCAGCGGGCGGTCCGAAATCAGCTCGATGTTGTTGAAACCGATCAGGCGCTTATCACGGTAGTTTACCCCGCCGTAGCGGCTCGATACGTTCACGACCGGCACGCCCAGCGTTTTCCAGACAGCCCCGCCCCAACCCGCATCGAAGGCTTTCATCACCTGATAGCCCGAGTTGGTAGGCGGCGCCGAGGCCAGCCAGAAAGGATTTGGTGACTTAATCCCGGCGAAGTTTATGGAGAGATCCGGCATGGAAAAGTCAAGTGAATGAACGGAGCAAAATGCGTCCGAGTGGGGGCTGAATTATGTATATCCTAAAGCGCTGACAAGTAACGCTGGGGGGCTTTTTTACCGAGCTGACAGGTAGGCGTGAATGCTCCGGGCAGCTACCTTGGCTTCGGCGGCAGCATTTACTACTTCCGCGCCGCCATTGAGGGCATCGCCGGAGGCAAAATACTGTGGGTTAGTCGTTTGATACGTGTGCGTATCAGCCATGATCCGACCTTTACTATCGAGCTGCAAACCAGGAATCAGGCTGAGGAAAGTTGTCTGCTTGGCCTGGCCGGTGGCTTTGATAACCATGTCGCAGTCTTCCACGAACTCGCTGCCGGGCACGGCCTGCACCTGCCCGTCCACGGTAGTCGTGCGGATAAACCGGACGCCCGCCACGCGGCCGTTGCCTATAATTTCGAGCGGGGACACGTTGAATAGGCCTTTTACGCCCACACTCTTGGCCAAATCGTATTCGAAGTCGTAGGCACCCATATCGTCCTTGCCGCGCCGATACGCCAGAATCACGTCCTCGGCACCCAGGCGCGCCGATTCCGAGGCCGCATCCATAGCAGTGTTACCTCCGCCCAGCACAATCACCTTGCGGCCCACCAGAATCTGGTGGTGCTCGCGTCGCAGCTGCTCAATAAACTCGACCGCTCCCACGCAGTTTTCGCACTCCTCGCCCGGCAGCAGCAAAGCGTTGGTTTTGCCCAGACCAATACCCAGAAAAACGGCGTCGTAGGCTTCTTCGAGCGCCAGCAAATCGGGCCGGGAGGTGATGGGCGAATTATACTGCACCCGGTAGCCAAACTGCGTTTGGAGGTAGTCCATCTCAGCCAGCACTTCTTCGTTGGTGATTTTGTAAGGCGCTACGCCATGCACCGTAAGGCCCGAAGGCTGGGATTTGGCCTCAAACACATCTACCTCGTAGCCCAGCGCCCGCAGCTCACAGGCGCAGGAAATACCCGCCGGCCCCGCGCCGATGATGGCCACTTTGCGGCCGTTGGGCTGCCCCGGCTCAAAGAGGTGCTTGTGGCTTTCGATTACCTGGCGGGTAGCAAAACTTTGCAGACGACCAATCTCTATCGGCTTCACATCCTGTAGGTTGTACACGCACGCTCCCTCGCACAGCACCTCCGTGGGGCACACCTTGCCGCAGGCATTACCGAAGTAGTTCGCCTCGTAAATAGTTAGGGCCGCGCCGGTCACGTTGCCGGTGTTAATCTGCCGGATAAACTGCGGAATATCAATGCCGGTAGGGCAAGCTTTAATGCAGGGCGCATCGAAGCAAAACAGGCAGCGCGAGCTTTCGTACAGCGCCTCCGTAGTATTCATCCGGGGCTTAAGCTGCGCGAAGTTGGCGTGAAACTCCTGTTCGGAAGCTGGGGGAAAGAACTCGGCCATGGGACTGGCGATAGGTTATGGGGTGATAAAAGGCGGTGGTACTACGACTTTGGAGTCGTAGTACCACTAACATAGGCGCCTACAGCTCGACCAGCTTCTCGTAGGTCTCGGGGCGACGGTCGCGGAAGAACTGCCAGGTGGCTCGTACCTCTTCGATCATATCAAGGTCAAACTCGGCAACCAGCAGCTCGTCTTTATCCTCTGAGGCCTGGGCAAAAATTTGCCCCCTGGGGTCGACGAAGTAAGACGAGCCGTAGAACCTGCCCAGGTTCCAGGGCTTCTCCTCCCCTACGCGGTTGATGCAGCCCATGAAATAGCCATTGGCGGCGGCGTGCGCGGGCTGCTCCAGCTTCCAGAGGTACTGCGAGAGGCCCGCAACTGTGGCCGATGGGTTGTATACTATTTCAGCCCCATTCAGGCCCAGCACCCTGGCGCCGTCGGGGAAGTGCCGGTCATAGCAGATGTACACGCCCACTTTGGCGTATTTGGTTTGAAAAACGGGGTAGCCCAGGTTGCCCGGCTTGAAAAAATACTTCTCCCAGAAGCCGGAGGTGTGCGGAATGTGGTTCTTGCGGTACTTGCCCAGGTAGGTGCCATCGGCATCAATGACGGCCGCCGTGTTGTAGAGAAAGCCCGCCGCTTCCTTTTCGTACACCGGCACGATGATGACCATGTTGTACTTCCTGGCGTACTCGGCCATGCGCTCGGTGGTGGGGCCAGGCACGGCTTCCGCCGACGCGTACCAGGCATTGTCCTGGCCGGGGCAGAAATAGGGCGTGTTAAATATTTCCTGCAAACACAGGATTTGCACGCCCTGTCGGCCGGCCTCATCGATAAGGGGCAAGTGCTTCTGCACCATGGCTTCCTTTATTTCCGCGATGGAACCTTCGCCCTCGGTCATGGGCAAACTCATCTGGATAAGACCGGATTTAATCATTCGTGGCATGAGCTGAGGGGTTCAGTTTTGAAAGTTAGAAGAGAGTGAGGCCAGTCGGCAGTTAAGCAATGTACCCAATACGGCTTTACTATCTTAGTATAAGTTAGTTAGAAAATCGTTGGGCCGCGCCTGATAAACTGGCCGTAGCCTTTTTCCACCTGTGCCTGGCCTTCCCGGATAGCCACTTGGCCACGCAGTACCACTGTTTCAATCTTGCCCGTCAGCTCCCAGCCCTCGTAGGCCGAGTAATCGACGTTCATGTGGTGGGTGGCGGCGGAAATGGTGTGCTGGCGCTGCGGGTCGATGATGACCAGATCAGCGTCGGCACCGATGCTGATGGTGCCTTTGCGAGGGAACATGCCAAAGATTTTGGCCGCATTGGTGGCTGTCACGGCCACGAACCGTTGCAGGCTGATGCGGCCCTTGCTCACGCCTTCCGAGAAGAGCAGTTCCATGCGGTGCTCAATGGCGGGGTGGCCGTTCGGGATTTTGGAAAAGTCATGCTTTCCCAGTTGTTTCTGCTCCCACAGAAAAGGGCAATGGTCGGTGCCAACCACTTGCACTAAGCCCTGATTAATGCCCGCCCACAGCGTTTCCTGGTCCTTTTTCTGGCGCAGCGGCGGCGACATCACGTATTTTGCCCCCTCGAAGTCCTGCTCATAGAGCGAGGCATCGAGCAGCAGGTACTGAATACAGGTTTCGACGAAAACCCGCTGGTTGCGCCGCGTGGCCTCGCGCACTTGGTTCAGAGCGCCTTCGCACGTCAGATGGACGATGTAGGCATTGACGCCCGTGTAGTTGGCAATATCGGTGAAGCGGCCGGAGGCTTCGGCTTCCGTCACTTCCGGCTGCGAGAGGTAGTGATACAGCGGCGACAGCTTGCCCTGGGCGCGGTGCTGGGCCACGAGCGTATCAATCATGTCGCCGTTGGTGGCGTGCACGGTTACTAGGGCACCGTGCTTTTTCACTTCCTGCATCAGGCCCACCAGCTGGGCGTCGTCGATCATGAGCGCGCCTTTGTAGGCCATAAATGCCTTGAAAGACGTGATGCCTTCGGCCACCATTTCCGCAATTTCGGCTCGGGTTTGCTCATTAAAATCCGTCACGGCCATGTGGAAAGAGTAGTCGCCGACGGCAGTGCCGGTGGCCCGCCCCTGCCACTCCGTGAGGGCTTCGCGCAGGGAATGACCCTGCTTCTGGAGCACAAAGTCGATGACGGTGGTGGTGCCGCCGTGTAGCGCGGCGCGGGTACCAGTTTCGTGGGTGTCGCTGCTGAAGGTGCCCATAAAAGGCATATCGAGATGCACGTGCGGATCGATGCCGCCGGGCAGCACCAATTTGCTCCCCGCGTCAATTACCTGATCCGCTGACTCCGTTAGATTCCGGCCAATAGCGACGATGATTTCGCCGTCAATCAGCACATCACAGACACTATCGGAATCAGCCGTCACGACACGGCCGTTTTTAATGAGCAGAGACGCCATTCAGAGAGGGAAAGTGTAGAGGATAGGGACTAAAAATTTAGCATTTTTTCTTTACAAATTCAAATAGCTGACGCGCATTGAATTTTTCTTACTCCAAATTATATTCAAAACGGGTCCCGGTCTCCAGCTACAGCCGGAGCTCAACAGCACCATAAAATCGGCTCTAAAGCAAGAAAAGCCCCCCAGGCGGGTTATCAGCCGTGCGTATGCTGGTCAGCAATGCTGACGGCCTGGGAAATAATGGCCAGTCCTTCTTCCACCTCCTCTTTAGTAATATTCAGCGGCGGCGCGATGAAAATGTAGTTCCAGCGCACGAAGGTGTACATGCCCAGCTCCCGGATTTTGGCCGCCACCTGATTCATTACTTCCATTTGGTTGGGGGCAGCGTTCCAGGGAGCCATGGGCTCTCTGGTTTCGCGGTTCTTTACCAGCTCAATGCAGCCCAGCAGACCTGTATTGCGCCAGTCGCCGATGCTGGGGTGCTGGCCCATCAGGTCGCAGATGCGGGCGTCCATGTATTTGCCCATTTCGGCGGCATTCTCAATCATGTTTTCCTCTTCGTAAATGTCGAGCACCGCTACGGCGGCCGCGCACGAAACGGGGTGGGCCGAGTAGGTCAGACCAAGAGGCAAAGGTTTGTCGTCGAAGGAGGCAGCTATTTTTTCATCCACCATCACGGCCCCCAGTGGCAGGTAGCCGGCCGTGATACCCTTGGCTATTGCCATCATGTCCACTTTTACGCCGTGGTGGTCGGAACCGAACCATTTGCCGGTGCGGCCAAACCCGCTCATTACCTCGTCGGCGATGAGCAGAATACCATATTTGTCGCAGATGGCGCGCACCCGCTGCCAGTAGGTTGGGGGGTATTTTATGCAGCCCGAGGTGCCTGATTCACCTTCCATAAGAATGGCAGCCACGTTGCCGGGTCCCTCGTACTGAATAACCCGCTCCATGTGGGCCGCGGCCCGCTCGGCGCATTCTTCGGGCGTGGTGCTGTACCAGGGGCAGCGGTAGAAATACGGGTTTTCGACGTGTACTACCCCCGGCATCGCCTGGCTATCTACGGCCAGCTTGCGCGGGTCGCCGCCGGCACTGATGGCCCCGTACGACGCGCCATGGAATGAGAGGTATAGGGTCACGATTTTGTGGCGGCCGGTGTACACGCGGGCCAGCTTGATGGCATTCTCAATTGACTCCGCTCCACCCAGCGTAAAAAAGGCTTTGGTCAGGTTGGGGGGCGTTATTTCGGCCAGCTTCCTGCCCAGGTCGCCGCGGGCCTTGGTAATCATGCCGGGATACACGTAGCTCAGCTCCTGCATCTGGGCCGCCACCGCCTCGGTCACCTTCTGGTTGCCGTGGCCGATGTTCACGTTCATCAGCTGGGAGGAAAAGTCAATATAGCGCTTGCCGTCCCGGTCGTACACGTACACGCCTTCGGCCCGCTCGGCATTAATCGGATTCAGCCCCGCCTGCTTCGACCAGGAGAAAAGCGTGTAATCAAGGTTGTCCTGCAGAATCTGTTGCTTGTCGTGGGTGAGCGTTTCCATGGTGAGGTGGGTTTATTTGTTTTTTCGGTCATGCTGAGGCGGAGCCGAAGCATATCGCGTACTGATGTTATGGAGTTGTTAGCGCCCTGAAAAAGCGGTCATGCTCTATAACGTCAGCACGCGATATGCTTCGGCTCCGCCTCAGCATGACCACCTTTTACGATTAGGCCTCTAACTCATCCAGTTCACGCGCGACTCGGGGTTCCACTTGGTGGTCACCTTCTTGAGCTGAGTCCAGAACTCGATAGAGCTTTTGCCAGTGATGTCGCAGGCGCCGAACTTGGACTCATTCCAGCCGCCGAAGGAAAAAGGCTCCCGCGGCACGGGCACCCCGATGTTCACGCCTATCATACCGGCCGACGCATTTTCCATCACGTAGCGAGCCAGTCCGCCGCTCTGGGTAAACACCGACGCCGCGTTGCCATAGTTGGACGAATTTTCAATGGCTAACGCCTCATCTATATCTTGGGCCCGAATAATGGCCAGCACGGGCCCGAAGACCTCTTCATGCGCAATGGCCATATCGGTAGTCACATGGTCGATAACGGTAGGGCCTACGTAATAGCCATCTTCCTGCCCGGCAACGACGGCGTTGCGGCCATCCAATAGAATATGAGCGCCGGCTTGCTCCGCTTCCGTTATGTAGCGTTCAATCCGTTCCTTAGCCTGCCGGCTAATAACAGAACCCAGATTTTTACCCGGCACAATCTTGCGGGCTTCTTCTACTAATCGAGAAATAATCGGTTCCACGGCGCCCACGGCTACCATAGCCGAGCCCGCCATACAGCGCTGCCCGGCGCAACCTGACATAGAAGCCGCTACGTTGGAGGCGGTCATATCTACGTGGGCATCGGGCAGGACGAGCAAATGGTTTTTGGCTCCGCCTAGCGCCACGCAGCGCTTCAGGTTGGAGGTAGCGCGCTGGTAAACCACCTTCGCAATCCTGGTAGAGCCCACGAACGACACCGCCTTAATGCCAGGATGGTCGCAAATGGCCTCCACAATTTCCTTGTCGCCGTGCACGATGTTGAGCACGCCATCGGGCAGGCCAGCTTCTTTCAGCAGCTCGGCGATGCGGCCAGCGCTGATGGGCACCTGCTCGGAGGGCTTCAGGATCATGCAGTTGCCCAAAGCAATAGCGTTGGGAATGGTCCAGTGCGGGACCATATTGGGGAAGTTGAAGGGCGCGATGGAGGCCACCACACCCAGAGGCTTGCGCTCGGCGCGGCATTCTACACCCTGGCTGACTTCCAGTAATTCACCAGCTACTAATTGAGGCAAAGAGCAAGCAAATTCGGTCAGCTCAATGGCCTTTTCTACTTCGGCTCGTGCCTCATCCGTCGTCTTGCCGTTTTCCTCGCGCACCAAATTCGTTAGCTCGGGCAGATGCTTTTCCAGCAGGGTTTTGTAGCGATAAAAAACCTGCACCCGCTCTTTTATCGGCATTGCGGACCAGGCAGGAAAGGCAGCCTGAGCAGCTTCCACCGCCTGGTTTAGCGCAGCCCGCCCACTCAGGGGCACGGTCGAAATTACTGCCCCGCTGAGCGGGCTGAATACTTCCAGGCTGCGCGGATGGGCATCTGCTACAAACTGGCCGGCGATGTAGTTGCGCACCGCGGGATACTTCAGAACTTCGACTTCCATAAGACAAGGGGTTTAATCTCTTGCAAGTAAATAGTTTAAAGCACAAAAGCAACTCTGCCAGAATAGAGACCAGGAAAGCCGAATGAACACGGATCAAGGCGTAAGGCTGGGCTGGGGGGCTTTTTCAACCACATGAATCTTTAGTGAATGAGCAATATCACCCCCATCTTCGTCCATCTCGCGTATTTCAGCCAGCTAACCTTGAAATGAAGCTCAGCCCTACCCTGGCGACTTCTTACTTCCGGCCCCCTCATACATATGGAAACCCTGACTAAAATAGAGGATATTAATCAGCCGCGGGTGGTAATTGTGGGCGGCGGCTTTGGCGGTCTGGAGCTGGCGCGGGCGCTCCGCCACGCGCCGGTGCAGGTGGTGCTTATCGACAAGCAGAACTACCACGCTTTTCAACCTCTGCTTTATCAGGTAGCTACGGCCAGCCTGGCGGCCGACTCCATCGTGTCGCCCTTCCGCAAAATTCTGGATGGCCAGGACAACTTCTATTTTCGCCTCGCTGAAGCCCTATGTGTTGATACTGAACAACAGTTGCTCGAAACGTCCATTGGCCGCATGCGCTACGATTATCTGGTGCTGGCCACCGGGGCTACGTCCAACTTCTTCGGCGATGAGCAGATGCAGCGGCACGCCATTACGCTGAAAACGGTGGCCGATGCCATTGAGCTGCGCAACACCGTGCTTTCCAACTTCGAGCAGGCCCTGCAGCTGGGCGATATGGAGAAAATCAACAGCCTGCTGGACTTCGTGATTGTGGGTGGCGGCCCCACCGGCGTAGAGATTGCCGGTGCTCTGAGTGAGCTGCGCGCCCACGTATTTCCGCGCGACTACCGGGAATTGGATTTCAAGGAAATGGATATTCACCTGGTGCAGAGCGGCCCGGTGCTGCTCAAAGGGATGTCGGCGGAAGCTTCCCGCAAGTCGCTGGAATACCTGAAGCAGTTTGGGGTACAGGTGTGGCTGGACCGCCGCGTGAAATCGTACGACGGCTATACCGTGACGCTCAATACCGGTGAGCAGCTGATTACCCGCACGCTTATCTGGGCGGCGGGCGTCACGGGTAGCCCTATACAAGGGTTGGGTGCTGATTGTCTGCTGCCCGGCAACCGGTACGCCGTCAATGAGTTCAATCAGGTAGCGGGCTACGACAACATTTTTGCTCTCGGCGACATTGCGGCTATGCGCAGTGAGCTTTATCCCGAAGGCCACCCGATGGTAGCGCAGCCGGCGCTGCAGCAGGGGCGCCTGCTTGGCGAGAATTTGATGCGCCGGCTTAAGAATGAAGCCATGCAGCCTTTCCGCTACGATGATAAAGGCAGCATGGCCACCATCGGCCGCAACCATGCCGTGGCCGACATTAAGCTTTTTGGCCGCGATTTGCGGCTGGGGGGCTTTTTAGCCTGGCTGGCCTGGAGCTTCGTGCACGTAATCTCGCTGGTTAGCTTCCGCAACCGCCTGATCGTGCTGCTCAACTGGGGCTATACCTACTTCAGCTACGATAAAGGCTTGCGCTACATTATCGGCGACCGCAAAGTGCTGCCGCCGGTGGAAGACATTCAGGACAAGGCCATTACGTGACGGGTACCGATGGCCGCCCTTACGCGCCAATGCCTTGCCTCGTCTGCTGCAAGACGACAGCCCCAACCTTCTGTCCGCTGTCAACTTTATCCTGAAATTTTAAGGGTAAGCTAGCAACTTAGTGCGCTGCTCCATTCGCTGGGGGGCAAAAAATGTGGGAGCAGGTAAAAGCCAGCAAAATCGATGCGGGCAGCTTTTCGCTCAACGATAAATGGGTACCCTGGTACAACATCCACAAAACCTACGCGGGCCTGCGCGATGCTTACCTGTTCGCGGGCAACGCCAAGGCTAAAGACATGCTGGTGTAGCTAGCCAACTGGGACGTTGATTTGACCGCTTCGCTCACCGACGCCCAGATGCAGGATATGCTGCGCAGCGAGCACGGCGGCATGAATGAAGTGCTGGCCGATGTAGCGGAAATTACCGGCGACACAACGTACCTGACGCTGGCCTGGCGTTTTTCGCACCGCTCGATACTGGAGCCGCTGCTGGGGGGCAAAGATGAGTTGAACGGTCTCCACGACAACACCCAGATTCCCAAGTTTATCGGCTACGAGCGCGTGGCCGAGCTTTCCGGCGATACGGCGTGGAGCAACGCGGCCGCTTTCTTCTGGAAAACGGTGGTGGAGCATCGTATCGTCTCGATTGGCGGCAACAGCGTGAGCGAACACTCCCACCCCGTCTAGGACTTCACGGCCATGCTGGAAGGCAAGGAAGGCCCCGAAACCTGCAATACCTACAACATGCTGAAGCTAACCAAGCAGTTGTACCTGACCAGCGCCGCCACTCCTTATATATACTACTACGAACGGGCCCTCTACAACCACATTCTCTCCTCTCAGCACCCGGAAAAGGGTGGTTTCGTGTACTTCACCCCCATGCGGCCCCGGCATTACCGCGTGTATTCCCAACCACAGGAAAGCTTCTGGTGCTGTGTGGGCTCGGGCCTGGAAAACCACGGCAAATACGGTGAGCTGATTTATGCTCATAATAAGGAGGACTTATTTGTTAATCTCTTCATTCCCTCCCGCCTCACCTGGCCCGAGTCAGGCCTGACCCTGACGCAGGAAACTCACTTTCCTTACGCTGAGACGACTAGCATGAAGCTTCAGCTAAAAAAAGCCTGCCGTTTTTCCTTGCACATCCGGCAACCCAACTGGCTCAAGCCGAACGCACGTCAGGTACTCGTTAATGGTCGCGCCGTAGAATACAATACGTCAGCCCCCGGCTACTTGACCATTAAACGCAAGTGGAAGTCGGGTGACGTGGTGAGCATGGCCTTACCTATGGAAACCAAGGCTGAGTTTTTACCGGACAAATCCCCTCGCCTTAACCATAAGATTCAGGCTGCAAAAGGCGTAAAACAAGAAAAGCCAATGGAGAGATATATACCTGCCATAAGCACAGGCAAAGGCCTTTTAATTCAATAAATTATATATAATATATAATTTGTAAACACCAATTTAAGTAATTAAAATATAACTTTTACAATATATCTACGATCAAGCTTACCAAAGTTCATATATTACAACCCTATATTATATTAAAAGGTGAAATCTGAGATTATTATCGTTGTGAAATAATTTAGTGAGTTATACCCTCCACCGTTAGCAACCATTTCAATTAGCCAAGGCTCGATAAAAAACCTTAGCATTATTGTGGTTGACGGGCTGTTCTTTCAGCTACACCACTAGGGCATAAGTTATCTTTCTACCTGATTCGTTGTCCAATTTTCTCACGCCGTATTTCAATATAAATCATTACCTATACTTAGAACCTTATAATGGCACCTAGCGAAAAATTCAGGCTATTCACGCCTTTTTATTTGTAATAAAGAGGTAGGATCTACTTTACATAATATAGTAAAAAAGCCCCCCAGAATGCTCTGGGGGGCTTTTTTACTATATTGATTATGGCTTTATCTACTTGACTGAACAATAGGCTTTATGGCGTTTCCACTATGTGCAACTTTTTGTCCTCTTGCTTCGGGTTCGGGTTTATCCAGTAATATTGCCACTTCTAAACCAGTAGACTCCCATCTAAACTGGTCTGTTTCGTTCACTCTGGATTGTTCACTTTTATTCTTTCAAACTCCTCAACGAATGCACATCCGACACCTTACCCCCGCTTCAGCACGCCAAGCAACATCTCATTGGACACTGTTTTCCTGGCTGCTTCTGCTCTTCACCGGCGGTGCTTACACCGGCTTCGCCCAGAGCTATCAAGGTCCTTTGGTTATCTCCAGAGGCGGTACTTACTCCGGCAACTGGGAGAGCAACGACTCGAATACCCCCGCTGTTAGCGTTGAAACTTCCGAGCCAGTAGTAATTGAAAATGCGAATATTCGTAGCCGGGGCATTTTGATCCGTGCCCATCATCCTGGCATCAATCTAACGGTGCGCAACTCGAATGGTTACGGTATGACGCCAAGCCAGGACAACGTACGGTACGGCCGCTTTCTGGATGCGAATAATTTCAAGAACATTCGCCTAGAGCACAACTACCTCGATCATACGTCGGGTATTTATCTGGCTTTCTACCAAGGCAACCAGTCGACTAACGAGACGGTAAAAATTCTTTACAATAGAGTAAGCAACATCGACGGCCGTTTCCGCAACGGCAGTGGATTTGAGCGGGTGCAGTTCGTGCAGTTCAACAGCGTACGCGGTGTACGGGGAGTAGAAGTTGCCTGGAATCAGGTGGTTAACGAGCCCTATAAGAGCCGGGTAGAAGAGAATATCAATTTCTACTTGTCCAATGGCACATCGGATAGCCCCATGCTTATCCACAATAACTACATCCAGGGTGCCTATCCTAGCAGCCCCGGTACCGAAACCGACTACGGCGGGGGCGGCATCAACATGGGCGACGGCCACAGCAGCGATATAAACGAAGCGCCCGGCTTCACGAAAGCTTTCGACAATCACGTTGTCAGCACCGGTACTCAAGGCATTTGCGTAGGCGCGGGCCATGACATGGAGTTTTATAACAACCGGATCATTAACTCGGGCTACCTAGAAGACGGCACGTACATACGCTGCAATAACGTAGGTGTCTACATTATGAAATCGGAGGAAGGCATCTTCTACAATAACAAAGCTTACAATAATGTAATAGGGTACGTTAACCGGAATAATGGCCGGCAGCGTAACGACCAGTACCTGCCCAATGCAAACGAGCCCCATAACTACTCGCTGAATACGGAATTGCCGTTTCTAATTACCCGCGATACTGAAAAAGCAGAGTACGTAATCTGGGAAACTAAGCTCCGTAATAACGGTGTGGTTGTAGGTCCAACGTCAGGTTCTTCTGCTCCTGCTCCATCACCTGTTCCCGCTCCTACCCCATCGCCAACTCCTGGTAATAGTGATATCGTATCGGGCGGCACGTATAAGCTGACACATAAAGGCACTGACAAAGTGCTGGACGTAGCTAACAGCAGCTCGGCTGCTGGCGCTAATGTGATTCAGTGGAATGATAACGGTAGTGACAACCAGCGCTTCATTTTCACTCTTAACAGCGATGGCACCTACAAGATCACGCACAAAGGCACGAACAAAGTACTGGATGTGGAAGGCGGCAGCGCTACCGCTGGTGCTAACGTGATTCAGTGGGACGATAACGGTGGTGACAACCAGCGTTGGATTGTCCAGCGTCAGGGTGATGGCACCTACAAGCTAACGCACAAAGGTACCAACCAGGTATTAGACGTATTTGGTCGCAGCAGCGCCGCCGGAGCTGAGGTATTACAGTGGGATGATAACGGTGGCAACAACCAGCGTTGGGTTCTCACCCGGATCGGCACTGGCGTTAGCGCCAACAGTGTTAGCTCCAGCGCAACACTGAGCGGCACGAGTTCAAGTGCTTCCTCGAAGGCTTCTACTGGCGTAACGATCTATCCTAACCCAGCAACTGACTACGTGATGCTGCCAACTGGCACTGACTATGTGCAGATTATCAGCATGACTGGCAAAACGGTTCTGGAGAAGCGTGGTACACTAGGCCAGCGCTTAGACATTCAGAGCTTAGCAAGTGGTTTGTATCTGGTGCGCGTAGGCGAGAAGGGCAAAATCAGCTCGCAGCGCTTAGAGGTTAAGTAGTATCTATCTTCTCTGCTTACCCTACCATTCTAATTCCTTCTACAAAAACCCCTCCTAGCGAGGGGTTTTTGGTTTTTAAATAACTTCAGTAATTCCTGTCAGACACTTAATTTCTACCTCTACTTTTACTCTGGAAAACAACTCTGGTTCACTGTCACTTTTATTCAATCCGTAGGCTGCAGACTCCCATAGGCAGGCCCTACGATGGATTTTACGTATGCTCATGATCAGATGTTTCAGGACTTTGACTTTAACACTGGATTTTTTCCTGCTTATTGATTTAGCCCCCGTTCATCCTTAACTATAGCCTTGTATGTCTGACCACATCCTCGGTCTGCACCATATCACCGCTATTTCCAGCGACGCCCAGCGCAACTACGACTTCTACACCAAAGTATTAGGTCGGCGCTTTTTGAAGAAAACGGTCAACTTCGATGACCCCAGTACCTACCACTTTTACTTTGGTGATGAAGTTGGTTCGGCAGGCACCATTCTCACGTTTTTTCCCTGGCAGAACATGACGCCCGGCCGGCGCGGAACCGGACAGGCGACGGAAATTGGGTACTCGGTCCCCGAGGGTAGCTTCGACTTCTGGCTCAAGCGCTTCGAGCAGTACAATCTCACCTTCAACAAGCCCAACGAAAAATTCGGCGAGCCCTACCTAACCTTTCTCGACCCTGATGGTCTGAAACTGGAGCTTACCGTGGCTAAAAACCCCGACCCGCGCACGCCCTGGACCACCCCGGAAGTGAGCGCCGATGTAGCGACCAAGGGTTTTCATAACGTAACCCTGACCCTGGCCAGCATCAAAGGCACGGCCGAAATTCTGACCGACGTATTTGGCTACAAGCTGGTAGAGCAGCACGTAAACCGCTACCGCTTCGCTACCGATGCCGTGCCCGGCGCGGCCATCATTGATCTGGTAGAAGCGCCCGGCGAGGCCCGTGGACATGTGGCCGGCGGCTCGGTACACCACATTGCCTTTCGCGTACCCGACGATGCCACGGAAATGCGCTTTCGCGAGAAGATTGCGGCCCGCGGCCTGAACATCACAGAGCAGATTGATCGGCAGTACTTCCACTCGCTGTACTTCCGTGAGCCGGGGGGCATTTTGTTTGAGATTGCCACCGACAATCCTGGTTTTATGATCGACGAGCCGTTGGCTGAGCTTGGCACCCACCTGCTGCTGCCACCCCAGTACGAAGGCCGTCGGGCGCAGATCGAAGCTCAATTACCTGTTATTCGTTGATCTATGGACTATCAGCCTCTTCATTATATCTACCGCCCCGCCGAGCAGGCAACCAGCCGTACCTTGCTGCTGCTCCACGGCACGGGCGGCGATGAGCGCGACCTGCTGCCTATCGCTAGCCAACTTGGCACGGGCTTCAATGTACTGAGCGTGCGCGGCAACGTGCTGGAGAATGGCATGCCCCGCTTTTTCCGCTGACTTGGCATGGGTGTGTTCGATGAAGATGACGTCCGTTTCCGCACCCATGAGCTGGTGCACTTCCTGCGCGAAATTGCCCCCCAGAAACGTTTTGATTTACAAAGTCTGGTAGCGCTGGGTTATTCTAATGGGGCCAACCTCATCGGGAGTATGCTCCTTCTCTGCCCTGAGCTACTTGCTGGTGCCGCCCTGCTCCGCCCCATGCAGCCGCTGAGTGAGGTGCCTGCGGCCCCGATGATGAATACAGAAGACCAAAATACCCCCCAGAATCCGGTGCCGGTGTTTTTTGCGCCCGGTCAGCGCGACCCAACCGTAGACGCCGCCACCGACCGTTACGCAAGTCTGCTTACTAGTCGGGGCTTCAAGCTTACGCGCTACGATGCTCCTGCTAGCCATACCCTCACGCCCCTGGACGTAGCACAGGCAGCTAGCTGGTACCAGTCGCATTTTACTCATGTTGGGTAAATATTTTTAATTTTTTATATACAATTGATTTATAATGTTTTACACAGTAAATCATAAAGTATTGAAATAAGGAGTCTCCTGGAGTTAATCTGGAGGCTTTCTTATTTTAGCCCCTACAACGAGTAAGCCTATACTATTACCTATGCTCTACTTAATTGCTGGCAAAGCGACCGAAATGAATGGAAAAGCATAGCAACCCGGCACGGCTGAAAATACTGGTTAAGGAGAAACGTGCGGATATGCACCAACTCCTCCCCTACCCTACTGTTAATCAACAATACACGATAGGCCAGCATTTTTGGGCGTACTGGCCCTGTCAACAGGTGGTAGCGATAGGTATCCTCTTGAATTATCTCCTAAGCGTGGTGAAGGGGTAACGCTGCATACTTTCAGATGATGCGCCCGCTTCAGTTTCTGCCGCAACTACGTGATGACCCGATGAATAGGTAGCGCTGGCCCCTGCAGTAAGCTCTTCAGCCCAACCTTAGACGCGTGTCGAGGCATAAAAACCCTGCCGCACCCGAATCAGCAGTTTCTCGGCTGCCTGTTTGTCGGGTGCCTCCGGTAAACTCAAAGCGGCAAAAGCGGCTTCTACCCGCGTCACCAGCGCCTCGGCTTCCTCTACCAACGCCTCGTATTCAAACTCGCCCCGCCGGATTTGCAGCAGAAACTCCTGGTTGGGCCAGCGCATGTGCAGCTGGCCTGTAAGGGCAATCTCTTCAGCCATTTGCAGCAGGCGGAATACGTGCAGCATATTTTTGGCGTCGTAGTTTTTGCCGTGCCGCACGGTATTCTGGTAGCGCTCGGCGTTGCGCTTCTGCACCCAGTCGTGGTACTCGCGAAACACGCGGCAGTAGGTGCTGTAGCCGTTGCGATTGAAGCTCAGATACGCCACCGGCACCTCCCCTTTCGGCACGGCCGACAGCAGCACATCCTGGGAGGTTTCCGGGTCGCGCACCAGGCCCCGGTAGCCGTAGGGGGCTTTTTTATCCTCAATAAACAATGCGTACAAGTCGGTAAGATGGGGCCGTTGGCTAGGCCACACTGGGCGGCCGTATAGCCCTGCCCGGCCAGCCACTGCTGCACCGGTCGCGCCCCGGCTCCCACCGTCACGTAGCAAAAATCCAGCACCGACTTACGGGTTGGCGGCTCAGGATGGTTGATTTTCTTGTTCAAACCCTGTGCTTTCCGAATCTGGGCCACGGCGTACTCGGCGAAGCTCGGGCGGCAAAGCTTCGACAGAAAATTTTCGGCCCGAAAAGCCACGAACAACGGATGCCGGGAGATGCCGCAGTCGGGCGGCGTGCCCAGTAGCTCCAGCACCGTCGGGTTGTTTTTGAGCAACAATTCCACGAAGCGGCGCAACTCGTAGAACACCTCGTCATTCGTTTCATTAGCGACCTGAGGCACGTAGTCGAGCCCATAAAACCCGCTTTCGGGCAGAATGAATACACCCTTCAGGTCCGTATTCGAGTGGGGCAGATTGGTACCGTACGCGCGGCTCCCGCTGATGGCTTCAAAAAGAATCAGGCCACGCTGGCGCAGGTCAGAAATGGTCATAGAAATTGCTTGTAACTCGAAGCGGTGCTTCGCCTTGCGTTGCGGTCATCAGTCAATAAATGCTCTCAGCTGCTTGTTCAACGAGCGAAGCACCGCTTCGCGTTACTGCTCAAACGCCGCTCTAATCAACCGCCGAAACAACGCTTCCAGCCCCGAAACCGCGCCAGCCGCTGGTACGGGCAATGTAGCGCGGGCAGCTTGCCCGTCCGCGTATTCCTCATGCAGAAAAGCTACTAACTCGCCCGGCGACGGCACCATTGTTTTTTCATCGGCGGTGGCTTTGCGGGTCAATAGCTCATCCACCACTCCACTCAGCGCAGTCGGCAGCATTTCCCGCAACAACCGAAACTCCATGGGGGGCAATTTTGCGGGCCGCTCCCGAATCCAGCGGGCTGCCAGCGCCGAGCGCAGGGCATAGAACAGGCGCTTCAGCCGCACCTCTTCCCCAGTCAAATCATCCTCTACCTCGCGCCGCACCAGGCCCAGGTAATGGTGCAAACCGGCCCGTGGATTAAAGCATTCACCCATAAAAGGCTGCACGGCCGCCCGAAAATCCAACGCCTCCCGGTACACCACCGGCAACTGCAACCACTCAAACAAAGCCGCATTCGAGCCCCGCAGCAGCTTCAGCGCCTTGCGCAACTCCCACCCGGCCAGGTCCAGCTCCTCATCCACCGGAAAGTTGAGCGTGTCGGGGCCTTCGTCTAGCGTCAGATACCAGTCGGCCGGGTGAACGTAAATGAAGCGCACGTCATAGTCGCTATCGGGCGAGGGAAAGCCCCAGGCCCGGCTGCCCGATTCGCAGGCGTAAAGGACACGGATACTGTGGGTCGCTTCGAGTTGGGTAAGGGCGGTTTGAATACGAGCGTGCATAGGCCTGCAAGATGAAGGATCTGAGCGTAGAATTTGTAAGCGAATATCTGCTACTATTGATACACAGAATTCCTTTTCGTCAGCCCCCTTCTCAACTTCCTCAAACCCTGCTATTTGAACTTTGAGGTTTAACAGCCATACCCGTATGTTACCAATCACTCGCTTCTCTGCTGTTGCCGGACTGCTTGGCCAGGCGCTGACCAGCTGCCAGTCGCAGCCCGCTTCCAACACCACGGAGGCTAGCCAGCCAGCCGCTACCGCTACCGCCGAAACCGCAGCCGCTTCCACCGATACTATCAGCACAGCCAGTATCAGCAAGTATCTGCAAGCTGTGTCGTCGGATGAGATGATGGGCCGCAAGCCGTTTACCGTGGGCGAGGAGCGCAGCACTAAATATTTGGCCGACCAGTTCCAGAAGCTCGGCCTCAAGCCCGGACCCGATGGCAGCTACTATCAGCCGGTGCCGCTGGTCGAAATAACGGGTACGCCAGCTGCTACCATGCAAATCAAGGGCAACGGCCAGAACCTGAGCCTTCAGTATAAAACCGACTTTGTGGCCTTCACCCAGCGCGAGCAGCCTCAGGTAGCCGTTACTAACTCGCCGCTGGTATTTGCCGGCTACGGCGTAGTGGCCCCCGAGTATGGCTGGGACGACTACGCCGGCCTCGACGTGAAAGGCAAAACGGTAGTGGTGCTCGTAAACGACCCCGGCAACGCGGGCACCGACACCACGCTGTTCAAGGGCAAAGCCATGACTTACTACGGCCGCTGGACCTACAAATACGAGGAAGCCGCCCGCCACGGCGCCACCGGCGTGCTCATCGTGCACGATACCAAGCCGGCCGCTTACCCGTGGTCGGTGGTGCTGAGTGGGGCCGTCAGCCCCAAGCTACGCGCCCAGACCGCCGACAAAGGCGCCAGCAAGTGCGCCATCGAAGGCTGGCTAACGCTCGACGCGGCTAAGCGCCTCTTCCAGGCCGCCGGCCAGAACTACGACCAGCTTTACGCCGCCGCCAACCAGAAAGGATTCCGCGCCCGCCCGCTCGATGGCCTTACCGTCACGGCCAGCATCCAGAACAAGCTCCGGCGCCAGACCAGTCGCAACGTGCTGGCGGTGATACCTGGCACCACTCGCCCCAATGAATACATCATCTACTCGGCCCACTGGGACCACTTTGGCGTGGGCAAAGCCATTGCCGGCGACTCCATCTACAACGGCGCCGTGGACGACGGCACCGGTCTGGCTGCTCTGCTGAGCATTGCCGAAGCCTTCCAAAAAGCCCCCCAGAAGCCCGCCCGCAGCATTGTGTTCCTAGCCGTAACGGGCGAAGAGCAGGGTCTGCTGGGCTCGGCCTACTACGCTCAGCATCCGGTGTTTCCGCTCAACAAAACCGTGGCTGATCTGAATATGGACATGCTCTGGCCCTACGGCAAGATGAAGGACCTCACCGTCATCGGCTATGGCCAATCGGAGCTGGAGGAGTACGCCCGCGCCGCCGCGAAGGAGCAGGGCCGCTACCTCCTCCCCGACCAGACGCCCGAAACCGGCATGTTCTACCGCTCCGACCACTTCAGCTTCGCCCACGTCGGCGTGCCCTCCCTCTACGCCAGCGGGGGCTTCGAGAGCCGCACCGGCGGCAAGGAAGCCATTGCCCGGCAGCGCCAGAACTATACTACCAACATGTACCACAAGCCCGCCGACCAGTTCGACCCCAACTGGGATTTGAGCGGCATTGCCCAGGACGCCCAACTCTACTTCCGCGTGGGGCAGCGCCTGGCTGGTGAAATTACGTTTCCGCAGTGGAAAGCTGGATCAGAGTTTAAGGGCGCACGGGAGAAGAGTATAGGTAGGTAATGAAGAGCTATACTCTTCATTACCTACCTAGTAAAATATCATTAACATTGTATGATCCTGTAAAAAATCATTAATTCATGGCAAAGTTTACAACAATAAAAGTACGCTGTGTATACATTATTTCTTTTTTCATGTTTGCTATTAACTCCTGCAATAGAAAACAAAACGATAACCATGATTTAATCTTTAAGAAGTATGATTTTAAAGAACGATCAGTCAAGAACAAATATGTTCTTAATGACGAATACGACCCTAGTGTTTATGACTTACTACCTGTATCTGGTGATACATTAGTAGTCGCTAAGTGGAAAGGTGGTTTATCAGTAACTACAGATGCAGGGTTGCATTGGAACACAATGCACACCAAAGCAAAACAATACGGTTATGTATATTTTAAACATATAATGATTGATGATAATGGAGTACTTTGGGGATTAGACAGTTGGCAAGGCATACACGAACCTGATTATTCACGAATATCTTACTCCTTTGATCTAGGCAAAACTTGGTCAATGCCAAGAAAATTTGATACTAACAAGTTTTTTCCTCTCAAATTTTATTCTCAACCTAATCATCCTCTTCAGGTAGTCGCCACTGATGGAAAGGTATATGAGGCAAAGGACGATTTAGCTACTAACTGGCGTTTCATAAAATACATTCCTGAATTAAATTACACTGTCAATAACACGATACACGATGGCTCATACTTCGACGACAATAATTTTAAACTTATAGAAGTCAATAATACACGAGGCGAATTATATGAAAATAACAATGATTCTTGGAAACTAGTATTTAATTCTAATTTCATTACAGAGGCTAGCGGTATATGTCATTGTGATGAATATATTTACTTAGTTGGAACAAACAGGTATTATGGCGACAGTGCATATTACCTGTTTAAAATTCAAGAAGGGGAAGTTATTGAAAAAATAAAAACACCTCAGTATAGTGCCTTCAGAGAAGCTATGGATATAAAATGCGATGACAAAAAAAGACTTTGGTTATATAGTTTCAGAGGTATCTGGTTGAAGCAAGGAAAAAAGTTGTATAAGAAATATTAATTATACAGCAGCATAGAAGAAGTCCTACAACCTAGGATCCACGGCCTCGCTTTCCAGAGCCAACACACCAAACACACACTGGTGCACCTCCCGTAGCGGGGCGCCGGCTACGAAGCGCTCCAGGCCTTCCACGCCGAGGGCAAACTCACGCAGGGCCAGGTTGCGCTTGGCTTTTACGGCCCGCTCCTTCAGGCGCTCCAGGTTGCCGGGCAGCAGGTAGTCGGGGCCGTAGATAATGCGCAGATACTCGCGGCCCCGGCACTTGAGGGCGGGCTGGAGAAGGCCTTTTTTGGTGGCGGGAATGAAATCGTAGGGCTTTACGACCATGCCTTCGCCCCCGGCGGCGGTGAGGTCAGTCCACCACTGGATGGCGGCTTCCACGGCGGCGGGATCCTGGAGCGAGACTACGTGATAGGCGGTAGCGCGGAGCAGGCCGGGGTCGGGCAGGCAGAGGGCGCGCAGGGTTTCCATGTGCCAGGCGTGGTCTTTGTCGAAGTAGGTGCGGCCCTCGGTGGCCAGCAGGTGGAAGGGTGCCAGGCGCAAATCGTCGAGGCTTTCCACCGGCCAGCAGTAGCGGCGGTAGGCCTCGGCGTAGTGCGTGGCGGCGGTGCGGCGGGCCGTGGTACGGGCCAGCAGGGCTTCCACGCCGTCGAGGCCGCGGGTGGCGGCTTGCGCTAGCGTGGCTTCGGCCAGGGGCAGGGCAGCGTCGGCGGCAGCGGCTACGGCGGCGTACTGGTTCTTGATCAGCTCCTGCGCCTTGGCCGACCACGGTAGCAGCTCGGCATCGAGGCAGACCCAGTCGGTGTGAAATTTCTCCCAAAAATTGCCCCCCAGCAGGGCGTCTTGCAGGCGAGTGAGGAAGGCGGCTTCCAGGGCGGGGGCGGTGAAGAAGTTTCGGCCGGTGCGGGTGTAGCACTTGCCCGGCCCCTCGCCTACCACCCCGAAGCGGCGGCGCGCGGCCTCCTCGTCGCGGGCCAATACCACCACTACGCGGCTACCCATGTGTTTTTCCTCGCACACCACGCGCTCCACGCCCTGTCGGCGGAAGTAGTCGAAGGCCTCGGCGGGGTGTTCCAGCAGGTCGGGCAGCGGCGAGGTTTCGGTGGGCGACATGGTGGGGGGCAAATACAACAGCCACTTGGGGTTGAGGGCAAACCGGCTCATCACCTCTAGGGCGGCCACAGCGTTTTCCTCCCGAATAGTAACCGAAGGCAGCAGGCGCGGCCGGATGATTTGCTTGCCGGTCACGTCGCGGATGTCGAGCAGGTCGTCGTGCTGCTGTTGGGCGGAAAGGTCGGTTTGGGCAGCTTCTAGAAGCTCAAGGGCGCGATAGTTCAGCGGGCGCACCGGCTCGCAGTACACGCGGGCGGCGGGCACAGAAATCAGTTCCCGCTCGGGGTATCGCAGGGCCGTGAGTTGGCCACCGAACACGCAGCCCGTATCAATGTCGATGGTATTATTCAGCCACTCCGCCTCGGGCACGGGCGTATGGCCATACACCACCATCGCCCGCCCCCGATACTCCGAGGCCCAGTTGTAGCGCACGGGCAAACCAAATTCGTCAATCTCGCCGGTCGTTTCGCCAAACAAGGCAAAGGCCCGCACGGCGCCCGAGCCGCGGCCCTGCATTTCCTCGCGCATGCCCGCGTGGGCCACCACCAGACGGCCACCATCCAGCACATAATGGCTCACGAGCCCATCCAGAAACTGCCGCACTTGGCTCTTGAACGTGTCCGACTCGGTGGCCAGCTGCTCCAGGGTTTCGGCAAAACCATGCTGCACATTCACATTTTTGCCCCCCAGATGGCGCAGCAGCTTAATATCGTGGTTGCCGGGAACGCACAGCGCCAGCCCATCCTGCACCATCCGCATGACCAGGCGCAGCACTTGTGGGGAGGCTGGGCCACGGTCTACCAGGTCGCCTAGGAAAATGACCTTACGTGGGACCCCACCCCCAGCCCCTCCCCGGTGGGGAGGGGTGCGTTCTACTGTAAAGCTATCGTCTGGTTCCCTCTCCCTGCCGGGGATGGGACTGGGGGGTGGGGTCCGCGTCACGCGCACGCCCAAGTCGCGCACGTCCACGATTGGCTCCTCTTCCACCACAAAGTCCAGCTTACCGAGCAGCTGCACCAGCTCATCATAGCAGCCGTGCACATCACCGATAATGTCGAAGGGGCCGGTTTCGTGCTTGCGGTTGCTGTAGAGCGGGTCGCGCACGATGGCCTGCACTGCGTCGATTTCCTCGGCACCGCGCAGGTGAAAAATGTGGCGGAAGCCTTCCTGTTTGAGGGTTTTGAGGCTGCGGCGCAGCTGCTGACGCTGCTGGGGCACTACGTGCCGGGGCAGGTGGCGGCGCTCGGGGCGGGTTTGGTTGCGGTCCTCGGCTAGGCGGTCGGGCACGTCGAGGATGATGACCGTGGGCAGCACGTGGTAGTCGCGGGCCAGCTGCACCAGCACCTTGCGGGCTTCGGGCTGCACGTTGGTGGCATCGACTACCGTAAGTAGGCCGCGCTTGAGGCGCACGCCCACCAGGTACTGCAATAGAGCAAACGCATCGGGCGTGGCCGACTGGTCGTTTTCATCGTCGGCCACCAGCGCCCGGCAGTAGTCCGAAGACACGATTTCCGTGGCCCGAAAAAGGCGACGGGCAAACGTACTCTTCCCCGCCCCCGACGTACCCATGAGCAGGACCAGCGAGAGTTCAGGAAGTTTTAGGGTAGTCAGAGCCATAAGAGCAAAGCGGACGTATATTTAGGAATAGCTTACTTGGGAACGTTAACGGGTTTCTAGCTTATTCGGCACGATACGATGGCACATACGAACTCCACTTATCACGACTTAGCTAGGCTGGTATACAAAAAGCTAACGAAGACTAACTATCCGCAGCCCAGCGAGAGCATAATAACTCATCTGTTCGAGAACCTGTTTTTTACGAGCCTCAAAACGGAAGAAGGCCAGCTGATTAAGGTTACAGTCACCTTCATCGATCCGGCTGACCCCGACCCTACCCCGCCCGAGCGCATTGTGGCCGACCGCTGGAATTATATCCACTTCCGCAAACGCATTCCCTTCACGGTAAAAAACATCGTGAAGCTGTCGAAAGCGGCCGACCCATGGAGCTCGTCGCTGGCCGTGTACTACGACTCCAATAATGAGCTTTTTATCTGGGGCATGATCGACCAGGCGGTTCATTACCAGGATTTTCTCAACTACGAAACCGATTCCGGCTCCGAACAACCCGGCCTTTTCCAGACCACCATATCCGACATCGGGAGCATTCATGTAATGCTCGATTATGAGTTGATTGCCACCTTAAAGCAAAATACGCTAATCAGCAATTATGTCGATGTTTTCAGAAAGGGCACCGTAAATAAAATATTAAAATCATTTTCCGAGCCTTATAAAAAGGCAATCCGAGATTATATTAAAAAACATCACAAAGACGAGGATTCCAAAGATTGGGACGAGTATATAGAAACATCCATTATTCAATCTTTATCGCGCATTCTTCTTAAAACCCAGAACTATCATCACGGGGGAGCTTTTTTGATAACACCGTATCAAAAAGCAGGTTTAAACGTAAAACACGAGCTATCCTACGACCGATTATTCAGGGCAATTGTAAATTATATTCAGCTCAATATTTCGCATTACAAGTACTCGAATGCTATAGCTGATGAATTCTCGAAAGACGAGAAAAATCTGGTGCCTGTATCGTTGTATATAAGTGAAAACGTATCGGAAGCGCAGAAAAAGGAAACAAGTGATGAAATAAAAGGTGCTATTCGATTTATTTCTTCTTTATCCTGCATCGATGGTTTAGTAGTGCTCACTACCGATTTAAAAGTTAAAGGCTTCGGCACCGTTATTCGGTCTAAGCCTTTGCCGGACTATGTGTATGTTTCCAAAAGCGCTACCGTACGCGAAACTAAAATCTCAGCCGTGAGCCCCAATCAATTCGGCACCCGGCACTGCTCTATGTTTTCGTACTGCTGGAATAATAATGGCAGCTTAGGATTTGTCATTTCCCAGGATGGAGATATTCGAGCAATTACCAGAGTAGAAGAAAAACTAATTATGTGGGAAAATATTAAGGTTCAACAATTTATTAAAAGTGAAAGAATTAGCAAACCCCTGAAAATCGATACACAAAAGTGACTTATAGCACATTCCAGAACGGTGTAGCTGTTGGCGGGCGGAATGCGTAAGCAACTGTATGCAAGCGTATTCTTTGGATTTGCGCCAGCGCATTGCGCAGGCGTGCGCCGAACCGGGGGCTCGGCAGGCGCATGTGGCGGCCCGCTTTTGCGTGAGCGTGGCGTTTGTTGGCAAGCTGTTGCGGCGGCAGCGGCAGACCAGCTCCGTGGCCGCGTTGCCCGGCCGGGGCGGACCGCCGCGCTGTCTGGACGCGGCGGCGCAGGCGTGGCTGGTGGCACACGTCGGGCGGCAACCGGACGCGACGTTGGCCGAACTGCGCACGGTGCTCCTAGCTGAAACGGGCCAGCGCGTGAGCGTGGGCACGGTCTGGCGCGTAGTCAACGAGCACGGGCTGCGCCGGAAAAAAAAGCCTGCACGCCAGCGAGCGTGACACGCCCCGGGTGCAGCAACTGCGGCGCCAGCACGTGGAAGCCATTGCCGGGCGCGGCGATGTGCACCGGTTTTACTTTTTGGACGAGACGGGCCTGCGCCTGGATTACTGTCGGCGCTACGCCCGGGCCCCGGGCGGCCGTCGCGTGGGCGGGGCTGTGCCGCTGACGCGTGGGCGGAGCCTGACGCTGATTGGGGCGTTGGGCGTGCGCGGGCTCACGGCCGTACAGGTGCTGGCTGGGGCGCTGAACCAGCGCCGCTTCGCCTTCTACGTAGGCCGCGTGCTGGGACCGCAGTTGCGCCGCGGTGACGTGCTGGTGCTCGATAATCTAGCCGTGCACAAGCTCGGCGGGCTGCGGGAAGGACTGGCCGCTCGCGGCGTCGAGGTGCTGTTTTTACCACCCTACTCGCCCGATTTCACGCCCGTCGAGCAGGCGTGGAGCAAGCTCAAGACTAACTTACGCCAAGCGCAGGCCCGTACGGGCCAGGCGCTGGAAGCGGCCATTCAAACCGCTGTCGAGTGGATTACCGGCGACGATGCCAAAGCGTGGTTTAACCACTGCGGCTATCACGTACACCGTTCGTGAATCCGCTATATATAGGTTAATATTTTTGGCAACATTCAAATAGACTTTGATAGCGGAAATGCTGCCAGCTATGTTCCTCCGAAGCCTCTTGATCTCACGGTGCTCTTGGCGATAATATTTTCAGAGCTAGTGCGATAAGTAGCGCTGGGCCATCTCGCGTTGCTGTAAGCATTAATCACCGCTCAAACACCGCCAGCTGCGAGGGCGTGCCTACTTCTTCCGCCTCTGGCCCCAGCGCCTCCACACGCACGCGGTAGCCGTGGCGCTCAGCAACTCCTGCCGCCCAAGCCGCGAACTGCGCCCGCGTCCACTCGAAGCGGTGGTCCTGGTGGCGGAACTCCCCGGCGGATAGCGTTTCGTAGCGCTGGTTGTAGTCGGCGTTGGGCGTAGTGACAAGCACAGCGCCGGGACGGGCGCGGCCGAATACCACCTGCTCAAACGCTGCTAGCCGGCTTTCGTCGAGGTGCTCGATGACTTCGACCACGGCCGCCGCGTCGTAGCCGCTGAGGCGCGGGTCGTGGTAGAGCCGAGAGCCTTGCACGAGCGTGATTCGCTCGCGTTGCTTGGGGGGCATTTCTACTATATGCAGGCGCTCGTGGGCGCGTTGCAGCTCGCGGTGCGACACGTCCATACCCAGAATGTTCTCGACGTGCGGCATTTTAAGCAGGCGGCGCACTAGCTTGCCTTCCCCGCAGCCCAGGTCGAGCACGCGCTTGGCCCCGAGGCGGCGGATTTCTTCGGCTACGCGGTCGAGGCGGAGGTCGTGGAGGCTTTGCTTCTCAGCTTGTTCAACGATTATCTCACCCCCTAGCCCCCTATCCCAAGGAGAGGGAGAACTAGCTTTTATATTTGTTTCTAGATTAGGAAGTGAGTTATCAGTGTCAAAACTAGATTTAGAAATACTAGCATCTAGTTCCCCCTCTTGTTGGGAGAGAGGGCTAGGGGGTGAGGCCTCCCCCGCCAGTAGGCGCTCCAACGTCGGCTCTACATACTCGCGCAGATTGCGCAGGTAGCGGCGCGTGATGAATTCCCGGTCGGGGTGCTGGGGCAGCCAGTCGCCGCCGCGGTGCAGGAGCTTGTTGGCCTCGGCCTGTCCGATGTAGTAGTGCTTGTCGTTGTCGAGGACTGAAATGAGCACGTACAGGTGGCTAAGCAAGTCGCGCAGACGCCGGGCCGGGTGGCGCAGGCGGAGCGTGAAGTAGCGGCTGTCGCCCCAGGCCGGCACGGTGGGGTCGAGCGGGTGGGCTTCGGTATCGATTTCGTAGCCCAGGGGGGCAAAAAGGCGGTGGAGCTGGCTGGCTGGCGTTGGCCGCGGGCAGGGCAGCGATGGTGGCTTCGAGGGGCAAGAGCGTGTCGGGAAGGTCGGGCCGGTCTTTGCAGGTGCCATTCATGGCCGTGTTGAAGGCTTTCACCAGCGCTGTGCTCAGGAAGGACGATGCCGCGTAGGGTCGGTCGTTTACGTATTGCTCCAAGGCAAAGCCTTCGCCGGCCGGACCACGATGGTTACGGACCAGCGCTACGGGGTCGATGTCGAGCAATAAAGCCGCGGTACAACGCTCCGGAGTGGCCTCGGGGTAGAAGATGTGGGCCTGCCCGTAGGCAATGTCCACCGATTGCAGGCGCCCCGGATTCTTGTGCAGCAGGTAGCCTAAGTCGGTGGCGGGCTGGTGAGTGGTGGTGATGGTGAGCAGCATAAGGAGAAGCTGAACCGGCAAAAATACCCCCCAAGATACACGTAGCACGGGCTTCAGCCCGTCGCCCGAGGAAGTTGCGCTATCAGGTGCCAATAGACAGGGGCGACGGGCTGAAGCCCGTGCCACGTCGCAGCCGGCCGTGGTAGCCCGCCTCCCCCCAGCCTACCCCAACTGCCTGTTTTGCGCGCTTCGTAATTTCTTAACGCTGCCGTCACACCTTGATAACGGGCTCTTTACGAGGTGGTAATATGGCCCCGCTACTTTTGGGCATCGCAACCGCACAACCCTCTCTCCTACCTAACTATTTGTTTATGAACAATCTTACTCTCCCGGCGGCCCTGTCGGCCCTGGCCCTGAGTGCCGCGTTAGCCAGCTGCGACCCCGACAAAGGCAACCAGCCAACCATTCCCATCAAGACCGCGAAGCTGGCCAACCATTCGGTCACGCCCTCGCTCGTTAAGACCTTGGCCGGCTTCGACAACCTCAAGATTTACTCCCTCATCAGCTCCGACGATGTGCTGCCCGCCTCGCCCGACTTTATGTTTGGCGGCTCGGCCGACGGCGCGGGCCTGCTGCGCAACCCCGATGGCAACGGCTACACCATGCTCGTGAACCACGAGGATAACCTGTCTATCTCGCGGGTGCAGCTCGATAACACTTTTAAGCCCGTGAGCGGGGAGTACGTACTGAACTCCAACGGGGGCCGGTGGCGCCTGTGCTCGGCCACGCTGGTGACGCCCCAGGAGCACGGCTTCGGGCCCGTGTTTCTGAGCGCCGGCGAAAGCGCGGTGGATGCGCAAACGCATCTTATTCAGCCATTCGCGCCTAACAACACGCAGGGCATGGCCAAAGGAATTCGGGGTCTGGGCTACTGGAGCGCCGAAAACGCCGTACCCCTACCCAAAACCGCGTACCCTGGCAAAACCGTCATTCTGACTGGCGAAGATGCTTCCGATGCCACTGGGGGGCAATTGGCGCTGTACCTGAGCAATATTCTGGGCGACCTCGACGGCGGCCAGCAGTATATGCTCCGCCGCACCGACCTCAACCAAAAAGAAACGGATATCAAGACGGGCCAGAAGCACGCGGTGGAATTTGCCCTGATTCCTGACCACAAGAACCTGACCGGCAATCAGATGCAGGCGCAGGTTGATCCGCTGAAAGCCATCAAGTTTGGCCGCGTGGAAGACATCGACTACCGCAAGGGCGGCAACGGCAACGGCAACGGCCGCGAAATCTACTTCAACGTGACCGGCCAGGACGCTTCCGGGGCCAACGCCGATAAGTCGCGCACGGTGTGGGGGCGCGTGTACCGCCTGGTGCTGGATGAGAAAAACCCGCTGAAGGGCACCCTGGAGCTGATTCTGGACGGCGACGACCGCAACGGCATTGCCGGCGAATTTCAAAACCCCGACAACATCTGCGTCACGGAGAACTACGTGTACGTGCAGGAAGACTCTAATGGCTACGGCCCCGAAACCCACGACGCCTACATCTATCAATACGCCATTCAGGGTGGCGGGCTGAGGAAAGTGCTGGAGCTGGACCACCGCCGCACCGAGGCCGACGCGGCCAAGTATAACGCCGGCAGCAGCCTCTCGCGCAAGGGCAGCTGGGAGTACGGCGCCATGCTCGACGTATCCGACGAGCTAGGCATCCCGAACACATTTACGGTGTGTATTCAGCCCCACAGCTGGACCGGCCAGAAGTACCGCGACGGTGGTGCCAAGCCCAACAACGGCAATAGCCAGGCCAGCCAGATAGTAGTCATCAGCGGCCTACCTCGCTAACTAAAAACAGCAGTCAGGAAGCCTCGCCCAACTAGGGCGAGGCTTCCTCATTTGTATAATTAACTTCTTTACTCATTTGTTTATTCACTGGTAATCAGATGCTACAGATTTTATTCTGGCTGGCTTCCGCCGTATTCACGGCGGCGCTGCTCGGCCCTATGGCCTGCCAACGCCCCGAGGCTAGCGCTGTTCGGCAGGGAGCGACGAGGCCCACCGAGCAGGTACTGGCTACGTATTGCCAGAACCTGGTTTTGCTCGATTCGGCGCTGGTGCGGCTGGGAAAAAGCGTGGAGACGAATGCTCCAATAGCGGCCCAGCGGCGGGCGTTCCGGCAGGCCCGGCAGCGCTATAAGCAAGTGGAGTTTCTGGCCGAATACTACCAGGCTTCGTTGGCGAAGCTGTTGAATGGGCCGGCCATTATTGAAGTGGCCGACTACGACCAGGAGCAGCGTAAGATCATGCCGGAGGGCTTACAGGTAATCGAAACCTACTTCTACCCCGAAGCCTACGCCCCCGATCAACATGCCGCATTGCTCAACCAGCTAGCTCTGACCCGCAGCTCCCTGCGCGGCTTGCGCAACTCGGCCGCTATTCTAGTGCTCACCGACCGGCATGTGTTTGACGCTCTGCGCCTGGGCGTGTTCCGGGTCGTGACGCTGGGCCTGCCGGGCTTCGATACGCCCGCCTCGCCAGAAGCAGCGGTGCTGGAGGCCGTGGCCAGTTTACAGGCCCTACGCGCCACTTTGGCAGCCTACGCCCCCGCCCTGCGTACCCGCGACGCGGCCCTGGCCGGGCGTCTTGACCAGACGTTGACTACTAGTCTGGCTTATTTGAAAAGCGCCCCGACCACTGATTTCGACCAGCTCATTTTTCTGACCAAATACGCCAATCCTTTGTCCCAGCAGCTTCGGCAGGCGCAGTTGGCCTTGGGTATTCCGGAATTTACGGAGGCGCGGGCGTTGCGGGCCAGCGTCGCTACGCTGTTCGATTCGGCAGCTTTCAACCCCGATTATTTTGCCCCCCAAAGCGATGCGCGCACCACGCCGGCGCAGGTAGCCCTAGGCCAGCAGCTGTTTTTTGATCCGGCCCTGTCGGGTAATGGTAGCCGAAGCTGTGCTTCCTGCCACCAGCCCGCCCGCGGCTTTGCCGAAAACCGGACCCGCAGCGTGGCTTTTGCCGGCAAGGGCACCGTGAGCCGCAATGCGCCTACCCTGCTAAACGCGGCCCTGCAGCGCACCCAGTACCACGACGGCCGCCTGACCTACCTCGAAGACCAGGCCGCCGACGTGCTGACCAATCCCACCGAAATGCACGGCTCCCTGGTCCGCGCCGCCGCCCTGCTGCGCCAGAGTCCGGCGTATCAAGTGGCATTTGCCCAAGCTTTTGAAACCACGGACGCTACCAAGGCGACTATTACCGAAAACCAGGTGCAGCGCGCCCTGGCTAGCTACGTCCGCTCTCTCGTGCGCCTCAACTCGCCCTTCGACCGCTACGTGCGGGGCGAAACAGCAGTGCTGGATGCGGCGGCCCGGCGCGGCTTCAACGTATATATGGGTAAGGGCAAATGCGGCACCTGTCATTTTATGCCTCTCTTCAACGGCAACGTGGCGCCGACTTTCGAGCGTACCGAAACCGAGATTCTGGGCGTACCCGCCCAAGCCAGCCTTCACCCCAAAACCATTGATCCAGACCCAGGCAAGTTTCGCTTGCAAGGCATTGAGTGGCAGCGTCATGCTTTTAAAACACCCACCCTGCGTAACATCGCCCTCACGGCGCCCTACATGCACAATGGCGCCTACCAGACCTTAGAAGAGGTGATTGAGTTCTACGACCGGGGTGGCGGCGCAGGCCTGGGCCTCGACGTGCCCAACCAAACCCTTCCGCCCGAAAAGCTCAACCTTACCAAAGCCGAAAAAAGCGACCTGCTGGCCTTTATGCACGCCCTCACCGATACCACGCACACCCAAAAAGCCCCCCAGCGCTTACTGGCGTTTCCGGCGGGTATGGCCCGGCTGAACAAGCGGGTTGTGGGGGGCAACTATTAGGTTTAGAGTCATCTACAGAATAAAATCAGTAGAACAGCCCGTCATGCCGAGCAACGCGAAGCATCTCGCGTGCTGACGTGAGGTTAGTAATCTAACGGCGCGAGCGAGATGCTTCGCGTTGCTCAGCATGACCGCCTTTGTGGTTGGGTTACTACACTACCACAACATCAGCACGCGAGATGCTTCGCTGCCGCTCGGCATGACGGTTTAGAAGCGTGGCGTATCAAGGCCCAGCCCGCTACTCACGCCATTTTGCCCCCCAGCAGCCCCGCGTACCAATGGCCGGAGTCTTTCACGGTGCGCTGCTGGGTGTCGTAGTCCACGCGGACCAGGCCGAAGCGTTGCTTGTAGCCCTCTGCCCACTCGAAGTTATCGGTGAACGACCAGGCGAAATAGCCATCCACCGGCACACCTTCGCGCCTGGCGCGCAGCACCTGGGCGATGCAGGCCCGCAGGAAGGCTTGCCGGTCCGCGTCGGGCACGCGGCCGGCTATGAGCTCGTCAGGGAAAGCGGCGCCGTTTTCGGTTACGAGCAGGCGGGGGGCATTTTTGTAGCTACTGAACTGCTTGAGCATGTGGTAGATGCTCTCGGGGTACACCTCCCAGCCCATGGTAGTGTGGGGCACGCCGCGCTCGGCGGCACCCACTAGCTTGGCCCACACCAGCGGCACGTAGGGCGAGTGGCGCACCACCTCGCGCGTATAGTTCTGGATGCCCCAGAAGTCGAAGGCGAAAGGCAGGCGCTGCTCGTCGCCGGGTTTTAGGTAGCGGTTGAGCCAGCCCAGCACAGGGGCATCAGCCACAGGGTAGCCCAGACCCAGGGCCGGCTCCACGAAGAGGCGGTTGAGAATGGCATTGGCGCGGGCGGTGGCGCGCTGGTCGCGGGCTAGTTGAGGGCGCCAGGGCGTGAGGTGAGAGCAGGAAAACGTGGTGCCGATTTGGGCCGTAGCCGGCAGCGTGGCGCGCAGGGCCCGGCCGCCCTCGGCCTGGGCCAGCGCGGCGTGGTGGGTGCTCGCTAAAAAGCCCCCCAGGCCCCGCCGGCCGGGCGCGTGAATGCCGATCATGTGGCCCGCGCCGGTAAAGACCATGGGCTCATTGAGCACCATCCAATTCCGCACCCGGTCGCCGAGGCAGGCGGCTACGTGCTGGGCGTAGTCGGCGAACCAGCCTACGATGCCGCGGTTGGTCCAGCCACCGCGCTGCTGGAGGGCGGCGGGCAAATCCCAGTGGTAGAGCGTGGGCCAGGGCGTGATGCCGCGCTCGAGGCAGCCATCCACCAGCCGGTCGTAGAAATCTAACCCTTTGGGATTCACTTCCCCGGTACCGTTCGGCAACACCCGCGACCAGGCCACCGAGAAGCGGAAGTTGGGAATGTTGAGCTGCCGCATCAACTCCAGGTCGGCGGGCCAGCGGTGGTAGAAATCGGTGGCTACCTGGCCGTGGGAGCTGCCCCGGATTTTCCCAGGCCGTCGCACGAACTCATCCCAGATGCTGGGGCCTTTGCCATCGGCGTCCCAGGCGCCCTCGGTCTGGTAGGCGGCCGCCGCTACGCCCCACTGAAAATCGGGGCCAAAATCGGCGCGGGAATAGGCCGGGGGGGCAGTTGAGGGGAAGAAAGCGGCGGGTAAGGCAGCAGCGAAATCAGGCATTCAAACAACAGCTAAGGTAAGCAGGCACCGACGCGTGGACCAAGGAAAGTGACGTATCTGGTCTGCTTATTTTTGACTAAGCATACGCGTAAGCAGAGCAAGGAGATAAACGCGTGACTTTCGCTGAAAGGCAACTTTCGGCGTGAATACAGAGTTTTCTGTACGTCATACATTAATTTATTTGGCGCAGCGTGAGTTATTGAATCGACCTGCTACGAAGCCTTTGCCGCCACGGAAACGGCTGTTTTGTGGCGGCAAAGGCAGCGCACTCCCTTATCTACTACGCTTTGAAATCGCAGATTTTAGTTGAGCATTACCAGTGGATATGAAAAGTAAAATTGGCCGTTTATTCGCCATTTAACTTCCCAGCTATGAATATGAATGCCCTTTTAGGAATCATAGGGCTTAGTCTGCTCGCTTTTGTGGCTGCCTTTGCTATTGGCCGCCTCAACCGGCCAATGCCCGATTCTGTCGCAAAACCTTCGACCCAGCAAGTGAGCGTTAGCCGCAATGAACCTCGGCCGGCCGCCACTGGTCTGCCAATGACTACTACGGACTCGGTAGCCACTACTAGGCCGGCGCAGGGCTCAGCTACCAACACTCCTTCTCTGGAGTCAGCAGCTGACTCAGCCTCAACCCTTGATGTCGCGGCAGACAAGCCGACTGCTCCCGCTCCGCCTACTGCCGTCCGGATAGTACGCGCCCCGGCCCCGCCCTCTGCTGCTGAAATAGCTGCTGCGAAGCAGCGGGCAGCGGAAACCCGGCTTGAAATAGCCGCACGCCGCGCCCATGCCGACCAGCTCCCCGATGATTTCAAGAAATATTATGCCCAGGAGTTGCCCGAGGATGCTATTTCCAAAGAGCTGGACGTGCGAGCTAGCGTCGCGGGGGCGCAAGCCGATGTTATCACGCTTACTTCGCCGGCTTTCAATGCAGCCAACAAAGATTTTGTGATCCAGCAGGTGCGCAGCGAGTTAACCGAATTAGGCTTTAAGCAAGTGTACATCACAGACGGAAAAGGATTCATGACCAAAGTCCGCTTCTGACCCTGGCGCTCCCAATAGCTTCCCCAGCGCCTATTGCAGGTGCTCCCGCAGTAGCTTATCCAGCACAGCAGCCGTTTCGTCGGGATAGTTTACGGGGATAGGTTCGCCAAACCGCAGCCATTGGTCGAGGCCATCTAGGTGCTTATCCTTGAGACCTTTCACTACGGGCACGCCCAGCTTGGCTAGGGCAGCGGCGTTGCAAGCCTGCTCATATTGATTTTTCATCGGCACCACGGCCAGCTTTTTACCCAAAAACAGCGCCTCGGCGGGCGTTTCGAAGCCCGCACCGCAAAGTACCCCGGCGCTGCGCGCCAGGCTGTCGGTGAAGGCCGCGCCGCTTACCGGGCGCACGCGCACATTGCCGTGCTCGGCCTCCTTTTGGCTATGCTTGCTGAATACTTCCCAGCGCGTGGTGCGGCTCAGGTAGCGCAGGCGCGCCACCAGGGTTTCCTCATCGTAAGCGGGCAGATACACGGTGTAGTGCTCCTCGTTGGTAGGCGTCAGCTCGCGCACCTGATTTCGGATAACGGGCGTGTGGGTGCCGGGGTCGTAGCGGTCGAAGTGGAAGCCGTAGTGGGCTGTGGCTGGGGCGTAATGTTTAAGTACGGTGCGGCCCACCACGTCTGAGCGCTTGGGCCGGGGGACATTTTTAGTGAGCACCGCGCTCTGGTGGCTTAGCGCAATGCACGGCACGTTGCGGAGCCGGCAGGCCCACGCCGACACCGGCTCAAAGTCGTTGATAACCAAGTCGTACTGCTCTACCGGCAGCTGGCGCATCTCGCGCACGAAGGCAGGCGCGTTTACTTGCCCAAATGTTTTAGAGAAGCTGATTCCACCCTTTTTGCCAAATACGAACCCCATGCCATGAAATTGGTATTGCACCGGAAACGGCAGAGCCAGATCGGCGGGCGGACCGCTCACGAGCACATCGAGGTGGGAAGCGCGCTCCTGGAGCAATGGAATAATATCGCGGGCCCGGCTCAGGTGGCCGTTGCCGGTGCCTTGAATGGCGTAAAGAATACGGGGCAAGGGTAGATTTTTTGAGGGTTGAAAAGAAGAGAGCAACTGCTGAGCTAGCAGCCCCCTGCTATTTCGGCATTTATTTGGGTTATGTAAAAAGCAGGCTGATTAACAGGGACAAGTATGAGGCTTTCAGGGTGGTAGTACGACTCCAAAGTCGTACTACCACTATCGTTGCTGATGTTGGCAAACGCCTGAGGTCGTTTAACGATAGTGGTCCTACGACAGAAAAAGTCGCAGGACCACTCTCTTACTTCCCAGTCATAATTTCCTCAAACAGTGCCGCTTCCAGAGCACCAGCAACCTCATCGGTATCAGAATCCGTTTCCGCTTCGGCGGGCTGCTGCATGAGCGGGTCGTCGGCGTAGCGGTAGAGTTGCCAGCCCGTGTCGGCGCAGTATTCCAGGGCGGTCAGGTTTTCGACCCAATCCCCGGAATTCAGGTAAGTCACTTCGCCTTTGGCCGTGTGTATAGGTTTGATTTCGGGGCAATGTATGTGCCCGCAGGCCACGTAGCGGTAGCCCTCGTCGGCGGCAATGCCGGCGGCGGTTTGCTCAAAGTTGCTTACCAGGCTCACGGCTCCTTTCACTCTGTCTTTCACAGCCTTTGACAACGCTACACGGGGCCTTCCCATTTTCTGCAACATGAAATTGACCAGTCGATTAAGTAGAATCAAGGCATCGTAGCCTTGGGCACCCAGCTTGGCCAGCCACTTGGAGTGCTGCATGGTCACGTCGAACACATCGCCGTGGAAAAGCCAGGCTTTGCCATCGCCCGGCAGGTCAAGCACCAGCTTATTGGCAATGCTGAGGGCCCCCAAGCGGGTGCCGGTAAATTTGCGCAGGAGCTCATCGTGGTTGCCGGTGAGGTAATGAATAGGCGTGCCTTTGGCCGCCAGGCCGGCCAGGTGGCGCACCACGCGCATGTGCGAAGCGGGCCAATAGCTTTTGCTGAACTGCCAGATATCTACAATATCGCCGTTGAGTACCAGCACTTTAGGCCGAATACTTTTGAGGTAGCGCAGCAGCTCTTCGGCGTGGCAACCGTAGGTGCCCAGGTGCACGTCGGAGATGACGGCCACGGCGACGCGGCGGCCCTTGGCGGCTTTCTTTTTCTTTCCCATTAGGCGGCTAGTGCGGTGGTGTTGGGCCGGGGGCGCCGCAGGCGGCAAGTGGCGGCCATTGGGGGGCAAAAACGTGGCCTTCGCTGCCGTGTGCCCACCGAATCTAAACGGGAAATGCCCCCCAGCGAGGGCGCGCAGCCCAAAAGCTACGAGAAGTGCCAACTGGCAGAGTGCGTACGCCAGCCACCGAACCAAACGGCACAGCAGCGGCAGGATAACAGGAGCGTGCATAAGCCAAAGCAGGTTTACCCACCGCAAAGATCGGAGCAGCCTATGACGCCAGGGTTACGCAGGTATTATGGGTTTGTCACGCTTTTTGCTGTGGCCCGACTATACCGCCAAGCTGAGCTTTAGGCGCCGCTCCTCTTAACTTATACACGCGCTACAGCGCATCTCCATTTCCTATTTATCCCATGAAAAAACTTTTACTCCTCTGCTGCCTACTATTATCTTTTGCTGCTACGGCCCAAAAAAGCCAAAAGAGCAAGGATAAAGAAAAGGAGAAGGAAGAGCGCAAGCAGCGCTACATGATTCCCCAAAAGGATAAGGATTGCGCCTATATCTCCAACGTGACCAAAAATACCGGCGAAGATTCCGAGGCTAACGGCACCGCCACACGCCTGGCTTACCGCCCCTACGAGGAGCTGCTTACCGAAATTAACGCCCTACGGAAGATGAACAACTGGGCCGACACAACGTATCAACGCCGTTTCAACAGCCTGCCCGCCGGCGGCAACCTGGTGGTAATCATGTATCGGCGCGGTGCGCAGAACGCCGACCCCAGCTTGCTCAGCATCACGGCCAAGAATAAAGCAGGAGAGGAAGTATATAATAAAACACCAGCAGCTGGCACCGGCCGCTTCTGGAACCGCGACCTGTACAAAAGTGAGCGCATTATTCCATTTGTTAAAACGGAAACGCCCCAGCCGCTCACTGTCATCATCACCGACTCCAAGCTCCAGCAGAACTTCGAGTACGTGGTAGATCCGCAGGGCTAGTTCCCTCTTCAAGCTTCCGCAGCTGCGCCCATTGCACGGCTATCAGCGTTTTGGCATCCTGGATGGGCTCTTGCAGCAATTCCTGCCAAGTAAACTCTTCTGCCTTCAACTTTTCGCCCTCGCCGGCCTCACCGCCGCCGGGGGCGATTTTTTCACTTACCTCGGCGTAATAAATGGTAATGCGCTCCGCATTGGCCCCCGGCGAAGGGTACATCTGGATTATTTGCTCTAAATGATCAACTTTGTACCCTAATTCTTCTTTTATCTCACGACGCAGGGCTTCTTCGGGGGTTTCCCCTTCCTTATCGAGCATACCAGCCGGAATCTCCAGTACGTCGGCCTCCGCGCCCACTCGGAACTGACGGACTAGTAAATAACGTTGGCGAGTGGTATCCAGTACCAGGGCCGCTACGGCCTCACCGGGCTCGAATCGGATGCGCTGGTACTCCTCGGAGCCATCCTGCACCGTGAGTTGACTAAGTTTGTAAAAGCCTTCGTAAAGGATTTTCCGGTCCTTTATGTTCATAGGTCGTGAGCTTGGCGTGTAAACGTTGGATTTTATCGGAAATAACTGAGCCAGGCGCGGCGCCTGGCTCTGGTTATACGCTCATCCGCCGCAATCCGCTACCGCTCCCGGCTCCGCTGGGGGGCTTTTTTCTCTTTTTCGACCGGTTTTTCAAGCCGCGTTTTTGTCGGCTGCCGCCTACCGTATTAGTTAGGGGTGGCTCCTTTTATCTTTTTCAATGTCATTCGACGAACTCAATCTGATTGATCCTATCCTCCGTGCCCTGCACGAGGAAGGGTACACCATCCCCACCCCTATTCAGCAGCAGGCTATTCCGCAGGTGCTGGAAGGCCACGATTTGTTGGGCGTAGCCCAAACGGGCACCGGCAAAACCGCCGCCTTTACTGTTCCAATTCTTCAAATTCTAACCCAGACGGCCAAAGTAGCGCATGTATCGCACTCGCGCATTCGCTGTCTGGTGCTTACGCCTACCCGCGAGCTGGCCATCCAGATTGGGGAAAGCTTCGGCGCCTACGGCCGCCATTTGCCGCTGCGCCACACCGTTATTTTCGGCGGCGTGGGCCAATTACCCCAAACCAACGCGCTGCGTCGTGGCGTGGAAGTCCTCATTGCTACTCCCGGTCGTCTGCTCGACTTGATGAACCAGGGCTTCGTAGACTTGCGCCATGTGGAAGTTTTCGTGCTCGACGAGGCCGACCGCATGTTGGATATGGGCTTTATCAACGATATCAAGCGCGTGCTGCCCAAGCTGCCGACCGCTCGCCAGACCCTGTTTTTCTCGGCAACCATGCCGGGCCCTATTCAGGAGCTTGCCAGCACTATTCTGAAGCCTAACCCAGTGAAAGTGGCCGTTACGCCCGTGTCCAGCACGGCCGATACGGTTTCGCAAGCCGTGTACATGGTCGATAAGCACGACAAAGCGGACTTGCTGGAGCATTTGCTCGCCGACAAGAATATCCGTCGCGTGCTCGTGTTTACGCGCACCAAGCACGGGGCCGATAAAGTGGTCAAGACGCTGGTGAAAGCCGACATTGCCGCCGAAGCTATTCACGGCAACAAGTCGCAGAACCACCGCCAGCGCGCGCTGTCTAACTTCAAGGCCGGCAGTATCCGCGTACTGGTCGCCACCGATATTGCCGCCCGCGGCATCGACGTGGACGAGCTGACCCACGTCATCAACTACGAAATTCCGAACGAGCCCGAAACCTACGTGCACCGCATTGGTCGCACGGGCCGGGCCGGAGCCAACGGTATTGCCCTTTCCTTCTGCGAAGATGAAGAGCGCGCTTACCTCCAGGATATCCAGAAGCTGATTCGTCGGCAGATCGACGTGGCTACGCACCCGTACCGGTCTACGGCAATTGCGCCGGTGCTGCTGAACGGTCGCGAATCAATTCAGCGTCCGAAAGGCCCCGCTGGTCGTCCCGCCCGCCCTAGCCGTGATGGTGGCGGTGGCGCACGTCCGCCGCGTGCTGGCGCTGAGTCAGCCAGCCGCGGTGGTCAGGGGCGCCCAGCCGCTGGCCCTCGCTCTTCTTCGCCTCGGCCCGCCGGTGGCGAGCGTACGAGCAGCGGTAGCAGCGCTGGGGGGCAAAATCGTCGTCGCTACGGCAGCGGCGGTAGTGGTCACTAGTCCTGTGAAAGGATAACCCAAAGGCGGGGCCGACGATAAGTCGGTCCCGCTTTTTTGTGAAACAAAACGGTGTTCTTTCACCTTATAACCTTGGAAGTCATCTAGTACTTGTCCCAACCCGATCTACCTTGTATGGCTAAGAGCACTCTTCCCGTTATTCAGGTCCTGCGCGATACGGCTCAGCGCCTTGCCACCCAGGCTCCTTATCAATGGGGCCACATGGGTAGCTGCAATTGCGGCCACCTCGCCCAAACCGTCACTCGTCTTACCAAAGCCGAGATTCATGCCCGCGCCATGCAGCGCTACGGCGACTGGGAGCGGCAGCTCATCGACTACTGCCCCACCAGCGGCTTGCCCATTGATCAAACCATCGATGAAATGCTGGCCCTGGGCTTTTCCCGCCAGGACCTGACTCACCTCGAACGCCTCGCCGACCCCACTATTCGGGCGGCCATTCCCTTTGAGCGCCGCAACTCCCTGCGCCACAATCAGCGTGACGACGTAGTGCTGTACCTACGCACCTGGGCCGACTTGCTGGAGAATTCTCTTCTAGCCGGTATTGTTCTCCCCGATTTTGCCCCCCAGCCCGTTCCGGCCCCGGCCCCAGAGCAGCAAGTAGCGGCTTTGGTTAGCTAACAGCAGGCTTGTCTTTCAAAGGCACATTGAACAGCAACGCAGAAGCCCCACCCGACTTGAGTCGGGTGGGGCTTCTGCGTTATGTCCTGAAGTCTGTCTACCAAGCTAAGACAGCCAAGGCTGGCTACCTTGAAGAGACTACTGTTGAATGGAAGGTTCGCTGCTCTGCGCTTTGCGGTACATCTCCGTGCGATGGGCGCGCTTGTAGGCGGCATCAGCATTAGGATCTTCCTCAGCGCTTGGTGGCACTGAGCAGGAGGTCGTCATAAAGAGCGAGGTGCAGGAAGCAAACAGCAGAAGCAGACGGAATTTTTTCATGCTCCAAAGGTAAGCACCCCCTATCAAAACTCCCAACTGCCGGGCTTGGCATTGACCTGAGTTAATCAGTAGCTATCATCAAAAAGCTTCGCCTGTGCTTTACTAGTTACCTGGGTTAGGTCTTTATCCACTACCAAAGCTTTGACTCACCCCGGCAACTAGATAACATTTGGCAACTGCCTCCTATCCATCTTTACTCAATCCACTTAAAAGGAAGAGTTTTTTGAGAAGCTCTTTTTAGATCCTCAACAAACTTCAGTTTTGACCAGATGCCGTCTCGCCTGCTAACACTGTTAGCGGATCTTATCAGCAGCCTTCCTTTGATTTTTCTCATACAAACACTCTGTCAACATTGTTAGCATTTAAGTTAATCTGCCGTAATACGAAGCATGTATTGACGACGGGTCCTTTTTTGTAACCAACCGTTAAAACAGCAAATAGGCTTAGCGCAGAAATAAGTCACTAGCTTAGCTAGAACTAAGCAATAGTAAACAACTGATTTATAGCATTTTATATAATTTATATATACAAAACTATATGCATCAAGAAAGAGTAGTAATAACTATAATTTTATTCATCTAGCTGGCTATCCTGTCATAGATATTACTGGCTTTATCTTAGCGTAAAACAGGTTAATTTTCAATAAGCCGAGTAGGCCATCAGCAATTGTACAGTACTCAGTACAAAAGCTGTTTATGAGAATAATAAGCCCCTAAATGATCCACGCGACCAAGCGTTACACAGGGGCAACTAAGCTGTGTGTTAGGCACGGATAAGGCGCTATCAGGTATTATCTTGAGCCGTGTTGTGCGCGGCTATACACATCATTTAAATGAGCAAAGACGCCTTACCCCATCATTTCTGGCTGGTATGCAGAAAAGGTGCCATCGTGATAAAAAATAACGATGCGACGAATGGTTTTGCCTGGTTCCCCAAAAGCAGATAGCATATCGGAGGCAGCCGATGGACTCTGTGCGGGCATCGTTGCGCCCTGGGAGGCAGTATTAGAAACCGCAGCCGACGCCGCTGCATTTGGCAGTGCAGGCTCTAGGGACAGCGGCGCGGTGCGCGGAGCCTCTACCGGCATGGCGGCAGACGTTGCGGGAGTCACTACACGAGGCGGCTCAGCGGCGGGCAATGGCAGTGTAGGAGCAGCTGGGGACGCAGCTAAAGGATCAGAGTCGAGTGTTGCAGGACGTTTAGCGCGTTTAGGCTCCGCAACCGGCATCAAGCCCGGCGCAACTGCCGCCGTTAGTGTAGCCGCTGCGGTAGCTAGCATTGGCCCCTGTCCGCTGAGCAGCCAGGGCAGCGACAAATCTGGAAAGGCCGCAATTATCTTTTGTACCACTTCCAGACTGGGTTTATTGCGCCCACTGAGTACATGGCTGATAATGGGTCGCGCCAAGCCCAAAACATCGGCAAATTGAGTAGGGCTCAATTGCCGGGTCTGGAGAATCTGCCGAATGCGCTCAACCATACTACGTGCGGTACAAATGATTTACAAATGTACGAGTATAAGTGAATCATAGCCATATCAACACTTTAGTTACATTTATAAACTGCTTTACTGCTACTAGTTACTAATGTTAACATCAGTAACTACTGTCGATATGGTTTACAAATGTCAATTACAAATCAAGCTGTCTTAGACGCAACTGTTGCAGTCAACTGCTATCTCAACAGACTTCTCTAAACCAGATACGGAGACAAAGTAAGCAAGACTGCCTAGATTTCCTGGGCAGCAAAAGCCCCCATGACCTAGTGTCGCGGGGGCTTTTGCTGCCCAGGAAATCTAGGCAGTCTCCGTAAAGAGAGACAGGCCGAACAAGGAACCTTTAGTTGAAGTACTGCTTGGCCAGCACCTTATCGTGGCCGTATATGTCGTCGCGGAAATGGACGGTGCCGTCATCACCTACCCAGGCAGTGAAGTAGACCAGGTACACGGGCAGCTTCTCAGCCAGCGTCACATACTTTTCTTTGCGGGCCTGAATGGTGTCCAGGATGGTTTCCCGGTTCCAGCCGGGCTTGTTGCGGAGCAGGTATTCGGCCAGCTTGATGGGCTCCTCCACCCGTACGCAGCCGTGACTAAAGCCGCGCTTATTTTGGCTGAATAGCTCGTCGTTGGGGGTGTCGTGGAGGTAGATATCGTCGGAGTTAGGGAAGATAAACTTGACCTCACCCAAGTCGTTTTTGGGGCCCGGACGACGACGCAGCGTATACTTAAATGTCTTCTCGTCCACGTTAGTCCAGTCGATGGAGCCGGGGTCGACGGGCACCGCTTTGGCTCCATATCCTTTCACCACTTCCATATCCAGATGGTCCAGGTAGCTTGGATCATTGGCTAGTTTGGGAGCCAGTTCTTTTTGGATGATGCTCATGGGCACGTTCCAGTAAGGCGACAAAACCACGTACTCCACCTTATCACTGAACACCGGCGTGGCATTTAAAGTCTTGCCTACGATCACCCGCATATTGAACACTTCCTTGTTGTCCTCCACAACGTGGAGCTTGTAATCGGGAATATTAACCAGCAAATAATCCGGTTCCAATCGTTTTGGAATCCAGCGCCAACGCTCCATATTCAGCATAATCTGATCGATGCGATCCGCCAACGGCACGTTGAGTAGCCGCAGGGTTTCGCCCCCAACTACACCGTCGGCCCTGAGTCCATTTTGCGTTTGAAAGGCCTTAACAGCATGTATCAATTCGCCTTCGTAGACAGCGGCTGGAGCCGTAGCAGTGGTTGATGCGGTGGCGGTGCCGGTGTTATTTACGGGCTGCACCGGGGTAGCAGCGGGCTCGGATTTACTCCCCAGCAGCCGCTGCCGCAACTGCGCAACGGCCGGCGATGAGCTTCCTGGTTTCAGATTTGTCCCGGCCGGAATAGTAGGCCAGCTACCGTTGCGCTGTAACGCCCGATAGTCGGCCAGCGCTTTTTTCAGGGCGTTGTATTCTGGGTGCAGCGGCTCAAATTCGTAATAAGGGTACGTGCTTTCCCGCTCCTGAAGAATAGTCATCAGGGCCTTATGCAGCTTAATCTTGTTACGCTTTACCCGCCAATCTATATTCTTGACTTCCTGGGGGCTTACTGTTCCCCGATAAAAGTCGGAGGCCCAGTTGAAATACGTGCTCGATAAAGCCACGTCAATCTCCTTTTCCAGGGCATTGCGCTTGCTCGAATCAGATTGCGCGGCCTCCAGATTGGCAAAAAGCTTGTCAAAATCCTTGATTTTGTAGTTTTTGGGATCTAATCCTTCATCGGCAGCTTTGTCGAGCACACCGAGCATTGTTTTGACCTGAGGAACTAACTCGTGGTTGCGGAACCAGCCCAAGCGGTAGTCTCGCTCTTTGTAAAACTTTTTACCCCACTCAATGTGCTCCTTGAAAGCGGGCTCAGCACTCATTTGTCGGATCACGTACGTGCTGTCAAGCCTGGGCTGAGGGCCACCAACTCTAGTGAGGGCACCGAGGAGAGCGTCCTTAATCTGAGCCTTCTGATCCTGGCTGCACGATGAGGACACGGCAAGCACTGTAAGGCCCAGCAGCCAAACTATGAAGGTGGTGAGAAAAGAAAAGCGAAAGAGAGATTTCATATGTAAATAAAGAAGCGACAAGAAACGCAGGTATTACCAAGCAACCTCCCCAACAAAACCTACCCTAAGATAGGTCCCTGTCGGCGGCTTGGGCGTTCTACTGTATTCAGTCCCGCGAAGTTTCCGCGGGGGGCTAAATACGCCTCAGTTGGCAATATACACGTTTTGTTTCCACACTTGTATACCACATTGCCGCCCGGCAGCACCAGTTTTGGCTACCTTTACTTTCCCCGCCTTCCTTTTTGAGGAAAAGATTAAACCGCACTTTTTGGATTCTACCAATGCCCACCTCCCCTGTTTCTGCCTCTTTCTCTACAGCCGATCCTCACAGCTATGCCCGCCCCGCCGAAGTCCGGGTCCACCACTTAACCCTTGAGCTGAGCGTAGACTTTACCGCGCGAAAACTCATAGGGCAGGCCACCTGGCAGTTTACTAACCTTAGCGGCACCTCCGAAATATATCTTGATGCCCGCGACCTTCAGATAGAGTCCGTATTGCTCGATGGCCCCGATGGTACAGCTGCCACCTACGAGTTGGCAGCTCCCGACCCTGTGCTGGGTCAGGCCCTGCGCATAGCTATCACGCCGGCGACTACGGCCATCACCATTCGCTACCAGACCTCACCCGAAGCAGCCGCTTTGCAATGGCTGGCACCTGCCCAGACCGCTGGCCGGGAGCAGCCACTTCTGTTTACTCAATCACAGGCAATTCTGGCGCGCACCTGGCTCCCCTGCCAGGACTCGCCCGGCGTGCGCTTCACCTACGACGCCTGGGTTCGGGTGCCGACCCATCTGCTGGCGCTGATGAGCGCGGAGAATCCGCAGGTGAAAGAGCCGCAGGGCGAGTACCACTTTCGCATGACGCAGCCCATTCCCGCTTACCTTATGGCTCTGGCCGTGGGCGATCTGAGCTACGCTCCCATCAGTGCTCGCACGGGCATATACGCCGAACCGATTACCTTGTCAGCGGCAGCCTCGGAGTTCAGAGACCTTGAAAAAATGGTAGCCACGGCGGAGGCTCTGTATGGGCCGTACCGCTGGGAACAATACGATCTATTGGTTTTGCCCCCCAGCTTTCCATTTGGTGGAATGGAGAACCCAAGATTAACATTTGTAACACCTACCGTTATTACCGGTGATCGTAGCCTGACCAGTTTAATAGCGCATGAGCTTGCGCATTCCTGGTCGGGCAACCTAGTTACAAATGCAACGTGGAACGATTTCTGGCTCAATGAAGGCTTCACCGTTTACTTTGAGCGGCGGATTATGGAGAAGCTCTATGGTCCGGCCTATGCCGATATGCTCCAGATGCTGGGCCATAATGCGCTGCTCCATACTATTGAGGAAATTGGCCCCCAGAGTCCCGACACCCACCTCTACCTCAACCTGGCCGGCCGCGACCCTGACGAAGGACTCAATGATATTGCCTACGAAAAAGGCAACTACCTCCTCCTTACTCTTGAGAGCCTGATAGGCCGCCCCCGCCTCGACGCCTTTATAAAGGAATACTTCGCGCAGCACAGTTTTCAGAGTATGGACACTGCTTCCTTTGTGGCTTACCTGCGCCGCGAGCTATTGGACCAGGAACCGGACCTGGAAGAAAAGCTACAGCTGGACGCCTGGATCAACGGCCCCGGCATTCCGAGCGTGGCCCCGGCGGTAACCTCCGAGCGCTTCGCGGCCGTTGATGCTGCGCGCCGTCAGTGGGAACGCGGCACCCCGGCCGCTGACCTAGTAGTATCGGAGTGGAGCACGCATGAGTGGGTATATTTTATACAAGGCCTGCCCACCGATTTATCCAGGGGGCAAATCGCGGAGTTGGATGCGGCCTTCGAGCTCACCCAATCTGGTAACGCCGAAATTCTGACGGCTTGGCTACCCGTGGCGCTGGCTACGGGGCATCTGCCAGCCGAGGAAGCCACCCAGCGTTTTTTGCTGCGCGTGGGCCGGCGCAAATTTTTAACTCCTCTTTATAAAGCCCTGCTGGCCCTCCCCGATGGGCAGGCCCGCGCCCAGGCTATTTATGCCCGTGCCCGCCCAAACTATCACGCCGTAGCCACCAGTACTTTTGACGCGCTACTGGGCCGCCCAGCGTAAATCCTTGGAAGAAAAAGGCCGAAAGTGGGAGATTTAAGTGGTTGAGGTGTTAATTGCCCAACTCCGCTGCTCTGCTAATGGAGCTAACTCAGGCCATGCGTTGCCTGAAGGTTGCTTAAATTTGGAGCTGACTGCTCTGTTTTTTGTGTTAAACTAGTCTAGAATGTTGGTATTGGAAACGCTAAAACCTCTCGGTAAACTAATTGCCATCGGTGGCAATGAAGATAAAGGCACTTATCCTAACCCCCGCACCAAGAAGAAGTACTACCTCAACTTCTTCGAGTTAGGTATTCTGAAACGAATAGTGACCGAATCGGGCAAAGCCGACCCGCGCATTGAGGTGATTACCACGGCCTCCATGATTCCGGAAGAGGTAGCCCGCATTTACGTGGCCTCCTTTGCCATGCTCAACTGCCTCAACGTGGGGGTATTTGATATTCGCGTGCCCGATGACACCGACCGCCCTGAGCACCTGGCCCGCCTACGCGAAGCCGACATACTCATGTTTAGCGGGGGCAATCAGTCCCGGCTCACGGAAATGTTCGGCAACACCGAGTTTCTGCGCGTTCTCACGGAGCGCTATCACCACCACGCCAATTTTATTATCGCCGGCACCAGCGCTGGCGCTATGGCTATGTCAAAGGTCATGATTCGGGGCGGCAGCGTGCCCGATGCCCTGATGAAAGGTGCCGTAAAAATTGGAAACGGGCTGGGTTTAATGCCTAAAGTCATGATCGACTCGCACTTCGTGAAGCGCGGCCGCTTCGGCCGGCTTATTGAATGCGTAGCCTTATATCCCAAGCTCATTGGTATCGGATTGGGCGAGGATACCGGCATCCTTATCACGGAAGGCAATCTGATTGAAACTATCGGCTCTAATCTGGTGGTGATAATGGACGGGCACAGTCTGGAGCATAATACTGCCAGCCTGGCCAAGAAAGGTGCCGCCCTCTCCATTGAAAATATGGTGCTGCATGTAATGGTGAAAGGCAACGTCTATAATATTAAGGAGCGCAAGTTTTATCCAAGCAAGGATATTTTGCCCCCCATAGCTTCACCCAAGTCGGAGTCGCAGATTTTGTAGAAGCCTCGCTGTTTTCAATCAAAAAGCCGCTCTCCTTTGGGAAAGCGGCTTTTTTGGTAACGGGATGCTGCTTCTATATTAGGCGGGCTACTCCTATGTATATAGGTCGTAGCCAGAGCGCAGCTATTTATCCTCATAAATGGCGGTAAAAAGAGGACTTTCTGAGGTGATGGAGCCACGGTACATACCGCTTGAATTGAACGGCAGCGCCAGATTACCGGCGGCATCAACCGCTATCAATCCGCCTTCGCCACCTACCGGTGCCAATTTCTCGTGCACTACGACGCGGCAGGCCTCCGACAAGCTCAGGCCGCGATACTCCATAAGGCAGGCAACATCGTAGGCAGCCACGGCCCGCATAAAGTATTCGCCCGAACCCGTGCAGGAAATAGCGCAGGTCCGGTTGTCGGCGAAGGTGCCGGCCCCGATGATGGGCGAGTCGCCGATGCGGGAGTAGTGCTTGTTGGTCATGCCGCCGGTGCTGGTGGCGGCGGCCAGATTGCCGTGCTGGTCGCGGGCCACGGCCCCCACAGTGCCCATTTTCTTGGGCTGGGGGGCTTTTTTCGATTCGCTGTGGTCCAGATGAATTCCCCCCGATTCTAGGGCTTCCTGCAATTGGTCGTGGCGGTGCTGGGTAAAAAAGTACTCGTCGGGCTGGGTGGGCAGGTTATGCTCGCGGGCAAAGTCCTCCGCCCCTGGCCAGGCCAGCAGCACATGGTCCGACTTTTCCATTATCAGGCGAGCGACGCTGATCGGGTTTTGCAAGTTGCGCACCCCAGCTACCGCGCCGGCGCTCCGGTCGCGGCCGTCCATAATGGCGGCATCCATTTCATGGCGGCCATCGTGGGTGAATACGGCACCACGGCCAGCGTTAAACAGAGGCGAATCTTCGAGCAGGCGCACGGCCACTTCTACTGCGTCGAGGGCGGCGCCACCCTGGCGCAGCACATCGTGGCCCGCTTCGAGCACCTGCCGGAGCGCGGCGTGGTAGGCCTGCTCTTTTTCGGGCGTCATTTGGTCGCGGGAGATGGTGCCCGCGCCGCCGTGTATGGCCAGAGAGAAGGTATATTTCATAAGAAATAAATGGGTGGATACGCTTGAAAGCGCAAGATAAAGACAAAGCCTGGTTAGCTCCGTGAACCAGTTTCAGATCTTACTGGTCCTTATTGGTACACCGCTTACGGGTCGTAAATCTGCCCGTTTTTTTAACCGAAACGGGTTTTTTTTCGTACGTTTGACTTCCCCATTTTCATCATTTCAACTATTCTTTTTTATGGCTTACGACGCTACCGGCCGCCTGCACGAGATTTTCGACGAACAGCAGGTGAGTGAAAAATTCCGCAAGCGCGAGTTCGTGCTGGAAGTTCAGGAGGGCCAGTACCCCGAGCATATCAAGTTCCAACTGGTGCAGGATAAGACAGCCCTGATAGATCCTTTCAAAATCGGCGACGAGGTAAAAGTGACCTTCAATCTGCGGGGTCGCGGCTTCAACAAAAACGGCCAGATGCTGTACTTCACCAACCTGGAAGCCTGGCGCATTGAGGCTGGTGCGGGTGGCGGCGCTCCCGCTGCTGGCGGCAACTACGGCAATCAGCAGCAAGCGGCTCCTCGCCCCGCTGCTCCGGCCAACCAAAATCCGAACCTTCGCGCTCAGCCCGCCGCTCCTATCGCCGGCGACGACGACAACGATCTACCTTTCTAAGCAGTTGACTTTGCTGAATCTTCTCAATGCCGCCTTCTACCGAGGGCGGCATTGTTTTTTCCGGCTGGGGGCTTTTTTACTTAAATTTTGTTTCGAATGATGGTCATGGTTACATAACTGTCATGCAGCGCAGCGCGCAGTATCTCGCGTGTTTTGTTGAATTACCGTGGCGACATCAGCACACGAGATACTGCGCGCTGCGCTGCATGACGCTCTTTTCCGGTCGCACCACTTATCGCATGACCTTCAGATCAAACAGACTTTTTAGGCTCTAAAAGCCGTTCATAACCGAAATTCTACTCACTGTTCAACGTCTGCCCTTCTAAAGCGTACGTTACCTCAATTTTTGCCCCCACTACTGACTTTGCTTTTCTCTGATGACCGCGTCCTCTGAATCTGCTTCTTCTCCTCTGCGCGGTAAAATTGCCCTGGTTACCGGCGCCTCTGGTGGCATTGGGCTGATAACGGCCCGCGAGCTGGCCCGGCGCGGCGCCCGCGTAGTGATGGTGTGCCGTAATCCGGAGCGCGGCGAGCAAGCCCGCACTGCCATCCGCGAAGCCGTAGGTTCTGATGCTCAGCTCGATTTGCTGCTCTGCGACCTGTCGCTGCTGGCCAACGTGCGCACATTGGCCGGGGAAGTAACCCGGCGCTTCAATCAGCTTGATATTCTGGTGAATAACGCCGGCATCTTTCCCGGCCCGCTTACCATTACTGAAGAAGGCCACGAGTTGAGCTGGGCCACGAATCATCTGGCCGTGTTTGCCCTTACCAATCTGCTGTTGCCGCAGCTGCTGGCAGCCCCGCAGGCGCGCATCGTTACGGTATCGTCGGAGGCGCACTGGCTGGGCGAAATTGAGCAGTCGACGGAGGCCCGCAACGCCCCCGAGAAGTACAGCTCGTTCACGGCCTACTGCGACTCCAAGTTGGCCAACATAATGTTCACAAGCGAGTTAGCTCACCGCCTCGACCTAACCAAAGTGACAGCCAACTGCCTGCACCCTGGCATGGTAGATACTGGCTTAGTGAACACTGGTAGCTCTCCGCTGATGAAAGCAATGTGGTGGACTGCCCGGCCGTTTATGATCAGCCCCGAAAAAGGGGCTCGAACAAGCATCTATTTGGCTTCTTCGCCCGAAGTAGAAAGTGTCAGCGGCAAATATTTCAAAAACCGCAAGCCCACCCGCGCCTCCGGCCGCTCCCAGAGCCGCCCCGAAGCCGCTCGCCTCTGGCGCCTCTCGCAGGAGGAAACGGGCGTGGAGTAATTGTAAGTAACTGAGCATGATGATACTTACTGTCAAAATCAAAAGCCTCGATACCTAGTTCTTCTCTTAAAATCACTTTATAGCTCATGCCTACGCTGCAGGAGATGATTCGGGAGGGTGAGGGAGAACAGGTGGAGTTTAAGAAAAAGACGACTCACCCGACGCGCATTTCGCGCACCCTAGCTTCCTTGGCCAACACTCGGGGTGGCTACGTGCTGGTCGGTGTTGATGATGATGGGCGTATCGTGGGTGTGCGCGATGCGGCAGAGGAAATATATGTGCTACGCGAGGCGGCCGCGCAGTATATAGATCCACCCATTCTACTCACTTTCAAAGAAGTAGAGGAAGACGGCCGTACTGTCATCGTTGTAACCGTGCGCGAAAGTGCCCACAAACCCCACCGCGCCCAGGTGGCCGAGGGCGACTGGCGCGGCTACGTGCGCGTGCGCGACCAAAGCGTACAAACCAGCAGCCTCACCGAAAAAGTACTGCAACGCGAAGAGCCAACCTTTGAGAAGATTCCGCTAAATAAGGACGAGTTGGCTGTGTTGGACTACCTGCGCACGAATCCGCGCATTACGCTGGCTCAGTACCAAAAGCTCATTAATGTGGGGCAACGACGAGCCTATAGAACCCTGATCAAGCTCGTTCTCCACGGCTATCTGCGCCACCACGACAAGCAGAAGGAAGTCTATTATACGTTATGAAACCAACAGCCGGTAAGCCACTGATTATAGAAAGGCGGTCATGATTCGACTTCGCGGACGCCAGATGAAGCATGACCGCCTTTCTATTTATTCAAACAAAAAAGCCCCCAAATAAGTATTCGGGGGGCTTTTTTGGGCTTAAGCAGCTTACAATTCACTGCTACTCTCGCGCGATTTTTTCTTTTCGTCCTTGGCGGCTTTTTTTTCTTTAGTCGTCTTGGTGGGTTCTTTCTTTTTCTCTTTGCGGGCGTCTTGTGCTTTAGCCATGACTAGAACAGATGAAGGTGAGAGATGGGAGTATTAACGCAGGCAGCTTTGCTTGTGTTGTGCGCTTTAAAGCTACAATAACGGCAAATATCGTTCATGCAAAATTGTTAAATGATGCGCCTCATGGCCCGGCACTACATGCACCAGGGCCCGCACGCTTACCGGATGCTTGTTGGCCAGGCCCACCTTATCGAAGATATGAGGAGCAAATGACCGGTACAACGCGACAGTACCCGCGCGCACGGCGGCGTGCTCAGCCAGCAAATCAGCCAGCGAGCGGGTGTTGGCTTCCGAAGCCGGGGCGTAGGCATTTTCATCGAAGCCCAGCAGCGACTGTTGGTCGCCGCGGGCGATGCACAGGGCCCGGTAGGCAAAAATGCGCTCCGAATCCAGAATGTGCAGGATCATCTCCTTAATAGTCCACTTTTCGGGGGCATACGCCAGCAGGGCCTGCTCATCGGTGAGGGAGCCGAGCAACGCACGAACGTGGGCGCCTTGTTTTTCTAGAAGCTCCACCGGATCGATAGTATCGGGTACGTGCCGGAGGTAGTTATCGTAATAAGCGGGGTATTCACCACTTATGGGCTGCTTTATGACTATAGGCTCTGCTGGAACCAGTGCTTCCGCGGCCTGGGGGGCTTTTTTGGTTACCAGGCGCCGCTGCCGGTTCAGGCGTTGGCCGCTGCCCCAGTTCCGCTTAGAGGGTAGTGCTCCTGCTGGTTGCCACGTATCGGAAGGCCGAAGCGTGGCTTTCCCAAACGCCCAGCGCAGAAAATCCGGCATAATACGACCCCAGGTTTCCTGGTTATGCCGCCCGCCGGCTACTTCCACGTAGCGGATATGTTGATCGGGAATCCCCTGGCGGATCAGCTCCGCCAGCAAGTCCAGCGTATCCTCAATGGAGTCGATAATGCCGTTGTTGTTACGGTCGTTGGTTTCGTCCAGGGTGCCAGTTTGGAGCCAGAAGCGGTGCCCCGGATGCGGTCGGCCGGACCGCACCAGTGAATGCATAATCCGGTCGGCATCGATGTAGCCGTCCTCAAAGGCTTTGCGCCGCCACCAGAACGAGCCGGAAAAAACGCCTGCCCGCGTGAAAGCATCCGGGTTGCGCCATACCAAGTCGAACGCCATAAGCCCACCCAGCGAAAAGCCCGCGAAAACGGCTTGCTCGGGGTCGGAGGTCACATGGTATTTCTTCTGCACATACGGCAGCAATTCCTCCAGCACAAAATCAGTATACAAATGAGCTTTGCTGCCCCGGCCCAAATAATCGGGCCGGCCGGCCGCGCCGTATTCATGTATCCGGTCGCCGGCATGAATGGCGATGAGCACGAAGGGCCGCAGCGCCTGCTGCTGATAAAGCGCATCGAGGGTAGCTTTTAAGCGCAGGCGCCGCAAATCCTGCCCATCATTCAGGTACAACACCGGATAAGGCCCGTGGCTGGCTGGGTCGAAGGTGGGCGGCAACACCACATCAAGCCGCACCGTACGCTCTAAAGAAGCTGACCGGAGTGCTTCGTCGCGTATTACTTGTACGGCGGCGGCTTGCGAAGGCGAAAAAAGAGACTGATTCATTACTAAAAACTAAATCGGCGGGCGCTGTATTGGGCCTGCAAGGTACCTTTTTCCGGTTCTTCGCTAAAGCTTACGTGGCGCAATGAAATATTTCATTACTTTTCTCCAACTCTCCTCTCCCTATCTAAGTTCTTACGATTTTGCACGAAGAATACCGCTCCTTTCATTCTCAGCATCTTGGTCACGCCATCGAAATGCTGGTTTTTGGTACGCACGGGTACCCCATCGTCATTTTTCCAACCTCCGGCGGGCGCTACCATGAGGCCAAAGACTTTCTCTTGGTCGAATCGGCACGTTGGTTTATCGAAACGGGGAAAATCAAGCTGTTTTGCCTCGATAGCCGCGACCATGACAGCTGGTACGCCAAGCACCTGCACCCCGCCGAGCGGGTGCAAAACCACAACCGCTACGACCGTTTCCTCAGTCAGGAATTCGTGCCCGCGCTCCAGCAGGAGTGCCACGTCGATAAGATTGGGGTAGCCGGATGCAGCTTCGGTGGCTTCCACGCCCTCAACTTCGCCTTTCGACATCCAGACCAGGTCGCCTATTTATTTACGATGGGTGCTGCCTTCGATATGCGGCCGTTCCTGAACGGGCACTACGACGAGGATGTGTACTACAACAACCCGCCGCAGTACATGCTCGACGCCCAGAACGAGCATTTTTATCAGATGAATATCGTGCTGGGCACCGCCGAGCATGACTTCTGCCGCCCCGGCAACGAGGAGATGGCCGGCATCCTGCACAACAAAGGCATTCGGCACTGGCTGGACGTTCGGCCCAATGGCACCCACGACTGGCCCATCTGGCGCGACATGTTTCCGCATTATTTGTCCCTGATGTAAAAAGCCCCCCAGCCTTTCCACAACGTCACGCGCTGCCTGACATTCTTCTACCTTGAACATCTCCCTAACACCTTAACCTCTACACCATGAAAAAAATCGGAATCCTCTTTGGTCAGGAAAGCACGTTTCCACAAGCTTTTGTCGATCGGGTAAATGAGAAAGCCGGCGGCGAGTTCACCGCCGAGTTTGTCTCCATCGACCAGGTAGAGCAGAACGTGCCCACCGACTACGCCGTTATCATCGACCGCATTTCGCAGGATGTGCCCTTTTATCGGGCTTTCCTTAAGAACGCAGCTCTTACGGGCACAGCTGTTATAAACAACCCCTTTTGGTGGAGCGCCGACGAGAAGTTTTTCAATAATGCTCTGGCCGTGCAGCTGGGCGTGCCCGTGCCGCGCACGTTGCTCCTGCCCTCCAAAGAGCGCCCCGACGACACCAGCGAACGGTCGTTCCGCAATTTGCAAATGATGGATTGGGACGCGGCTTTCCAGAAAATAGGTTTTCCAGCCTTTATGAAGCCGCACTCCGGCGGCGGCTGGAAAAGCGTGTATAAGCTCCACAATCCCGAGGAGTTTTTTCGCGCGTACGCCGAAACCGGCCAGCTGGTCATGCTATTGCAGGAAGCCGTTGAGTTCGACGATTATTTCCGCTGCTACTGCATTGGCGGCAAAGAAGTGCTCATCATGCCCTACGAGCCGCGCAACGAGTTTCACCAGCGCTACGCCACCGAGATGCAAACCACTGGCCCGGCCGGCGAGAAACTTTTGGCTACCATTCACGACTACGTGCTGCGCCTAAACAAAGGCCTGGGCTACGATTTTAACACCGTAGAATTCGCCGTGCGTGATGGTATCCCAATTGCTATCGACTTCGGCAACCCCGCCCCCGACGCCGACGTGAACTCCGTGGGCCAGCAGAATTTCGAGTGGGTAGTGGAAGCCGCCGCCAACCTGGCCATCGAGCGGGCCCGCGCCTACCAGCCCGGCCGCGACAACCTGACCTGGGGCACCTTCGTGCAGCAATCGGCGCGACGCGATGCCCTGAGCATGCCAGCCGTAACCAAAGCGGCAGCTAAAAAGCCGGCAGCCTCGAAGGCAGCCGCTCCCAAAGCGGCGGCGTCCAAAGCAGCCGCGCCTACAAAAGACGCAGCTCCTGCCAAGAAAGAAAGCAAAGCCCCTGCAGCTCCCAAAGTCAAAAAAGCGCAGGAGTAGCCGCTGGGGGGCTTTTTTGACTAATGTGGCCTCATTCTCCGGTCCTCTTTATTATAGAAGCGACACCGGAGAATGAGGCCTCTTCTTCCCATTAGATAACCAGATACCACTATGGCTAAGCCCGTATTTACGCTCGGAATTGAGGAAGAATTTCAAACGATTGACCCGGAAACCCGCGATTTGCGCTCCCACATGTCGCAGATTGTGGAGGGGGGCAAAATGGTGTTGCAGGAGCAGGTGAAAGCCGAAATGCACCAGTCGGTGGTGGAGGTGGGCACTACTATTTGCCAGAACATCGAAGAAGCCCGCCATCAGGTCATTCATTTGCGCCAGCACGTAATTGAGCTGGCTGATAAGGTAGGACTGAAGATTGCCGCCGCGGGTACGCATCCCTTCTCGCGCTGGCAGGATCAGCCCATCACCTCTGATGTGCGCTACGACAAGATTGTGGAGGAGCTGCAGGACGCTGCTCGTTCCAACTTAGTATTCGGAATGCATGTGCATGTGGGCCTCGAAACCCGCGAACTGGGCGTGTACATGATGAATTCGCTACGGTATTTTCTGCCCCACATCTTTGCCTTATCGACCAACTCACCTTTCTGGGAAGGCCGCGAAACCGGGTATAAGTCGTTCAGGACCAAGGTATTCGAGCGTTTCCCGCGCACGGGCATCCCAGAGCATTTCGCCAGTGCCAGCGAATACGACGAGTACATTGCCCTACTGGTTAAGACGGGCTGCATTGATAATGGCAAGAAAATATGGTGGGATTTGCGCCTCCACCCTTTCTTCAACACCATTGAATACCGGGTGTGCGACATGATGCTGCGGGCCGATGAAGCCATCGCACTAGCGGCCGTGATGCAGGCGTTGGTGGCCAAAATTCATAAGCTGATGGTCAGCAACCTGAGCTTCCGACAGTACCGCAAGGCACTCATTAATGAGAATAAATGGCGGGCCGCCCGCTACGGCATCGCGGGCAAGATGATTGACTTTGGTAAGCAGGAAGAGATTTCGACTCGCACGCTCATTCTGGAACTGCTTGACTTCGTAGATGATGTAGTAGATGAACTGGGCAGCCGCCATGAGGTAGAATACGTACTGAAAATGCTGGAAATGGGTACTGGCGCAGACCGTCAATTAGCTGTATTCCGCCAAACCGGCGACTTAAAGCAAGTAGTAGACTTTATTGTTGCTGAGACCACTTTTGGTCTGTAATTCAAAGTGATAATAGGATTAAAACGTACTACCAGTTAGCTGCGTTGTAACTTGCCAATGTGTGTAGACCTCACAGACCTATTGGGTTACTGTTGAGGTCTACTTTTTTTTCAATAATTAGCTGACTCTCAACAGTTGGCACGTACGAATGAAGTTTTTGAAGATTGCCATTTTAGATATGTACGACAACCGGCCTAACGAAGGCATGCGTTGTATTTTGCGGTTAATTCGTCAGGCCCAAACCGACGGCGCGGCCCTGTATTTCGACGTTTTTAATGTTCGGGCCAACGGTGAGCTACCGGCTCTGGATTATGATATTTACATCTCATCGGGTGGGCCCGGCAGCCCATTGCCTTCCGATGAACCTTGGGAGCAGCCTTATTTTGCGCTGATTGACAGCATCTTTGCCTGGAATAGCATTCATGTGCGGAAAAAGCATCTGTTGCTCATCTGTCATTCCTTTCAACTGGTAAGCCGGCACCTGGGGGTTGGCACGTTGGGCAGGCGCAAGTCGACGTCGTTCGGCATTTTTCCCATCAGCAAAACCGAGGCTGGCCAAACCGACCCGCTATTCGCCGCTCTACCGACCCCATTCTACGCTGTCGATTCGCGCGATTATCAGGTAACGGAGCCTGATGCCAACCACATGGCAGACCTAGGTATCAAAGTGTTGTGCTTAGAGAAGGAACGGCCGCACGTACCGCTGGAGCGGGCCATTATGGCCATCCGGTTTACGCCCGAAATCATTGGTACTCAGTTTCATCCCGAGGCCGATGGCGAAGGTATGCTGCGCTATTTCCTGACCGATGCCAAACGCCAGCAGATTGTAATTGAGCATGGCGAGGACAAGTATAACGAGATGGTGCGTCTGCTTCAGGACCCCGGCACGATTGAATTAACGGAGTCAGTGGTTGTACCAACCTTCCTGCGCGAGGCTATTGCCGCTCTGCTAACGCCAGAAGCTACGTTGCAGCCGGCGTAGAGAACGTTAAAACAAGCATTTAGCAGAAAGAACGTCAGGTGCCACGCGGGTGGAGTCTGACGTTCTTTATTTTGCGTACACTTGCCAAACGCTCACCCTCCTCTCCGCCTCTATCCATCCAGCAATGATTCCCGAAATCCGCCAAGCGTACAACCAAGCCTTTAGCGTGTCGCGCTATCAGGCAATGCTCGCAGACATTGAGCGGGACTTGCCTGGCCTGCCGGATTTCCGTATTGCCGAAACGCCCATTTTTGTGCCAGCGACTCTGCGCGACAAGCTCATTAGCGCGGGCGAAAGCATCATTGACGTGCTCACTGCTCCTGATTTTAAAGCCCTCACCGAGCAGGCTGTGCCGCCCCGGCAGCGCGTACCCAATGAGAATGAGCACACTTCCTTTCTGGCCATCGACTTCGCGGTGTGCCGGAATGCAAAAGGCGAGCTGGAGCCGCAGCTAATTGAATTGCAGGGCTTTCCGTCGCTGTATGCTTTTCAGGATTATCTGCCGCAGGTGTTTCGTGAGCATTTTCCGGTGCCGGATTCCGTGTCGCACGTATTCCAGCCGGGCGGCAGCGCTGCTTATGTGGAGCATTTGCGTCAGCTTATCGTGGCCGATGAAGCCCCGGAGCAGGTGATCTTGCTGGAGCTGTTTCCGGAAAAGCAGAAAACCCGCCTCGACTTCGAGCTGACACGCCGGGCGTTGGGCATCGAGGTCGTGTGTTTGACCAAGGTTCGCAAGGAAGGGCGACAACTGTATTATGAGAAGGACGGCCGTCGTATACCTATCAAGCGCATCTATAATCGCCTGATTTTTGACGAGCTGGACCAACACCCCGATCTGCAAACGGAGTTTCAGCTTACCGATGACGTGGATGTAACCTGGGTGGGGCACCCGAACTGGTTTTTTCGCATCAGCAAGTACACAATGCCATTGCTGCATAGCCCTTTCGTACCCGAAAGCCATTACCTGCACACGCTGCCCGCTTACCCCACCGACCTGGAAAACTACGTGTTAAAACCCCTGTTTTCCTTCGCGGGCAGCGGCGTGCGCCTCCACGTAACGGCCGCCGACCTGGATGCTATTACTGACAAACATAACTACCTGCTCCAGCGCAAGGTACAGTACGAGCCGGTGGTACAGTCGCCGGATGGACTGGTGAAGTGCGAAATTCGGATGCTGTACGGCTGGCCCGATCAGGCACCACGCCCACTCTTGCTCACCAACCTGGGCCGCCTGAGCCGGGGCGAAATGATTGGCGTTGACTTTAATAAGAACAAGGATTGGGTGGGCGGTACGGTGTGCCTATTTGAGTAGAAAGACAGAAACAGAACTTGCAAGCTGGAGCTGAGCATCGGTAGCCAAAGCTCATTGTAAAAAGCCCCCGGAAGTAGTCCGGGGGCTTTTTATATTTATAAAAGTGCTTACAATGCTCCCAGATCCAACTTGGGGGGCATTTTGTTAGCTAATGACAGAAAGCTAATAGTGAAGTTATATCTATTCTTAGTGCTAAAACGTAGCTTTACTTATTCGCCACTTCTCCCGTACTCTATGAAACACGCGCTACTCTTTCGACTGCTGGCCTTCCTGCTCGCCCTCTGGCCTGCGGCTAGTACCTGGGCACAGGTCACACTGACGACCAGCCCCTACACAGAAAACTTCGATGACCTGGAGACGGCCCAGCCTACGGGCTTTAGCGTCCGCACGGGAGCTACGGCTACCGTGCTCGGGACTCCCGTGGCTGCTTTCCCGACAGCAGAGGTGCTCTGGAACAACACGAGTGGTGCCTTCAAAAACTTTGCTTCGGCTACCGGCCTCGAAGGCACAGCCACCGCTGAGCAGCAAAACAACGCCCCGAACCGGGCGCTGGGCGTACGGCAGACCGGCAGCTTCGGCGAACCGGGCGCCGCTTTTACGCTTCAACTAGCTAATACTGTCGGGAAAGGCAATCTGGTACTGACTTTTGCCCTTCAATCGCTGGATGCCACTTCAACCCGTACTACCACTTGGCGCGTTGACTATGGCATTGGGGCCACGCCCACCACCTTTACCCCGGTAGCTACCACGCCTGAAACCCCAGCAACCGGCGGCTCTACGTTCTCCTCTACTCCTGTAACTGCCAACTTTGGTACCGCGCTCAACAACATCAACGAGCCCATCTGGATTCGGGTGGTGGCACTGGCGGCCTCGACGGGTGCCGGCAACCGGCCCAGCTCTGCTATCGATGATTTCTCTTTGGCTTTCAATAGTAATATTGCCACTTCTCCATCGCTAAGCGTAGCACCTACCAGCCTCATCTTCGACCGGCAGGCGCTCAATACGAATTCTGAGCCGAAGTCCTACACGCTCACTGGCAGTAGCCTGACGGCCAACGTAACGGCCACGGCCCCAGCTGGTTTTGCTTTATCGAAAAGCAACGCACCCGCAGCCTCCTCTACTCCGACCCTCACCTTTACACCTGCTGAATTAGCCACGGCCCAAACGGTGTACGTGCGCTTTACGCCCACAACCGGCGGCATCACCAGCGGCACCATTACGCATACCAGCACCGGGGCGGAGGCCAAAAACGTAGTCGTTTCCGGTACGGGCATCGATCCGAACAACAATCTTTTTTCCTTTAATGTGTGTCCCAGCGGCTCTACCAGCTTCGATACCTGGACGGCTTTCAGTGTAACGGGACCTCAAACCTGGGGATGCACCACCTTTGGTCGCGCGGCCAACGACCCGACGAACCGGGCTTCTGCACCCAATGGCTTACAAATCAATGGCTTTGCATCTGGGGCCAGCGTCTCCAATGAGGACTGGCTTATTTCGCCGGCGTTCGATTTGAGCACCTTTCAATTTCCGCGTTTCTCTTTCTGGAGTCGGGTGGCTTTCTCGGGTGCGGCGCTGCGGCTCCGGGTTTCGACCAACTACACGGGTACGGGCAGTCCAACTGCCGCGGGCGTCACCTGGACCGATTTGAACGCCGATTTTCCTGGCAGCGGCTCCGACGTCTGGACGCTCACGCCCGACGTTGATCTCACGCGCTTTAAAGGCCCCAATGTGTACCTGGCCTTTGTGTATACGAGTGGCCCGGAGGTGGGGGCCGCCCGTTGGACTTTGGACGATTTGCGCCTGCAAAACGCCAACGCGCCCGCTGCGCCCGTCTTGCTGGTTAGTCCCGCTAGCCTGGCGTTTGGCTATCAGGCCGTGAATGCAGCGGCCCAGCAAACGCTGACGGCCACTTTCCGCAACCTGACCGGCCCCGTGACCATAGCATCGTCGGATCCAGCCTTTCAGCTTGCCAAGAGCGGCACGTCCCCCTTCTCTAACTCTCTGACATACACCGTTGAAGAGGCAAATTTTACTTCCGCAACCGTAAGTGTGCGCTTTACGCCTACTCTGGCGGCTCGCTCTTACACGGCTACCCTGACGGCCAGTACTGCGGGCGCTGCAAATGTAACCGTCGCCGTGGCCGGCAACACGTATGCGCCGGATAATACCCTGGACGTAGTCAACTGGAATATCGAGTGGTTTGGCTCGCCGGCGCAGGCCCCCACCAACGATGACTTGCAGCAAGCCAACGCGCTAACTATGCTGACTAACCTGAATGCTGATGTATATGGGTTGGTGGAAGTTGTAGATACGGCCCGCCTTGGGGCAGTAGTGCGCCAATTGCCCGGCAGCTACAAGTACAAGGTCGCGGACTTCGGCTCGAATGCTCCCGACAACAACGACCCCGACTACGTGTCAGCCCAGAAATTGGTTTTTGTGTATCGCACGAGTGTTGTGAGTAATCCTACGTTCTCCGGTTTGCTGCGCTGCCCCAATAATGGCACTACCTGCCCCCAGTACAACGCTTGGTCTTCGGGACGCTTTCCGTATTTAATGGAAGCCGACGTGACCGTCAATGGCCAGACGCAGCGTATCAACTTTGTGCTTATTCACGCCAAAGCCAACGAAAACACCTCCGTAGCCGATGCCCAAGCAGCGTACGACCGCCGTAAAGTGGGGGCCGACGCACTGAAAGCTGAGCTGGACGCGCGCTTTGGGACCGGCAACGTGGTTATTCTGGGTGACTTCAACGATGACCTCGACCAAACCGTGGCCTCGGGCATCAATACCACTGCTACCTCGTACAGCGCTTTCACCGCCGACGCGGCTAACTACGTGGCGCTCACCTTGCCCCTAAGCCAAACGGGACAACGCTCAACCGTTGATTTTGGCGATGTCATTGACCATGTCGTAGTATCAAGCGAGCTGAATGCCTTTTACCTGCCTTCCACGGCTCAGCTCCGCACCGATCTGGCGGCCCAGATTCCTAACTACGCGAACACCACTTCCGATCATTATCCTGTCTTGACGCGCTTTGCATTCGGCTACGTAACGGCCAGCAGCAGTGCGCGGCAGGCTAACACTCAGCTGGATATTTACCCTAACCCCGCCACTGACAAGGTGCAGTTGCGCCTACCCGCTTCCGCCGGCCAGTCGGTGCGCATGCAGGTAATGAGCACCGATGGTCGCGCCATGGCGCAGGCTGCGGGCTCGCTGGAGCAGGTAAACCAACGGCTTAACCAGCAGCTAGCTAATCTGAGCGCGGGCGTGTATATTCTACGCATTATCACCCCCAGCCAAACGTATGTGAAGCGGTTTGTGAAGCAGTAGATCCACGTCTGACAGTTTAAGAACAAAGAAGGCCGCACTTGTTAAGTGCGGCCTTCTTTGTTCTGCGGCGGCTGGGGGGCTTTTCTGAGTAAACATGGCAGCCTTATCGGGGGTAAACAGTTCTCAAAAAAGCCCCCCGGATTTAGGGAACTGGGCTGCTCGGCAATTCATTTCCTGTTTTACAGGTGTAGGTCAGCTCGCTGCATGACTTGCTGCAATAAGCTGATTTTCAAATTATTGCTATCAAAATTTATAGCCAATCATAAAGCTTCTACAACGCCAGCGCTTTCTCAACCGTACCCCTTTAACTAACCCTTTACCTAACCAATTCTCCATGTCCTCACTGTACGAAAAAGGCCTCGCTATTTCGAAAAACGCACTTTTCAACGTATTCCTGGGCCGGGCCGGCAAACTGCTGGGGCGCCCCTTCCGCATTGCCATCATCCTGCGCGAAGTAGCTTCCAAGCTCGACGCGAAAGACAGCAAAAAAGGCCCCCTGCAGCAGGTAGTCGATATGGGGCGCACGCTGATTCGTTTGATAGGCGCTTTTGCCAGTGGCTCGTACCGGCAAATTGAAACGACGACTATCGTCTCCGGCCTGGCTGTGCTCCTCTACGTGTTGTCGCCCATCGACCTAGTACCCGATTTTATTCCCGTAATCGGTTTTCTGGATGATCTGAGTCTGATCAGCTGGTTTATCAGCAAGTTTCAGGGCGAGATTGCGCGCTTTCAGGCATGGGAAAGCAAATCTGCGGCGCCAAACAACGGCGTGGTTGTCGCCCCTTCCTTACCTGCTGTATCCGATAAATCGCAGCCTGCCGTAGCCGAGTTGGGTCACTCCTAAAAAGCTACCTTTCAATGCATTCCTGCGGGAGCCGCAAAGGCGATGGCCCCTACAGGAATGCATTTATATTTTGGAGCTACCCCGAATAACCAACTGATTATGAAGGTTGCACAGGGCTGTAAATTGGTCTTAGTCGTCGGCTTTGCGTATACTTTTCTTTCTTTTATGAAGCGTTCCTCATTTAGTCGTTTAGGGTTGTTGCTGGCTGGTTTTTGGTTAGGGCCGCCGGTCTCACTGCTGGCCCAAACTTTTTCTACACCAGCGACTGTGCTACTTCGCCCGGCTGCTGTCTTCGATGGGGAAAGTCTGCATTCCGGCTGGGTGGTAGTGGTAACCGGCGACAAGATTACGGCAGCTGGACCGGCCAGCCAGATTACGGCACCGGCCGGCACCCGCTCGCTGGAGCTGCCGGGTCTTACGCTGCTGCCGGGTCTTATTGAGGGGCATTCGCACCTGCTGCTACACCCGTACAACGAGACGAGCTGGAACGATCAGGTGCTCACGGAGTCGCAGGCGCTCCGGGTGGCCCGCGCTACTGCTCACGCCCAAAAAACGCTGTTAGCCGGCTTCACCACTGCCCGCGACTTGGGTAGCGAAGGCGCGGGCTTCGCTGATGTTGGGCTGAAACAAGCTATCAACCAAGGTATTATACCGGGTCCGCGCTTACTAGTAGCCACGCTGGCGCTGGTAGCTACCGGCAGCTATGGGCCTAAGCTTTCCGTGGATGTAAATGCCCCCCAGGGCGCTCAGGAAGCCGATGGCGTAGACGGCATCGTGCGGGCGGTGCGCGAGCAGATTGGCAAGGGTGCCGATATAATTAAAGTATACGCCGACTACCGTTGGGGGCAGGGCGAGCCTTCCCGCCCTACGTTTTCGCAGGAGGAGCTGAACCTGATTGTGCAAACAGCGCGGGCCGCCGGCCGCCCCGTAGTAGCCCATGCCAGCACACCCGAAGGCATGCGGCGGGCTACCCTAGCTGGCGTAGAAACCATTGAGCACGGCGACAACGGCACACCGGAGATATTCAAGCTGATGAAGCAGCGCGGCGTAGCGCTCTGCCCCACCGTCGCCGCCGGCGATGCCGTTTCTCAGTATCAGGGCTGGCGCAAAGGCACCACGCCGGAGCCCGAGCGGATTCAGCAAAAGCGCATCAGCATGCAAGCAGCCCGCAAAGCTGGCGTCGATTTGGTAGTAGGCGGCGACGTGGGCGTGTTTACCCACGGCGACAATGTGCGCGAAATGGAACAACTGGTGCAAGACCATGGCCTGCCGCCCCTTGACGTATTGCGCGCCGCTACCAGCGGCAATGCCCGCATTTTCCATCTCCCCGACCGCGGCAGCATCCGCCCCGGCCTGCTTGCCGACCTGGTAGCCGTAGCCGGCGACCCTACCCGCGATGTGAAGGCACTGCGACAAGTAAAGCTGGTAATGAAAGGCGGAGTGCTGTACGCTCAACCATAAAATCAAAAGCTAAGCTATTCATTAAATTTCAGTCTAAGTAACTACGTCTCAATATCAATCTCTACAAATATATTTCTTATCATAATGTTGTAAAAAACTATCACGAGTTGGCTATGTTTAAATGATACTAGTATTTCTAGTGCTTACATAAACATGCGCCTTTATCAATTGGGCGAAAGCGAACAAATTTGGTTAAGACCCAATTATGCGGCACCAATAATTCGGGCTTGGTACTACTACCATCTACAATCTTTACTGTTTGTGGTTGGTCATTTCGCATATAATTGACATATAAATTAGTTTTCGCCTCACTAATAATCCGTCGAAATTCGAAATAAGTTATGTACTGCTTATTATGAGTATACTGCTTTAACTCATTAAGATCAGTAGCAATAATTTTAACTAAATCTTTTTCCAATCCATTTATTTGCAAGCTTTTAGGCATGAATAGGTGATTACTTATGCCACCCTCAGTCCTAAGATTGCTGAACATCGAAAGACTGGTCTGGGTCTTAAGACTCAAGTAAGGGCTCATGCCATTCAGAAAAACCACTAACGGAATAAACCGAAATCCAATAGGTTTAATTTTAAAAATCATGCAATATCTGTCTGATTCGAGTTTGCGTCCGAGTATATATATCACATAAAATATTATATACGCTATTCCCAATCCTAACCATAAGAATAGCCCTATGATAGTTAATTTATAAGAAACGTGAGTGATATAATCAGCTCCGGCTAAGGCTATTATAAGTAAGACAATGATACTAGCGAAGGAAAGGAGGTGAAAAATTAATAACTTGGTTATCAATTTTTTTTACTCTACCGCTAACGCAGTCTTTGGCTAGCCAACTTGACTTCATCCTCACGAATGGAAGTGACCGACAACCTATTGACTGAACTTGTAGCGCGCAGCTGCGAATCATTCTAGTTGACCCATAGCTACACTCTGCTATGCTGGTGTTGGGAAGTACTTCAGTAAAAACCGGCTAGACAACAATACAGTAAGTAAGCAAAGATCAGAGTAGCTTTTGCTCCACACCTAGCCCAAACAAAGAGAAATCGTACTTCACGGGGTCGTGGGGGGCAAAATCGCGGAGGTGGGCGGTCAATTCCTCGGCTGCGACCCAATCGACTAGGCGGCGCGTGAGCAGGCCCAGGCCGCGGGCAACACGCTCCACATGCACATCGCAGGGGCATATCAGATCGGCCATGGGCAGGCGCGTCCAGAGGCCGAAATCCACGCCTCGGTCGTCGCGGCGCACGAGCCAGCGCAGGTACATATTCACGCGTTTGCAGGCCGAACCGCGAGCGGGCGTAGCCACATGTTTGCGGGTGCGCTGGGGGGCATCGGGCAGGCTAAAGAACAGCGTGTGAAAGTTTTCGAGTCGTTCGCGCTGGGTATTACCCTGCAAAAAAGCATCTTCCAGCGTATCATGGCTGGCATAATACCAGCGCAGCCAATGCACGAAATACAGCAGGTCGGTGTCGCAGAAGGTGCGGTGGCAGAAGCCCAGCAGCTTCTTCAAATCGTCGTCGGAGTGTTGGGTAATGAACTGATAGGGCGCGTCGTCCATGCGGCGCATCAGCTCGTGGCACTTGCTGATAATGGTCGGGCGACGTCCCCAGGCCAGCAGGGCCGCGAACAGCCCGCTGATTTCCACATCCTGACGCTGGGAAAAACGGTGCGGAATACTGATTGGGTCATTAGTAATAAAGGCCGGCCGGTTGTAGCGGTCGTGGTGGCGGTCGAGAAACTGCCGGAGCTGCGCGTGATTCACAGGAGCTAAAGGTTAAGGGCTAAAAGCTAGTTCCCCTCCTCAGCTGAGGAGGGGAACTAGCTTTTAGCCCTTAGTTTCCAGTTTGTTATGGCACGTAAGAAGTTTCGACCCGAAAGCGGTTATCGGGTGTGGAGAGGCGCTGCACAGCACGGGGCGACAGGCGCACCAGAATATTACTGTTTTCGCCGGTATCAGGCAGTTGACCAATCACACGCACATACACCGACTGCCCGTTCATGATGTTGCGCACCTGCATGATGGTGCCAACCGCAGCCGTTTTGTGCAAGGCCAGATATTTATCGGTACCCGTCCCTTCAATTTTGGTTGCCAAGCCGCTTTCGGTTACGCGGCGCACTATTTCGCTGGCCCGCTCAGGAACACGTTCCTCGGCTGGCGGGGCCGGAGCGCGAACAGAATCTTTCGTGTTCGTTGGGCTCGAAGTCGGCCGTACGGGTGCCGGAGGCGTCACAACTGGCTTGGGTACAGTAGCAACTGGCGCCGATGTGGGCGCGGGAGTAGCAGGAGCAGGCGTTTCAACGGGCGCTACGGGCGGCGCAGCCACCGTTGCCGAGGCCGTGGCGGGCGACTTGGGCGCGCCTGCGGGCACAATAATCAGGCGCTGACCAACTTTTACACCGGTCGTAGCAGGCAGCCCGTTAAAACGTGCCAGGTCAGCGGGCGGAAGTTGAAAGAGGCGCGCCACGGCGTACAGCGTTTGCCCTTTCTGCACGGTGTACACGCGGTTGCCATTGTTATCAGTAGGTAGTGAGCGGGCCGCGGCGGCCGTGTTGGCGGGCTCTGATGGTCGCGTTGCAGCGTTGCCAGTTGACGCGGGCGTTATCATTACTACCCGCGTGCGGGGCACCAGCACCACCTGACCTGTTATGAGGGCTCCTTTGAGGGTAGAATTAGTTTCCACGATTTGCTCAACGGGCACCGCATAGCGCCGCGAAAGGCCATAAAGGGTTTCACCAGCCACCACGCGGTGCTTAATAAACATCTTATTGTTGCGGTACTCAACTCCAATAGAATCGGGCGGGAGAGCAGGCCGGGGCGCGGCGGTGGCAGCGAAGCCAGCGAGAACAAACGCGGGCAGCAGCGACAAAAAACGGGTCATACGAGCAGTTCGCGAAAAACGAGTGGCCCCAAAATCGGGCGGGGCAGCTTGGGGGAAATTTAAAAGCGCCGAAAGATAAAAAATAATCCCGGCTGAGTCCCAAAACGGCCACTTCCGCTGGGTTGAATGGCATTTGATACGCCACCTGTACCCAACGTGGTCGGGTTGCATTTATTGGCCAGCTAAGCCAAGTGTTTTATGAGAGCACAAAGTGATTCATGGTTTTCACTGTTCTTTGCAAAAAAGCCCCCCAGCTTCTATTCCGCTTCAATAATTCTCTTTTTTATGGTCCACGCCATTGGTATTATTCCCGCCCGCTACGCTTCTACTCGCCTGCCCGGCAAGCCATTGGTTGATCTGGGGGGCAAATCCATGATTCAACGAGTAGTGGAGCAGGCCCGGCAGGCTCAGTTGCAGCGTGTGGTAGTAGCGACTGATGATGAGCGTATTCTGGAGCACGTGCGCGGTTTTGGCGGTGAGGCGGTGCTTACTTCGCCCGAGCATCCGAGCGGCACTGACCGCGTGTTCGATGCTTACCAGCAGCTTGGCGAGGCAGCAGATTGCATCATTAACATTCAAGGCGATGAGCCCTTTATTCACCCCGCCCAAATTGATGCGCTTGTAGCACTTTTTGGCGCTGAAAAGCCCCCCCAGCTTGTCACCCTGGTCAAACCGGTGCTCAGTGAAGAGGAGTTATTTAGTCCGCACTTGCCCAAAGTAGTGCTCGATACTACAAGTCACGCGTTGTATTTCAGCCGTCATCCCCTGCCCTATCAGCGCCAGGCTGAACCCGCCCAGTGGCTTGCGCATCACCGCTATCTGCGCCACATTGGCCTGTATGCCTACCGCCCCGATGTGCTGGCCGCTATCACGAAGCTGTCGCCTTCCTGGCTGGAGCAAGCCGAAAGCCTGGAGCAGCTGCGGTGGCTGGAGAACGGCTACCGCATTCTGACGGCGGAAACGGAGCTGGAAACCATCGGTATTGATACGCCCGAGGATGTGGAGCGGGCCAGAAAGAGGCTGGCGGGAAGTGAATAATGTTTCGTCAGAACGGTGTCGAGACGCGTATTCCCACCTCAATCGTGGAACGACCGATTAAGGGCGTCCTGTTGAACAACGGCAGCAACGAGGAGAGGAGCCACGAATACGTGTCTCTACACCCTTCTATTTATCCTAGTTTTCAGGGGCTTGGTGCGCTCGCTCCGTCACCGATTGTTCGGCGCTTTGGCGTTCCTCTTCCTTCATTTCCTTGGTCAGAAAATAATTGAGGCCTGTTCGGATAACAGCAATGGCGCCGAGCTGCCCAATTTGCTGCCAGCTGGGGGCAATAGCCGTGGAGAGAATATCAGCGCCTAACTGGAACTCCAGGGCCAGGGCCAGGTAGCGGGCAAGCGTCAGGCGAATAGCCGTAAAATTAGCCGTACGACGCTGTACCAGTGCCTTTATCAGCAGCCAGCCCGCTACTCCGATGCCCAAGGCAATGATGAACGCCCCTACGGTTTCGACCCCCAGCTTCAGCCACTGCACGGCGTTGATAATGCCGCTTTCGGCTAATTCGCGTGGGTTTACCGCTTCCATTTATGACAACAAAAGGTGGCTGCACTAGTGAAGCACAGTTGTTAAGAGCAAGAATCTACGCCGAATACTGCTACATACGCTTTTACCACCAGACTAGCCGCCCGCTTTCTTCGCTTTATAGCCCTGATCGAGCAGTACGCCCATCACTTTGTCGCGGAAGTCACCCTGGATGAGTATGTCGCCGTCTTTGGCGTTGCCCCCTACGCCGCATTTGGTTTTGAGCAGCTTCGCCAGCGTTTGCAAGTCAGCATCCTGCCCCACGAAGCCAGTGATGAGCGTTACTTGCTTGCCCCCACTTTTGCGGTCGAGGTGTACGCGCAGGTTTTGCTGCTGGGGCGGCAGGGTTACCACCGACTCTTCGTCGGCGTGCTGGTAAGAGAAGTCGGAGTTAGTGGAATACACCACTCCCTCGCGGCCGCGCCGGTTTTTGTCAGCTTTCATGTGGTGAAGTTGTAAAGTTGTGAGATAGTGAGTGGTGAGTTTGACGTTCGGTTTGCGCAAGATTGAACGTCAAACCCACCATTTCATCATCTCACCACTTCACTATCTCATACGGCTACCTCCAGAGCCAGGGGCAGCAATTCAATTTCAAAGCTAGTGGCCTCGCCCGCGTAGTCGCCATCCACATGAAAGCCCAGGGGCGCTTCGGCCTCCACCAATATGTGCCGCGAGGTATGATACACCGCCGCCCCCGACTGTGGCAAATCGCCCAGGGCCAGGCCGAGGGCCACGCGTACGGCGCGACGCAAGGGCAACGCATCAATCAGGCACACGTCCAGCAGCCCGTCGCGAATGTCGGCGCGCGGGGCAATATAGGCGTTGTTGCCGTACTGCCCGGCATTGGCAAAGGCCAGCACGTAGCAATCGGTGGCCAGCGTGCGGTTGTTGAGCGTAACCGTAATAGGCTTGGGCTGAAAAGTTCGGTACTCGCGCAGTGCCACGCGCACGTAGGTGGCCAGGCCGCGGGTGCCGGCCGTGGCGAAGCACTTGCTTACGTGGGCATCAAATCCCAGCCCGGCCGTGCAAAAAAAAGGGTGGCCATTGATCCGGCCCACATCCATGCGCTGAAACTCGGGCTGACTCATCCGACTAATAGCGGCAGGTAGCGCCAATGGCACCTCCAGATGGCGGGCCAGGCCATTGCCGGAGCCCCGCGGCAGAATGCCCATAGCGGCATTCGTACCCAGCAGACCGCGTCCTACCTCGTTTACTGTACCATCGCCCCCCACTGCCACCACCGTGCGAAACCCATCTGCGGCAGCGGTGCGGGCTAGTTCCTCCGCGTGGCCAGCGTAGGCCGTCAGGCGCAGGGCGTGGTCAACGGCGGAATGGTCGAGGTAGCGCTCAATAAGGGCCGGCACATCCTGCTGACGACTAGTGCCGGAAGCAGGATTCAGAATAAAACAGATACGCGGCTTGGCGGGCATAGATGGATAGAAACGCGTTGCGAAGCGCAAGGTTGAGTAGTGGAGTAAGCAGGAGCGGCAGGACGTAAAACGTCGCGTTTCTACAATGGTTAAAACAATCGAAAAAGCCCCCCAGTTGCTTCAATTTACCAACAGAAAAGCCCGCCCAAAGCGGGCAGGCTTTTCACTAGAAAGCAATACAATAAGCGTTACTTCGCCATTTTTTCGCCTAGCTGCTGGATTAAATCAGCGGTGCGCGTGCTGTAGCCAAACTCGTTGTCATACCAGCCTACTACTTTCACCAGCGTACCGTTGGCGGCCGTCAGCTGCGAGTCGAAGATGCAGGAATGCGGATTGCCTATGATGTCGATGCTTACCAACGGATCGGTGGAATACTCAATAATACCTTTCATAGGGCCTTCAGCAGCCTTTTTCACGGCTTCATTGATTTGCTCCTTGGTTACTTCCTGCTTCAGAATAACGGTCAGGTCAGTGGTTGAGCCGTCCGGCACGGGCACGCGCATGGCGATACCATCGAGCTTGCCTTTTAGCTGGGGCAATACCAGACCTACGGCCTTCGCGGCACCGGTGCTGGTAGGAATAATGCTCAAAGCAGCAGCGCGAGCCCGGCGCAAATCCTTGTGCGGCGCGTCCTGCAGATTCTGATCGGAAGTGTAAGCATGCACCGTGGTGATATAGCCTTTCTCAATGCCGAAAGCCTCATCCAACACCTTCGCCATCGGGGCTAGGCAGTTGGTAGTACAGCTGGCGTTCGACAGAATGGTTTCGTCGCCGGTCAGGATATCTTCGTTTACCCCTAATACTACGGTCGGAATACCATCGCCCGAAGCAGGAGCCGATATCACGACTTTTTTGCAGCCCGCCGTGAGGTGCTGGCCCGCGCCGGCCTCATCCACGAAGCGGCCCGTAGATTCCAATACCACGTCGATGCCCAGGTCGCCCCAGGGCAATAGCTTAGGATCACGCTCAGCCAGGGCCTGAATGCGCTGGCCATTTACGGTCAGGCTGTTTTCATCGTATTCCACCGTGCCGTCGAAGCGGCCGTGTACGGAGTCGTATTTAAGCAGGTGAGCCAGCGTCTTATTATCAGTCAGGTCGTTAATAGCCACGACTTCCACGTTGTCGCGGCCGAGCAAAGACTTGAACGTGAGGCGACCAATGCGGCCGAAGCCGTTGATGGCGACTTTAATTTTAGCCATGAGTAGAGATTTGGGGTTTGGGAATTAAGTAGACCACGAGGGCCGGGTGGAAACGCGGAGCGAAGGTACAGGGCTAGGGGAATATAGCCAAATCGGCTAGTAAGCCTTCTGCTTTGCAACTACTCTTACGGTTTCTGGCCGCTCCCGACGGGCTTTCAGGTTTAAAAATGCCCCCCGCGAAAAGAATTTCCTCCTGAAAGTCAGCCCATTTACTGCTGGGGGCCATTTTTTTTGACCCTACGTATTGCGCTGAATTATCTCTGCCTTATCTTTGCACCACTAAAAACGAGTAAGGCACATCATCTGGTCCGTTCGTCTAGGGGTTAGGACAGTAGATTTTCATTCTACCAACAGGGGTTCGATTCCCCTACGGACTACATTGCAAGCCCACTAATTAACTGTATATCAGTCGATTAGTGGGCTTTTTGCTTTGTTACGACACAACTATCAAGAAAAAATCTCTATTTACTGCATACCAGCAATATCTCGCTCTATACGTTTTTCCAACGTCGGAGCCGTAGTCTTAGCGAGCCACAGAAGTTTGGCATTCCGGTGCTCTGTCGCAATATTGGGGGCTGAACAAGATCAGAGTGGGTCCGTATCTTCGGGCTACACAGTAAGAGAAAGAACATTCATCATCTGTCCCCTGAGGAAATGACAAAAATCAAAGTAGCAAACCCGGTCGTGGAGCTTGATGGCGACGAAATGACGCGCATCATCTGGAAGTTCATTAAGGACAAGCTGATCACGCCTTATCTCGACCTGGACATTAAGTACTTTGACCTGGGAATTGAGTACCGCGACGCAACGAGCGACCAGGTTACCATTGACGCCGCTAATGCAATCCGCCAGTATGGGGTAGGCATTAAGTGCGCCACTATCACGCCGGATGAGGAGCGCGTAAAAGAGTTTAACCTGAAGCAGATGTGGAAGTCGCCAAACGGCACCATCCGCAACATCCTGGACGGCACTGTTTTCCGTGAGCCCATCGTGATGAGCAACGTGCCCCGCCTGGTTCCTAACTGGACGGCTCCTATCTGCATCGGGCGCCATGCTTTCGGCGACCAGTACCGGGCTACTGATTTCGTGACCAAAGGAAAAGGCAAGCTCACTATCACCTTTACCCCGGAAGATGGGGGCGAAACCCAGTCTTTTGAAGTATATAACTTCAAGAGTGACGGGGTAGCACTCGCCATGTACAACACGGACGAATCTATCCGGGGGTTTGCTCATGCCTGCTTCAATCAGGCCCTGATGAAAGGCTGGCCCCTGTACTTGTCGACTAAAAATACCATCCTGAAAAAGTACGATGGGCGTTTTAAGGACATCTTCCAGGGGATCTACGAGCAGGATTACCGCGCTAAGTTCACGGCCGCGGGCATTACCTATGAGCATCGGCTGATTGATGACATGGTGGCCTCCGCTCTGAAGTGGAATGGCAACTTTGTCTGGGCCTGCAAAAACTATGATGGCGACGTGCAAAGCGACACCGTAGCCCAGGGTTTTGGGTCGCTGGGCCTGATGACCTCTACGTTAGTGACTCCAGACGGCACCGTGATGGAGGCCGAAGCCGCCCACGGAACCGTGACTCGCCACTACCGCGACCATCAGGCGGGCAAGCCAACCTCTACCAATCCCATTGCGTCCATCTTCGCCTGGACCCGCGGACTGGAGTTCCGGGGAATCCTGGATAGCAATCAGGAGCTGATCGACTTCTGCAAAACCCTGGAAACGGTCTGCATTGAAACCGTTGAAAGCGGTAAAATGACCAAGGATTTGGCCGTTTGTATTCATGGCAACAAGGTAGCGCACGGCAAGGACTACCTCTACACCGAGGAATTCCTGGAAGCGCTGGACGAAAATCTGAAAGCTAAGTTGGGCAAGTAAGACTGACGTAAGCGTACCGTAAAAAGCCCATCCGGTAACGGGATGGGCTTTTTCGTGTTTCCGGGTGCTTTGTATTCTTTACGCCGCATGGTTAGCGCCGCCGATGTTGACTTTATTTAAAGGCGAGCTAATAAATCCTGTAGGTTTGATGGCACACTTTGCCACATATTCGTGTTGCAGGCTTTTTGTACCTAATACTAGTTCTCCTTTAGAACAGACTTTAAATAAGGAGGATATAAATTCTAAATGATTTATTTCTTATATTAAGCCAATATATGCCCTGGAGTTGCCGCCGCCATCCCACCCAGCCAGCTCATTATTTCGCCTGCGACAGGGAGCAGGCGGACCAGACCATTGGCGGGGCTTGACCTCTGTATAATGGGGCTGGGCAACGGTACCAACATTCTCTCTTTTTCGACCTTTTCCAAAAGGCAACATTTTTTTAACACTGACTTCCAGATACTTATACTAATCTGGAGTATAAGTCAAGTGCTTCGCGTGGGCATGTAGTATTTCCTGAGAAAGACGATCTGCGCGCCGACGCTGGGTGTACCGCTGGGCGCTGGCCTACCGGCTACCCAGCAGGTGGGCCGATGCTAGTACTCGTCCCGCCACCACTTCTGACGATAACCCAATGATTTCCAACATAATAATCCTAGATCAGCCAACTGCTCTATCTCATACCCGCACTCACGAGCTGAAAATCTGGCCGGCGTGTTTCGAGGCGGTGCAGTCGGGTGCCAAGACTTTTGATGTGCGCGAAAACGACCGCAACTACCAGGTGGGCGATGCCGTGCAATTGCAGGAGTATGAGCCGGAAAGCGAAACCTACAGCGGCCGCTCGGTGGCCCGCTGGATCAGCTACGTGCTGCAGGGCGGTGCCTTCGGCCTGCAAGATGGCTGGTGCGTGCTGGGTCTGAGCGAGTTGCGACCTCTTCCGCCTGGCGTCAGCGACACCCGCCTGTGGTAAACTGAAGACCTTTTCAAGGGGTGAGGGCGATTTCAATCTCATCCTTTGTAAAGCTGCGTACCCACTTATTGCTGCTTGTTGAGTCCCAGCGTGCTACCGCCAACTGAGCAGTACGACCGAACCCTAACGCCCTCTTTCCAGTGATGAAATCTACTGACTCGCAAGGCCTGTATCGTCCTGAATTTGAGCATGATGCATGCGGCACCGGTTTTATCACTTCCCTCAACGGCCATAAGTCGCACCAAACGATTGCGGATGCGCTGACCATGTTGGAAAACATGGAGCATCGCGGCGCCTGCGGCTGCGATTCCGACTCAGGTGATGGGGCCGGCTTAATGCTGCAGGTGCCGCACTGGTTTTTCCTGGAAGAGTGTACGGCCCTCAACATTCGGCTACCTGAGCCGGGCTGCTATGGGGTAGGCATGGTTTTTTTGCCCAAAAATGCCCCCCAGCGCGAATCCTGCCGCTCTATTATTAATGCAACAACCGAAAAACTGGGCTTGCAGCTGCTGGGCTATCGGCCGGTACCAGTGAATCCGGCGGGTATCGGGCAAACGGCTTTGGCGGCGGAGCCCGTGATGGAGCAGGTTTTCGTGGCCCGGCCCACCGGCATTACCACTAGCGAAGAATTTGAGCGTAAGCTGTTTGTGCTGCGGCGGCTGATTACGAAAACGGTTATGAAATCGGTGCCGGAGGCGGCAGATGACTTCTACTTCGCGTCGCTTTCCTACCGGGTTATCGTGTACAAAGGCCAGCTGACCACCTATCAGGTGCGCCACTACTTCCCCGACCTGTCCGATTCGCGCGTCACGTCGGGGTTCGGGATGGTGCACTCGCGCTTTTCCACGAATACGTTTCCATCCTGGAAGCTGGCTCACCCCTTTCGGCTGCTGGCGCACAATGGCGAAATAAACACGCTGCAGGGCAATCTGAACTGGTTTTATGCCGGGCTCCGCTCCTATCTCGCCCTATTTCTCGGCCGAGGAAATGGACATGCTGCTGCCCGTCATCGACAACAATCAGTCGGACTCGGCCTGCTTGGATAACATCGCCGAAATTCTGCTGCACTCGGGCCGCTCCCTGCCCCATGTGATGATGCTGCTCGTGCCCGAGGCCTGGGACGGCAACACCCAAATGGACCCGCTGAAAAAGGCGTTCTACGAGTTCCACGCCACATTTATGGGCCCCTGGGACGGCCCGGCGGCCTTGCTTTTTACCGATGGCAAGATGATCGGGGCCATGCTCGACCGCAACGGGTTGCGGCCCCTGCGCTACGTGGTCACCAATGATGGGCGGGTACTGGTGGCCTCGGAGGCCGGCGTACTACCCATTCCCGATTCCAAAATTGTGCGGAAAGGCCGCTTGCAGCCCGGCAAAATGCTGCTGGTCGATACGGTTGGGGGGCAAATTATTACCGATGAGGAGCTGAAAATCCAGGCTGCCAGCCAGCAACCGTACGGGCAGTGGCTGAACGAGTACCAGATTCGGCTGGTAGAGCTGCCCGAGCCGCGCCAGATGTTCACCGACCTGTCGGCCGAGTCGGTGTTCAAATACCACCAGGTTTTTGGCTACATCCGCGAGGATATTGACAGCATCATTACGCCGATGGCGGTGGAGGGAAAAGAGCCTATTGGCTCGATGGGGGTTGATGTGCCGCTGGCGGTATTGTCTGATCAGCCCCAGCACCTATCCAGCTACTTCAAGCAGTTTTTTGCCCAAGTCACGAACCCGCCCATCGACCCGATTCGGGAGCGGCTGGTGATGAGTCTGGCCACCTTCATCGGCAACAACGGCAACATCCTCGACGAGGACAAAATGCACTGCCACTGCGTGGCCCTGCGCCAGCCGGTGCTGACCAACCACGAGCTGGAAAAGCTGCGCAGCATCGATACGGGCCTGTTTCATGCCAAGACGCTGATGAGCTACTTCAAGGCCGATGGCAAGCCCGGCTCCTTGCAAAATGGCGTCGATCGACTGTGCCGCTACGCGGAAGACGCGGTGAGCGACGGGTTTGAGGTGCTTATTCTCTCCGACCGCGCCCTGGATTCCGAGCACGCACCTATACCTTCTTTACTAGCGGTTTCGGCGGTGCATCACCACCTTATCCGCAAAGGGTATCGGGGCTTGGTGGGACTGGTGGTGGAGGCAGGCGACGTGTGGGAAGTGCATCACTTTGCTTGTCTGCTGGCGTTTGGGGCCACGGCGATCAATCCGTATCTGGCCCTTTCCACCATCCAAACCATGCAGGCTGGGGGGCAATTTGACTCGGCGGGAGATCATCCGCAGCTGGTCAAAAACTACGTAAAGGCCGTGTGTGATGGCTTGCTGAAGATTTTCTCCAAGATGGGAATCTCGACTTTGCAGTCCTACCACGGCGCGCAGGTGTTTGAGATTCTGGGTATTAATCAGGAGGTAGTTGACCACTGTTTCACGGGGGCCGTCACGCGCATCGGCGGGCTGGGCTTCGATGAAATAGCCCGCGAAACCCTCTACAAGCACTTTCAGGGCTTCAAAAGCACCACGCCCGAAGAGCAACAGCTACTGCCCGATGGGGGCGTGTACCAGTGGCGGCGGGGCGAAGCGCACATGTTCAACCCCGAAACCGTCCACCTGCTTCAGCACGCCACCCGTACCAACAACTACGCGACCTACCAGCGCTACGCCCGTCTGCTCAATGAGCAAACCGAGCGGCTGTTCAGCATCCGGGGCCTGCTGGATTTTGCCCACCACCGCGAACCTATTTCTTTGGAGGAGGTAGAACCTGCCGAAGACATCATGCGGCGCTTTGCCACCGGGGCCATGTCGTTTGGCTCCATTTCGCACGAGGCACACAGCACTTTGGCCATTGCCATGAACCGCATTGGGGCCAAGAGCAACACGGGCGAAGGCGGCGAAGACCCGATGCGCTACGAGGCACTGCCCAACGGCGACTCCATGCGCTCCGGCATCAAGCAGATTACCTCAGCCCGCTTCGGCGTCACGGCCCATTACCTCACCAACGCCGACGAGCTGCAAATCAAAATGGCCCAGGGGGCAAAACCCGGTGAGGGCGGACAACTTCCTGGCCATAAGGCAGATGAGTGGATAGCGCGGGTTCGCCACGCGACACCTGGCGTGGGCCTGATTTCGCCTCCGCCCCATCACGATATCTATTCCATCGAAGATTTAGCCCAGCTCATCTTTGATCTAAAAAACGCCAACCGCGCCGCCCGCATCAACGTGAAGCTGGTGTCGAAGGCGGGCGTGGGCACCATTGCGGCCGGCGTCGCCAAGGCTCATGCTGACGTGATTCTGATTGCCGGCTACGACGGCGGCACCGGCGCTTCGCCCATGAGCTCCATTAAGCACGCCGGCTTGCCCTGGGAATTAGGTCTGGCGGAAGCTCACCAAACGTTGTTGCGCAACCAGCTCCGCAGCCGCGTGGTGCTGCAAGCCGATGGCCAGCTCAAAACCGGCCGCGACCTGGCAATTGCCGCCTTGCTTGGTGCCGAAGAATGGGGCGTTGCCACGGCCGCTCTGATTGCGGGTGGCTGCGTGCTGATGCGCAAATGCCACCTGAACACCTGCCCCGTGGGCGTGGCTACCCAGGACCCGGAGCTGCGCAAGCTGTTCACGGGTCAGCCGGAGCACATTGTGAACCTGTTCCGCTTTCTGGCCGAAGAGCTGCGCGAAATCATGGCGGAGCTAGGCTTCCAGACCGTGAATGAGATGGTGGGCCGGACCCAATTTCTGAAGGTGCGCGAAATCAGCCATTGGAAGGCCCGTACCCTGGACCTCAGTGGCCTGCTTCACCCAGCCGCCAACCCTTCGGGGGGCACGTTGTACAACAGCGAAACTCAGGATCATGGGCTGGATAACATTCTCGACTGGCAGCTGCTTCAGCAGGCCAGATCGGCGCTGGACAAGCGCATTCCTGTTTTCGCGTCCTTCGCGGTGCGCAACATCGACCGGACCATCGGCACGCTGCTTTCCAACGAAATAACCAAGCGCTACCACGCCGCGGACCTGCCGGATAACACGATTAACTTTCACTTTAGCGGCTCGGCCGGGCAGAGCTTTGGGGCGTTCAGCGTGCGCGGCTTGTCGCTTACGCTCGAAGGCGAGGCCAACGACTACGTCGGTAAAGGTCTTTCGGGGGCTCAGCTGGTCATTCTCCCCTCCGCTAATAGCCACTTTGTACCCGAGCAAAACATCATCATCGGCAACGTGGCCCTCTACGGCGCTACTTCCGGGGAGCTGTTTGTGCGGGGCCAGGCTGGGGAGCGGTTTGCGGTGCGCAATTCCGGCGCCACGGCGGTAGTGGAAGGCGTGGGCGACCACGGCTGCGAGTATATGACGGGCGGCCGCGCCCTTATTCTGGGCCGCACCGGCCGCAACTTCGCCGCCGGCATGAGCGGGGGCGTGGCCTGGATCTACGACCCCGACGGCAGCTTCCCCGACAACTGCAACCGCGAAATGGTGGAGCTGGACCCCTTAGATGCGGACGATGAGGATCAGATACAGGCGCTGCTGCGCAAGCACGTACAGCTCACCCACAGCCAACTAGCTGCTTACCTGCTGGATAGCTGGGCGGAGGAAGCAGGCAAGTTCATCAAGGTATTTCCCTCCGAATACAAGAAGGTGCTGCAAAAAGCGCAGTACGCCACGGTGTAGAGACACATATTTGTGTCTCGGCGTTGAACGATACAGCGCCAGTCATGGCAAATATCTGTCATCCTGAGCTTGCGAAGGACCTTATAACACTAGCGCAAATAGTGCAACGGGCATAAGGTCCTTCGCAAGCTCAGGATGACCAAGTAAACAACGTCAGCAACGCTAAGACGCGAAGTGTCGCGTCTCTACATAACTATCTTCCGATGGCGCACATCACAGGATTCAAGGAATTTGAGCGGGAATTGCCACACAAGGCAGCGCCTCAGGAGCGAGTAACGCATAATCAGGAATTTGTCGGAATGTATTCTGATGAAGAGCTAAATCAGCAGGCGGCGCGGTGCATGGATTGTGGTATTCCGTTTTGTCACGCGGGCTGTCCGCTGGGCAATATCATCCCCGAATTCAACGACGCGGTGCATCAGCAGGATTGGGAGCAAGCGTATCAGATTCTGTCTTCTACCAATAATTTTCCCGAATTCACGGGCCGCATCTGCCCCGCGCCGTGCGAATCGGCTTGTGTGTTGAGCATTAACCGCGCACCCGTTGCCATTGAGGAAATCGAGAAGCATATTATTGAAATTGCTTTTAGCAAAGGCTACGTGAGGCCAACAGCGCCCATCCTGAAGTCGGGTAAAACAGTAGCGGTAGTTGGTTCGGGGCCGGCGGGTTTGGCAGCAGCGGCGCAATTAGCCAAAGCTGGTCATTCCGTGACCGTATTCGAGCGCGACGACCGGCCTGGGGGGCTTTTACGCTACGGCATTCCCGATTTTAAGCTGGACAAATGGGTGATTGATCGTCGCATCAAGCTGCTGGAGGAAGATGGCATCGTGTTTCGCTGCAACATCGAAATCGGCAAAGACCTGCCAGCCGCTGAGCTTACGCGCACCTTCGACGCGGTAGTGCTGGCCGGCGGTGCCCTCATGCCCCGCGACTTACCCATTCCAGGCCGCGAGTTGGCCGGGATTCACTTTGCCATGGACTACCTGACCCAGCACAATCGTCGGGTGAGCGAGCTGCCTATCACGGATGAGCCCATTCTTGCCACTGATTGTCAAGTAGTTGTGATTGGCAGTGGCGACACGGGCTCCGACTGCGTGGGCACGGCTAACCGACAGCAGGCTCGCTCCGTTACCCAATTTGCCCTGATGCACGAGCCCTCCTCCGACCGCCCCGTGCACGCGCCCTGGCCCAGCTACCCCACTATTTTCCGCACCAGCACTTCCCACGAGGAAGGCTGTCACCGCTACTGGGGCATCCATACGAAGGCCTTCCTGGGCGACGATGAAGGCCGCTTACGGGCCGTGCCGGTTACCGACGTAACCTGGGAAACCGATGTACTCGGCCGTCGCGTCGCCTTTCAGGAAATAGAAGGCTCTGAGCGCGAAATCCCTTGCGACATGGTTCTGCCAGCCCTGGGCTTCGTCTCGCCTCAATTCAAAGGCTTATTGGAGCAGCTAGGCGTGCAACTGGACGACCGGGGCAACGTGCTCGCCCCCGACGATACGTATCGCACCAGCCTACCGAATGTGTTTGTGGCCGGTGACATGCGCCGCGGCCAGTCACTGGTAGTCTGGGCTATTTCGGAAGGCCGGGAAGCGGCGCGACAGGTAGACGTGTTTTTGCTGGGCAAAACGTCGTTATCCAGCAAGAATGCCGTGGCAATGTTTGCCTAAGATATGAGCGGCCGTAATGTCAATCTGGATACGAAAAGCCCCCCAGCCATTATAAAACAGCCAGAGCCTATCATAGCCGCGTAGCGGCGATAGGTTTGTAGAAAGTAGAAATAAAACGACCAAAGCCGCATAGCGGCGGCAGAATCGTTGGACAATTCTACCGCCGCTATGCGGCTTTGTCTGCCTGGTAATCCAGATTCTACAAATCTGTCGCCGCTACGCGGCTATGATAGGCTCTGGCTGTTTTATAATGGCTGGGGGGCTTTTTTGCAGATTAAATAATCGTACTCAACCCAACCTCAATATTGCTTCGGTGCAGCTGGCAATCCTGCAAATCCAGGACGCCATAGGCAATGAAGCTACCTACTTGCTCGGTGGTGTACGGCACGCCGGAAGTCAGTTCAGGCGTGAGCACTCCCCTTTCCAGGGCATTATCTACGGCTTCTTTCACGCAGTCCGCTTCGGCTTGTAAGCCAAAGTGCTCCAGCAACATAGCAGCGGATAAGATGGTGGCAATGGGGTTGGCGATGCCTTTGCCTTTGGCTTGTGGGAAAGAGCCGTGAATTGGCTCAAACAGAGCAATCTGGTCGCCGACGGAAGCGGAGGGCAATAAGCCCAGCGAACCGGCAATTACGGAGGCTTCGTCGGAGAGGATGTCGCCGAACATATTCTCCGTCAACAGCACATCAAACTGCCGTGGGTTGAGGATAAGCTGCATGGCGGCGTTGTCCACGAACAGGTAATCGACGACCACACCGGGGTATTGGGGGGCAATTTCCTGCACTACTTCGCGCCACAAGCGCGACGTTTCCAGCACGTTGGCTTTATCCACCAGTGTCAGCTTCTGGCGGCGGTTTTCGGCGGCGTGAAAAGCGCGGTGGGCAACGCGGGCAATTTCCTCCCGAGTATAAGTGCACTGATCAAAAGCAGCTCCGTCTCCGGTACGGCCTTTTTCGCCAAAATAAATGCCCCCCGTCAGCTCCCGAAAAATGAGCATATCGACGCCCTGGATGCGGTCTTTCTTGAGGGGCGAATGCTCCAGCAGCCGGTCGTAGGCCGTGACGGGCCGAATATTGGCGTAGAGCCCCAGCGACTTGCGCAGCTTCAACAGGCCTTGCTCAGGCCGCACTTTGGCGGCGGGGTTGTTGTCGTACTTCGGGTCGCCAATGGCCCCAAGCAGGACTGCATCGGCCTGCCAACAGGCAGCCAGGGTTTTTTCGGGCAGCGGGTCGCCGGTAGCGTCAATGGCGCACGCGCCCATGAGCTGGTGGTCGAAAATGAATTCGTGGCCAAAGCGCTCGGCCACGGCTTTCAGCACCCGCACGCCCTCCTGACACACTTCCGGGCCGATACCATCGCCACCCAGTACTACAACTCGCTTTCTTAATATGCCCATGGTCGCTGCTGTTCGTAGGCGGCAATAGCCGCTTTTTGGTTTAAGAGAAAATCAATGTCGTCGTACCCATTGATGAGGCATTCTTTTTTGTAAGGGTCTAAGTCGAAGCCGATACTTTCTTCCCAGACGGGCACCGTCAGCGTCTGCGTGGGCAGGTCAACCACCAGCTGCGTCTGCGGGTCCAGCTCTACCTGCGCGAAAAGCCGTTGCAGAATTTCATCCGACACTTGCAGGGGCAACAATCCGGTATTCAAAGCATTGCCGCGAAAAATATCAGCGAAGTAGCTGGAAATGACAACCTTGAAACCAGCGTCATAGAGCGCCCAGGCGGCGTGCTCGCGGCTGGAGCCGCAGCCAAAGTTTTTGCCCCCCAGCAGAATTTTTCCCCCATAGCGCGCATCGTTCAGCACGAAGCTCTCCTTAGGCTGACCATCAGCCGTGTAGCGCCAGTCGCTGAACAGATTAGCGCCGAAACCTTCGCGGGTAGTCGCCTTCAGAAAACGGGCGGGAATAATCTGGTCCGTATCGATATTTTCGATGGGCAGCGGCACGGCCGTTGAGCGGAGCGTTTGAAACTTTTCCATGAGCGCAGCCTAGTTTAAGTACTTGGTAATGTCCACGATGCGGCCCTCCACGGCGGTAATAGCCGCCACTAGCGGACTAGCCAGCAGGGTGCGGGCGCCAGGGCCTTGGCGTCCTTCGAAGTTGCGGTTGGAGGTGGAAACGCAGTAAGCGCCGGCCGGAATCTTGTCATCGTTCATGGCCAGACAGGCGCTGCAACCAGGCTCACGCAACTCGAAGCCGGCGGCCGTCAACACCTGGTCCAAGCCTTCGGCAATGGCCTGCTTTTCTACCTGTTTGGAGCCCGGAACGATGATGGCCTCCACATGCGCGGCCTTGTGCTTACCCTTCACGTAGGCCGCCACGGCGCGTAAATCCTCGATGCGCGAGTTAGTACAGCTGCCGATAAACACGTAATTAATCTGCTTGCCCAATAAGGATTCGCCGGGCGCAAACCCCATGTATTGCAATGACTTATTGAAGCTGACTGTCTCGCTCTCCAGCACCTGCAACGGAATACTGCCATTCAATACCATGCCCATACCGGGGTTCGTACCATAGGTAATCATGGGCGAAATGCCCCCCGCGTCGAAGTGCAGCTCGGTATCGAAGGCGGCATCAGCGTCGGAAAAAAGGGTTTGCCAGTAAGCCACGGCCTGCTCCCACTGCTCGCCCTGTGGTGCATAAGGGCGGCCTTTTAGATAACTAAACGTGGTGACATCAGGCGCGATAAGGCCGCCGCGGGCCCCCATCTCGATGCTCATGTTGCACACCGTCATGCGGCCCTCCATGCTCAGGGCCCGAATAGCGCTGCCCGCGTATTCCACGAAGTAGCCCGTGGCCCCACCCGTACCAAGTTGGGCTATCACATGCAGAATCAAGTCTTTGGCCGTGACACCCCGCCGCAATTGCCTCTCCACGGTGATGCGCATGCGCTTGGGCCGACTAATCAGCAAGCATTGTGAGGCCATTACCTGCGTCACTTGGCTCGTACCGATACCAAAAGCAATGGCACCAAAAGCGCCATGAGTGGAAGTGTGGCTATCGCCGCACACGATAGTCATACCGGGCTGGGTAATGCCCAACTCAGGTCCGATGACATGCACAATACCCTGGTATTCATGCCCTAAGCCAAACAACTCCACCCCGTGCCTAGCGCAGTTTTCGGTCAATTTATCAACTTGGGAGCGCGAAAGGGGGTCCTGAATGGGCAAGTGCTGATTACGCGTGGGTACGTTGTGGTCGGCGGTGGCAACTATCTGGGCGGGGTTGTACAAAGTGAGGCCACGGGCGGCCAGCTCGTCGAAGGCCTGGGGGCTGGTCACCTCATGAATCAGGTGACGGTCGATGTAAAACACTTCCAAATTGCCCCCCACGGCTTTCACCACATGAGCATCCCAGATTTTATCAACTAGCGTTTTGCCCATGTTAATTGGCCGTAACCAGGTTTTCCTGTTCCACTAATAAGTGTAAGTCGCTGTCCACAACTTCTTTCTTACGATCAGCCAGGTGCATGAATGAGGCGTAGGCCTTATTGAGCGCCGGGCGGTCAAATTCATAGCCTAACTTTTGCAGGCGATACGCCAGCGCCGCCCGTCCCGAGCGGGCCGTAAGCACGATAGACGAATCAGCCACGCCCACTACGCACGGATCAATGATTTCGTAGGTTGCGCGGTGCTTAATCACGCCATCCTGGTGAATGCCGCTGGAATGGGAAAAGGCATTGGCCCCCACGATAGCCTTATTGGGCTGCACCGGCATCCCCATCATCGCCGAAACCAGGGCCGAGGTGTCGGCCAACCGCTGGGAGATAATGCTGGTATCGAGCTGCAGGTATGGATGCTGGCGCAAAATCATGACAACTTCTTCCAGCGCCGTATTGCCGGCCCGCTCACCTACCCCGTTGATGGTGCACTCAATCTGCCGGGCGCCGTTGAGCACACCCGCAATAGAATTAGCAGTTGCCAGCCCCAGATCGTTGTGGCAATGCGTTGACAAACAGACGCTTTCAATACCGCGCACATTCTCACGCAGATACTTAATCTTGGCACCGTACTCGTCGGGCAGACAATAGCCGGTGGTGTCGGGAATATTCAGGACGGTGGCTCCAGCCTTAATGGCCGCTTCACAGACGCGGGCCAGGTAGGCGTTTTCCGTGCGGCCGGCGTCCTCGGCGTAAAACTCCACGTCTTCCACAAATGATTTGGCCAGCCTTACGGCGGCCACCGCGCGCTCCAGCACTTTATCCTGGGTGCTGCACAGCTTGTGCTGAATATGCGACTCGGAGGTTCCGATGCCGGTATGAATCCGCGGATAGCGCGCCGGCTTCAGCGCCTCAGCCGCCACCCGAATGTCGTTCTCCACGGCCCGCGTCAGGCCACAGACGGTCGCCTCGCGGGTCTGGGCCGCAATAGCTTGTACCGCCTCAAAGTCGCCGGGGCTGGAAACGGGAAATCCGGCCTCGATAACATCGACGCCCAGCCGTTCGAGCTGTTCGGCAATAATCAGTTTCTCATCGCGGTTTAGCTTGCAGCCCGGCACTTGCTCGCCATCGCGCAGGGTGGTATCGAAGATTTGAATTTTCTCAGCTGCCATATAGTCGGAGTACTTTTAGCGAATAGCTGCCCGCAAGTACACCGGCAAAACGTAGGGAGAGAAACGAATTTTCGATAAGCCTACTATTTCCAATAGCGGCTTTTTAATTTATAAACTATTGATAGTCAGTTTATAAAAAGCCCACTAAATACGAAGGCTAACGCTTAAATAGAGTATATTTTATGTTAACAATATGCTATCAAACTACCTCAAAAGGCAGCTATGCTGAGCTCGTCGAAGCATCTCTCCCGCAGTGCCATCTAGTTACCACTGCGGGAGAGATGCTTCGACGAGCTCAGCATGACCGCCTTTTATTATTCATTCGTCAGCACGCGAGATGCTTCGCTGCCGCTCTGCATGACGTCCATTTAGACTTAGGCAATCCGTTTAGCTTAAGGCTATACCAGCAGGCTCAAGAAATCCTGCTTACCATTGAGGTATTCGTAGGCGAAGCCTTCCGCCTCCATCCGAAACTGGATACCCTCAATTTCGTGGGGCTTTTTTACTTCAATACCCACGAAAACAGGGCCTTTTTCCTTGTTGTTTTTCTTGATGTACTGGAAATGAATGATGTCATCGTCGGGATGGAGCACGTTGTTTACGAAGCGCCGGAGCGCCCCTGGGCGCTGGCTGAAGGTGACCATAAAGTAGTGCTTCAGGCCCTGGTGGCGCGTGGCGCGCTCCTTGATATCCTCCATCCGGGTGATGTCGTTGTTGCTGCCGCTGAGCACACACACGACCGTTTTTCCTTTGATTTCATCGGCGTATTGGCGCAGGGCCGAGATGCTTAGCGTGCCGGCCGGCTCCAGCACAATACCTTCTTCATTATACATTTTGAGCAAGTCTTCGCACACCTGCCCTTCCGGCACCAGCACCACCTCGTCGAGCAGCTCGCGGCACAGCTCAAAGGTCAGCGCGCCGGGGCACTTCACCGCAGCGCCATCTACGAAGCTTTCGATATGCTCCAGGGCCTGCCGCCGCCCGGCCTGAATGGCTTGCTGCATGGAAGGCGCCCCCAGCGGCTGCACCCCAATGAGCTTGGTATGCGGACTCAACTGCCGAAAAATGCCCCCCACACCTGAGGCCAGCCCTCCACCCCCTATGGGCATAAAGTAGTAATCAATAGGCACGGGCGACGCCTGCAGAATTTCCAGGCCCACAGTGGCCTGTCCTTCCACAATAGCCATGTCGTCGAAGGGGTGAACGAAGGTGCTGCCCCGCTCGTCGCAGAAGTGCTTGGCGGCCGTAAACGTGTCGTCGAAGGTGTTGTCGGTCAGGATTACCTCCACCTGATCCTTGCCGAACAGGCGCACCTTGCTCACCTTCTGGGCCGGCGTATTGGCCGGCATAAAAATATAGCCCTTCAGTCCCAGCAGCTGGCACGCGTAGGCCACGCCCTGGGCGTGGTTGCCGGCGCTGGCACACACTACATCTTGCGCGCCCTGCTCCCTCGTTAGCATGGAAATTTTGTTGTAGGCGCCCCGAATCTTGTAGGAGCGCACCACCTACAAGTCTTCCCGCTTGAGGTAAATGGTGGCGTCGTAGGCGGCCGACAAGCCCAGATTCTGCTGCAACAGCGTTTCGTAGATCACGCCATGCAGGTTGCGGGCGGCTTGTTCCACGTTTTTCAGCAGCACCGCCGGGGCTGAAGGGGCTATCGTTTCGCTATGCATCAGCTTCCTGGGTCTTTTTAAGGGAGCGAAGCTGGCGCACGGTCGCACCGGTCTGCCACAGCTCCGACTCGCGGACTTCCTTCAATTCCACTTCTAACTCCTGGCGATAATTAGGCGTCGAGCCGCGCTGAATGGTTCGCTCTGCTTCTTTGCCCGAGGCCACGCTGTCGTAGAGTTCATTGAGCACGGGCAAGGTAGCTTCGCGGAAGCGGCCTTTCCAGTCGAGGGCCCCGCGCTGGGCCGTCACGGAGCAGTTGCTGAACATCCAGTCCATGCCGTTTTCACTCACCAGCGGCACCAGGCTCTGAGTCAGCTCTTCCACGGTTTCATTGAAGGCCTCCGAGGGCGGGTGGGATGATGTTGGTTTGGTCGTTGAAGGTGATGCCGAAGCCGTGCGAGAAGTAGAGCGTTTTGCCGGGCGTGAGCCGGGCTTTCAGCGTGGGCCACAGCGCAATCTGGCCGGCATCCGACAGCAGGTTGGCGATGATGGTGCCGCGCTCCGCCGCTTCCTCAATGGAAAACAGCGTTTCGCCCTCCACCCAACCATCCTGCAAGGCCTTCTCCCAAGAAGGCGAGTTCTGGCGCTGCCCGATGATGACGTTGAAGCCATTGTCGCGCAGGTTTAGCGCTTGGCCGGGGCCCTGTACTCCGTACCCAATCACGGCAATTACTTCGTCCTTCAAATAGGCCTGCGCCTTGAACAGCGGATATTCGTCGCGGGTAATTACGGTTTCGTCTACGCCGCCAAAATTGATGGTTGCCATGTTATTGGAGTTGGGGTTTTGAGGTTTAAAGTTGATTTTCTGTTGTCTGGGGGGCTTTTTTCAGATTAATAACTGTCATGCAGAGCGGAGCGAAGCATCTCGCTCGCGGTGGCAGGATTAGTAATCAGACGACTGCACGCGAGATACTTCGCTCCGCTCTGCATAACAGTTATTAATCCATGTGTCAGCACACGAGATGCTTCACTGCGTTCTGCATGACCGCCTTTCTCACATCGTAAAGACTTTATCGCGGCTGTTGAGAAATTCGTTCTCAATGACTTCTGAGCCCGGCTCGGTGCGCTCAAACTCGCGCAGCTTGCGGTTAAAGCCGTCGCTGTGTTTGATGATGGCGATGCGGGCGCTGCGCACAAACTCAATCAGGCCGTAGGGCTGCAGCACTTCGATCAGATTGTCGGTTTCTTCGCGGTGGCCCGTGGTTTCGAATACCGTGTAGTCCCGGCGAATCACGACGGCACGAGCACCATATTCGCGCAGCAGGCGCTCCACAGAGGCTTTTTCGGCTATGATATCGGTGGGCACTTTGTAGAGCGCCATTTCCTGCCAGATTACTTCCTGATTGGTGTTGTAGTTCACTTTGAGCACTTCCACCTGCTTTTCAATCTGCTTAGCAATCTTGCGCACCACGTCTTCCGTTTCGTGAATCACGATGTTAAAGCGGTGAATTCCATCAATTTCAGAAGGCGAGGTGTTCAGACTTTCAATGTTGATTTTGCGGCGCGAGAAGATGATGGCAATGCGGTTGAGCAAGCCAATCTGATTCTCGGTGTAAGCCGTGATGTTGTATTCCTGGCTGTCGATGGGTTGCTCACTCATGATTTTTATTTTTTCTCTATTATCGAACGTCATGCATCGGCCCCGCCTCTGTATGACAGGTTCTGTTTGTTGTCGCAGTACCGCGCTTACCGCAGCCGGATTTCGCTGACGCTGCAGCCTTGCGGGACCATCGGGAAGATGTTGTTCTCCTTGGTCACCATCACTTCCAGCAGAAAAGAACCCGCGTGGTTCAGTATTTCCTGGAGGCTACTTTTCAACTCACGGCGCTCCAAAACGCGTTTGCCGCTAATGCTGTAGCCACTGGCCACCGTCACGTAGTCGGGGCTGGCGATGTTCACGAAGGAGTAGCGCCGGTCGTTGAACAGCTCCTGCCACTGCCGCACCATACCCAGAAACTGGTTGTTGAGAATGATGATTTTGACGTCAACTCCGGTCTGCATAATGGTTCCCAGCTCCTGAATCGTCATCTGAATACCTCCGTCGCCAATGATGGCGACCACCGTGCGATCCGGGCGGCCAAACCTGGCTCCAATGGCCGCCGGCAAGGCAAAACCCATCGTGCCCAGCCCGCCGCTGGTGATGTTGCTGCGCGAGTGGTTGAACTTGGCGTAGCGGCAGGCTACCATCTGGTGCTGGCCCACATCGGTTACCACAATGGCCTCGCCTAGGGTCAGCTCGTTTAGCTGCTGAATAACTTCGCCCATGGTCAGCTCATCCGACGTCGGGAAAAGCTCGTCCTGAATAACGGCGGCAACTTCTTCGGTCTGAAACTGCTCGAACCGCTGCCGCCATGCCGGATGATTTTTCGCCTCAATCAACTCCGTGAGTAAGGGTAAGGTTTCCTTACAATCACCCCACACAGGCACGGTGGTAGCCACATTTTTGTCAATCTCCGTGGGGTCGATGTCGAGGTGGATTACCTGGGCCTGCCTGGCGTATTTGTCGAGGCGGCCGGTTACCCGGTCGTCGAAGCGCATACCGATGGCAATGAGCACGTCGCACTCGTTGGTCAGCATGTTGGGACCATAGTTGCCGTGCATGCCAAGCATCCCCACGTTTAGTGGGTGGCCAGTAGGCAGAGCACCAGCACCCAGAATTGCCCAGGCGGCCGGAATACCACTTTTCTCGATAAAAGCGAGGAATTCCTGCTCGGCTGCTCCCAATATTATTCCCTGGCCCCAGAGCACGAAGGGCCGCTTGGCCTGGTTGATTAGCGCTGCCGCCCGGGCCACATACTCCGGGCGCACAATGGGCGCGGGCCGGTAGCTACGAATGTGGGTGCAAGGTGTGTACTCCGAAAAGCCAAACTTCTGCTGCTGCGCGTTTTTGGTGATGTCAATCAACACCGGGCCGGGCCGGCCGCTGCGGGCTATGTAGAAGGCTTTGGCCAGCGCCTCCGGTAGTTGACTGGCCTCCGTAACCTGATAATTCCACTTGGTAACGGGGGTCGTAATGTTGATAATATCGGTTTCCTGGAAGGCATCAGTACCCAGCAAATGCGCGAACACCTGACCGGTGATACACACCAATGGCGTGCTGTCGATAAGCGCATCGGCCAGACCCGTAACAAGATTGGTAGCACCGGGCCCGCTGGTGGCAAACACTACCCCTGCTTTGCCAGAAGCGCGGGCATAGCCCTGGGCAGCGTGAATTCCGCCCTGCTCGTGGCGCACCAACACATGGTTCAGCTGCTCTTTAAAGTCAAAAAGCGCGTCGTAGATGGGAATAATGGCCCCGCCCGGATAGCCAAAAACCGTGTCTACGCTTTCCGCCAGCAGGGCCCGCAACGTCATTTCGGCTCCCGACATGGTCTGGGGGGCTTTTTCCTGCAGAAGTCGGATGGGTTCTTCCTTCGTGAACATAGTCTTGCTTATGAATCGGTGATGCACCCCTCACTGGCGGAGCCCACGGTGCGGATATACTTGCGCAGCACGCCCCGGGGGGTTTTTTCGGCCGGGGGAGTCCATTGGGCCCGGCGGACCGTCATTTCGTCTTCTTCCACCAGCACACTGATCGTATTGTTGGCGGCATCCAGCACCACCTGGTCGCCGTTGCGAACCAGCGCGATGGGGCCGCCGTCGTACGCCTCCGGGCACACATGACCGATAACGAAGCCGTGCGTGCCGCCCGAAAAGCGGCCGTCGGTTACCAACGCTACTTTGTCGCCTAGGCCAGCCCCGATGATGGCCGAGGTCGGCTTGAGCATCTCGGGCATACCGGGTCCGCCTTTCGGCCCTACGTAGCGGATAATCACTACCTGACCGGCCTCGACTTTCCCTTGGATCAGCCCTTCGTTCAACTCCTCTTCCGAATCAAATACGCTGGCCGGGCCCACGAACTTTGTCCCTTCCTTGCCGGTGATTTTAGCCACGGCTCCTTCCGGGGCCAGGTTTCCGTACAGAATCTGAATGTAACCGTCGGCTTTGATGGGATTTGAAAACGGCCGCAGCAAATCCTGCTCCTCCCCCAATGCAGCTACGCCAGCCAGATTCTCCGCTAGAGTTTTGCCCGTTACGGTCAGCAGGTCGCCGGTCAGCAGCTTCTCGTTGAGCAGGGTTTTCAGCACGGCAGGAATGCCTCCCAACGCCGAGAGGTCTTCCATCAGGTACTTACCGCTGGGCTTGAGGTCGGCCAGCATGGGCACCCGGTTGCTGACTTGCTGAAAATCTCGCAACGTCAGCTTCACACCCGCCGCGTCGGCAATGGCGATGAGGTGAATAACGGCGTTGGTAGAGCCCCCCAGCGCGGTGATGAGCACCATAGCATTTTCAAAAGCCTCGCGCACCAGAATATCCCGCGGCTTAATGTCCTTTTCCAGCAGGCGCAGCAGGTACTCCCCCGTGTGCAGACATTCCTCCCGCTTCGCAGCACTCACGGCCGGCGCCGACGAAGAATACGGCACCGACATGCCCAGTACTTCCGCCGCCAAGGCCATCGTATTGGCCGTATACATGCCCCCGCACGCGCCCGGTCCTGGGCAAGCGTGGTTTATAATGCCCCGGTAATCTTCGTCGGAAATGGCGTTTTGCAGCTTTTTCCCATAAGCCTCAAAACAGGAGACGATATTGAGCTGCTGCCCTTTAAAATTGCCCCCCTTGATGGTGCCGCCATACACCATGAGCGAAGGTCGATTCAGGCGCGCCATCGCCATGAGAGAGCCGGGCATATTTTTGTCGCAGCCTACCACGCAGGCCAGCGCATCGTAGTTGTGCGCGGCGGCCATGGCTTCAATGGAATCGGCAATTATCTCCCTCGAAACCAAGGAATAACGCATGCCCGGCGTGCCATTGGTAATGCCATCACTCACGCCAATGGTATTGAAGCGCAGGCCCACCATGCCGTGCGCGCCCACTCCTTCCTTCACCTGATCGGCCAGCCCATTCAGGTGCATGTTGCAGGTGTTGCCATCGAAGCCGGTGGAGCAAATACCCACAAACGGCTTGCGCAAATCGGCCTCCGACAGGCCGGAGCCAATCAGCATAGCTTGCGAGGCTGGCAAGCTGTCGTCCTGGGTGTAAATGCGGCTGTAAGGGTTCAGGGCCATACGTAGGGGCGCGTTGCACGCGCCCGGTTAGGGTGTTTGGAGGTTTTTTGGCTAGGCGTCTCAGGCGGGACGTTCAACGAGCGGGCGCGTGCGACGCGCCCCTACCTGACCCGTTACCAAATCCTGGTAACGGCGCGCAAGCTGGGCTCCAATGGTGTCTTGAAAGGGCTTCTCGAACACGACATCATTCACGGAAGACACGCCAATAACCTCGGCGGCAGTGCCCGTCATAAAGGCGCCGGTAGCGCCCTGCAAAGCGGCGGGCGTGAAGAATTTTTCGTGCACCGTGATGCCAGCTTCCCGAGCTAAATCGATGATGGTGTTGCGGGTGATGCCGCGCAGAATGCTGCCGGCCGGAGCGGTAAACAGCTCCCCGTTCTTCTCGAAGAAAAAATTGGCCCCCGGCCCCTCAGCCACGTAGCCGTTCATATCCAGCAGCAAGGCTTCGTCGTAGCCCCGACCTTTTGCTTCGGTGCTGGCAATGATGGAGTTGACGTAGTGCCCGGATATTTTAGCCTCAATGGGCACTGCTCTGGGGTTGGGTCGCTCGTAGGGCGAAATGGTCAGGCGCAGGCTTTGGTCGCCGAGGTATTTGCCCCACTCCCACACGGCCAGCAGCAGGTTGCTGCTGCTCGGGCATTTCAGGCTCATATTGGGCGTGCCGGCGTATACCAGCGGCCGGATGTAAGCGTCAGAAAGGCCGTTTTTCTCCAGTAGCTGGTAGCTGATCTGAATCAGCTCCTCCACCGAATACGGTAGCGGCATCCCGACGGTATTGCACGAGTACTCCAGCCGTTCGTAGTGCTCACGCGCCTTAAAAATCCGGGAGCCTTGTGGCGTATTGTAAGCCCGAATGCCTTCAAAAACGGCATACCCGTAGTGCAGCGACTGCGCATACACGCTACACGTAGCCTGATCGACCTGAACAAACTCACCATCTACAAACGCGACGGTGTTTTCCTTGAAATACATAGAAGCGGTGAATTTGAGTAAGTAGTCAGCAGTAAAAAACCTTTCTGAGCGCGGGGCTTAGAAAGGCTTGTTCTTGAAAAACAGAAGCAATTTCTTCAGCCCGGCGGCAGCTGAATAATGACCAGAATGACGACTAGAACGGTAAAAAGCATGACGGCTGAGGCGGCAGTATTGATGATGTGAGCGGGAAAGTGTGGCCCAACTATGCACGTAGGTTCGTTTGGGTTGTCGGTCAGGACGACCAGCGGGCAGGCAATAAGCAGGTTCTACTTTCTGTTTAGCTTGCGTTGCTACCGTGAGCTTTGGCTGAGTGTAGCAGCTCGACTGAAAGCAGGCGCGTTGTTGCTGGAAGCTGCACGCAAGTAGCACCGCAGGTTTATCGGGCTAAAAACAAAAATGACTTTATTCACTATTTCCAAATGCGGCTTTCTTAGCCATAATATACTCTTATACAATAGTTTACCAAACAGCAGAATACAATGCCTAACGAAAGCCTTGACCCGGTTTTTCAGTTAATTAAGTCTTTAACCCGCTCCGAAAAGCGGCACTTTCGGCTATTCACCAACCGGCAAGGCTCCAATGAAGGATTGAAATTTCTACAGCTATTCGACGCGCTGGATCGCTACGACGAGGAGCGCGTGCTGGCGGAAGTACCGGCCATCAAAAAAGTGCAGCTGGCCAACCTGAAAGCCAACCTGTACAAGCAAATGCTGGCCAGCCTGCGCCTCTACCATATGGGCCAGAACCTGGATATTCAGCTGCGCGAGCAGCTCGATTACGCCAGGGTGCTGTACAATCGCGGCCTGTACCAGCAGAGCCTTAAGATGCTGGAAAAGGTGAAAGTAGCCGCTCACCACGCCGAAATGCCCCACATCGCTTTGCTGGCCCTCGACTTCGAAAAAATTATTGAGGCCCAGTACATCACGCGCAGCTTGCGCGACAAGGCCGAGAGCCTATCAGCGGAGGTGCTGGATACGGTAGCCCACCTGACCCAGGAGCATGAGCTGTCCAACCTGGCGCTGCGCATGTACGGGCTGTACATCAAAATCGGCCACTCCCGCAACCAGCAGGATCACGAAAATATCAGCGCTTTTTTTCACACCGCGGTAGCGAGAGTCGACCTGACGGCGGGGGGCTTTTTTGAGAAGCTTTACTACTACCAGTCTCAGGTGTGGTACCACACCATCACGCAGAATTTTCGGGCTTGCTACCGCTACGCGCAGAAGTGGGTCGATCTGTTTTTCCACTATCCGGCCATGCAGGAGCAGCAAGCTATGCTCTACCTCAAAGGCTTGCACAACCTGCTCATCTCGCTCTTTAATCTACAGTATTACAGCAAGTTCAGTGAGGTATTGAAAATGTTGGAAGCATTTGCCGCGAACCCCGAGCGGCGCGCGAGTCCGAACACCAACATGCTGATCTTTTTGTACTACTACACCAATCGGATCAATGCCTACTTCATGCGGGGGCGCTTTACGGAAGGCCTCACTATCATCCCGGACCTGCTCGACAACTTAACCCGATTTCATTATCAGCTGGACCCGCACCGCCGAATGGTGTTTCACTACAAAATTGCCAGCCTGTATTTTGGGAGTGGTGACTACGGCAAAGCCATTATGTATCTCGACAAGGTTATTCAGCAGAAGGACGTCAGCCTGCGCGAGGATATTCAGTGCTTTGCCCGCATCCTGAACCTGATTGCGCATTACGATGCCGGCCGGGATGAAGTGCTGGAGTATCAAATCAAATCGGTGTATCGGTTTCTGGGCAAGATGGACGAGCAACAGCAGATGCAAGTCGCGATTTTCCAGTTTCTACGCACCCTAGGCGACTTAGCGCCCAACCAGCTGCGGGGGGCTTTTTTACAGCTCAAAGACCAGCTCATCAGCATCGCGGCCAATCCATTTGAGCGACGTCCCTTTCTCTATCTGGATATTATTTCCTGGCTCGAAAGCAAGATTGAAAATGTGCCCGTGCAGGAAGTTATTCAGCGCAAATTCCTACTGCTGAAGTAATTTCCGTCGCACAATGAATTGGCAGTTGATGGTAGCTCAAACACAAAAAAGCCCCCACGGTGTCATGGGGGGCTTTTTTAAGATACACTACCTGTCAAGCTTTCCCTGAGGTTTTGCCTAGTTAAAAAGCTAGTATATACCACGTATGGTACTTTCCCTCAATAGCTTAGTTTATTAAGAGCTTCTGTGTTTTGATATTTTTATCACTTTTCACAGTAGCCATATACATACCACGCTTTAGATGATGAACGGCAATTTTATTTAGTTTGCCGGATAAGGCTGACGTCAATATTACTTTACCATTCATATCCTGAATAATCAATTCGAATGGCATTGAGTCAAACGTAATAGTCAAATAATCGCTGGTTGGGTTAGGATAAAGTTGAAATGCCGCATTAATCTGATTATTTGCAGTACTTAAAACAACATTCGGGGCAATTAATGAACTACCAAAAGCTACGTCCAAATAATCTAATCTATTTTTAAGCCAAGTAGATATATACGTCAGCTGTTCTGCATCTCGCTCAAACGCGCGCCACGTCTTTCTTTCTCTCTCGTATACATTGTTAGCCAGCAGATAATCATAATTATTCCTGAATTTTGCCAGTATAAACTCCTCTGTTACTACCGTTGCTCTTAACTCAGCCCAGCGGCGATTAACGGCAGCGCGAAATCCGTTTACGGAACGGTCCTGCATCAAACGATCATAAAATCCATTAGATAAGATATCGTTCGTAACATTTATATTCCAACCCTGCCAGTCAGTACCAAATACACCATCAAGATCCCATGGCACATAATAGTAGGGATCGTCCGTCTTGTATTTAGCGATATAAATATTTTTTCCGGTATTATCGGCAGCCCTAGATAAATTCAGAAAAATGAAATAATCGACGGCATTTTCAAGGTTAAATTTTTTCTGGTAATCCCGGTAGAATTCCTCGTTTGGGCTGTTCTTGACAAAATCTACGAAATTGTATATGCTAGACCAGTTGGTTTCCTCTTCTGGATGCTTATACTCAAAGCCTCCCCAGGTTAAACTGGTATTATCGAATGGTGGCAATGCGGTGAAAGTTACGGCTCCACCCCATTCGCTGCCCTTATATAATTCTCCCTTTATCCCGTTGTTGTATTTTTTCAACTTCAATTGCTTACGGTCAACCCGCTCGCTTAAGGTGTATACACCTTTATATTCAGCGTTAACAAAGAGCTCTACATAAACCATGTCTATTCCATTCTTGGCCTCTGGCTCTTTATCTTTATAATATATCTGGTGGATATTCTGCCACAATTCATTTGACACTTTGCTTCTGATACGCAAAGGCTCATTGTACATAGCTTGCAAATTCCACTTATTGTCGGTGCGCATCTGTAATAGTCGTATATCACGGCTTTGCGCAGTTACGGTATCATTCAAAAAATTTAGCTCATACGAATTTTTTGGGAAAGTCTGCGAAAAAGAACCTCTAATCTCTATTCCTATTGCCGACTCAGTTACAACACCAGTTATTTCGGACATAGAGAAGCCAGCATAAACGCTAGGACTATCTGCTATTTCCTTCTTAGCGCCAATTTGAACTACTGGTAATTGAGTAAAATACAAAGTATACATTGATTCCTCAGATTTAACCTGATAGGAATTGGTAGTGCTTAAAACTGGAACCGATTCTATAAAACTGTATTTTCTGTCAAGTTGGATATCACTAATAGCCCCCTCACCAACAATGCTTATTTCATTAATATTTTGATTAACTAGGATTAACCCCTTTTTGTGGTCAATATGGTAGAACTTGGGGGAAACAGTTAAAGTAACGCCAGCCACGGCGTTCACGATTGTAATAATAATTACAATAAATATAATTATTAAATTATTGGTAGTAAAGAATTTTCGCATCTCTTATTCATTTTAAATTAGGATTCGACAGTCTGAGGACACATCTATATAGCTGAACTCAGCTATTAAAAAGCATGCCAGAAATCCTTATTATATAATTAAAATAAGAAGACAGTATGAGCATGATAAGCTGCTGTATTTCAAGCAAGTACTAAGTCGTATATTAGATTATTCGCTTCATTGAGCTCAGGAACCAACTGATATTCCGCATTAAGTGTCTCTATTTTTAACCGTTTGTTAGCGCAATATCCAAACTGGTACTATACCCAAAAGCGCCTTGCCAGCAGGTTCACGACCTCCTGCTCATTGCACGAAAAAGCCGCATTCGTGACTGCCCTTAGCGAAAGGCTTGGTCACAAATGCAGCTGATAAGTAGCTTGATAACAAGTTAATAAGCTACAGCGCGGGTTACCAGTGAGAAGTTGCTGCCAAGCAGTTGTACGTAGTATACGCCAGCAGGCAAGGCGTTGCGCTGCCAGGTAAGCCGATGCCAACCAGCCTTTACTATGCCTTGTTGCAGAGTACTTACCTCCTGACCCAACGTATTCAGAATTCGCACCTTTACCTCGGCTGAACCTGGAAGAGAAAACTCAATCTGAGCAGCATCCTGGAAAGGATTGGGACTAACCGGGTAGAGAGTGGGCACCGTGATGGGGGCCGGCCGTAGCACATAGGTATCCTTGAGCTCATGCCGCCGGGTAAAGAATTGAAAGACTAAGCTATCGGGTGTGGCATTCAGGAGCATTGCCCCATAGTTGGCGTCGTAAACGGCCTGGCTTTGGGGTAAGGGCTGCTTCTTGATAGGATTCACGCTCCGCCCCCCCAATCCATTTACAAAATACGGTATTCCGTCTACCAACAGCCGCTCGTAGTGGTGGTCGTGCCCGGCCATGACCACGGAAGCACCCCACTCGCGGAAGGGCCACTGCATAATCTCGGTGTTACCATGGTGGCCCGATGATGAATACGGCGCGTGGTGCAGATACACTACTTTCCACCGCGCCGTGGAAGCAGCGAGCCGCTTCTTTAGCCATTGGGCCTGCACTGAGCTGGCAGCAATGCCATCAGGCTCGGCGGGGTCGCTGTTGAGGGCGAAAAGGTGCACATCACCGCGCACGAAATCGTAGTAGCGGCCGTTGCCGGGCAGGGTAAAATAATCCCGGTAGGGTTCACCATTCGAGGTATAATAATCATGGTTGCCGAGCGCAGGGAAAAACCGGTTGGTGGAGGCGCTGGGGCCATAGCGGCCTTTGTATTTATGAATATAGGCGTGATAATACTGGCCAATGTTCTGATCAATAGTAGCGGAGTCACCTAGCTCGTAGTTGTTGTCGCCGAGGGTAATGATAAAATCCGGGTTCCAGCTTTTAACCAAATCCGCTACCTCCTTCTCGGGCCGGCCCGCAAAGCCATAGTCGCCGATGGCCGCAAACCGCTGCCCGTAACCAAGCTTAGCCAGCACACACAAGCAAATAACAAGTGTGAAGCGTCGGGAAGCCTCAAAAAGACGAGATGACATGAAGCTAATATGATGAAAAAAAAAGGTACGCTAAGTAGTACGTACCTGCATGAACTGAAGCTACTCGTCAGCTGCCACACTACATTCCTACCGCATCGAATTAATTCAATTTTCTTGCCACTGTCGGGTTTAAAAATCGTACAAGACAGGTTTCATGTTCTACACCAAACGTTGGGGTTGCTTTATCGCACCTCTCCTCGGTGCAGTCGTTGGGGCCCAATTGCCGCCGCTAGATCGGATAAATCGTAGTAGCGCAACACGTTGGGCAGCACCAGCGAGTACCAATCCTTGTGGGTCGGCTGCGTCAGAATATCGTGGAAAGAGCCAGGTAAATCACTCAGTTCTAATCGGGTAATCTGAGGCGACAGCACGGCGGCATGCAGGGCCACCGGCGCAGCCCGACCATTGGCATATACCTCCACGGGCAAGGCGCTGAACCGGCTATCCTGCCGGATGAAGCTCAATGCCGAAAACACATCCTCTACCCGTTGCCCCAATAACGGACGGCCCAGGTGCAGCGCCAGCAGCGCCGGGCGGTACTCGCGGTTGTAGTATTTGGGGTCGTTGAACGCGGCCGGGTCGGTGGTTTCGCCTAGGCCGCGCAAGTCTACGAGCAGCACGGCCGCCCGCTCTTGCAGGTAATGGGCGAGTAGGTGGGCGCTATCAGCAAGTGCCGCTTTGCCCTGGTCAGGCAGCCAAATAATCACCTTGGTGGGGGGCAAATTATTGGGTGGCATGGCCAGCAGGGCGGGTAAGGGCGGCTGCCCGGCCCGGCGGAGCAGCAGCTTACGCACGGCAATGCCATTGGCCTGCACGCTGCCTTCGTCGGACGCTTCTACAGGAGGTATTATGGCCGTAGTTTCGGGCAAGGCCAATACGTGTCGAATAGCCGCCGTCAGGCTGGCATACGGAAGTGGCTGGCGCCGGGAAGCCAGTGCTTGCGCCTGTGTCAGATACTGAGCTGACAGCGTACTTTCCTGGGGAAAGGCCGTGTTTACCTGGCCCGTAGAAGTGCATTGCAGCTGCGCAGCTGAGAGAGTAGCCAGGTCGCTTTCCGGCACGAGTTGAGCATCATCGCGCAGCCAGCGCCGGAACCAGGCGACGGCGGCCTCACGCTTGGGCAGCGAAATGCCGTGTCCGTCGTCGTAGGTAAACAGGTTGATCCGGCCTGGTTTTTCCAGCGCCGTGTAGGCCTGCTTTAGCTCGTGGTAAGTAGCTTGTATGCTGGCATAATCAACAAAATCGTAGCGGCCAGCCAAGAGCAGCAAGGGCTTGGGCGCAAACATGAGCGGCCACTCCATTAAGTCGAGGCCAGCCAGGCCAGCGCCGGGAATCTGCACGCAGCCGTCGGCGGGGCCGGTAAGCTCTAGGTTGCTTTCGCCGCTGGCCACGTAGCTGCACAGCGCGGCCACCTTCACCCGCGGATCGAACCCAATGAAATAGGCGGTCTGAGTAGCACCTCCGGAGTTGCCGAGGCAGCCGATGCGGTCAGGGTCGACCTCGCGGCGGGTGAGCAGATAATCGAGGCCGCGCACGTTGTCCCAGAGCTGGGCGGCGGGCACGCTGGTACCGAGCAAGGCCGCGCCCCCATTGAGCAAGGTGTGCTCAGTGGTGCCGCCGCGCGTGAGTGGCTGGCCACTGGCATCGGTGAGCTGATACCGCTCACCCTGAGAAATAGGGTCGATGACCAGCACCACGAAGCCATTTTGAGCAAAGAGAATGGCTGTTTTCTGGTACGACTCGGTGGCTTTGGCGGTGGCTTCGTGGCCGCAGAAAAGTAGCACGGCGGGCCACTTGCCTTTACCCTTGGGCACGTATAAGTTGGCCGTAACGTGGTGGCGGGGGGTACTTTCGTAGATGACTTTTTCCACCTGATAGCCGGCACGCTCCATTTTGCCCCCCACGCGGGCCTTGAGCGGCGTGCGGGCCGGCAGCGGGCCCAGCAGACGGCGGTAGCGCGCCCGAGCACTGTCCTGATAAGCCTGCATGGCCATCCCCGACTTCACAGCAGCCGTGAAAGCAGCCCGCCGCTGATCGGACTGCTGGTGCATTTGCTGAACCAGGTACGTATTCAAAGTAGTTGGTGCCTTCCAGTCAATAACGTTGTAAGACATCTGGGCGCGAGCGTACCCGTTAAGCAGCAACCCGAGTACAACGGAAAGCAGCAGAACTCTCACGGCAGAGGATCGATTACATTGATTGGGCACTCTTAAAGTTACCGAAAGCTCTTCATTAAACAGCCACAAAAAGGCCCAAATACCACCGATTGCGGGCCTTTCTCAAAACAAGAGTGCGACGAATTCAATTTGATTAAGTGATCTTGCGGCTGCTACGAGCCATGCCTTAACCGGCTCAAAAAGCCCCCCACTGCCGCCGTGCCCGATTCTACCGCTCACCCCCATGCTCATCTGTTCCAAGTTCGCCACCCGGAGTGGGCCGCTCAGGCGAGTATTTACGAAGTAAACCTGCGTAACTACACCCCGGAAGGCACGTTTCGGGCGTTTGCGGCCCACCTGCCCCGGCTGGCGGCTATGGGCGTGAGCATCGTGTGGCTGATGCCGATTCACCCGATTGGGAAGGTGGAACGCAAAGGCAGCCTGGGCAGCCAATACGCCGTGCGCGACTATTTCGGGGTGAATGCGGAGTTCGGCACCCTCGACGACCTGCGCTACCTCGTACAAACGGCGCATGACCTGGGCTTGCGAGTATTGCTCGACTGGGTAGCCAACCATACCAGTTGGGACAACCCGCTGGTAACCGAGCATCCCGACTGGTACCAGCACGACACCCTGGATAATCTGGTGCCGCCCGTGGCCGACTGGACCGACGTCGTAGCCTTCGACTATGCCCACCCGGCGCTGCGCCGCTACATGACGGACGCCCTGCTCTACTGGGTGCGTGAGGCCGACATCGACGGCTACCGCTGCGACGTGGCGGGCCTCGTGCCCACCGATTTTTGGAACGACGCCCGCCGGGAGCTGGATGCGGTGAAGCCCGTATTTATGCTGGCTGAGTGGGACGAATTATATCCTTCCGGGGGCCTCAGCTGGGAAGAGTTCAACAGCGACACCAAGCTGCTGGAAAAGGCCTTCAATATGACCTTCGGCCTGCGTCTGCACTACCTGCTCGACCACATTGCCGAGGGCCGGCAGTCACTCCAGACCATTGACGGCTACCTGACCGCCGAGCGGGCCAAGTACCCGCCATCGGTGTACCTGATGCATTTTACCAGCAACCACGACGTGAACAGCTGGGATGGCACTGAGTACGAGCGGCTGGGTCCGCTGGCGTTACCCTTCGCGGTCCTTACGGTGCTACTACCCGGCATGCCCCTTCTCTATTCCGGTCAGGAAGCGGCTCTGAACCGGCGGCTGGCTTTCTTCGACAAGGATACCATTGACTGGCAGAATTTCCCACTCCAGGACTTCTACACCCACCTGCTCCACCTCAAGCGCCGCCACCCGGCCCTGCGCAACGGCGACGCCACCGGCCACTTCCAGCGCCTCCCCGGCCCCGACGACCTCTACGGTTTCTGGCGACACAAGGAAGGGGCCGCCGTGCTCTGCGTTATCAACCGCGCCGCCACCGCACAGCTGCTACCCCTGCCTGCGGAAACTAATGGCACCTGGTCCGACATTTTCACTCACACTACGCTTATTCTTTCAGCGAGTGAAGCCCTGCTCGTACCGGCTCACGGCTGGCGGGTACTGGAGAAGGTGTAAGACTGGCGCGGTCTTACAGCTGCCGGCCCGCACCATAAAGAATTTGCCCCCCACGGGTTCCGGTATGATGGCCATCGCGCAACGTGAGGCGACCATTTACCAGCACGTACTGCATACCCACGGAATATTGGTGGGGTTTGTCGAAAGTGGACCGGTCAGCAACAGTCGTAGGATCGAAGACAACAATATCGGCCACGAAGCCGGGCCGCAGCAGACCTCTATCCGCGAAACCGAAGGTTTGGGCGGGCAGACTGGTCATGCGGCGGATGGCTTCTTCCAGCGTCAGGACGTGCAGCTCGCGCACGTAGTGGCCCAGCACGCGGGCATTGGAGCCGTAGCCACGCGGATGCGGCACGCCCTCCCGCCACACCCGGATGCTGGCATCGGAGGCCACCATATTCTGCGGGTAGCGCATGATGTTTTGCACGTCCTTTTCGCTCATGCCATGAAACACCATACCCGCATCATATTGCAACACGAGGTCGAGCACGGTGGCTGCCTCGGCGCGGGCCTTGTGACTGTGGCCCCGCATGCGGTTAATCTCCTCGATGCTGTGGCCGTTATAACTGGTGTCGGGCGGAAAGCTGGCTACTACGGCGTAGCTGAAGTGCTTGAGCTTGCGCCGGCGCAAGCGTGCCACTAAGCTGGCCTCTACGGCCTTGCGCACGGCGGGGCGCGCCAGGCGGACTTGCAGGGAGTCGCGGCCGTCGGCCTGCACGTCCTCGGGGAGCAGGGTGCTGAGCGAAGTAGAGCTGGCTGTGTACGGGTACTGGTCGATGGTAACCTGCTGACCGGCCTGACGAGCAGACTCGATAAGGCCGAGCAGGTCGGCGGTGCGCCCCCAGTTTTGCTGACCTCCCAGCTTAAGATGAGAAATCTGCACAGGCAAGCCGGCCTCCCGCCCCACACGCAGCGCCTCCTGAATAGAATAAGTTACGCTGTCAGTTTCGTTGCGCATGTGGGTGGCGTAAAGGCCATGATGACGACCAGCTACCCGCGCTAGGCGCACCAGCTCAGGAGTACGCGCATAGGTGCCAGGAATGTAAATCAACCCCGACGACAACCCCACCGCGCCGGCCCGCATGGCGCTGTCTACCAAGCCTTCCATCCGCAGCAGCTCCGCTTCCGTGGGTGCCCGCTGCGCCCGGCCCATTACGGCCTTTCGCACGGTGCCGTGGCCGACCAATGACGCGATATTCACCGACAAGCGCGCACTGTCCAGAACGTGAAAATAGCCCCCCAGCGGTAACCGCGAGGAGCCACAGTTGCCCGTTACTACCGTCGTCACGCCGTCGTAAATAAAGTTATCGGCCGTGGGCTGGCGCAGCTCGTCGTCTTCGATGTGCGTGTGCACGTCGATGAAGCCCGGCGCTACAGCCAGGCCCTTGGCATCCAGCACGGTATCAGCCGGATAGTTTGTTGGCAGTCGGCCCACGGCTACAATGCGGCCCGCCCGGATGGCCACGTCGCCCAGGGTCCAGGTGTTGCCGGTGCCGTCGTAGAGGCGGCCGTTGCGGATGAGAATATCGGCCTTCTGGGTTTGGGCCGAAGTAGCCTGGGCGAACAGTAGTAGAATAAGTAGCAGGTAGCAACGCATAGCTGCTAAGGTAATGGGTAGCTGTTGTTTCTTTTAGCCCTTCGAAAGGGAAGCATGCTGGCGGTGTATAGGCGGCTCGGTGGTGAGTAACAAGGTGATGGTAGGCACAAAAGCATCACCAGTTACTTTGACGCTAGTTGACATAAGGGGGTTTATAATCAGTGAGCGGGCTTCCCTACGCAGCTAATCTCCGCGTTTGGCAGAAGAGCCACTTGAAACCGGTGCCATGAGGGGCATCAGAGGATGCTTTAT
>NZ_FWWW01000039.1 GCF_900176135.1 Hymenobacter roseosalivarius DSM 11622 | reverse complement strand
AAATAATTTTAGATTATTTTCGAATAATCAAGGAGGATATTTCGCAGTGCTTTCTCACTACCGTTTGGCTACTCCGAAAAATACTATTCATCTTATGATTAAATGCACAAAGTGTACCTCCGCTGATGCGGTGATGGGGGCAGGCTTCATTCGGGGCCGCCAACGGTTCTTCTGTAAGACCTGTGGCTATCACTTCACGGATAATAAGGCGTTGCTAGGACCCGAGCGCAAACGCCACCAAACCACGATCAGCGATGTGGCGAAAGTGCTGGGCGTTGCGCCGTCCACGGTGTCGCGGGCGCTTAATGATCACTCGGATATTAACTCTAATACCCAACAGGCAATTATTGATGTGGTCCGACAGCTGGATTATCAACCTAACTTACTGGCCCAGAGCTTAAGAGCAGCGAAACCAAAACCATTGGCGTCGTGATACCTGACATCGAACGGCCGTTTTTTGCCACTGCCATTAGCGGTATTCAGCAGGTAGTATCAGAGGCAGGCTACCGCGTAATGATCTGCCAGTCGAAGGAGTCGTATGAGGTGGAAGTAACTAACGTGCAGGCACTTATCGCCAGCCGCGTGGACGGGCTGCTGATCTGCCACTCCCGCGAAACCCGAAATTTCGACCACGTAAAGCCTTTGGCCTGCCGCGGTATTCCTATCGTGCACTTCGATAGGGTGAGCAATGAAGTAGACAGTGCCAAAGTGATTCTGGACGACTGGAACGGCGCTTTCACTGTGACGGAGCACCTGATTGAGCAGGGCGCGCGGTGTATTGCTATCCTGGCGGGCCCCGAGTCGTTGCTGATTAGCCGTAATCGATTGGCGGGCTACCAGCATGCGCTTAAACGCAACCAGCTCCCCCTCCGCCCGGAGCACGAAATTCACATTGAGTTTCAGCCAGCGGAGGCCGTAGCTGCCCTGAATGCCTGGCTGGCCCTGCCCGAGCCGCCCGACGCTATTTTTGCCATCAACTACATCAATGCCTTCGATTTATTAGTAGCCCTCAAAAAGCGCGGTCTGCGAGTGCCAGGGGACATGGCAGTGGTAGAGTTCGGCGACGAGTTTATGGCCCCCATGATCGAGCCGGGACTTACCACCGTTGACCTTCATCCTTACCGCATCGGTCAGCAAGCGGCACGACTATTCCTAGAGCAGATGCGCCAGAAGGAAGATCTTCAACCTCGCACCTTTGTCATCTCCGGCGACTTGGTCATCCGGCAATCCTCTCTAAAAGGCAAGGGGGGCTTTTTTAAGCTGGAAATTTAAGTAGCCGTGCGCGCTCGTTTACTCCAGCACGCATTGGCTCTGGTAGCGGCCGGCCTGAGTATGGTGGTGCACCACATAAATGCCCCCAGTGCTGCGTGCCACGGTAAACCCAGCGTTCTGAGTTTCGGAAGCCCGAGTACAACTGCCCCGACTTGGCAGTTACTCGCTTGTCAAGCGTAGTCGGGGGGCTTTTTTAGCTGAGCATACGGGGCTGACTGAATTTTTAACCCCGAGGCCGCAACGCACCATCCTGAGCACTGAGTAAGAAAAGGCCCAGTTGAAGTGACATTGAACGTAGAAGAGAATTCCTCCGACGAACACCACAAGTATTACTCTATTAATAGGGAGGCGCCGCCCGACGGAGTTCATCATGAGTTAAAGTAGGCTTAACTCGCGTCAGTGAAGCAGAGCAGCTAAGCGGTAGCTGGCAAACACACTGTACAAGCGTGGCGGTGGCAGTGATCATTATAATTATTTGATTGGTAATTACTTGCTGAAAAGGCCACTAGCACCGGTGAAATGAGAAATAAGGATTGTATATATTCATACGCTTATTTTTTATAGATATATTTATAAATATTATTTGTATAATTAAATAAAAATTTAATACACCGCTTTATTAACTTACTGTTCACGACCAAAAGGCCGGGGCGGCGGTGGCTGCCCCGGCCTTTTCTTTTTTACCTGTCTACCCCTCACCCTCAATCCCAACCAACATGAGAAACCGTTATGCAGCAACCAGTGGGCTACTAGGCCTGCTTTTGATGGCCAGTCCCGTATTCGGGCAGAATTATGAGCAGATAGCCAAGCAAATAGTAAACACCTCTGCCGGCGTGAAGCCCGGCGAACTAGTGATGATTACGGGCGGCAAGCATACCATGCCGCTAATGGAGGCTATTGCCGTGGAAGTAGCCCGCGTGGGTGGGCAGCCGGAGATGATGGTGAATACTGATAAGGTAGCGCATGCCATCGACGTAGAAATGCCAGAATCGGCGATTCAAGCCTCCAAAAGCGACAACTGGCTATTGCAGGCGGATGTACTAATCACGCTGCCCCAATTAGAAGACAGCAAGGCCGTACTGGCCGGCATCACTCCGGCCCGCCAGGCCAAATTTGCGAAAGTGGCGGCGGATGCCGGGTTAAGCAAAAAGCTGGATGCCGCCAAGATTCGGGGCGTCTTTGTGAGCTACCCTAGCAAAAGCCTTGCAGCGAATCAGCAGCTTGACTACCCAAGCTACGAACAGATGATTTGGGCGGGCATTGGCACTGATTATACGGCCGTTGCAACGCAGGCGCAGCAACTGAAACAGCTGCTGACCACGGGCAAAAAAGTACATATCACCTCCCCCACGGGCACCAACTTAACTTTTCAGCTCGCCGCCCGCCCGGTCTTTGTTGACGACGGCGTGCTCACCGCGGCCGATCAGCAGGAGAAGCTCATCTATAATCGTACGGCGTCCCTCCCCGGTGGGCGGATCTATGGTACCTGCCAGGAAACATCCGCCACGGGCCGGTTAGAGGCCTCGCCTACTACGTGGAATGGGAAACCCATGCAAGGCTTTAAGGCCGAGCTGAAAAATGGTCAGTTGGCTAACTCCCGCGCCGACGCCGGCTCAGAAGACTTTCAGAAGTCGCTCGCGTCGTATGATCCTGGTATGATGCAGCTAGGCTACTTTTCCATTGGCCTAAACCCAGCCATGAAGCCGCAGGAACAAAAAGGCTTCAATCCTTCTACGGCCGCCGGAATGGTGTATCTGGCTATCGGCAACAATGAGCTGCTTGGCGGTCAGAACCAGGCGGCGACCAGCTACAGCTTTCCCATTGCCAACGCTACCGTGGAAGTAGACGGTACCGTGGTTGTGCGCAATGGCCAGCTGGTGTCGCCGACAGTAGCCAAGGCCGCCCCCATGGGCAAGAAAGCGCAGAAATGAGTTAGCACGCTTTCCGTCCGGATATTAAAGCTGCTTTTACGCTGTTAATGCTAAGCTGATAAGTTTATCTTCTTAGCAAAAAAGCCCCGCGCTCTCTAGGAGGAACGCGGGGCTTTTAGCGTTAGGTAGAGTTACTCCGCCCGTTTTATAAAGCTTGCTAACTGTGTCAGCCTATACTAGGCGATGGAAAATTGGATGAGTTTATCCTGTAAAGCGTCCTGCTGACAAAAGAAAAGGCCGTTTCCTGATAGGAAACGGCCTTTTAGGTAGCGGGGACAGGACTCGAACCTGTGACCTTTGGGTTATGAGCCCAACGAGCTACCAACTGCTCCACCCCGCACTGTTTGGTTCTGCAAATGTAAGAGGCTTTTTCGGAATTAGGTGGTGTTGCACTGCAAAAAGTTGCTTTTTGAGTGTTCTATACTGATAATCAGCCGCTTTATTCTTTACTAAACGCGTGATTAAGCACTTGACCTTAAAACCGACTGGTAATACCGAAGTGAATTTTGGAGGTATTGAGCGCCAGCTTTTGATTTAGCTGCTCTGAGCGGCCAACAGAATACACCAGCTGAAACAGGCCCGCGCCAGTGCGAAAGCTGATACCAGCGCCCACCCCCGTTGGCGCGTCGGCGTTGGCCCCTTGGTTTAGCTTACGCTGCAGATAAGCCTGATCCAGGAAGAGAAACACGAAGGAATCGGGGCCGGTGAACTGGCGGTACTCCAACGTGCCTACGGCATAGGAGCTGGCGTAGAAGGCAAACTCGCTGAAACCGCGCAGGGTGGCCAGGCCGCCGAGCCGAAACAGGTCGTTGAGAAACAGACGGTCATTGAGCAAGGACTCGCCCCGCACCCGGCCGAGCAGTACCCCGTTGCGACCAATCGGATAGTAGTACTCGGCCCGACCGCCCAGGGTGACTTGGGTAGAGCGCAGGGGCACGCGGGTATACAATGTGTCGTTGAGATCGGTGTTTTTGCTGATGCGCTTGTTGCCGACGGCAGCCAAGCCTGAAAAAAAGCCCCCCCGACGCGGAAAATATAAGTCATCGAGGGTGCTTTTGGAGTAGTCGAAGCCGTAGGAAGTGTACTCGGAATCGATGTTTTCGGGGAGAGCCTGCAACTCGCGGAACGTGGAATCGGACAGCAAGCGTGAGCTGCGAAACTCGGTAAAAAAGCTGATGCGCCCGGCGCGTGCCGTGGGGTACGTAACCTGTAGGCGAGGCCGCAGCGTCAGAAAGGCATCAGACTGGCGGTAGAGGTTAAAATTGCCCCCCACCTCCAGCGGCGAGCCGAAGAAGTTGGGGTGCACGTACTGCGCGTCGAGCAGCTGCGAGGCGGCGTCTACTTTGCGCCATTGCAGGCCTAGCTGCTTGCCCCCGCCGCGAATATTGCGCAGGTTGATGGTCACGTCGCCGGTGAGCTGCACTTTGTTCTGGCCCGGTCCGGGGTTTGGGTTGGGCAGTACGCCCACAATGGCGTCGAATTGGTTGGCGGGACGGTCGTCGAGGAGTAGGTACACCCGCGCTTTGCCTTGCGCGAAACGCACTTCAGGCTCGGCTTTTACCTGTATATAAGGTAACTGGCGCAGCAGCCGGGCAACGGCAGCCACCCGCTGTTGGCTATAGGGCTGATTTGGAAAAATCTGCAGGTAGCGAATCAGGAACTGCGTCCGGGTTTTGGTATTGCCCAGCACTTGTAAAGAGTCGAATACGATAACAGGGCCGCGGTCGAGCACCACGCGGCCTTCAATATCGGAGCCGGTGAGAGCCACGGAATCCAGGCGTACAGTGGCAAAAGGATAGCCCTGGTTTTCGGCTTCGGCCAGCACGCGCTGCTGGAGCTGGGTCCACTCCTGGGGGCGAAATGGCTGGTCGCGGAAGAACTTTTCTCGGTAACCGGCTTTGGTAAGCAGGCCGTCGCCGAGGTTACCGTTGCGCAGGCGCGCCCACCGAAATTGCTCGCCTACATACAGGCGTACCTGCACCATGTCGCGACTCCAGCGCATAGTATCGGCTGAGGCGGTGAGGTAAGCGTCGGCTTGCAGGGCCAGTACTACGTCACGGATGGTGCGCAGGGCGGTGAGTGAGTCGGGAGCGTTGGGGCGAAACCGGTAGCGCTCCAGCGTAGGCCGGTCTGCTGGCTCTGTGTTGAGTTGAATGAATTTTGCCCCCCGAAGTGGCTTGCGAAGCCGCGTGGTGCTGGTGTCAGATCGGGCCGGAGGCAGAGGCGGCGTCTGCAACGCTGGCTGATTGGGCGCAGCCGGAGCAGGCGTTATCTGCGCCCGTACCGCGCCCGGCCAGCCAGTCAGGAGCAGACTCAACACACAGTAGCAAAAGACGCGGGCGCACATTAAAGCAAAGAACGCGGACTGGAGGCATTTAATTTTGAAGGCTGTGCTTGAGACTGATTCCGCAGGTAGGAGTGCCGCCGTCAGGTGCTCTTTATGCGCCCCGCGCAGTTAAGATTTACTATCTGGGTAACTTGCAGGACGGACCAGGAGATTGTGCGGGTGGAGTTGCTTCCTTTTTTATTGGGCGGAGAAACAATGGTCCAAACTAATCACGCGTCTCTGGTTGTTACCACATACGCTACCTTTTCCACCTGAATGCCCGGCCTTTACCTTCATATTCCCTTTTGCAAACAAGCCTGCCACTACTGCGACTTCCATTTCAGCACTTCCCTGGGCTTGAAAGGCAAGCTGGTAGAAGCCCTGGCGCGAGAGCTGGAGCTGCGCCGTGACTACCTCAGTCCGCAGGCCACGCTCGACACGATTTACTTCGGCGGCGGCACCCCTTCCCTACTGACAGCGGCGGAACTGGACACGTTGTTCGCAGCCATTCACCGGCACTTCAAAATTGCCCCCCAGGCCGAAATTACCCTTGAAGCCAACCCCGATGACCTTACCGCCGACAAATTGCGGGAGCTAGCGGCTTCGCCTATCAACCGTCTGAGTATTGGTCTGCAAAGCTTTCATGAACCACATTTGCGGCTCATGAATCGGGCTCACTCCGCCACTGATTCAGCGCGGTGCGTACGACTGGCTCAGGAGGCTGGCTTTGAGAATATCTCGGTGGATTTGATTTACGGCGTGCCGGCCCCCGACCACAGCATTTGGGAGCAGGATATGGCGGCCGCGTTTGCCTTGCAAGTTCCCCATTTATCCTGTTATGCGCTTACCATTGAGCCCGATACAGTATTCGGGCGCCGCCTGCGCAAAGGTCAGTTTACCCCGCCGCCCGATGAGTTTGTGGCCCGGCAGTTTGAGATGTTGCTGGCAGAAATAGCCGCCCACGGCTACGAGCAGTACGAGATTTCCAACTTCTGCCGCCCTGGCCGCGAGTCGCGCCACAACTCGAACTACTGGCGCGGCGTGCCTTACCTGGGCTTAGGACCGAGCGCCCATTCCTTCGATGGTACGAGCCGGGAGTTTGCGGTAGCTAATAATACGCGCTACGTCACCAGCCTGCTGGAGCAGAACGAGGTGCCCGCCACCCGCGAAACTCTTTCTCCCACCGACCGCGCCAACGAGTACTTAATGACTAGTCTTCGCACTGCTCGGGGCTGCGACCTAGCACGCCTGCGGCAGGAATTCGGGGTGGATCTGCGTACTCAATGTGCTGACTACTTGCACGGTTTGCAGGAAAACCACTGGGCCACCCTGCACAATGATGTCCTGGTTCTGACTGATCAGGGCAAGCTACTGGCCGACCACATCACCCTGGAATTATTTCAGGACCTTGGCTAAATCGATAAAATCAGCGTAATCTGTGCCTATGGAACGCCTGATTGATGCCCTCGCCGACGATGCTGACTTTTTTGTCGAGCACGTTCAAATCACCGCCATCGTCTTCGATACGACCGACGACGTGACCGTGTGGGCCACTACTTACTTTGATAACAATCTGCATTTCTTCCACTTGGGCCTGCAATTTCCGGCTCTGGATTTATTGCTACGTCTGGCCGGCGAGCGGGCGGAAGCCCTACAGGAAGAAGTGGCCGAAGCTTTGGCCACCGTCACGGAATGGCCCTGCCTGTTGGAGTATACCACCGAAGAAAAGCCCCCCGTACCGCTCCCAAACGTAGCCATGAAGCTGGCTTGTACCTATCCGGCTACGTTAGTAGAAGATGATGATGAGGGCGAGGCAGAAGAGGGTGAGGATGAGGAGGAAAGTGAGGATGATGACGAAGAAATTGCCCCCCATAATATCTTTTACTTAGAAGGCGTGTATCTGCGGCTCGAACCGTAGGCGGAAGTACTTCTTATTGCATAGTTGAGAGCATCTTTTAACAGTGATCTATTTTTTTACGCAGGCGAGGCAGGTACCCTAAAAGCCCGTCATGCAGAGCGAAGCGAAGCATCTCGCGAGTTTGGCAGGCTTACTATTCTTACGTCAGCACGCGAGATGCTTCGCTTCGCTCTGCATGACGTTCTTGTCTTAAGCGCTTGTTCAACTTTACTTTCACCTTTTCAAACACTCCATGTTTTACCTGATTCCTGGTCTTGGGGCTGATGAGCGCGTTTTTCGCAAGCTGTTGCCCTTGCTCCACGGACCAACTCAGGTGCTGGAATGGCTGAAGCCGATTAACGACGAGTCATTGCCAGACTATGTGCGGCGCATGGCGGCGGCAATTCCCGAGGATCAGGTCTGTTTTGTGGTAGGCGTGTCGTTTGGCGGCGTGGTAGCGCTGGAAATCTGCCGCATTCGGCCGCGCGCCTGCGCCGTGCTGGTATCCAGCATTCCCGATGCCGACCGTCTACCTCCTCTGCTTCGCCTCATTCGGGCTACGCGGGTGTATAAGTTGGTCCCGCCGCCCCTGCTCAAGCTGTTTCCGTGGGCCGGGCGCTGGTATTTTGGCATTGATGACAACCTGGAATACAAAACATTTAAGGCCATTCTGCGCGACATGGACTCCACTTATACCAGCTGGGCTATCAAGCGGCTCTTACACTGGGACAGCATCGGCGTCGGCAGCTGCGTGCAGATCCTGGGCTCCCGCGACCGGGTTTTTCCGCCCTCGCCCGCGCCCGTTGATTATCTTATTCCCGGCGGCACGCACTTCATGGTTCTCACCCACGCCCAGCAAATCAGCCAGATTTTGAATGAGCTGCTACGCAAGCAGCAAGCCTCAACAGGAGCAGCGGATGCTGAAGTTGCTGAAGTAGGGGCGGCTCGCAGTCGCCCGTAACCGCCGTTTGCAACTACCAGCAGCAGGTGGGCGGCTGCGAGCCGCCCCTACTTTCGATTACCACCAACTTATGCTCGCAACCTACCCCTACCACGGTCACACGTTCTCCTTCGATCCCGGCGCGCCGCTGGATATTTCCCTGCCGCTGGCGCCCGGCCCGAATCAGGCGAATTGCTTTTGGGCCGAGCCAGTGCGGTTCGATACCATTCGGGTGGGCGACTTTGTGGGGAGCGTGGCCGAGGGCGGCAGCACCAACTATAAGCGCGTGCATCTCACGCCCCACGGCAACGGCACGCATACCGAATGCTACGGCCATATTTCCACTGACCCGGACGCGACCATTAACCGCTGCCTGCGCCGCTTTTTGTTCGTGGCCCGACTACTCTCAGTGGAACCGCGCCGGCAGGCCAACGGCGACCAAATAGTCATGCTGGCCGATGCACAGTCGGCGCTGGGGGGCTTTTTGCCGGATTCTGAGGTGTTGCCGGAGGCCATCATTCTACGGACGTTGCCCAATCACAAAGGCAAGCGCACGCGGCAATATTCCGGTACCAACCCTATTTATCTGGAGCCCGCACTTACTCAATACCTCGCCGACCACCACATTGAGCACCTTCTCCTGGACCTACCCAGCGTAGATCGGGAAGAAGACGGCGGTCAACTCCTTGCTCATCATGCGTTCTGGCAATATCCTCAGCACACCCGCCGCTCTAGCACTATTACAGAGCTGATTTTCGTGCCCGATGAGCTGAAAGACGGTTTGTATCTGCTCAACCTCCAGATCACCAGCTTGGAATTAGACGCCAGCCCGAGCAAGCCGGTCTTATACCAATTAAGCTAATATTATTGTCAGCATAACAATAGGATCGCAAAAAGCCCCCCAGGCAAATCTGGGGGGCTTTTTGACTGGTTCATCGACTTCCATAAAATATATGGAGTCCGGTTAACTAGTAATTCAGGCTAAGCAGCAGTTGCTTCGGTCAGCTCAGCGTCGCTGATAACGGGCACTACCGACACGAACGAGCGGTCCTGGCGGCCCTTGCGGAACTGCACGGTGCCGTCTACCATAGCGAACAGAGTGTGGTCCTTGCCGATACCCACGTTCTGGCCGGGGTGATGCTTGGTACCACGCTGACGAACGATGATGTTGCCAGCAATAATGTCTTGACCGCCGAAAATCTTCACGCCCAAGCGCTTAGAGTGCGATTCGCGGCCGTTGTTAGATGAGCCGACGCCTTTCTTGTGTGCCATTTTATTTAGTTATTAGTGCCTGCTATTTAGTGCTTAAGAGGTTGTTGGACCAGAATTCTTAGCTATCTAAACTAAGCACCAGGCACCAACGACAGAGCACTAAACTAGCCGATGCTGTTGATCATTACTTTGGTGTAGTCCTGACGGTGGCCGTTGAGCTTCTTGTAGCCCTTCCGACGCTTCTTCTTGAACACCAATACCTTGTCACCTTTTACCTGGGCCAAGATGGTGCCTGTCACTTTCACGTCCAGAAACGGAGCGCCGATAGTGAGCGAACCGTTGTTATCGGTCAGGAGCACGTTGCCCAACTCAACTGAGTCGCCGACGTTGCCGGCCAGTTTGTGGGTATAAACAAATTTCTCGGCTTCGACCTTGGTCTGCTTGCCAGCTATGTTGACGATTGCGTACATCGGCGTCTCGCGTGTTTTAAAAATGGGAAGGCAAAAGTAGCAGGTTTTAGATTCAAAACCAAACCTAACTCACTAGTCTTCATTTGGTCGGCTGTCTAAGGCGAATTTCTGACAAGCTTATCGGGAGGCTTGTAGGAGCGCGCACCGGGCACGCGAATACACTTTTTGTGGATAAGTTGGATTGTCCACAGCCCAAATGTTGATAAGTATTCAAAATTCGGGCGTTTCGAGGACAATTCCAGCCGCTGCCACAAATTTCCTTCCAATAGTTAGTCCGTAAGCCAGAAGAAAATTTAACCGAAGAAAATGATTTTCGGGGGGCATTTTGCCAGCTGCCGGGTTTATATTTGATCCCATGGCCGGTCAAGTTTTATCTAAAGCCAGCCTAAACATTTCCGTTTGCCGCTAGGTTGGCAAACCACTAGCCGACCATATTTCTGGTCGCGTTTCACCTTCAATACGCTATCTGCTATGGAACCACTGCTCGTTGAAAACCCCAACCGCTTTGTGCTTTTCCCCATCCAGAACGACGATGTCTGGCAATTCTACAAGAAGGCGGAGGCCTCCTTCTGGACCGCCGAGGAAATAGACCTCTCCCAGGACCAGAAAGACTGGGAAAACCTCAACGATAACGAGCGGCACTTCATTTCCCACGTGCTGGCCTTCTTCGCGGCCTCCGATGGCATCGTGAATGAAAATCTGGCCGTAAACTTCATGCAGGAAGTGCAGATGCCTGAAGCGCGCTGCTTCTATGGCTTCCAGATTATGATGGAAAACATTCACAGCGAGACCTATTCGCTGCTGATCGACACCTACATCAAAGACCCCAAGGAGAAAGACCGTCTCTTCAACGCCCTCGAAACCGTACCGTGCGTGAAGAAAAAAGGCGAGTGGGCCCTAAAGTGGATCAACTCCGAGGACTTCGCCGAGCGCATCATTGCCTTCGCGGCCGTGGAGGGCATTTTCTTCTCCGGCTCCTTCTGCTCGATTTTCTGGTTAAAGAAGCGCGGTCTGATGCCCGGTCTCACTTTCTCCAATGAGTTGATTTCCCGCGACGAAGGCCTGCACTGCGACTTCGCTTGCCTGCTCTACGGTTATCTACAAAACAAGCTCTCCGAGGAGCGTGTACACAGCATCATCCGCGACGCGGTGCAGATCGAGCAAGAGTTTGTGACGGATGCGCTGCCCGTAAATCTCATTGGGATGAACGCCAAAAACATGGCGCAGTACATCGAGTTCGTGGCCGACCGCCTGCTTGAGTCGCTGGGCTACAGCAAGATCTACAACGCCTCCAACCCCTTCGATTTCATGGAGATGATTTCGCTGCAGGGCAAGACCAACTTCTTCGAGAAGCGGGTGGCTGAGTACCAGAAAGCCGGCGTAATGAGCGAGCGCACCGAGAATGCTTTCTCGCTGGACGAGGATTTTTAAAACATTGATTCTCAATAAAGGAGCCCTCTGGCGTTGGCTGGGGGGCTTTTTTGTTGGTTGGTTAGGTTGGTCGTTCAGACGATGGGCCTCACCCCCCGGCCCCCTCTCCCAAAAAGAGGGGGAGTCAGGCGCTCGGCCTACGCGGCTACGTCGGCTGCCGCCTCCGCAACCACTACCGAATGTGTAGAAAATAAAAGGCACCGACCGCCAGTCGTTGCCTTTCCTATTTGACAAAACTTTACCTGTACTGTTAGAGGGGTAGCCGTGCTGGAGACACGAGTCGACAGGGCGGCGTAGGCCGAGCGCCTGGCTCCCCCTCTTTTTGGGAGAGGGGGCCGGGGGGTGAGGTCCCGCCCTACCAAACTTCCCCCAACAGCACAACCCAATTTTCCCAGCAAAATTTAGCACCAATCCCCCAGCGCCTCCCAACAATTTTGCCCCCCAGCGCTATATTTTTGGACTATGTGGATAACTTCTGTTGATAAGTCTTGTCCTACCCGACAGATAGAAATATCTTCCGCAACGATTAGCCGCATCCTACGGCTGCTTGCCCCATTTTCCTGATCCAACTGCCTGCTCTTGGCTGAGCCGGCAAACTCATATCCAACTACCAAAACGCACACGCTTATGCTGGTAATTAAACGCGACGGCCGGCGCGAATCCGTGAAATTTGACAAAGTCACGGCGCGCATTGAGAAGCTCTGCTACGGGCTCAACATGGTGTATGTCTCGCCCATTGAGGTGGCCAAAAAGGTCATTGACGGGATTTATGACGGCGTAACGACCATTGAGCTGGACAATCTGGCGGCCGAAACCGCCGCCTCGCTCACCACCAAACACCCCGATTACGCTATTCTGGCGGCCCGCATTGCCGTGAGCAACCTGCATAAGGTGACCTCCAAGTCGTTCAGCAGCACCATGAAGCGGCTGTACACCTACGAGGACCCCAAGACCGGCGAAAACGCTTCGCTCATCGCCAAAGACGTGTGGGAAGTTATCCACAAGCACGCGGCTACCCTCGACTCGGCCATTCTCTACGACCGCGACTACAGCTACGACTACTTCGGGTTCAAAACTCTGGAGCGCTCCTATCTGCTGCGCGTGGACGGCAAGGTAATCGAGCGGCCCCAGCACATGCTCATGCGCGTGGCCATCGGGATTCACAAGGACGATATCGAATCGGCCCTTGAAACCTATGAGCTGATGAGCGAGCGGTGGTTTACCCACGCTACGCCTACCCTGTTTAACGCCGGCTCACCGAAACCCCAGCTGTCGTCGTGCTTCCTGCTCACCATGAAGGACGACTCCATCACAGGCATTTACGACACGCTAAAAAACTGCGCTCAGATTTCGCAGTCGGCGGGTGGTATTGGCTTGAGCATTCATAACGTGCGGGCCACGGGCTCCTACATCAAGGGCACCAACGGCACTTCCAACGGTATCATCCCGATGCTGAAGGTGTTCAACGACACGGCCCGCTACGTGGACCAGGGTGGTGGCAAGCGCAAAGGAGCCTTCGCTATCTACATCGAGCCCTGGCACGCCGATATTTTCGACTTCCTGGATCTGAAAAAGAACCACGGCAAGGAAGAAAACCGCGCCCGCGACCTGTTCTACGCCCTCTGGACGCCCGACTTATTCATGAAGCGCGTGGAGGATAACGGCGACTGGACCCTGATGTGCCCCAACGAGTGCCCCGGCCTGGGCGACGCCTGGGGTGAGGACTTCGAGCGCTTGTACCGCAAGTACGAGAAGGAAGGCCGCGGCCGCAAGACCATCAAGGCGCAGGAGCTGTGGTTTGCCATTCTGGAAAGCCAGACCGAGACCGGCACACCCTACATGCTGTTCAAGGACGCCGCCAACCGCAAGTCGAACCAGCAGAATCTGGGCACCATCAAGTCATCGAACCTGTGCACCGAGATTATGGAGTACACCGACGAGCACGAAATTGCCGTCTGCAACCTGGCTTCGCTGGCCTTGCCACGCTTCGTGAAGGAAGGCGAGCAGAAGGGCCAGCTGGTGTTCGACCACCAGAAGCTGTACGATGTCACGTACCACGCTACCAAGAACCTGAACAAGGTTATTGACATCAACTATTACCCCGTGCCCGAGGCCGAGCGCTCCAACCGCCGCCACCGCCCCATCGGGCTGGGCGTGCAAGGGCTGGCCGATACGTTTATTGCGCTGCGGATGCCTTTCGAGAGCGACGAAGCCACGGGCCTGAACAAGGACATCTTCGAGACCATCTACTTCGCGGCCTGCACGGCTTCGATGGATTTGGCCAAGAAAAATGGTCCCTACGAAACTTTCGTCGGCTCGCCCATGAGCCAGGGCAAGTTCCAGTTCGACCTCTGGGACGTGATGCCCGACTCGGGCCGCTGGGATTGGGAAACGCTACGCGCTCAGGTAATGGAGCACGGCATGCGCAACTCCCTGCTGGTGGCGCCGATGCCCACGGCCAGCACCGCTCAGATTCTCGGCAACAACGAGTCGTTTGAGCCTTACACCTCCAACATCTACGTGCGGCGCGTGCTGAGCGGCGAGTTTATGGTAGTGAACAAGCACTTGCTCAAGGACCTCATCAAGCTCGGCATCTGGAACGAGCAGATGAAAAACGAAATCATTGCCGCCAACGGCTCAGTGCAGAACATCGCCCGCATCCCGCAGCACATCAAAGACCTGTATAAGACGGTGTGGGAAATCTCCCAGCGCCGCATTATCGATATGTCGGCCGACCGGGGGGCTTTTATTTGCCAGAGCCAGAGCCTAAACCTGCATGTGATGAACGTGAACTTCGGCAAGCTCACCAGCATGCACTTCCACAGCTGGAAGCGCGGCCTGAAAACCGGCATGTACTACCTGCGCACCAAAGCCGCCGCCGACGCCATCAAGTTCACGGTGCAGAAACAAGCCGCCGAGACCCTGGAGCCGCTGAACGTAGCTGCCCAGAATGCTTCGGATATGGCTTGCTCGCTGGATAATCCAGACGCTTGCGAGGCTTGCGGTTCGTAGATTGAAACGGTGAAATCTATTCCGTATCAGCAGTATGTGGCTTTGCTGAAAGTGCTGGGCTTGGTACACATTCGTACCGAGGCCAGCCATCAGCACTGGGATTTTTCGGCCGGCTCCGGCAAGACTTTGCTTCGCATGGTTACCATTCGGGAGAAGGACAGAGATATTCCACTGTTGCACATGCACACCAACTTAGTGACGCTGGAGCTATCCGGTGTGGTCACCAAGGAAGAGTTTAATAAGCTGCTGGCGGAACAAGCCAATCCGAAAGCGGCCCGTGCAGCGCAGAAGCGGCGCAAGAAAAACGAAGAATAAAAAAGAGCCTTTCCATGATGGAAAGGCTCTTTTTTATAAAAAGCTAGCCAAGGTTACTAAGCAGGCAGCAGAATATCTTCGGTGAGGACGCGACGAGAACGGACGGGCGCATTCAGCAACTCCAGCGGCAAGCGGGGCGGCTCGTATACGGCCAGAGGCTTCTTTACCAAACGCCAGCCAAAGGCCAGCAATAGTTGGTCGAGAGTACCCCGGCGGGCCGTGTCGGCGGCAAAGAAGCGTAAGGCTTCCTCAAAGGCCTGCCGGGCTTCGTCCTCGGTATCGCCGTAGGAGGAGAGCTCCAGCGCCGGACAGTAGGCCACATACTGGCCGCTATCGTCCAGCACGAGCAGCACTTCCACCTGTACTTTCGTGACGGCGCCGTGGAGGTCAGTGGTGAGAGATGCCATAGTAGAACCAGATTCGGGGTTGAAGTAAGTAAAGTTACCAGAAAGGTTTCGTCCATAACAACCGAATAAGGTCTTTCTGTTCGGCAGCCCTTGCAAAGCACAACCAACCACGTATCTTCACTACCATAGCACGCCGGAGAGGCGGCTTGCTTTCTGCGGTGCAGAAACAAGCCGCCGAGACGCTGGAGCCGCTGAACGTATCGGCCCAGAATGCTTCGGACATGTCTTGCTCGCTGGATAATCCAGACGCTTGCGAGGCTTGCGGTTCGTGGTAATGTATATTTTTATTGTTTTAGGAGAGAGAAATAATATTTCTCTCTTTTTTTTTGCTACTATGAAATCAAAACAAACTAAAAAAATAAGTATTGATATTGTCTCGCCAGAAGAGCAATTCAATGACCATCTAAATAATAGTGAAAGAGTAATATTATCAGGTCCCTTTGGAATAGGAAAAAGCTATTTCTTAAAAAAATATTTTAAAGATAATTCAGATAAATATATCACTATAAATTTAAAGCCCATAAACTATGCAGTATCTACCAATGAAGATATTTTTCAATTAATTAAATATGATATAATATATGAATTATTACTGCATGATAAGGAGTACAATATATTCGATATTACCCCAATTCCTGAAAATATGATGAGAGAATATTTTCTCACAAGTCAGTTCGAAGGCATTCTAGACAGATTTTTAATGTCAATTAACAAAATTGATAAATCGGCATTAGAATTAGCTAAGCACTTATATGGACTTTTCAACGAATACGAATCCTTTAAAAAAAGGCATTTAGAAGCCTTAAATGAATTTAAGACCTTGGAAGTTTTTAGCAAAAACTTTGCAAATAAAACCGGAGCTATTTATGAAAATGATTTTATTAGTGAGTTAATAAACAAATCTATTTCCAAGCTAAAAGCACTTAACAAAAAGGTCATTTTAATAATCGATGATCTAGATAGAATTGATCCTGAACATATATTTAGATTGATAAACGTTTTTGGAGCTCACTTAGACGTAAGGGAAAATGAAAATAAGTTTCTCTTTAACACTACAGTACTTGTCTGTGACATAAAAAACATAAGAGGCATTTTTAGGCATAAATACGGTTCATCAGTAGATTTCAATGGTTACATTGATAAGTTCTACTCTGATGAGATTTTCTATTACGACAATACATCAGCTATAATAACATGGTTAGAGCACAACGAAAAAATAACATCTTTTCATAATAAACTAAAGATACCTACTTACTCTTTTCTATTTAATATATTATCAAGACTATCTAAGAATAATTTATTAAACCTTAGATCATTGATAAAAATTAAACTAGATACAGACGAAATAGGACAATTTTTAATAAACAAAAATACTAATGATGAATTATATGGTTTATTATTTTTGGACATATTTTTTGTTTTGAGAGGTATATTTCAAGACACAAACTCCCTTGTTGAAAAACTAAATGAGTTAGATAACTTAGATGCGCCAGTGTATGGCGATGCAAAAAAGCTACCAAAGCCTTATTTAGGAATTGGAGAACAGAACAGAAGTAAACTAAAGTTATTAGAAAATTTCATACTGCCAGTTTTGGCAAAGACTCAAGATTACAAAAGGCTTGATGAAGTTAATTTTTATGAATATAAAGGTGTAAAAATAGAATATTTAGTAATTGACCACAGAGAATTTATAACGAATATAAAGACAATAAATGGTAAGGACCCCCACACTTTCACTGGGAAATTACCTTTATGGTCTCTCACAGCAGAAGCCACATATAAATTATCTGTATTGGTAGGTGTAGAATAATGCTAGATCATTGTTAATACTTGCAGCCAAGAGTTCATAAAAAAGCAGAATGCTTAACCGTTAGTTTAGGCATTCTACTTTTCTAGCAATATCATCATGCCGCAAGTGCTCATAAGAAGCGGCCTATTCTTACACTGAACCAAAACATATGAAACCTCGGGTAATCTGCCACATGATGAGTTCCCTGGACGGGCGCACCATTCTCAGCCGCTGGGGCGACTCGCCCAACACCAAGGAGTACGAAACGACGGCCGCCACCTTTGAGGCCCAGGCCTGGCTGTGCGGGCGCGTGACCATGGAAAAGGACTTCACCGACGGCCTGGCCCCCGACCTGAAGCCCGTAGCCTCCCCCCTGCCCCGCACCGACTTCGTGGCCGAGCACGCCGCCGAGTCGTTTGCCGTGGCCGTGGATGCCCACGGTAAGCTGGGCTGGGAATCGGCCTACATCGACGATGACCACATCATTAGCATCCTCACTGAGCAGGTAAGCGACGAATACCTAGCCTACCTGCGCGAGAAAGGCGTTTCCTACCTATTCGGCGGCCCCCAGGAAATTGATTTTGCGCTGGTCCTGCACAAGCTAGGCGAGCTATTCCCCATCCAGACCATCCTGCTGGAAGGCGGCGGCCACCTGAATGGCTCCCTGCTCAAAGCCGGCCTAATAGACGAGTTGAGCCTATTGCATTACCCCGTGGTGGATGGCGCGCCCACCTCGCCTACCATTTTTGAGCAGGGCGATGCGCCAGGCCCGGCCACGTCCTTTCGGCTGCTCAGCGTGGAGCAGCGCTCCGACGGGATTCTGTGGCTTCGCTACGAGACGGTAGCCGCATAAGAAATTTGCCCCCAAGGAGCCGGTTGGCGTCGTGGGGGGCTTTTTTTCTTTTGAGGTGGTCCTGCTCCAGGCCGTCATGCAGAGCGAAGCGAAGCATCTCGCGTGCTGATGTTGCTAAAGCATCTCTCCCGCTTCGTTGTAGTGCTAATCAAACGAAGCGGGAGAGATGCTTTAGCAACATCAGCATGACGTTCTTTTTGGTATCAGTTACTATCACAACGACTGCACGCGAGATGCTTCGCTTCGCTCTGCATGACGGAGCAGGAGTATGATCGTTCGTCTTAACGGAATGGGCCTGATCAAATCCTAGGCACGTTTCGGCTCTTTAGCTTCCCAGCTTCCAGCCGGCCCGGTAGTCGCGCTGCACGAAGCGGTTGACCTCGTCGAAGTTGGTGATTTTGCGCTGCTGATTATCCCAGAGCAGTTCGATGCCGCGGCCGGGGTAGTCCATGCCCGAGCCCGTGGCTTTGGGGCGCTGGAGGTCGTAGCCGCGGATGGCGAGGTTGGCCATGAGCAGGGCTTCGGTCAGGGGGCCGGCCAGCTCGAAGGGCGAGCTGACGGTCTGTTTGCCGTGACCGGCTATGCAGGCATCTACCCACTGGCCGTAGTGGCCGTCGGCGCCGCCGGGTACGCGGGCCAGGGTTTGCTTCACCTGCACTTCATTGGTGCGCGAGGTGGGCAGCAGGCGCGGGTTGGCCGAGTAGGTACTGGCCATCATCTTGCCCTTGGTCCCGATAAACAACGTGCCGTTGCCACCGTCGCCAAACAGTTCGTTGGGGCCCAGCTCATCGGGGCGGGTGGGCTGGATGCCGCCGTCCATCCAATGCATGGTGATATCCTGCTTGGTTTTGTTGGTTTTGGGGAAAGTGAGCGTGACGTGGCTGGAGGGCGGGCAGCTCTCGGGGAAGTAGCCGCGCTTAAACTCATCGACGTAGACGCTGCCCACGCTGGCCTGCACGGCATTAGCGTATTGCAGATTCAGGACCCGAAAAGGCGCTTCCATCAGGTGGCAGCCCATGTCGCCGAGGGCGCCCGTGCCGTACTCCCACCAGCCGCGCCAGTTGAAGGGCACCAGCTTATCCACGTAGTCCCGGTACGGGGCCGTGCCGAGCCACAGGTCCCAGTCCAGCTCGCTGGGCACAGGGGCTTTGCCCGTGGGCCAGGCAATGCCCTGGGGCCAGACGGGCCGGTCGGTCCAGCAATACACGGTGTGCACGTCGCCGATAATGTCGGCGTCGTACCACTCCTGGAGCTGGCGCACGCCGTCGTTGGAGGCACCCTGGTTGCCCATTTGCGTTACTACTTTGTAGCGTTTGGCCGCTTCGGTGAGTACGCGGGCCTCGTGCAGGTCGTGGGTGAGCGGTTTTTGCACGTACACGTGCTTGCCCAGCTGCATGGCCGCCAGGGTCACCACGGCGTGGTTGTGGTCGGGGGTGGCTACCGATACGGCATCGATATGCTTGCCTTCCTTATCCAGCATCCGCCGCCAGTCTTTGTAGTAGGTGGCCTTCGGGAAGGCCTGGCGCGATTTGGCGGCGCGGCGGTCGTCCACGTCGCAGAGGTAGCCAATGCGGGCTTTGCCGGTTTTGGCAAACATGGCCAGGTCACTCTCGCCCTTGCCGCCCACGCCCACGCCGGCGATGACCAGTTGGTCGCTGGGGGCGGTGTAGCCTTTACCCCCCAGCACGAAGCGGGGCACGATCATGATGCCAGCGGCGGCGACGGCACTGTGCTTGATAAACTCGCGCCGGGACGGCGATTCGGGGATCTGGCTCATGGGCTTGAGGGTAGAGTGAAACGGCTGGCAGGATAAATTTGCCCCCCAGGCCGGGTTGATCGGGTAGGGCGCTACGGGTAAGGGGACAAAACGAAAGATACAGGATTGTACGACTTCCGAGGGCCAGCGCCGATTCCAAATTTCTCTGCGCAGGTAGCTTAGCTTGTACGTCGGGGAGGGTAGGGATGCTGAGGCGGTAGTCGCTCACGCCACCGCTGTTGCTTACCTGCATTATTCTAACGGTACAGCTGATGCAGGAAAATTATTGCCAACCGGGCAGTAAAAAAGCCCCCCGGCAGCCTGGCCGGAGTATGCAGCCCATGCTGCCCACGCCGGCCAGGCGCCCGGAATTAATTATATCTATATATAACTTTAAAACATTAGCTTACCACTGTAATCGTACCCCGAGTCGCTATCTGATCCATCCTTCAAATTTATGCGTCTGCTCTCCCAACGAACATTTGTGGTCATGCTGGCCCTGGCCCTGCTCGTGGTTCCGGCTTGGGCCGCGTCGGCAGCAGCAGCCGATTCGACCGCCGCTTTCAACATTGAGGCCGCCACTCAACACTACCTCAACACCTTCACGCCCGCCCAAAAGGCCAGCTCCAACGCTTACTTTGAGGGGGGCTACTGGCTCCAGATAGGGAGCCTGGTGTACGCGCTGGGTGTGGCAGCCGTATTTCTGGTGCTGGGCCTGTCCAGGGTTATCAAAGGCCAAACGGCGCGGCTACCGGGCAAAGTGCTGCCCACGCTGGCGTATGCGGCGCTGTACCTGCTGCTGGCTTACTTGCTCAACTTTCCGCTGAGTCTGTATAGTGGCTACATCCGCGAGCATGCCTACGCGCTTTCCAACCAAAGCTTCGGCGAGTGGCTGACGGATGATTTGAAGGGACTGGCGCTGTCGGTCGTATTCGGCAGCCTGGTGCTGCTGGCGTTGTATGCGGCCATCCGGCGCACGGGCCGGAGCTGGTGGGTGTGGGGCACGGCCATACTTGCCGTCTTTCTGGTGGTATCAATATTTGTGTCGCCGGTCTTCATCGCGCCTCTGTTCAACAAGTACACGCCGCTGCCGGCCAGCCCCATCCGCGACCAAATTCTGAGCATGGCGCGCGCCAACGGTGTTCCGGCCGATAACGTGTATCTCGTGGATGCCTCCCGGCAAAGCAAGCGCATCAGCGCCAACGTGAGCGGACTGGGCAGCACCATCCGGGTGTCGCTCAATGACAACCTGCTCAACCGCTCCACGCCCGCCGAAGTGCAGGCCGTGATGGGCCACGAGCTGGGCCACTACGTGCTGAATCACATCCCCAAAATGCTGATCTTCCTGGTGCTGATTATCGGCGTGGGCTTGTGGTTCGTCGATTGGGCCTTTCACCGCCTGATTGGGAGCTACGGGCCGCGCTGGGGCATTGCCGGCATCACCGATGTGAGTGGACTGCCGCTGCTGGTGGCACTTTTCGCCGTGTTTATGTTTCTGGCTACGCCCGCCTTTAATACCATTATCCGCACCCAGGAGCAGGAGGCCGATATGTTTGGCCTGAATGCCGCCCGCCAGCCCGACGGCTTCGCTACCATCGCCATGAAGCTGTCGGAGTATCGTAAAATTGACCCAAGCCCGATGGAGGAAATCATTTTCTTCGATCATCCCAGTGGCCACACCCGCGTGCTGACGGCCATGCGCTGGAAGGCAGAAAATTTGCGGAAAAAAAGCCCCCCGCAGCAGCCGGCAGGTGGCAACGGGCTCAGCGCGAAGAAGTGATAGCCGATTGACGGTAAGTGACGTGGAAAGCAAAATAAGCTTGATCTCTCACCTCATTTTTTGCGCCATGCAACGCTTCTTGTTTATAATGCTGCTGCTCGTATCGGCGGGGCTGAGCGGGCCGGCAAGAGGCGCGCAGCAGCCTACCCAGGGGCTGCCAGCGCGGCCTACGCCCTTTCGCTTCGTCACCGACCAAGCGCGGCTTCTCTCCCCCGCCGACGCCAAAACCCTGGAAGGGGGCCTGCGCCGCTATGCCGATAGCACCGGTACTCAGATTGTTGTCGTGACGGTGCCCACCCTGGGCGGGCGCGACGTAGCCGAGTATGGTAAGGCCCTGGGCGAGTCCTGGGGTGTAGGGCAGCGCGGCAAAAACAATGGTGTAGTGCTGTTACTTTCCGGGCAGGAGCGCCAGGTCACGATTCAGGCCGGCAGCGGACTTCGCTCCCAGATTACGCCCGAGCTGACTAAACGGGTTATAGGCCAGGAAATGGCCCCCAGCTTCAAGCAGGGCAACTACTTCGCGGGCTTGCGCGCCGGCCTGAACGCGCTGATGGTAGCCGCCAACCCAGAATCTGCTCCCAAGGTCATGGATCTGCAAGCGGCCAAGGCCGAAATAGCACCAGAAAAGCGTGCTGAAGCAGCCACCTCAAGTCTGAATAATGAGCTGCCAGCTACTTCTGACCCAAGCTCCGAGCCCTTTCGGCCGGCCGCATCGACGCCCGAACCATCTTCTTCGGGGCTGGGCATGGGCACCCTGGCTATTGGGGCGTTGGCTATTGGCGGCATCCTGTGGCTGCTGATGCGCCTGTTTTGGCGCAAGGCCCCGGCCGCGCCTCAGACCATGTATTCCAACCAGAATCAAAACCCTAGCCAAACGCCTGACTTTCTGGGCACTCAATCGGTGGGCGGCAACCAACCCGCGGGACCGAATGGCAACTATACCCGCGGGCAGGCGCGCCAACCAGTACCTGACTTTTTGGGTAGCGGCTCTATGAACAGAAGCGGCGGGGGCCTGACCAGCGGCATGGGGGGCATTCTGGCAACGGGGGCGGCGGCCGCGGCCGGTGCTTACCTAGGCAATCGGATGGCCTCGGGCGGGCACACCGACCACGCCGGCAACAGCATAGCAGGCCCTGACAACACCGCGTCCCAACAAAACCTTGACCCCGCCAATACCTACGCGGCCGGTGTAGGAGGCACAGCCGCTTCTGGTGGCTTCCCGGCGCTGGAAGGCACCGGCAACGCCGAAGAAATGAGCCCAGATTATTTCTCCGATCTGCCGGATAACTCCGAGCCTGACTTCTTCTCAGCCGATGAGACGTCATCCTACGACGACACCGCCGCCGACGATACCGGCGGTGGCGGCTTCGATGACAACAGCGACAACAGCGGCTCCTGGTAATCTTTCAGTAAAATCATTTACAGAAAAAAGCCGTCCTAGCTGGACGGCTTTTTTGCTGTGCGCCATTCTTGCGCGAGCGTTATAGTCCAATACCGTTAGTTGTTAGCGTAGGAGCTGCTACTGGCACTACTGTGTTGAGGGCGGCTACCTGCCGGGTCTGCTTGCCCAGCCGAGCCTTCACGCTACGCACGGCAACCTCTTCACCAGCGCCATTTGATAGCACCCGCAAGGTGTAGCGGTAACTGTCCTTTCCGACCTTCAGGCACAACCAATAGTTGCCAGGCCGCAAATTATTAAAGCCTAGGCGGCAGGTATAAAACGATTGGTCGAATGCTTCGTCGAACAGCTTCTGGCCACTTACGAGGCTGTACACCTGCACCTGCCCATGCTGCCTGGTCAGGTTCTGGGTGCGCACCCGAAAGACGGCCGCTTCTACTTTGTCCACGGTCACGGGATGCTGCTGGGCTACTGCTGGGCTGGCGAAAAAAGCCCCCCAAAACAACAGCACGCCCAAGGCGGCCCGGCGCAAATAATCCAGAGAAAAGGAGGAACCCGATTGGGTTTGGGCTAACGCAGACTTGGAAGCAAAACGGGCAGCCAATGTGGAAGCAGCAGAGGCGAATGAGCTTTTCATAATAAAAAGTTTGGGGTTAGAAATGATGGAAACGATACCAAATGCACCGCTGGGCAGCGGCTGGTTTCCTCTATAATCGTCTTGCTGTCGGCCGAACTCATTGCTGGGAAAAGCAGCTCATGTGCGGTTTTGAACAGTTGAATAGTAGAGTTATTGGTAATTTTCCAACACCCATGCCATTTGTATAAATAACTCATATACAAGTTGTTACATAGAAGCTACACAGATCACTCATGCCAGCAGATGTTCGATACCGGACAGAGCGTTCGATTTCGGAGTCGGCAACAGGCTGCGTATGAATGCTGTATTAGAAAGAGCTGTATGTGTGGGGAGTTATAGATGCCCTGGGAGCGAGTCATGCGTTAAGTCACGCCTGGCTCATCCCGCAGCACGAGCTTCAGTTAGTAGCGCTATGCGCGCGCTTATTACTTTCGCCAGCACGTCGATACTAACTATACTTTATGGAGTCTATTCCTACCCCAACCCTTACCCCTTCGCTGCATCAGGTACCAGTCTTGGAAACCGCCCGCCTGCTCATGCGCGGGTACAAACCCAGCGATTTTGAGCAGTACGTGGCCATGTGGGCCGACCCCAAGTTTTATCGCTACCTAACGCCCCGCCCCATGGTGGAGGAAGAAGTGTGGGCCACCATGCTTCGCAGCATCGGTCACTGGGCCCTGATGGGCTACGGGTTCTGGGCCATTGAGGAAAAAGCAACCGGTGCCTTCATCGGAGCGGTCGGCTTTGCCGACCCCAAGCGCGACATCATGCCGCAGAACCACGGCACGCCCGAGATTGGCTGGGTGCTGGCCGCCCACGCCCACGGCAAAGGCTACGCCACCGAGGCAGTAGAAGCTGCCATTGCCTGGGGCGATGCGCGTTTTGGCACCGGGCGTACCGTGTGCATTATTCATCCGGCCAACAAAGCATCCCTGCGGCTGGCCCAGAAGTTTGGCTACAGCCCCTACCATCGCACCACGTACAAAGATCAGCCGACGGTAATGCTGGAGCGGTTTGGGAAAGGATAAGGTAGCCTGGCCTAAAAAAGCCCCCGGAGTTGCTCCGGGGGGCTTTTTTAGGCCAGGCTACCGCAGCCGGTTAGTCGCGGGGCTACTTGGTGCCGGTTAGTCAGCTGATTTAAAGCATTAACAAAAAAGAACCCGTCGCTTAGATAAGGTAAAAGGCCCGTCAGTACGTCGTATGGTCTGGTAACGCGCTACTGCCATACGCTCGCGCTACTGACATTTTTATATAGCCTATAAGCGGCACGGCAACGAACGCTGCCCTTCGGTGCTCCACCCTTTAGCCTTATTTTATCATGCTACCTATTCAACAACAAGTGTACAGCTACCTGCCCATCAGGTCCACGTTTACAACTAAACTCGCCAGCAGTTCCCGCTTCAGTGAGGATTTGGGAATGGACCAGACCGACTTTTTTGAATTGGTCATTCGCCTCGAAAACCTCTACCACGTCCGTATTCCAGATATTGAGCTGGAGCAGGTAAGAACGGCAGACCAGCTCATCAGCTGCCTCAACGATCAAGTGGTAGGGCAAAGGTGGGGCTGCTCCCTGCTTATGGCCTAGCCAGTACAGAAGCTAGCTGGTGGCCACGTCCGGGGTAGCTTATCTATGCTCACTCCTCCGTATGGCTTTCAGCCGTGCTTCTCTTGCTGCTAAACCTGAAACCGGCGCTTTATCAGCCACTTACCGACGCAGGCCAAACACCTGCCGGGTTCGGCGGTTATGCCGCTTATTACTCTCTTTTAGCAGCCATCGCATGGAATCATTAGCAGGAAAAGTCGCCCTCGTGACGGGCGCGGGTAAAGGTATCGGACGCGCCGTAGCCCTGGCGCTGGCCCAGGAAGGCACCCATGTAGGCTTGTTGGCCCGCTCCGAAGAGCAGCTGCAAGCCGTAGCCGCCGAAATAGCGGCCCTGGGGGGCAAAACAGCCGTAGTAGCCGCCGACATCACCGACCGCGCCGCCGTAGAAACCGCCGCCGCGCGCGTGGAGCAGGAGCTCGGGCCCATCGATATTCTCATCAACAACGCCGGCATCGGCACCTTCGGTAAGTTTCTGGAATTCGACCCCTCGGAGTGGGAGCGGATTATTCAGGTGAATCTGATGGGCGTGTATTACGCCACCCGCGCCGTATTGCCCCAGATGATAGCACGCCAGACCGGCGACATTATCAATATCTCTTCCACGGCCGGGCAGCGCGGCGCGGCCGGCACCAGCGCCTACAGCGCCTCGAAGTTTGCCGTAATGGGCCTCACCGAGTCGCTGATGCAGGAGGTGCGCAAGCACAACATTCGCGTGTCGGCGCTTACCCCCAGCACCATCGCTACCGAGCTGGCCGTCAGTAACAAGCTCACCGACGGCAACCCGGAGAAGGTAGCGCAGCCCGAAGATCTGGCTGAGCTGATTATCGCGCAGCTGAAGCTCAACCGGCGGGTATTTATCAAAGAAGCCGGTATGTGGTCTACGAATCCGTAAGAATATAATTAAAGACCATCATGCAGAGCAGTAGCGAAGCATGACAGTCCTTTATAGGCTGTTTACTTATCTGCTGGTATCTAATTATATACCAAGCGCGTAGAATGACCAGCGCATAAGCTTCACACTACGCGAAATTCGCGACAAAAAAGCCCCCCAGCCGCTAACAACCAGCGTTTGGAGGGCTTTCTCAAGCCTTCTCACCCCTATCCTTATGAATATGCACCACACCCGGCGCGGCACCGGCAAGCCGCTGTTACTGCTGCACGGCATCGGTGGCAGCTGGCGCTCCTGGCAAACTATTCTCGACGGCCTGACCGCCGAGCGCGACGTCATCGCGGTAGATTTGCCAGGCTTTGGCGATACGCCGCCGCTGCATGGTCCGGTCACCATTGGCACCCTAGCCGATGCGGTGACCGACTTTCTGCGCGAGCAAAATCTGCTGGGTATCGATGCGGTGGGCAGCTCGATGGGCGCGCGACTGGTGCTGGAGCTGGCGCGCCGGGGCGGCGTGGTAGGCGCGGTCGTTTCCCTTGATCCGGGCGGGTTCTGGGAGGGCTGGGAGGTTCCGTTTTTTTATCACACTGTCGCCGTTTCGACCAAGCTGGTGCGGGCCTTGCAGCCGGTGATGCCGCAATTAACCGGCAATAGGGTGAGCCGCACGGTATTGTTTGCCCAGTTTTCAGCGAAGCCCTGGAAAATTGCCCCCCAGGTAGCCTTGGATGAGATGCGAACCTTCGCCAACGCGCCTTCCTTCGATGAGCTGCTGTATAATCTGGCCTATGGTGAAAAGCAGCAAGGCGCGCCGCGGGGTACTATAAAGGCATCGCTACTTATTGGCTGGGGCCGGCAGGATCGGGTATGTTTTCCTTACCAAGCCGAGCGGGCCCTGGCCAAATTCCCGGATGCCCGCCTGCGCTGGTTCGACAAATGCGGGCATTTTCCGCAGTGGGACCAGCCCGAGGAAACCATCCGTCTGATTCTGCGCGCCACCAGCGGCGAAACCATTGAGGAAGCAGTCGGAGCGTACGACACCGCCGCCTCACCCCGCCGCCTGAGTAAGGCGGCCGCCGTGTTCGGCGTGCTGGCTATTGTAGCCGGCGGTATCTGGCTGGCACGCCCTAAGAGCAGCTAAAAAGCGATTACCCCGTAGAGACGCGAATTCGCGTCTCTACGGGGTAATCGCTTTTATTTACTGAATAAAGTTCGGGCGGATCAGGTTTTCAAACGTGAATATCTCATCCCATTTAGCTTGGGTCAGCAGCTGCCGTTCGGTCACGGCCACGTCGTACACCGATTTACCGGTGCGGAGCGCTTCTTTCGCGATTTCGGAGACAGTTTCGTAGCCCAGGATGGGGTTTAGCTGGGTCACGATACCGATGCTGCCGCGTACCAGCTGCTCGGCGTGGGCGGCATTGGCCGTGATACCGACTACGCACTTCTCGCGCAGGGTGTGGCAGGCGCGGGTGAGGTAGGAAATGCTGGTAAACAGGGCAAAGGAAATAACGGGCTCCATCACGTTGAGCTGAAGTTGCCCGGCCTCGGCGGCCATGGTCACGGTGAGGTCGGCGCCGATAACGTAGAAGGCCGTCTGGTTGACTACCTCCGGCACCACGGGGTTTACTTTGCCGGGCATAATGCTGGAGCCGGGCTGCAGGGGAGGCAAGTTTATTTCGTTGATGCCTGTGCGGGGACCGGAGGAGAGCAGGCGCAGGTCGTTGCAGATCTTGGAGAGCTTCACGGCCGTGCGCTTCAGCACCCCGGAAAGCTGCACATAGGCGCCCGTGTCGTAGGTGGCCTCAATCAGGTCGCCAGCCAGCACCAGATTTAGGCCCGTGATGTCGCGCAGGTGCTCAGTTACTATTTCGGCGTAGCCAGCCGGCGCATTTACGCGGGTACCGATGGCGGTGGCCCCCATGTTTATTTCGCTGATGAGGTTGCGGCTGTCCTCGATGCGCAGCAGCTCCTCGCGCAGGTTGGTAGCAAAGGCCTTGAACTCGTCACCCATGCTCATAGGCACGGCGTCCTGAAGCTGGGTGCGCCCCATTTTGAGCACGTCACGAAACTCGACGCCTTTTTCGGCAAAAGCGTCAGCCAGCTGACCCAAAGCATGACTATAGCCTACCAGCTTGTTGTTGAGGGCAATGCGAAAGGCCGTAGGATACGCGTCGTTCGTGGACTGGGAGCAGTTGACGTGGTTATTGGGGTGGCAATACTCGTATTGGCCTTTCTCCTTGCCCATCATTTCCAGCGCCACATTGGCAATCACCTCGTTGGCGTTCATGTTCACCGACGTACCGGCCCCGCCCTGAATCATGTCGGTGGTAAACTGGCTGTCGAACTCGCCGGTCGCGACCCGGTCGCAGGCTTGGGCGATGTAAGCGGCGATGGTCGGGTCGAGCACGCCTAGGTCGCGGTTGGCCAGGGCAGCAGCTTTTTTTACGTGCGCCAGAGCCTGTACAAACAGCGGCTCTGACTTAAGAGGTATGCCCGTGATATCAAAGTTTTCGAGAGCTCGCAGGGTTTGAATACCGTAGTAGACATCAATAGGAATAGCCCGTTCGCCAAGAAAATCGTGTTCGGTTCGGAATTGCTGCATGAAGGGGGTGGGATGGGTATTTGAAGGTAGCTTGTCTACGCAAAGTAACGGACGAGGTCTGCAACTGCACGGTGACTGGCTCTCGAAACACGGGCAGGCTCTCTGTTACCTGCATTCTGTCAGTTAGCAGCTAGCTGCTGAAGATGAAGTGCAAGCTTGAACTTAAACAATCTGGTTGGTTCGGAGGGGTCAATTATCTGGTTAAAATGACAAACTGGAAGGATTTACACTACTTACAAACTGGTAGTACACGCCAGCAAATGGCTTATGACACCTTGCAAAACCTGGGCATACTGAACAGGCTGCGCGATTTTAATCCAGTGCTGGCAGGCACGATTCCGTTGGGAATTGACATAGCCAGTAGCGACCTAGACTTGCTGTGTGCCGTTGCTTCTGCTGATATTTCTCATTTCACCGACCTGCTTCGCGCGCACTATGCGCACCTGCCTGACTTTGCGTTAGCGCAGAAAACAATCAACCTGCGGTCGTCCGTGGTATGCCGCTTTCGTTATCAGGATTTTGTAGTAGAGATTTTTGGGCAAGATTGCCCTATTGAAGCTCAACATGCCTTCCGGCATATGGTCGTGGAAGACCGTGTATTGCAGGCCGGGGGCGACATGTGGCGCACAGCGGTGCGGCAGCTCAAGGAAAAAGGCCTGAAAACGGAGCCGGCCTTTGCAATCCTCTTGCAGCTGCGCGGCAATGCGTACGAGGCCCTGCTGGAGTTAGAAGGGAAAAGCGTAGCGGAGCTCCGGGCTTTGCTGGCTAATCTTCCGGCGCCGCTCAACGTAGTGTAATGTCAGCCTATTTGTGGCGCTAAACCACCTATTACATCTGCAAAGCAGCGAAGGCAGTAGTCTTCCGCTCCCTTTTTCTACTCTTTCTTTTATGACTACACGCCCCTACATCTTAGCCGAAACCACCTGGCAACAAGTAAAAGAAACCAGGTACGAGGTAGTTGTGCTGCCCTGGGGCGCTACTGAGGCCCACAACTACCACCTGCCCTACGCCACCGACAATTACCAGTGCGACTACGTGGCGGCCGAAGCGGCCCGCAAAGCCTGGGACCGGGGGGCAAAAGTGGTCGTGCTGCCCACCATTCCGTTCGGCGTAAACACCGGCCAGCTGGACATTACACTCGATATGAACCTGAACCCGAGCACGCAGCTGCTCATTCTCCGTGACATGGTGCAGGTGCTGGCCCGGCAGGGCATTCCGAAGCTGGTGGTGCTGAACGGCCACGGCGGCAACGATTTCCGGCAGATACTGCGGGAGCTGCAAGCCGAGTTTCCGAGTGTCTTTCTCTGCACGCTCAATTGGTTTAAAGCCGCCGACCGGAGCCAGTTCTTTACCGCCCCCGGCGACCACGCCGACGCCATGGAAACCAGCGCCATGCTGCATATTGCCCCCCAGCTGGTGCGCCCACTGGCCGAGGCCGGCGATGGAGCCGCCAAACAGTTCAAAATCAAAGCCTTTCAGCAGGGCTGGGCGTGGGCGCAGCGCGAATGGAGCAAAGTATCGACTGACACGGGCGTGGGCAACCCGGCCGAGGCCACGGCCCAACAAGGCGAGGCTTTTCTGGCAGCCGTGACAACCAATATTGGGCAGTTTTTGGTGGAGCTGGCCGCCGCCGATCCGCAGGATTTGTACGAATAAGTGGCGGGGCTAACGCATCTGCTGAACTTTGTGCAAGTTTGGCGCGGCACTACTTCCGACCTGAACCCTGATTGCATGAAGCGTTTTCTTCTTTTCCGGCGCACACTATTACTAGCCGTGGGCCTTTGGGTGCTGGGCTTTGCCGTACAGGCCCAACCATCTATGAAAGAAGGCTATATCAACGTGCCGGGGGGCAAAGTCTGGTATAAAGTACTGGGCGCCGACAAGCCGGGCATTCCGCTGCTGCTCCTGCACGGCGGGCCGGGCTCTGGTAGCGGCAGCTTCGAGGGGTTCGCGGCGCTGGCCGATGAGCGGCCGGTTATCCTGTATGACCAGCTTGGCTGCGGCAAATCAGACCGGCCTGACAATCCGCGATTGTGGACGATGGAGCGGTTCGTGACCGAGCTGGAGCAGGTAGTAGCCGCGCTAGGCTACCCGAAGCTGCATCTGCTGGGCCACTCCTGGGGCGCTACGCTGGCCACTGAGTACTTGCTCACCCAAAAGCCCCCCGGCGTGGTCAGCGTGATACTGTCCAGCCCTTTGCTTGACACGAAGCTATGGGTGCAGGATGCGGAGCGCTACATCGGCCAACTGCCGCCGACCCAGCAGCGGGCCATGCGCCTGTACGCGGCTACCGATGAGCCCAGCAAACAGGCGTATAAAGAAGCAGTCACGCTTTATAACCGCCAGCACTTGTACCGCAACGGCCCGATGCCACCCAATCCCACCTTCGGGACGCAGGTGTACGAAACGATGTGGGGCCCCGATGAGGCCCAGGCCACTGGCTCGCTGAAAAGCTATTCTCGCGCCGCCGACCTCAAAAAGCTCACATTACCAGTGCTTTACTTATGCGGCCGCTACGATGAGGCCGCGCCCGCTACGGTGGCTTATTTCCAGAAGCAAACGCCTAATTCGCAGCTGGTAATCTTTGAAAATGCCTCCCATAAGGCTTATTGGGAAGTGCCGGAGGAATATTTTAAGACCGTGCGGGGATTTTTGCGCAAACAGAAATAGATAGCACCGGCTCAGTGCTTTGCCGCTTGCCTTCCTCTTACTGCGTTTAATTGAGCAATATTTTTGGTAGTGGCGGGTATCTGGCGACGACGGTATGCGTATGGGAATAACGCGTATTCACGCCCGCTCCTTCTATTAACCAGCCTATTCACGTATGCCCCAGCCCCGTTCTACCGGTCCCTCCAAGCTTATTCTCTTCGACGTCAACGAAACGCTGCTGGACATGAGTAAGCTGAAAAACGCGCTCATCAAAGCCTTCAGCAACAAGGCAGCCTTTCATCAGTGGTTTGGGTTGTTGCTTCAATATTCGTTGGTAGATACGGTTACGAATCATTACCACGACTTCCGCACCATCGGCGACGCGGCCCTGGACATGACGGCCAATATGCTGCAGGAAAAACCCCTGAAGTCGGCCGAGAAGCATAAGCTTTTGGCCCTTATGACGGAGCTGCCGGCGCACAAAGACGTGCCCGAGGGCTTGAAAATGCTGTCGAAAGCGGGCTATTCGCTGGTGGCGTTTACCAACTCAACCCGCAGTGTGCTGGATCAGCAGCTCCGCTATGCGGATATCATTCAGTATTTCGAGCAGGGCCTGAGCGTAGACGATCAGCGCTGCTACAAACCTCACCCAGACACCTACCTGACTGCCGCGCGCCAGGCCGGCACCGAGCCAGCCTCCGCCATCATGATTGCGGCCCACGGCTGGGATATTGCCGGCGCTTTGCACGCCGGGCTCGCGGCCGGGTTCATTGCGCGCAAGGGCCAAACCCTCTATCCGCTGGCACCCTCGCCCACCTATCAGGGAAAGACGCTGGTGGAAGTGGCGAAGCAAATTATCGAGTAAAAAGCCCCCCAGAGGTTTCGGAGCGCAGCTTATGCCGCCTCGTCGGCCAGCAACTAAGCTCACGAGGTCAGCAACTCACGACCTTGCGCCTGGTGGAGCCATTCCATCGCATTATTTTCAGTGCTAAAAAAAGCGATGACGAATGGGCTGTTCTCATAAGCACCAGGCAGCACGTAGCCTGAGCCGTTGACGATGGTTTCCAGCAAAGTTGGGCTCGTCAAATAAGCCACATGTAAGCGGCCACCCAAGCTCGTAGCCATCTGCGGAAAATAGCTGGTGAGCAGCCAGCGGGTGATGTCCGGATCGTTGAAGGCGCGCCGCCGGATATCCTGTAGCCAGAAGCGGCAGCCGCACTCCAAGGCGCGCTGCGTTAGCTGCTCATAAGTGCGGGACAATAGCTCCGACGCAGGCTGATAGCCCCAGCGCCCAACGAACAGGTTGAGGTCAGACCGGTAATTGGTTTGCAGCAGTTCGGGTAGCTTCTCGGCAGCCATAAGTACGAGGGAGTGGAGGGCGAATATAGGCAGCTACGACGCATTATGTATTGATTGCTGGAAGCCGCTTACCAAGTGAGATGTCATACGGAGCGTTCCGCGCATGAAGCGGCAACGGAGCATTTTGCTCCGTTGTATTACCCGGCAACTGTCATGCAGAGCGGTAGCAAAGCATGACATTCCTATGATCTCCTTTATAATGGAAACCCACTAAAAAAAAGCCCCCCGTACGGTACGGGGCGCTTTTTTAGTGAAATTGACTTTATACTATGCTACCAGATTTTAGCCCGATCAGCTTCGGCGCGCACCATTTTCTGGCCTTCCTTGCAGCCGAAAGCCTCGTAGAACTGCGGCATGTTCATGAGCGGGCCGATGGTGCGGTACTGGCCGGGCGAATGCGGGTCGGTGAGCACCTGCTGACGCAGGGCTTCGGGCCGGATGTTGGTGCGGCGCAGCTGCGCCCACGACAGAAAAAAGCGCTGCTCCGGCGTGAAACCGTCAATTTTGGGGCGCGGACCGTTGCCGTACTGCTTTTGCAATTGCTTCTGCAAAGCGGCGTACACAATGGTCAGACCGGCGAAGTCAGCGAGGTTTTCGCCCATGGTCAGCTTGCCATTTACGTACACCGAGTCGAGCGGTGAGAAGGCGCTGTATTGCGTGCCCACCACGGCAGCGCGCTTCGTAAACTCCTCACCGTCAGCTTTCGTCCACCAGTCGCGCAGGTTGCCTTGCGAGTCATACTGCCGGCCCTGGTCGTCGAAGCCGTGCGTCATTTCGTGGCCCATTACGCCCCCGATTGCCCCATAATTCACGGCATCATCGGCGTTAGGGTCGAAGAAGGGCGGTTGGAGGTAGCCGGCCGGAAACACGATTTCATTCATCGGCGGGTTGTAGTAAGCATTGATGGTGGGCGGCGTCATGCTCCACTCATTGCGGTCGATGGGCTGCCCGTACTTCTGCACGTTCTGCTGGTAGTTCCACTTGCGGGCGTTCAGCACGTTTTGTAGGTAAGAATCGCGCGCAATGTTCAGCGCCGAGTAGTCCTTCCACTTATCGGGGTAGCCGATTTTAACCCGCAACGCATTGAGCTTTTTCAGGGCTTCGGCCTTGGTGGCGTCGCTCATCCAGGTGTTGGTTTGGATGTGCTCGGCCATCGACTCCTTCACGTTGGCCACCATATCCAGGGCCTTTTGCTTGGCTTCGGGCGAGAAGGCTTTATCCACGTAGAGTTGGCCAAAGGCCTCGCCCAGGGTGTTATCGGTGGCGGCCAGCATGCGCTTCCAACGTACCGGCTGCTGCTTGGCACCGCTTTGTACTTGCGCAAACCGGAAAGCCTCGTCGCTGTACGCCTTCGGCAAAGCCGACGTCACGGAGCTAACCAGCTGCCACTGCATATAGGTTTTGAGGTCAGCCAGCGACTCGGTTTTCAGTACCGCGTTCAGCTCCTGAAAAAACTGCGGCTGCCCCACGATGACTTCCTTGGCAGTGCCGAGCTTGTTTTGAGCCAGAATAGTGGGCAGACCAATGGTGGGGAACTGCTGGTGAAAGGCCGCCACCGTCATCTTGTTATAGTTGGCGTTAGGGTCACGCAATTCCACGCGGGTTTTGGAGGCCTTCGCGAGGCGAGTTTCCAAGCGCAGAATGGCAGCCGCTTTTTTAGTGGCCGTTGCCGCTGGGTCGCCTATGAGCTGGAACGTATTGGTCATGTACGTTACGAAGGCATCCCGAATGGCCTTGGAGCGTGCGTCGTCTTTCAGGTAATAGTCGCGGTCGGGCATGCTCAGGCCGCCCTGGTTCAGGTTGACGGCGTACACCGTACTATTCTTGCGGTCGGGCGAAACCCCCGCCCGAAAAAAGCCCCCCGTACCCAGCTGCTGCTGATATGCCACCGTAGCGGGCAGACTCTTGAGGTCTTTGGTAGCGGCAATGCGGGCCAACTCCGGCTTCAGGGCAGTGGTTCCGGCCTTTTCGATGGCCATTGAATCCATACCAGAGGCATAATAGTCGCCTACTTTCTGGGCATTACTGCCCTTCTCGGCGCTGGTATTCGCGGCAGCTTCTTCCAGAAGCTGGCGTAGCAGCGCCTGGGTACGGTCGCCGAGCAGGTTGCGTGGCCCCCAGCTGGAGGCGTAGGCCGGAATAGGATTGGTTTTAAGCCAGTTGCCACCGGAAAATTGAAAGAAATCCTCACAGGGCTCCACCGAACGGTCGATGTCGGCAACGTCGATGCCTACGCCTTTGATGGTGGGCTCCGCAGTGGCAGTAGTCGGTGCTGATGCGGCGGTGGCGGTGGTATCCGACGCCGGGGTGCTGGTGGCGCAGCCCGTCAGCACTAAGCCCGCGGCCAAAGTCCAGGTTAAAGCAACTTGTTTTTTCATAGAAGGATTGGAATTGACGATTCGGGGGGTAAAAAGCCAGTGAAAGACCTGCTGACCTCGTATAGGCTGCACCGCCAGGACGGGCCCGGCATTTTGGCGATTTACAAATAAACCTCATTCTCGTAACTGATAAGCAACGGTAGCACGGCAGGCACCTACGCGGGTCGTTCAACGATAGTGCTACCACAACCTGCCAGCGGCCGTAAACTTGTTGGGTGGCTCCCTGGTGCTTCTTCCCGCGAGCCAATTCAAGTCTTATTTGCCCCCAGCTTATGCGCACCATCAAGCAACAGCACCAAGCCATTAGCGCCCCCATCGCCGACCTGATTACCTACCGGGCCCTGCCCACGCAATCAGTAGAGCACCTCGATCCTTTTCTGTTTCTGAACCACCACGGCCCGCAAGTATATCGGCCCAACAACCGCGGCCTGCCCTTTGGCCCTCACCCGCACCGGGGCTTCGAGACGGTGACGTTCATCTTGGCCGGCGACATCATGCACCAGGATTCCGGCGGCCACGAAAGCGTGATTGAGGCCGGCGGCATTCAGTGGATGACGGCGGGCAGCGGCCTCATTCACGCCGAGATTTCGTCGCCCGCCTTCAAGCGCACCGGCGGCGACCTTGAGATTTTGCAGCTGTGGGTAAATCTGCCCGCCAGGCACAAAATGACCGAACCCCGCTACACCGGCCTGCAAAAAGCCGACATTCCGAAGGTAGCGCAGGACGAAGGCCACGTTATACTTCATGCGGTTGCGGGTGATTGGTTCGGGACGGCCGGCGCCATGCAGCCCCTCACTGATATGCAGCTGGCTACCGTTGAAATGCGCCTGGGGGGCAAATTGGCGCTGACTATTCCCGCCGAGCGCACCATTTTCTTTTACACCATCCGGGGTAAATTGCGCGTCAATGGTCAGGAAACCGAAGCTCGCCGCCTGCTGGAGTTTAACCACGACGGCAACGAATTACAGATTGAAGCCTTATCGGATGCTGTGGTGCTGCTCGGCCACGCCGCGCCGTTTCAGGAGCCCATTGTAGCCGCTGGCCCGTTTGTGATGAACACGGAAGCCGAAATTCAGCAGGCATATCAAGACTATCGCGCCGGTAAATTTGGTACCTGGGAAGGGTAGTGATTTCTTCCTAAGAGTCTACTCCAATAGGCCATCATGCTTGATCTGGCGTCCACTTGTCGAAGCATCTCGCGTGCTGATGTTGGATTAGTAATCCTGTTAAACACGCGAGATGCTTCGTGACCTCAGCATGACCGCCTTTTTCAACAGTTACATCTATAAAAAGCCCCCAGAAATACTCTGGGGGCTTTTTTATAGATGAGATTTGCCTTTTAAATCCCAATGACTGGATACTACCTGCGAGCTACCCGGCACCCGCTTGATAGTGCGCTTGTACCGCTCGCCGATAATAATATCATCGGGGCGGCGCTTGCCGATGAACAGGGTGACGGGCTCGCCGTTTTCATTGGTAATGAAGGTGATATCGTGGCCTTTGAACACGTCATCAATGGTCGCGGAAGGCTCGTGTAGTTTACTGAGCTTATCGGATAACTGGCGGTGGAGCGGCATGGCAGGCGGGTATGAATGGAACCACCGTCTACGCGGCAAGCCAGCGCTGGGGTTTGGCCAGGTAGCTACTTCGTCGTTATCGACGCCGAGCCGTTTTCGCCTTTTTCCCCGTAGGCTTCTACTGCTTTCTCCGGCGTCAGAACGGTTATTTGCTGGGGCTGGGCGGGCAGCACGCGCTCGAACTCCGCGCGGGTTACTTCCTTGCCATCAATGAGCAGCAGCTTACCAGCGAGGTCGACGCTGCGGTTCAGCTTTTTATTCAGCTCCACTACGGCCGCGGCGTTTTCCTTGCCTTTGGTCGTGACCAGAATAGCTTGTTGCTCGGGCACGTTGCCTAGTACCTGCTGCACGCCGGGGCCTTTCAGCACATTCATGCTGGCAATCGTTTCAGGCGCTATTTTTTCAACTATTTCCTTGCTGACTTTCTGCCCGTTCAAGTAATAAAGCACGCCGTCGGGTAAGCCTGCTACGCTCTGCGCCACGGCCGTTGGTACGGCAGCATAGGCAACGGGGGCAACGGGGGCAACGATACTAAAGCTCAAGGCAACAACCAATGAACTAACCAGCAAGCACTTGGCCACACGGCCCACAACGATTTTCTTTCTGTTTGTCATGACAAGAAGTGGATAAGAATGAGATAAATGAATTTTAAGCTTCTGCCGAAACGCTGCCGCTACGGCCTCTTACTCCGCCAGCGGCTTGCCGGAAGCATCGAAGCTGCCCAGCGCTTTCCCCTGCGTATCGAACACCACATACTTCGGCCGGCGGCCCATGGCAATCACGGCTTTGTAGCGCACCTCAGTTGCTCCGCTCTCTTTCACCTCCAGCAGCTCTACCAAGCGATGACCCGGAAAATGCTGCGTGATATAAGCCAGCGCATCCGGGTGTAGGTTGCTGATGGAAACTACTTTCTCCTCAGGTTTGGTATCCGCATCCGGCAGCAGCCTGATAATTTTAGCATTCAACGCTTGCACGGCGGGCAGGCGCTCGTTGCCTTTAGTAGTCACCGCCACTACGCCGGTTGCAGCATCTTTAGTTAGCGCCTGTGCCGTTTCACCTTTCAACACCTGCACGTTAGCAATGGCGTCTGGGGTCGTATTCGGCTTTTCCACTACCGATTGCACAGTAGACCGCCCATCCAGATAATACTTCACACCACCGACTTGCACGCTTGCTGGGTTAGCGGAAGCGGATTGTCCAGCGCGTGAAGTAGTAAAGGCCAGCAGCAACACGGCGGCAAGCGGCAGCACGAGTGCGTATTGCGCCAGATGTGCGCGGGCAGAGGAGGGTTTGTTCATCATGGCTATCCGGTTTTTGAGAGTGAGAAATGTAAAATGATTGGCTAAAGCCGCGCCCGGCGCCAGGCCACTGAGCCGGAGCAGGCTATACTGATATACTTTGGGCAAAACCACCCCGGCACGCAGCACGACGTCATCGGTCAGGAACTCCAGGTTTTCCTGAATAGCCCGCCCCAGCCACCACGCCGCCGGATTGAACCAGCAAAACACCTGACCTACGTGGGCCAACAGCACATCCAGCGTGTGCCATTGCCGCACATGCACCTGCTCGTGGTGCAGAATAGCGGGCAGCTCAGCCGCGGGGTATTGGGCAGGGGTTAAGTAAATAATGGCTCCGAAGGAGAAAGGACTACCTACTTCAGGCAAGCGCCGCACGGCTACTTCGCCTACCCTATCCGGCACAGAGGCGCGGTGCAGACGGTAAAGCGAGAAAAGCCGCCCCAGCAAGCGCAGGCTCATCACCACCACGCCCGTCCAGTAAGCAGCGACAAGGGCACCAACCAAGCTTAGCTGTGGCACCGCAGAAGCAGCCACCGTACCCGACCAGTTTGGCAATATGGTGAGTAGCGAACCGCTTACTTGCTGCTGGGGGGCAACTATGGCTGCCACGTCCAGAACTGGATATAAGGCCGAGAAGAGCAATGCAAACAGCAAGTACGCCCGGTTCAGGCCGTAGAAGGTCAGCCGCCGCAAGCCCACGTAGTACAGGCCCGCGAACAGCAGCAGCGCTCCATTCACTTTCAACAGATAAACAAGCAGCGCCGTCATTATTCCTTGGCTTGGCGGTTCTCAATCATGCTGAGTATCTCCTTCAGCTCCTCGGCGCTGATCTTCTCATCCTTGGCAAAAAAGGACACGACTTCCTTGTAGGAGTTTTTAAAGTACTCGCTCACGAAGGCGCTCATAAACCGCTTGCGGTACTCTTCGGCGGCAATCTGGGGGGCAAATCGGTAGGAGTTGCCGAGCTTTTCGCTGCGCAGATAGCCCTTGCGCTCCAGATTGCGGATGGTGGAGGCCAGCGTGGTATAGGGTGGCTTCGGCTCGGGCAGCGAGTCCAGCACGTCTTTGGTGAAGCCGCCATTGAGCTGCCACAGCACCTGCATGGCTTCCTCTTCGGGTTGGGTTAGTCTTTCCATAAATAAATATTACGAATCTTTCGTAATTATACGAAAGATTCGTAATAGGTTGTAAATATTTTTCAGAAGAAATAAATAATACACAAAAAAGCCCCTCAGAGCTTATCTGGGGGGCTTTTTATTCTCTGCAAAATATTGCGCTTACAAGCGCCAAGCAGGTTACTTCACCAGCACCAGACGTTTGGTTTCTACTTTACCCTTGCTGGTTAGACGGCAGGTGTACACGCCCTCGGCCAAGGCAGCCCCTTCTACCGTGAACTCATAAGTGCGGCCGCCTTCTGCCACGCCATCATAGATGGTGGCTACCAGCTTACCTATCGAGTTGTAGACCAACAGCTGCGCCTTCCCGGTTTCGGCCGTGCGGAAACTCAGGGTAGCGCGCTCGGTGAAGGGGTTAGGATACGCCTCAAACACGTTGGCAGTAGCAGCGTATTCGGTGGTCACAGACGTAGCCGCGGCCGAAGCGGTGAGCGTAGTGCCCGCGCAGCTGCCGAGTTGTTCTTTATGCCCCAACAGGTGATCTTCAACCTCATTAGGATTTACATAAACTTTTGACCCTTTGTGGCATAGCAAAATCTGCTCGTTCTTTTTGCCGCCCCGCACCTCTACCACGGTTATCGATATGGACTTCGTCGCGGTACAGCCAAACTCGTTGGTTACTGTTAAGGTGTAAGCAAATGTTCCGGCAGTGGTAGCCGTGAAAACAGGATTAGCAATGCTCGCGTTGCTCAGACCAGTCGATGGGCTCCACTGGTAGCTGCTACCACCCGAAGCGGTGAGGGTCAGGCTCTGTGGGCCATAGCCCAGATACAAGTTTGTAGGAACTCCACCTGTGTAGACGGTTGAAGAGGGGGTAAAGGCGACAACAGGGGTTGGAACCGTGCCTCTCACATCGACGTCGGCCGTCTGGCTGGCCACGTTACCGTGGATATCGGTGACAGTCAGGGTTACTTTATTGATCCCAATATTGTCGCAACTAAACGTGCTCTTGCTCAGCATCATTGATGCTATTCCGCAAGCATCCGTGCTGCCGTTGTCTACCTGCGCCGCCGTGATAGTGGCGGTGCCCCTGCTTAAAGTCACAGTCAAGTTCCGGATCAGTACCGTAGGTGCCTGCTTATCCTTCACCGTTACCGCAAAGGTCTTCGAATCAGTACCGCAGCTATTGGTGGCCGTAACTTTAACTATGGTAGTACCTACCGGGAAGAAGTAAGGGGAAGTGATGGTGGTATTAACTCCCTCCTTCATAATGCTGTACACAAGCGCGGGGGCCGGGGCACCCGTGGCCGTAGCAGCGAAAGCAACCGAGGCACCACACTTATCATTCTCGGTGTTAGCCGTCGGGATGGAAGGCACCGTCAGGGCAGGAGGCGTTGTAACAGTTACAACGGCTGAACCCGTCAGAGCCGTGCCCGTGCAGTTGCCGTCCGTTACTGAAGTCAAGGCATAAGTGGTTGTTTCTTTTGGCGCTACAACCAGCGTGTAGTTTCCGTCAGCATCGACGTCAGTAGCTGTTACGGTCAGAGCCGTTGGGGCAGCAGCTCCGTTGGTTGAGGAGCCAATGTTCCAGGGCGCAACACCGGTCAGGTGCACGGTCAGCTTGGCAGAAGTACCCACACATACAGTCGCGTCGCCGCTCAACGTCGCCGTTGGCAACTCCCGCACCGTTACTTTCTGCGTGTATGTAGCGGAGCAAGCGCCCTGCGTAATAACCAGCGTAGCCGTGTAAGTACCAGCCGCCGCGTACGTGTGGCTGATGTTGCCGACGGTAGTGTAGTCTACTTTACCATCACTCTCCACGTCCCAGGCATACGTAGCGTTGGACTCAACTACCGTAGAAGCATCGGTGAAGGCGGTGGCTGAGCCAGCACAAGCCGGAGCGGCCGTGAAGGCCGGCGCCGGCTCCAGGCAAACAAGGCCCGTACGAACTACCCGGTAGCTATTGCCTACCCGAATGCCGTCGATTGTCAGTTTCGGAACATTGGTGCCTTGGCGGATTGCCACTGCGCCAATATTGGCCGGGGAGCTACCTGTTTCGGCAACGCCAGCAGTGGCCGGAGCGGGCTCAGCACCAGCCGCCGGATTGACAAACAACTCAGTCTTGCTGCCCACCTCATCGAAGGCGTATTTAACCACCAATAAATGGGTAGTATTTAACGGATAACTAGCAGTCGTATAGTTGATGGTTCCACCATTCCCACTGATACCGAACTGTACTGTGCCCGACGCAATGCCAGGACGCGTAAATAACCGAGCCTTGAAGGTAGACCCTACTACTGCTGGCCCGAGATGAAAAAAGTATTCAGCACTAGTGCTTACACTCGCGACATTTACCAGGAAGGACGTATACACCGGCGTGCCAGCATAGACAGGCTCTACAAATTGCCGGTTAACATCTTCGCCATTACCAACGGTGGCGGCGGCTTTGCCACTGCTGGCACTGTAGCCGGAGTAAGACAAGCCATCGGCAGCCGTAACGGCAATGGAGTTGGTGCCGCCGCCGCTATGTGCCGTCCAGTTATTAGCCGTCAGCAGCGACCCAGCTGCGTAATCGAAGTTTTCCTCCAGTAGCAGCGCGGCGGGAGCAGCCGAGGTTGCCTGGGCTAAAGTACCCGGTGTAGTTACCAGGTAGTTTTCAGCATAGGGCGTGTCGTTGTCATTGAAGGTGAAGACAGAGAAATGATAGGTGGTATTAGCACGCAAACCCGTTACGGTTACGTTGTCGCCGGTCCCGTTGTACACGACGAAGTTACCTACCCCCAGCACGCTGCCTTTGCCGAACTCTGCCTCCGCGGTGTAGGTGGTAGCGTCAACAGGCTCGGCATCTACGGCGGTGCCGCGGCGAGCTACCACCAGACGCTTCTTACCGTCGCCACCCTTCAAGTCAAGTTGGAGCGAGGTGCTGGCTACCTGGCTGGCGGTGAGCGTAGCCGCTGCGGTTGGCTCGGCGGCCAGCGGTACCGTTACGGTGGTGAAGGAAAGCTCCTCACCGTAGGCCGTGCTCGCGCCATTGGTAGCATACGCACGCACGAAATAGGTAGTGCCCGGCACCAGGCCGGTAATAGCGCTGGCAAAAGCCCCTGTACCCGCGCCATCGGCCGTTTTGGTAGTACCTGCAGAAGTTGGATTAGCCGTTTTAGCCCAAACAACGCCGCGTGCTGTTACCGCGCTGCCGCCATCGGCAGCTACGGTGCCCCCCGTAGTAGCGCTGGTCGGGGTTAAGTCGGTGATGGCCGTGGTGCTTAGCGTGGCCGGATAAATGGCATTGACGCCCGTACCCGAAACTGCTACCGCCTGATCAGGCAGGCCAGCGCTCTTTACCGGAATCGACTCACTGTACGCCTGAGTAGCCGTTGGGGCAAAGCGAACATCAATCGTGGTGCTTGGGACAGTGCCACCAGTCGGCTGCAACTCAATGGTGCAGCAAGCAAACGGGTTATTACCAGTCCGGATTTCAAACCCGGCCGGCGGCGTAATGGTGACGCCTCCCTTTAAATTATTGCCCCCCACCGTAAAGCTCTTCAGCCCAGCTCCGGCCCCGACGGCCAGGCTGCCAAAATCCGGGAGCGTAGTAGATGAGACGCTCAGAGCGGGGTTAGTGGGAGGTGCTGATACGGTTACCGTAATAGGGGCGCTCAAGCCCGTTGCCGTGCCACAGCTAGTAGCTAAGGTTGCCCGCGCAACCAAGTAATAAGTACCCTCGCCAGGGAAATCTGCCCCTCGCACAATGTAAGTAGCAGTAGTTGCCCCACCGATAGCCGCAGAATACGGTCCGGCTGCACTAGCACCATAAAGCCAGGCGAACGAAGAGGTAGCAGCGGCGCTAGCGGTAAGGGCATCGCCCGTACCGGTAGTAAGTACCGACTGAGCAGTGGCTGGCGTTACAGTTACCGGGTTAGTGTCGGGCGTTAAGTTGATGGTCAGGTCGGAGCCGTTGGTGCTGCCGTAGGTAGCCGGCGCATCGTTCATTACCCGCAGCCGGTACTTAGTGCCGCTCGGCGTAGCGGCCGGAATAGTAGCCGAAATAGGCGAGCTATTGCCGCTGCCGATAATGTTGTCCGTTGCATTGCTCGGAAATACGCCCGAAGCATTCGACAGCTGCACTTTGAAGCCGCCCGTGAAGGTGCCGCTGCTGGTATAGGCTACGTTGAATGGAGCACTGCCGGCAGTGGTCGTGACGCAATAAGGACTGTTGAAGGCAGAAGCGGTAGTCGTGATGCTGGCTGTGGGAGTAGGCGGAGTGCCCGTAGAACCAGTAGTTACCGTGATATTATCGAGGCTTATTTTTGGACGGCTGCCAGTACTGCCACCTCCCGACGTAAGTAAGAAGAAACGAATTTTCGCCCCTGGATTGTTAGCAAAACTGGCCGGCAACGGAATGGCAGTTAAGCTACCTGTAGCGGATACGTAGTTCGTGATGACCACACTAGGGTGCGGTAGGTCAACAAAAGCCCCCCCTTCACCAGTATTGGTTTGCAGCTTGAATGTGGACTTTCTGTTGCTATCAATTGTGCCGTTATTAACCTCAGCCCAATCTAAACTGATGTTTCCAGTTGGAGCGCCCGAAAAATCCAGATTAAGATCAAAAGCGGCGGCACTCGCGCCATCTGTGGTGCCCGTAGCCAACAATACTATTGCACCGGCTGTGCCTGTAGTGCTCGTCCCTCTTTGTACGCCACCGCTGCTAGCAGTGGCAGCGAATACCGTGTTGCTATTGGGCAGAGTGGGTTGGCCAAATGCTTTGCTATATCGATTTGCACCAACACCCGAGCTAAAGTCATTACCCCAGTTAGCAATGTCAGCAAAGTTCTCTGTGTAAGTACCATTCGCTAGCGGGACAGGAACAAGCTGGCCCCAACTCTGCTGCGCATTGAAGAAAAATAGGCAAACCAGAAAAGCCGGCAACTGCCCAAGCTTCCAGGCATTTTTGTAAAAACTTGTCATATAGACGCTTATGTCGTTTTGAAAAGATCCAGGAAGTTGGAATTAGTTTGCCGGAGCCGGGCCAGCATCGACTTTTGATTCGATGGCAGTCTGTACATCAACTGGCAGAGCGGATAGCAAGTCATAGCCAGTTGAAGTTTCAATGGCATCGACGCTAGTCCGGTACAAGCCCCAATCGCGAATGATAGAGTTAGTATTAGGCATGTCCACGGCAATCACCCGGGTAGATGAGGTAACTCGGGCTGCATCATTATCACCTACGGGCAAAATCACGATGACTTTCCAAGTCCGGTTAGGCACCGTAATTCGGCCATTATCGATGGTGGTAGTGACACTACCATTAGCACCCGTCCCGCCTAGACCGTAGCTGCCACAGACGACGTACACCTCATTGCCCGGCAAGAAGGTGCGAGCGTAATTTTCTAAGTCGGCCCAGGGGCCTTGGTTGTTAAGTGGTGCCTGAGGCATCATGTTGGTCATGAAAAAGGTCGCGGCGTTATCCTCCGCGTTGGCCAGGCGGTCGGCCGAGGGGCAGTTATGGCCGCGGTCGAAACCCGAGCTGGTATAGCTATTCGCTTGCACCTGATACCAGCCTTCAGGAAGAGTAGGATCGGGACGAAAAAGGTCAATCCGGTTAGCGTCACCACGGTCGGAGGCATCTATGTGCCAGCTTACCCAGTTGGGCTTGCCCTCATCGCGGTTATAGCTCAACGTAAATTGAGGCTTCACCATCAGGTAGTTTTTAGGAGAGCCAACGTCGGTGATAGCACCACTTGGGTTGCCCAGGGCCATGTTATCGTTGTCGATAGAAGGCTGGGCAACGCCGAAGTCGGTTACGGCAAAGTCATCGATATTCAACCGGCTCGCTCCACCCGACGTCTTGCGAATCTCGAACTTGACATTGCCGGCAATATTGACGGTAAACGCGGCGGCCTGGAGGGTGCTGGTGGTAGTAAATACCGTGTTGCCCACCTTCGTCCACTTATTGCAGTTGCAGGATTCGGGTTGCGCCCACAGCTCCCAGCTGCTACTGGCGTCGGAGCCGTAAATGGCGTGCTGTACCGCTACGGTAGCGGCACCATTGGGCACGAAGAACTCCATGGTGAGCTTACCGTTTTGCTGCAGGCGCACCGCCTGCGCGCCGTTCTTACGGTCGGCCTCGGCATTACCCAGCACGGCGTCAGTCAGAGTCCAGGTACCGGTAGCAAAGGCTACACTTCCGGCGGCGTAATCGGCCTTGGTTCCGGTATCGAAGGATTCCTGGGGGTTGGCAGCGGTGAGGCTGGTGGCTTGCTGACCGGCGGGTGCCGCTTGAAAAGCGAAGCACGAAAACAGCAACAAAAAGCGAAAAGGACTACGTAGAAATTTTGGCATATTCTGGCAAGAGAAAAGCATTCGACTAAGTTCCAGCTGCGCAAACCTGTGCAACCCATTGACAAAAATACAGTCTAAATAGAATTTAGCTATTATTAAAGTTTAAATATCTGTAATTCGTAACAATAAAATAATGGTATAATATAAATAAATAGAGTTTATGTAATTTTAGTCTACTTGGGACCCTATCAGTGTTCAATAGCTATAGAAGCCTTTTTTAGAGATAAACGCCGCCGAGTAAAGTTTTATGACCGAATCCAGCCCAGCCAGTTGCATACTACCTGAACACCGGAGCAGGATGGCAGTAGCTTGCTTTACTGCTGACTAAGATTGCTCTTATTGTCCGTTGGGATATTTTCTCTAAGGCTCACCACCTTTTTTTCGTAGCAGAAAAAGCGCAGTCCCGGCCGAAAAGCCAGCGTGATTTCGCCCGCGAAGCGGTAGCCCAGCTTAGGGAAAAGCTGCTGCGTAGCGCGGTTCTCTGAGTTGGTATCCACGCGCAGCACAGGCAGCTTTTGCTTAATGGCTAACTTCTCCGCCTGCTTGAGCAGAGCAACAGCTACGCCCTGGCCTTGCGCGGCCGGATCGACGGCCAGCCGATGTGTGACGAGTGCGGGCAGCGAGGCATCCCAATCGGCCTGCGCGTACTCCGGGTCCTGGTCGGTGGTGAGGGCGGCCACGCCAGCTACTTTGCCCCCCAGCTCAGCTACCCACAAGTGTTGCCGGTCAATATCCTGCCGAAATACTGCCTCATTGGGGTAAGACGCCTCCCACTGATAATTGCCGGCCGCGTGCATCAGCGGCACCACGCGGCTTATCAGTTGTAGAATACCGGGTAAGTCAGAAGTGGTAGCTTGGCGAATGGCTAGCATTAGAAGATGCGGGAGTTTAAAGTTTTTACTTTAAACGTAGTTATCGAAGACTTCGAAGATGAGCCAGGGAAAAACTATATCCTAAGGATACTTTCTGCCTTCTCACCAAGCCGACCGCTAAAAAGACGGGCGCTTGCTCGGATTGCCAGCGCATGTTTTAAATACAATAAAAAAGCCCCCCAGCTTGGTGCTGAGGGGCTTTTTTAACTTATAAAACTATAATATATAGAGCTATAATAGAGGAAATGTCTAACGGCAGTTACGCAGCGCAAAGTTATTGAAGGCTACGGTGGTGGTTTCTGGGCCCTGAGCCAGTAAGCCTATCCGTACGCCCCGATCCCACGGGGGCAGGTAGGTACCGTTCAGCGCAAAGCTATCCAGCACGACGGGTTGCCAGGTGGTGCCGCCATCCGTGCTGAAGGCGAAGCGGAAGCGGCTGCCGCCCCAGGCCTCCAGGCGCAAGCTGAGCATCTTGCAGTCCTCCAGCTTCACTTCAGTTAGGGTCAGATGCTTTTTGCCCTGCATGTGCCACAGTTGCAGATGCCCATTGCCGGCTACCAGGGCCAGGGCGTTGTGTGGGTCGCCGATGGCCGCCAGCCCCGCGTAGGTATTGGGTGCCAGGGCACCATAGTCGAGTGTGGTGGCCGCTTTATAGGTAGCCGTAAAGGTACGTTGAGCGACTAGGGCGCCAAGGCCCGTGGAGCGAGCTGTTAGCAGCAGCTGGCCATCGCTGACGCCCACCGTGGGCTGCTCGCTGACGGGCCACTGCCAGGCGGCCGACAGACGGTTGCCGGGGAAGTTGTCGTCCACGTTCAGCACCCGCAAATCGCGCAGGGGCTCAGCCTGGGGGCTGCTATTCACAAACTCAGGCCAGCCCTCGGCGTTCCAGGTAAACTCGCTCAGCAGCCCCTGACGCCCCACGAACTCGTGGCTGTTGGTGTAGTAGGCGTGGTGGAGTAGGAACCAACGGCCCTCATACTCCGTCACGGTACCGTGGCCTGGGCATTTCCAGGTTTTATTCTTGGTCAGAATGGGGTTCTGGGGGCATTTTTCCCAGGGGCCGAGCAGCTTTTTGGAGCGCGCCACGCCGGTAGCGTAGTTGCAGCACTTCCCGCAGCAGCCATTGCCAGCATAAAACATGTAGAAGTATTCGCCCTGCCGCACAATGGCGGAGCCTTCTACCAAACAGCCCTCCCAGGGAGTATCATTGCGGAACAGCTCTACCTTTTTGCCGAGCAGCGCCGTACGGCTTTCATTCATGCGCTGGGCCCAGATGGGGGTGTCTTTGCGAAAAGCGTTGCCGTCTTCTTTCCACACCATATAGAGCGCGCCGTTCTCGTCGCGCAGCGGGAAACCATCGATGGAGCCCATGCGCTGCCCTACCAGCGGACCGTGGTCGGTGTAGGGGCCCGCGGGGTCATCGGCGCTGGCGATGGCTACGCAGAGCTGACCACGCTTGCCTTTTTTGCGCGCCGTATAGCAGATATAGGTTTTGCCATTTTCGTGGCTGATTTCCGGGGCCCAGAAGTTGCAGTCGGCCCACTCGGGCAGCTTATCCGGAAACACGTAGCTCACTACTTCCCAATCGACCAGGTTCGTGGACTTCAGAAGCGGAAAGACAGGTCCCCACTCGGCGGAAGTGGCACTAGCCCAATACGTATCACCGATTTTGGTGACCGTCGGATCGGGGAAGTCGCCGGGCAGAATAAGCTTATCGTAGATAACCGCGGGGGCAGCCTCAATGGAGGGCGCCGTATTGACCACCGGCTGGCTAGCCACGGGGTAAGGCAGAGGCCATTCGCTGGGCGAGCTGGCATCAAGGGCACCTGTTTCTAGATCGAAAGACACAAACAGAGAAAAAAGGAGTGGGAAGTAGACTCTCTCGACAGCCAGGGCAAGGTATGGTGGGCGGCCCGAGCCTTAGTAGCTGTATGGGTACTTTGAGTGGTTGCTCAAGGCAGTTGAAGCAGAAAAGACGAATTGGAGAAAGAGTGTGGAAGCCAATATCCTAGGGCGGGCATCAGCGTAGGAGCACCAGGGTAAGCAAGCGGGGAGGACGGAGCAACCGTCCTTTTTTCGCGAGCAGAATACAAGCTTGAGTGAACTGTATTTTTTTTATAAACTTAATGGAGTGATTTAATTTCCATTAGCTAATCTCTCTGGTTTTAAACAGCGGACTAAGAAAAACAAATCTGATTTTATTAAGTGCCTTTTGACTCTTTTTTGCAAACATTCTGCCAACAATAGCTACTGAGCTATGAAGACCTAAATTTTTAATATGCTGTGTTTAAGATAGATAATAATCTATACCGAATTTTGCATTCACACAAGATTCATTTTAACTAACCGCCTTTACTCTAACTCGCCTCACCCAAGCACGGGTCAGCTTGCCATAGCTCGCTTTTCGTTCCTATCGATTAACTATGGGCCCTGCTATTGCTCACTACTTACCTTACTATGACCACGAATCCCATTCAAACCGGCTTGCTGGCCTATGGCATGTCGGGCAAGGTTTTTCATGCCCCGTTTCTGGCTGCTCACCCCGGCTTTGCGCTGCGTGCCATAACGGAGCGCCACCACAAGCAGGCGCAGCAGGATTACCCCGGCCTGATTAGCTACGATAGCGTGGAAGCCCTGCTCGCTGACCCCAAAATTGAGCTGGCAGTAGTAAACACCCCCAGCAATACGCACTTCGAGCTGGCCCGGCAGGTGTTGGAAGCGGGCAAGCACGTACTTATTGAGAAGCCGCTGGTCACTTCCTCGGCCGAAGTAAACGAGTTGGCAGCGCTAGCGCAACGCATGAACCGACACGTATTTGCTTACCAAAACCGGCGCTGGGACAGTGATTTTCAGAGCGTGCGGCAGGTGATAGCCAGCGGGCAGCTCGGCCAGCTCATCGAAGTTCACTTCCGCTTCGACCGCTACAAGATGGCCCTGAATACGAAGGCCTTCAAGGAAACGCCCATCCCAGGCAGTGGGCTCCTGTATGACCTGGGCCCGCACTTACTAGATCAGGCCATTAGCATGTTTGGCAAGCCCTTATTCAGCCGCAAGACTACCGGAATATTCCGTCCCGGCTCGCAGGTACCCGACTACTTTTCCTTTCACCTGCACTACCCCAATGGCTTGCAGGTGTTTCTGACCAGTAGCCTGCTAGTGGCGCAGCCCCAAGCCTCCTTTGTGCTCCACGGTACGCAAGGCAGCTTCAGTAAGGCCCGCACCGACGTGCAGGAAACCCAGCTTCAGCAAGGAATTGCCCCCCAGGACGCCGCTTACGGCTTGGAAGCGCCCGGCCAGGAGGGCACCCTCACGGTAGCCAGCGCCGACGGTCAGTTTACCCCCCATTCTTATCCCGCCCCCAAAGGCGACTACATGCAGCTGTTCGAGGCTTTGTATCAAACCATTCGGAACGGAATTCCTTACCCAATTAAGCTGGAAGAAATACGGTGGCAGATGGAGTTGATGGAGCAAAGTGATGACAGCCTATAAGAAGGCTGGCCCCTAAAAACAGGCAGTTTACCCACTTATTGGACAGCCTTCATAGAAAAGTATTTAGATCAGTAGATAATGCGGGGAAACCTAGTCATAAAACTAAAAAAACTACCCTGATGAGCTTAAAAAAGGCATATTTTAGTGAAACCTAGCAAAGAAAAGAACGGTAAAAAGCGCGTGTTTGAAAACAATGGTTTAACCTCTTAAACTTTGTTATCGTCATGGCTATTCAGCAGTATCAGGACTCGTTTTCCGGAATGGGCCAGTCGCCTTTTAGCTCCATGCTCGACCAGTTTTTCAACGATACCGTAGCTTCTCGGGGCAGTTGTCCAGCATTTCGCCCCAGGTAGATGCGCACGAAACGGAGCGCGGCTACCAGATTGAGGCAGCGCTACCAGGCATGAAGCGCGATGATATTAAGGTTGATTCTCACCAGGGCCGCCTGACTATCTCGGGCGAACGGCAGTTCCAGAATGAGCAGAACGACCGACGCTACCACCTCGCAGAAAGCTTGTATGGGTCGTTTCAGCGGTCATTCCAGCTCCCCGATACCGTAGACCCCGGCCAGATAGAAGCCTCGTTTGAGGATAATGTGCTGCATGTGATGGTACCCAAAGACACCCAGAAAACCATGCGTCACTAGATTGATATTCGTGGGGGGCAAACTATAGGCAGCGGTCAGATGTCGGAGCGTATGGGTCAGCAGGCCAGCGACATATCCGTGCAGTCGGGCGAAGGACAAAATCAGTCGAATGGCAACGACTACAACATGCAGCAGGACCAAAATCAGACTAACGGCGCTTCCTATAACGACTCGACGGATAGCCGCAACTCGAAAAGGATGAAGGCTTAACACCAGTGCTTTGCCGTTAAGGCAATTTACAAAAAAGCCCCCTGAGTAATTCGGGGGGCTTTTTTATTCCGTAGGGTTGGGGTTTGGCTCATAGTTTATGGTTTCGGCACCGGCACCCAGGGCCGCCAGCGTAAGGCCATCTTCCGCTACGTAGCTAAGCTGCGCCGTGAGGCCCACATCAAGCAAATCCTGCACGAGCCCTTCGCCGGCGACCTCGGGCGTGTACATCTCCACGGTGGTAGTCACTACATTCACCGGCCGGTCGGGTAGGCCGACCAGCGTGGCGCGGCGGTCGATTTCGGGTGGAAAGATGGCGGCGTACAGAATCAGGCGGTCATACGATATGCGGTTGCTTGCCAGCCAGCGGCAAGCGGCGGCCGCGCCGTGCCCGTAGCCCAGCACCGTAACGGGAGTATTGGGCGGGCAGGCGGCCAGAATCGATTCGGCCAGGGAGTCGAGGTAATTGGTGAGGTCGGCGAGGTCGGGCAGCAAGTCGGAGGCGGCAAACCAGGTAGCGCCCGTGCTCAGAGTACCATCGGGAGCGGGTGGCAACGTGTAGCGCGACAAAGCTTCGGGCAGAATCAGCAGCCGTTCGGGCGTGACAAGGTTGCTGAGCTGGGCAGCAAAATCGGCAACGGATTGGCCTTCGCCGTGCAGGCAAAACCAGACGTGACGAATCGTCGGGCCGGGTTCGCCCACGCAATAGTAGCGGGCGGTGCGCGTCGTATTAAACGTTTGGAGCTGCATAAGGTCTAATGGATGCTGTAAGCGAGAGTATGCTATACGAGAGCGGCGCAAGGCATGGTTGGGAGGCGCCCAAAGTTGCGCTGAAGCACAACGCCACTACATGCCACAATGGCCGTTTACATGGGTTTCAGACAGCTTTTAAGGCGTCAATGTGGCCGAAACCCGGCGTTGATGACGCACAATAGAGGTTGGTACATCGTTTGAAATAACCCCATCACAATCAAGAAATAGACCTAACCATGAAGTTGATAAGCCAAGAATTCATTCGCAATATTGCCCCCCAGCTTAACCTACTCAACACGTTGGGCGGCGGCACGGCCCAGGCGCAGCTGCGCGTTGATAAGGTGGCGAAGGGTGTGGTAGTGCGGGTAGCAGCGCCGTCTGTGCGCCCCGAGAACTTCCACGTATTGCTCGATAACAACCGCCTGACCGTGTACTGCGACTACCGCCACGAAGAGAACGACCAGTTGAGCGCTCCCCTATTTGCCCAAACGCTGGATCTGCCCGCTAACCTCGACCTCGACCGCATCGACGCCGTGCATGAGGCTAATGAGTTGCGCATCCGCATTCCGTTCCAGGATTCGGCCAGCCGCCGTGAAATCGATATCAAATTGCGCTAGGCTCTGCTTAGTTGCTTATAACGTCGGGACCGACCGACACCTTTTCAATGAAGCCACTGCCAACCGCAGTGGCTTTTTTTAGTCTTAATCAAAAAGCGGTATCAGCAGCAGAAAACCAGTAACGAGCGCCAGATAGAACCAGCCCATCACCTGCCCCCGATACCGGCGCGGCAGCCGGTTGCTGAGCACGAGCACCGCTACCACTATCACCAGCAGGTGTAGCAGCAGAAATACCACGGTTTTCACCCAATTGCTGACAATGGTATTCTCGGGCTGATACTGGTCACTCTTGCCCAGCCCCGAGGTAGCAAAACGCAGAATATAGTACGTCAATGTTTCAAACACCACAAAGCACACGAAGCCAATCAGCAGCGCCTGGGAACCCGATTTCTGCGAAACGTCAGCCATTTTTACTTTAAAACGCTAGATACATAATTGCCCCCCAGTCTTACTGCACTTCGTTTTTCTTGCTCAAAATCTCCTTACTTCGGGTTTTTATGTAGAGTTCCTCCACTTTGGTGCGGGCCCAGGGCGTGCGGCGCAGAAATACCAGGCTGGATTTGATGCTGGGATTGACGGCAAAGCAATTGATATGAATGCGCTCATCCAGCCCCGGCCAGCCATAATGAGCCACGAGGTATTCCAGAATCTGGGCCAGGGTGATGCCGTGCAGCTCACGGATGAGGTGGCCCGATTCGTCGCGGGCGTCGGAAAGATTGGAAGTAGCCATGTGGCGGAGCGTTAAGAAGCGAAAGGTCGGGAAAAGCAGGGACTGGCAGGCAAACTGTGGTAGCTGGGGGGCTTTTTCTGCGCCGGAACCACTAGCTTAGGTACGAGCGAGGCACGTATGTGCGTTACCTTTGCGATGGCTACGCTGATGAACCGACCCCGACGACGCCCTGCTGCCCGCCACTCCGCCCCCCTCCGGCGTCGTTTGCCCCTGCTCATCGGCCTGGGATTGCTGCTGGCGGCAATGGTTTTTTACGGGCGGTACTGGCGGCAGATCAACCGCTATGCGCGGCTGACTTATGCCAAGTACACGGCTCATCAGCTGACGGGCCGCGAGAAGACACCGCTGCTAACCGGCTACACGGTGCACGGTATTGATGTATCGTCGTATCAGGGCCGTATCGATTGGCCGGAAGTGGCGGAACACCAGGTGCGTTTTGCGTTTATTAAAGCTACCGAAGGCGTTACGCTGCGCGATGCTCGCTTCCAGCGCAACTGGCGCGAGGCGCAGGCTGTGGGTATTTACCGCGGGGCCTATCACTACTTTCAGCCCAACTACGACGGCGCCCAGCAAGCCGATCTTTTTGTGCGCAACGTGCCCCTGGCCGCCGGCGATTTGCCCCCCGTACTCGATGTGGAAGCTCCAAACTTTCACGACGTGGCGGTGATGCGGCGCAACGTAGCTACCTGGTTGCGCCTGATAGAGCGCCACTACGGCGTGCGCCCCATCCTGTATACCAACTACAACTTCTACAAGCGCCACTTAGCTGGGCACTTCGATCAGTATCCTTTATGGCTGGCGCATTATGAAGTGGAAAAGCCCCTCCTGCCCCGCGACAAATGGATTATCTGGCAGCACAGCGACGAATCGCATGTGCCAGGTATTCGCGGGCCGGTCGATTTCAACGTATTTCAGGGCAACTTCGCCATGCTGCTGGCCATGCGCATTCCGGAAAAGTCGGAGTGAGTGCAGGCTCCGGCCTGGTGTCATCTATATTTGCTTATGCTTCCCTTTTCCTTTCGTCGTTTTTGCTGGCTGCTCAGCTTACCGTGGCTACTGAGCGCCTGCGCCGGTGGCGCCAACACCTTCACCCAGAGCGGTCAGGGCTCTTACTACGCCAACAAGTTCAATGGCCGCAAAACGGCCAGCGGCACCGTATACCGGCCCAACAAGATGACGGCCGCCCACAATACCCTTCCCTTCGGTACGGTGGTGCGCGTAACCAACACGCGCAACAACCGCTCAGTCAAAGTCACGGTCACGGACCGGGGCCCGCATGTGAAAGGCCGCATTATTGACTTATCACGCAAAGCCGCCCGCAAAATTGATTTGATTGACGCTGGCGTGGTACCGGTGCAGGTAACGGTGGTGAAGGCAGCTCCCCCGCGCTAAGCTGGGGGCTTTTTTACCCGATTTTTCTATTTGTTTCGCATGAGAATCCGCAAAAAAGTGCGCTGGACGGTGCCCGCCACGCCGGGCCGCTTCGCGGCGCTGGCCGCCTTCGTGAAAGCCGCCGAAGCGCAAGCCTGGACCGATACCGAAATTCAGTATGTGATGGATGAAGTAGTAGAAGCCCGCGACGATGCCGAGGCCACGCTTATTTTATTGGACTACACCCAAATCTAAAACATAGGCGGGCGGCCCAAACTAATATAGTCTGGGCCGCCCGGCTGTTCGTAGCTAGCGCAGGCTAGCCTTTCTTCTTCTTGCCTTTTATTTTCAGGTTCTCTTTCTTCACTAAAAGGAGGCTGTCTTGCTCCGCTTTTTGAGCACTCGTCGTGAGGCGGCCACTCAGCGACATCATATCACCTTCCTGGAGTTGGGCGCTACCCCCCGCCGCCGTCACAACGCTGCCGGTTGGGGTAATCTTGGTGCCGTTGGTGAGGCTCATCTCCTGTGTAAGCGCCCTGGTTTGGCCCATCTGAGTTACCAGTACTTTGCCCTCCTTCATCATCACGTCATCTTTCAGGGTGGCGACGCCGGGCGTTACCGGCTTGGGGCGGGGGGCTGCGACCTTACGGGGGGGCATTTTAGCCTGCGCTGAGGCGGATACAGCGCTGGTAGTCAAGGCAAAAGTCAGAAGCGCAATGCTGCGAAATCTCATGATGATAAAAAGATTGAGGGTGGGAGAAATAAGTGAAGCGAATGCAACGAACCGCCACTGGGTAGCGTGCCACCACAAGCCAGCAACCTGCCTTAAGTCAGGCGCGTTAGAAAGGAACAGAGAGTCATTGAAGTGACGTATTATTTTCTTGTCTAAATCAGCAAGTTATATGGCGACCGAGAAAGCATCAGACAATATTTACGCCGATTTTAAGGCTCAGGTAAACATGACCGCATCCGAGCTGGAGAAGTGGCTTGCTACGGAGGAATCCAACTCGGTGGGCCAGGATAGCGGCGACGGCACCAGCATCGGCCACAAGTCGGGCGAGCGGATTATTGAGATATTGAACAAGAAAAAAGCGGATCTGACGGAAGCGGATGAGACCCACATGCACAAGGTTCACTCGTACATTAGCCGGCATCTGGCTCAAGGACCAGAAAAAGACGTAGAGCACTCACGCTGGCGCTATTCGCTGATGAATTGGGGCCACGATCCGCTGAAAAAGTAAGCTGCTTGATGTATGCTGGATTCTACTTCAGGCTACCGGCGCTCGTAAGTTGACATCTAAGAGCTGGGGCAGTTTATTCAGTTAATATTCAGTATTCAACCATCATCAACTCACGAAGTGGACTACAAGGATTATTACAAAGTGTTAGGACTGGACAAATCGGCTACTACCGACCAGATCAAGAAGGCTTACCGCAAGCTGGCCCGTCAGTATCACCCTGACGTGAACCCCAATAATGCGGAGGCTGAGCGCAAGTTTAAAGAGATAAATGAGGCCCACGAAGTACTGAGCGACGAGGAAAAGCGCCGTAAATACGACCAGCTAGGCGCCGACTGGCAGCGCTACCAACAAACCGCCGGGGGCGGCCGGCCCGGCGGGGGAGGCTTCGACTGGTCGCAGTACGGGCAGCCCGGAGGCTTTGGCGGCTACGGCCAGGCCGGGGGCGGCGACCCTTTTGGCAACACCGATTTCTCCGATTTCTTCAGCTCCATTTTTGGTGGTATGGAGGGCGATGGCCGTGCTGGGGGGCATTCTGCCAGGGCCAGCGCCGGCCAGGATTATCAGGCCGAGCTAGAGTTAACGCTGGCCGAAGCCTACGAAGGCGGCCCGCGCACGCTCACCGTGAATGGCAAAAAGCTGCGCATCAACATTCAGCCCGGCGTCGAAGATGGCCAGACTATCCGGCTGCGCGACCAGGGTGCGTCCGGCCGCAATGGTGGCCCGGCCGGCTCGCTCTACATTACGTTCCGCATAGCCCCCGACCCGCGCTACACCCGCACCGGCGCCGACCTCACGCTGGATGTGCCAGTGAGCATTTATACCGCTCTGCTGGGTGGGCAGCAGGTGGTCGAGACGCTGTCGGGGCCGGTTAAAATCAATGTGAAGCCTGAAACGCAGAACGGCACGCGCCTACGTCTGCGAGGCAAAGGCTTTCCGATTTATAAGCAGCCCGGCCAGTTCGGCGACCTGTATCTGCGGCTTGATCTGACGTTGCCGCAGCACCTCACAAATACAGAGAAAGAGCTGTTCCGGCAGCTGGCGCAGCTTCGGGGCGAAGCTGCTTAACCTCCTTTAGCCCTTGCCGTTGCCACCCGCTATTTATTATCTGCTATGGAAACGTTGTCCATCATCACTATCACCTTCCACGACTGCGCCACGCGCTACGGCCTGAGCGAGCCGGACCTGCATGCGTTTGTAGACCTCGGCCTGCTGCATCCCGCCGAGGCACCCGATACACTCCGCGCCGAGCCTGATAATCTGGCCCGGTTGGCCCGCCTGCGCCATGAGCTAGGGCTGAGCGCGGAAGGCATCGACATTGTGTTGGCCATGCGCCACCGCCTGCTGGAGCTACAAACCGAGCTAGCCCGGCAGCGCGCCCGCGTTGCCCAGCTGGAGTATTATCTGAATAAATCCGGCCCGCTAGTAGATCTGTAGTGGCCGTTACGGCTACACATCAATGGCCAGCGCCAGCAGCGTGCCGGCTAGCGTAGCGCCGAGCTTAGGCCAGTTGAGCCGATGCTCAGGGCTGGTCTCGAAGAGAATGGTGGTGGATACGTGCAGAAAATTGCCTGCTACCAGGCCCAGCAGCGCGGCGTACAAGCCACTGGACATCAGCTCCTCCAGCACCACATAGTTGCTGACTACAATGCCTATGGGCGCGGCCAGCGCGAACAGCACCAGATACGGTAGGGCCCGCTTAAAACTGTGCAGCCGCAACAGTAAAGCCGCCATCAGGGCAAAAGCGGCCGGAATGTGATGCAGGGCCACGCCCCCCAGAATAGCATAAAAGTTCTCGTTGCTGGGCGTGGCTTCGGGCTGCTTAACCAGAATGCTGCCTTCCAGAAAAGAATGAATTACTAGCGAGAACAACAGCAGAAATGGTACCTGCCCATCATGCGCCGTGTCGTGATGAATATGGCCGTGCTCGACGCCCTGCGAGAAAACCTCCAGCAACAACTGCCCGAAAAAGCCCCCCAGAACATAGTAGCCGATGCGGTGCATCTCATTGTTGGGTACAAGCAATAAGGCTTCGGGCAGCAGGTGGGTGATGGTGAGCGTAAACAGATACGCCCCGCTGAAAGCCAGCAGGGGTTTCATCCAGCTGGTGCGGGCCGTGGGCAACAGGCGAGTGAGTAGGCCCGCACCCAACACGGTCAGGAATAGCAGCAGAACGGCAATCCACATGGATAATGTGTTGATTAGATAGGCGTTGATGGAGTGGACAGTCAAGCAGGATACGGCAATCTTACCTGATTCATCATCTTTATCTCTTTACTATGAAGATCATACGGGGACTGAGCGCCTCGTTGTACGGGCTCAGCTGATAATCGCCCAGCACCTCGGCCAGGCGCAGACCCGCCATTTGAAAATATTCCTCAAAGTTGTCCAGGCTCAGTGCTCGAACCCGCTCCTCGAATTGCTGCTCCTGCCCCAGCGCGTCTAGGAAGCGAATCGTTTTGACTATAAACCCAGTGTCGAGGCGGCGGGTGATGTGGAAAGTGATGTCGCTAACAGTTTTTTCCTCCTCCAGTACTAACTCGCGCAGTGTGCGCTCGGTATTCATGAAGTCAATCACCATTTTGCCCCCCGGCCGCAAAGCCTTAGCCGCGGAGCGCAACGCTACTATATTTTCAGTCTCGTGGGCGAAATAGCCAAAGCTGGTGAACAGGTTAAAGATGAAATCGAACGACCCGAAAGGCAGCGGGTTGCGCATATCATGCTCATGGAAGTGCAGGCGCGCGTGCGCAAACTCCTGAGCATAGGCGATGCTCTCCGGCGACAGATCGACGCCGGTAACCTCGTAGCCTTTCTGACTCAGATACACCGAGTGGCGGCCTTTCCCGCAGGCCAAATCGAGCAGCTTCGCGTTTGGCTTAACTCGCAGATGTCCCAACAGAGCATCTATAAAAGCTTTAGCTTCTTCCTCGTTACGGTCGCGGTATAGCAGGTGGTAATACGGCGAGTCGAACCAACCGATAAACCACTCAATAGCAGGGTGTAACATTAATACTCTAAAAGAAAAGGCCTGCTGGTCAGCCAATAAGTTCCGAAAACCAATAGCCGGCAAAACCTGCAACAATGTTACAAATAAATCATTGCTTTCCTGTTGCTACTTATTTAGACAGGTCGTTGTAAGCAGACAATTTTGCCCCTCGGAGGTGGCTAAGGCAGCCAGCTAAAACAATAGCCGCCGTTGGCCTTATGCCAATGGCGGCTATTGCTAAGGTGTTAAATACAAGATGCTTAAACTTTAGCGCTGAATCTCGCTGCCATTTGCCATGGTATCGGCCTGGCTGGGCTTAGCGTTGATCTTGGCGGCTTCTTTTTTTCTATTTGTACGCATCGCTTCCTCGGCATTAGCCGAGATACTGGCTTCCGCCGAAGGCTTGGGCCGGCCATCAACACCTTCTACGGCCGAGCTAACCGGCTTCGGAATCGCGGCGCCTTTTGCCTGGTTGGTTTCGTAGGCCGTGCCTTGGTCAAAATTGTCGGAAGTGCGGGAGCCGGGCGCTACCTGATCGATGGACACTTGCTTGTCGGGGCGGAAGGCAGAAGGTTCGCTGCTACAAGCAGACATTGATAACGCGAGACTGGCCACGCCAGCGAGCAACAGGTTCTTATTCATGGGGTTAAACTAGTATGTGCTTAATGATTGAGTGCGGGAGGGCTACCTAACTGCTTGCTTCATCTGAGCCGGCAGCCAGCAAACCATTCTGCCAGGTAAGGATTACCGACCCTGGGGGGCAAATGTTACGCCGCCGGCGCGTCAGCGGCCGCTACCGGGGCTACGGGCAGCAGGTTTTTGCGGCGCAGCATAGCATCAAACAGCTTTATATCGTTCGGCGAATTAAAAATACGCAGGGGCAGCAGCAAAAATACGGGCACATCGAAGGTGCTTGCAATCCAGCGGCGCCAGCCAGTCACCTCATCGGGTGCCTGGCCGGAGCGCAGCCACATCGTGAATCCCTCCGTGTCGCGCTGGGCCCGACCAATCATGTCCCAGTTTAGGTTCATCCCCTGCTTTTCATTGAGGCGCAACAGAATCTGGCGTTGATCAATCTCGTAGTTAAAGCGCTCAAAAAGCGGCTTGCTTTGCTCCATCTGCGTCACGCTCGTAATCTGGGCCGAGCGGAGCAGCACAAACAACACGGTTAGCAGCACGGCCAGGCCAACCCACCACCACGAAGGCCAGATGAGAGCCGGCAACAGCCCAATGGCCAGCGGGATAAGCGCATACCACCATTCCTTTTTCCACACCTGCGTCATGGCCATTCGGGTGTAGGTGTTGGTGCTCAACTGGTATTTCTTGGTACGGATGGCCAGCGGCGCGGCTCCTTGCGCCTGACGGAAGCCCCGTTGATTAGGTTGCTGCATTGAATAAAATGGTTGGGTGGGTGAATAGCTAAATGGCTAAATGGGTAAGTGTTCAAATAAAGGCGCAGAACGGTCAGCCATTTAACAATTCGGCCATTTATCCATGTGAATTTAATACGCTTTAAGACTCAGATCCAGGCTTTTAAGCGAATGAGTAAGGGCCCCAACGGAAATAAAGTCGACGCCCGTAGCAGCTACCGCGGCAATCGTTTCCTCCGTGATTCCGCCCGATGCCTCCGTGGGAAAACGCCCCCCAATAAGCGCTACTGCTTCCCGCAGCTGGCTGGGGGGCATATTATCAAGCATAATACGGTCGATGCCGCCTGTATCGAGTGCTTCCTGCACTTCGGCCAGCGTCCGGGTTTCTATTTCAATCGGCAGTTGGCGACCCGTGCGCTTCAAATAAGCATGCGTCGCTTCAATTGCCGCCCGAATACCGCCGGCGTAGTCTACGTGGTTATCCTTGAGAATAATCTGGTCAAACAGGCCATAGCGGTGATTCACGCCCCCGCCAATCAGCACGGCCCATTTCTCGCACAGACGAAAATTAGGCGTGGTTTTGCGCGTGTCGAGCAGTTGGGCACGCGTACCCGTCAGCAGGCTGGTCAAATGAGCCGTATGGGTGGCAATGCCGCTCATGCGCTGCATACAATTAAGCACCAGCCGCTCCGCCGTCAGAATACTCTGGGAGCGCCCCTCCACCCGGAAGGCAATATTACCCTCCTGAACCCGGGCCCCGTCGCTCAGCAGCTCTTCCACCCGCAAGTCAGGATCGACGGCGCGAAAAATGTGGTGAGCCAAGGCGACACCGGCCAGTACGCCATCATCTTTCACTAATAAGTGGGCTCGGTTCTGAGCATCCGCCGGGATGGAAGCGAGAGAAGAATGGTCGCCGTCGCCCACATCTTCGGCCAAGGCCATGCGGATAAACGTGGATATAGCTTCAGGCGTGAGGTAGAGAGCATTTTGCACGGTGCAAAAATAGAAAAAGCCCCTGACAAAGCCTCTGCCCTAAAGGCACTTCGCACCGTGCAAGCTGCCAACTGCTGAATAAGCCTTAAAACAACAAACCCAGCATCGGCCGGATGCTGGGTTTGAAATGTATCAACGGAGCCTGGCAAATAAGCCAGCCGCATACGCTTTATTCCTTCGTGAAATTAATTGAGTCAATGACTAAGGCACCACCGATAGGCTTCATTTGCACAAATACCTGGTAGGATCCTGTTTTGCCAATGTATTTGCCAGCAGCATATTGAATGCTTTCGGCGCTGGTTTTTTGGTGATCGTACTCAAAGCTGGCGGGCGAGTTTTTGGCGAAGAAATCCTTCATGACAAACTCCGCCTGGGTAGCGCTATAGCTTTGCTTGTCACCATCGAAGGCCAGCTCCACCGTAGGGCCAAAGAATTGGGAAAGGTCGCGGGCCGAGCCATTACGAATTGCCCCCTTAACAGCCCCCAGCGACTCCCCCTGGGCTTGTACTCCAACAGCCAGCAAAGCAAACCATAGGATGGCGCAGAGCTGGAGTAATATTCGTTTCATATAAAAAATTCTTTATCTGGTTATACCAGGCCGGTTGCCCGGCCGTTATTCCTGAGTGAAGTCAATCGTGTCGATGGTGGGTGAGCCACTGCCAGGTTTCATCTTAACGAACACCCGATAGGTACCATTTTTGCCCGTGTATTTACCAATGGCATACTTTGTCCCCTCGTTACTGCTTCCCTGATGTATAAAGTCAAAAGCGGCAGGAGGGTTTTTAGTGAAAAAGTTTTTGAGAACCGATTCGGCTTCAGCAGCGCTGTAGCTGTTCTTATCCCCGTCGTAGCCCACTTCTACCTTCGCACCTAAGTAAGGCGCTAATTCTTGGGCCGAACCATTACGGATAGCGCCTCGAACGGCCCCAAAGGTTTCGCTTTGCGCGTAGCTTGCTATGGAGAGTAGTCCTAGCCAAACCAGCAGGCAAGCCCGAAAAACGTTGCGTCTCATATAGAGGGAAAGTACGAAACGAATAACTCCAAAACTATGCCAATAGACAATAAATTGATTTATTCCCCCACTAATTTGCACCAGCACTAAGATAATTGAAATCATCCCGGAAGAACACAATCTGGGGTTCGGGTCGCTGCCCTTATCTTTGTAGGTATGAACAAACAGGTGTTGCTCGTTATTCTGGATGGTTGGGGTCTGGCTCAAAACAAAGCCGTTTCGGCCATTGATGCTGCTCAGACTCCCTTCGTTGACTCTCTTTTTCAGCGTTTCCCGCACAGTCGGCTTCAGGCTTCAGGCGAGGCCGTAGGCTTACCCAATGGGCAAATGGGCAACTCGGAAGTAGGCCACATGAATATTGGGGCCGGCCGCGTGGTGTATCAGGATCTGGTGCGAGTCAATAAAACTATCCGGGAGCGGAAACTGGGAACGGTGCCCGCGTTGGAAAAGGCGTTTGAGTACGCCCGCACTAACGGCAAGAACCTACACTTCATGGGGTTACTGTCCGATGGGGGCGTACACTCGCATATCGAACATCTGAAAGCCCTTTGCAGGCTGGCGCACGATGCTGATGTGCACAAAGTATTCATTCACGCCTTCACCGATGGCCGCGACACTGACCCTAAAGGTGGGGTGAACTACGTCAATGACCTGGAGCAGCACCTGGAGCGTAACAGCGCCAAGATTGCGACCATCGTAGGTCGCTACTATGCCATGGACCGCGACAACCGTTGGGAACGGGTTAAAGTAGCGTATGACTTGCTGGTAAACGGCATAGGCACTCCTTCACAAAACCTGATTCAGAGTATGCTCGACTCTTATAAGGAAGGCGTGACGGATGAATTTCTGCTGCCCATCGTGAAGGTAGGCGCTGATGGTCAGCCGATTGCCACCATTCAGGAAGGTGACGTGGTTATCTGCTTCAACTTCCGCACCGACCGGGGCCGGGAAATCACGCAGGCGCTAACCCAGCAGGATTTTCACGCCTTCAACATGCACCGGCTCAACCTGCATTATCTCACCCTCACGAACTACGACGCCACCTTTACGGGTGTGACGGCGATTTTTGAGAAGGATAACCTGAATGATACGCTGGGCGAAGTATTGGCCGCGACGGGCAAAACCCAGATTCGTATTGCTGAAACGGAGAAGTATCCGCACGTTACGTTTTTCTTCTCCGGCGGCCGCGAAACGGAATTCGCGGGCGAAACCCGTATTATGCGTCCCTCCCCCAAGGTAGCCACCTACGACCTGCAACCGGAGATGAGCGCCTACGACCTGCGCGACGCGCTGGTGCCGGAGCTGCTAGCTCGCTCAGCCGATTTTGTAGTGCTCAACTTCGCCAATCCCGATATGGTGGGGCATACGGGCATATTTGAGGCAGCGGTGAAAGCCGTGGAAACCGTAGATACCTGTACGAAAGACGTAGTAGAGGCCGCTCTGGCCAGTGGCTACGCCTGCATTGTGATTGCCGACCACGGCAACGCTGACATGATGATTAACCCCGACGGTACACCCAATACGGCCCACACGACCAACCTGGTGCCCTGCATTTTGGCCGATACTACGTACCGTGGTACGCTGGCTGATGGAAAGCTCGGTGACATCGCACCTACCGTGCTGGCGCTTATGGGAATACCGCAGCCGACTGTCATGACGGGCCAATCGCTACTACAACCCGCTGCCACCATGAGCACTACTAATGCGTAGGGCTTCCTGGCTGCTGGGAATACTCGCTCTGGTTTCGGCCTGTGGGACTGAAGCGGCGGGCCCAACTTCGACGCAGGAGACGCGCAGGCCTAGGTATTTCGATATCAAGGCTTTTCTGGATGCTCAAACCCAGGAGCTGACACGGCGCAATCCGGCCGTAGAAAAGCGCGTGATGCTGCGTGGGGGGCAAATAGAGACTACTCGTGTACCTGAAGTAGAGTGGAGCAAGGAACTGCAGATATTTTACCAGGCTGACATTAACAAGCCGGCTCTGCGTGATGCATATAAAATAATGCATCAAGATAAATGGCAAGGCGGTTCCCGCACGGTGTATCAAGCAGATAGGGATGATAAAGCACCTGTAACTATGCTCTTCATAGAAACTAAAGCTGATAAGGTGCAATTACTAACTGCTACTATTCAACAAGATAACCCGCTTTTCTATTCTGAAAAGCGACTCTTGCTGCGTTTGCATAATGGCAAGCTTTCAGAGTACGAAGTGAAAGGTGTACAAAAGCTGGTGCTGTTCGACACGTTGCGCTATTCAGCGGCCGGACGCGTGCTGGACTAGTGCTGGGGGGCAAATTTGTGCGATGGCGTTCAACGTCTGAGCACGGGCTTACATCTTACAATCGGTTTTCTTTGCTATAGAAGCAGGAGCCACTATCCTACTTCTACACGCAGCTTCATCCCCACTCTCTTTCTTTCCGGCCAAGGCTCTACCTACTTCCGCTGGTAGTAAGCAGCGCTTATCAGAACAAGACCTCCACCAGGAAATCGACTCCTGTTCCAGCCGATTCCACCGCCACTGATTCGATCGATTCTTCCAACTCGAAGAAATATCTGACCCAGCCGCTGATTTCCGATTTGTATACGGCCGACTCTTATTCATAAAAAGCCCCCTGCTGCTCTAAGGGGCACTTTTTACTGGTGCTTTTTGCAACTGAATGTCTCTTGAGCTAGATCTACTTAGTGGCCTTGCCCATCAGCGTGGCTACCACCCAACGGCGCCCGCCATCGTTGCGGTGTTCGCCTAAATAAATCCCTTGCCAGGTGCCCAAAGCCAGCCGTCCACCCATGATAGGCACGCTTACGGTAGTACCCAGAAGTGCCGCTTTCAAATGAGCCGGCATATCGTCGGCCCCTTCCTGGGTATGGCGGAAGTAGGGGGCATTTTCGGGTGCTACCCGATTAAAATACGATTCAAAATCCTGTCGCACCGTTGGGTCGGCGTTTTCATTAATGCTCAGGCTGGCGGAAGTGTGCTGGATAAAAAAGTGCGCGGTACCAACTTCAATTCCCTCCAGCTCCGGCAGTTCAGCCATAAGCAAGTCCGTGACAAGATGAAATCCTCGCCGCACGGCAGGCAGGCGCAGACGTTTTTGAAACCAAATCATAAGATAAACTACGGATTCAGGCGCTCGTAGGCGCCCAGGTCGGGAGTAGCGGCCGCGCGGGGCTTATTGAGCAAATCGCGAGCGAGCAAAGGCGCGAGCACGGGGCGGTTGCTGGCGGGCGAAAGCGTATCGAGGCGATAGTCGAAACGATTGCCGCGCGGCTGGTCGGGCGAGCTGAAGAACTTCGGGTCGGTAAAAATATTATCGGTGCCCGTTCCTCCAAATCCTAGTTGGGTAGCAGTGCTAGCTACCTGATAAGCCGTGGTACGGAGTAAGCTATTACGGACGGTAACCTGATTTGCGTAGCGGCTTACGTTTTCAAAGCCCAGCTCTTCCATATTTTTACCCCAAACGATGGAATTCAGAATACTGACCGTGGGTAACACCGACGGGCCGGGCTGGCCGTTAGCCAACGTCAGCACATCGGAGAAAACCAGAGAAGGGTTTGGCCGCACAAAGCCGGGTGTGTAGTTGGCCACGGTGCAGAAATTGAGGGAAAAATTGCCCCCCTGCAAGCCCCGCACGGCATATTCGCCGCAGTTGGCAAGCAGGCAATTACGCAAGGTGAAGTCGCCGGAAAAACTCAGGATACCGGCCCCGTCGAAGCTGGCGCCGCCGCTGGCAAAGTTGAGGCTGGCGCCGGAGATGTTTTTGATAATGGTATTCTCTACCAGCACGTCAGGCCGGGGCTGGCGGTTTTCGGGGTTGAAGACCAGCAGCCCAAACCCGGCGTTCTTGATTTCGGCGTAGCGCACCACGTTGTCCTGGCTCGTCGCATCAAACTGAATCCCGCGCCACTGGCCGGGGATTTCGCTGTACGCCGCTTCGAGTCTGTCGCCGGCGAAGCGCACGAAGCGCGGGTCGTCGGGCTTCAGCTCCTCGTTGGGGGCCAGATCGGGATTTACCAGCAGCCGCCCTTTGATTACGACGCCCGCCCCGGCATGCACATAAATACGGGCACCGGCTTCGATAGTAAGCGTGCAGCCGGCATCGACCCGCACGAAATCATAGATGACGTGGGGCTTATCATTGCGCCATACGGTATTGCAAGCCAGTGTTTCGGCCCTGTGGAAATAGGCATTCTGGCCGTAGGCTACTAAAGCTACCTGCTGCTCATTGCCATTGGTGCGAAACTGCACCTGGTCCTCAATCAGAAACGGCGTGTTCTCTGCCCCCGGCCCGAGTTTGGCTTTCACCAGCAACAAAAGACTATCACGCCCTCTAATTTCTACAGCCTGAGCCAATGGCCCAGCAACTCCGCTGACAGTCAGTGTGTAAGGTGAGTTAGCAGTCTTCAAACCGATTTGCTCCACGCGCACGGCCCGCCGGTTGCGGTTGTACACCCACAGGCGCCGCGTGACGGTGGCGGTTTGCGCGAATACCGTATCGAAAAGGACGGTATCGGCCGAAAACTCCAGGCGCGCGCTGGCGTCGCGGGTCACGATTTCCTCCTTGGGCTCGCAGCCTGGCAGCAGGGCCGCCAGGCTGAGCAGAATGAGCAGAAGAGGAAGAAATAAGCGCACGGAGGAATATGTAGATTGTTCTCCAGAGGCCTCAACCCCTAGCCCCTTCTCCTAAGGGAGAAGGGGAACTAGCTTTAGTTTTTCTAGCAGCTGGTCCTGACTTAAAGTCTACTTTTTAGAGCTAGTTCCCCTTCTCTCCTAGGAGAAGCGGCTAGGGGTTGAGGCTACGATACGCCCTCGCGCAGCCGCTCGGCACTTTCAGCGATGCGCAGCTGCTCCACGAAGTCGTCGATGTTGCCTTCCATTACGCTGGCTAGGTTGTAGACCGTGTAGCCGATGCGGTGATCCGTGACGCGGCCCTGCGGATAGTTGTAGGTGCGAATCTTGTCCGAACGGTCGCCGCCGCCGATCATGCTCTTGCGCTGGGCACCTTCGGCCTCGTTCTTCTTGGCCAGCTCTATCTCGTAGATGCGCGAGCGCAATACCTGCAACGCTTTATCGAAGTTCTTGAGCTGCGATTTCTGGTCCTGGCACTGCGCCACCAAGCCGGTGGGCAGGTGGGTGAGGCGCACGGCCGAGTAGGTCGTATTCACCGATTGCCCCCCCGGCCCCGACGACATGAACAGGTCCTTGCGCACGTCGTTCATGTCGATTTCCACGTCCAGCTCCTCGGCTTCGGGCATTACTACGATGGAGGCGACGGAGGTGTGAATGCGGCCCTGCGTTTCGGTGGCCGGCACGCGCTGCACGCGGTGTACGCCGCTCTCAAACTTGAGCTTGCCGTACACGTCCTCGCCCTTCACCGACAGAATAATCTCCTTATAGCCGCCGCTGGTGCCTTCGGTGGCGTCAATCAGGTCCATGCGCAGATTCTGCTTTTCAGCGTAGCGCATGTACATGCGCTGCAGGTCGCCGGCAAAGATGGCGGCCTCGTCGCCCCCGGCCCCGGCCCGGATTTCCATGATCACGTCCTTGGAATCGTTGGGGTCTTTGGGCAGCAGCAGGTCCTTGATAACGGTTTCCAGGCGCTCCTGCTCGGGCACCAGCTCATCAAGCTCAGCCTTGGCCATCTCGCGAAAATCCTCATCTTTTTCCGTAGATATGACCGCGCGGGCACCTTCAATATTAGAGAGCACCTCCTGGTATCTGCGATACTCAGTTACAATGCGGCCAAGGTCTTTGTATTCTTTATTGAGGGATTTGTAGCGCTTCATATCGCTCATCGCCTCGGGCTGCATCAGCTGCTCATTCACGTCGTCGTAGCGTTGGCGAATGGCCTCCAGTTTTTCTAACATCTTGCCTTCAGAGAATTTTAATTGGGAAGGCAAAGGTACTGAAAACAAACAGGTCCTGCGCACGGCAGGCAGCTTTGCGCCGGGCCGGCGGGCTGTTCAGCGGCGCGCCGACCCCCTTCCGTTTTCAGAGTAAATACGCGATGCTATATTAGCCTGTTGATAAAATTCCTACTTTACGGCCGTCAAGCGCGCCTCCATGACTTCGCTATTCGCTTCAAACCATCCTTTTCCGGCGCTGGGGGGCTTTTTTTCTGCCCCTGGCCCCGACGCCATTACCGGTACCACAACCCGCTAGACGGGCTGCGCTACCTCGCTTTGTCTTGATGTTTCGCAGCCCGTCGCCGGCCGCTTCCTGCCCCGAAGCTCAGCCGGTCCCGACGGGCTTTTTCGTGCCCCGCTTTTTGGTGGTAGCTGCTGTATCAACCACCAGCCCAGTCTTATTATCTCACTTCCTGGCTCTCACTTCTAAGCAAGCTATGCAGGTCTTAAAATTCGGGGGTACATCGGTGGCTACGGCCCTCAACCTCCAGCGCGTAGCGCGGCTCGTGAACACGGCCGCCCAAACGTCGCCCGTGGTGGTGGTCGTGTCGGCGCTGGGCGGCACCACCGACGCCCTGATTGAAGCCGGCCGCCTGGCCGCAGCCGGCTCCGAGGAATATCGTGCCTGCCTGCAGACGCTGGAAGACCGGCACCTGGAAGTCGTGCGCGGGCTGCTGCCTATCCCGGATCAAAGCGCGGTGCTGAGCCTGGTAAAAACGCACTGCAATGAGCTGGACGGCCTCTGCGACGGCATATTCGCGTTGGGCGAGCTGTCGGACCGGACGCTGGACCGGCTGATGAGCTTCGGCGAGCTGCTCTCGTCGCGGCTGTTGGCGGCCTACCTGAAGGCCCAGGGTATTACCCACAGCTGGCACGACAGCCGGCAGCTCATCCGCACTGATTCGCGCTTCGGTTTCGCAACCGTCGATAGCGGGGTGACCAGCCAGCAGATCCAGGCCCTGGTAGCCGCCCACCCCAGCCCGATCTACGTAGTACCGGGCTTTATCGGCAGCGATGCGCGGGGCGTAACCACCACGCTGGGCCGGGGCGGCTCCGACTACACGGCAGCCCTGTTCGCGGCGGCCCTGGCGGCGGAGCGGCTGGAAATATGGACCGACGTGAGCGGCATGATGACCGCCGATCCGCGCCTTATAACGCTGGCGCGGCCTATTCCGCACATCTCCTACCAGGAGGCCATGGAGCTGTCGCACTTCGGGGCCAAAGTGCTGTATCCGCCTACCGTGCAGCCGGTCAGGAGCCAGGGCATCCCGCTCTGGATCAAGAACACATTTGCCCCCCAGGATGCGGGCACGCTGGTAGAAGTAAGTCCGCCGGCCAACAAGGATGTGGTGCGGGGCCTGTCGAGCATCGCGCAGCTGGCTTTGCTGAATCTGGAGGGCAGCGGCATGGTGGGCATTCCGGGCTTCTCGCGCCGGCTGTTCGGGGCGCTGGCCCAGCAGCGCATCAACGTGATTCTCATTACCCAAAGCTCCTCGGAGCACTCCATCTGCGTGGCCGTCCGGGCGGCCGAGGCCGGGCCCGCGCAAACCGCGGTTGATGAGGAGTTCAGCACCGAAATAGCCGCCGGCAAAGTGGAGCCGCTGCGCTGCGAAACCGACCTGGCCATCGTGGCGCTGGTGGGCGACAATATGCGCAACCACCCTGGCATCAGCGGGCGGATGTTTAGCGCGCTGGGCCAGAATGGCGTGAACGTTCGCGCCATTGCCCAGGGCTCGTCGGAGCGCAACATCTCGGCGGTAATTCGGGCTGCTGACGTGCGCAAGGCCATCAACGTGCTGCACGAGGCATTTTTTGAGGCGACAGCCAAGCAGGTAAACCTGTTTGTGGCGGGCGTGGGCAACGTGGGGGGCAAACTGCTGGAGCAGTTGGCCCGGCAGCAGCAATGGCTGCGCGAGAAGCTGCGCCTGAACCTGCGCGTGGTGGGCGTGGCCAACAGCCAGCGCTTCGTGCTAACGGAGGGCGGCGGCCTGGAACTGAACGACTGGCCGGCGGCGCTGGCCCAGGGGCAGCCGCTGGATTTGCCGGAGCTGGTTCGGCAGCTGCTGGCCCTCAACCTGCGCAACACCGTGTTCGTGGACGTGACGGCCAGCGCTGACGTGGCCGACATCTACGCGGCCTTGCTGGCCAGAAGCGTGGCGGTGGTGGCCTGCAATAAAGTCGCCTGCTCCTCGGAATACGTGAATTATGCCCACCTGAAAGCCCTGGCGCGGGAGTTCAACACGGAGTTTCTGTTTGAAACCAACGTGGGCGCGGGCCTGCCCGTCATTGGCTCGCTCAACGACCTGCTGCGCAGCGGCGACCAGGTGCGCCGCATCGAGGCGGTGCTGTCCGGCACGCTCAACTTCGTGTTCAATCATTACGATGGCACCATACCCTTCGCCGAGGTGGTGCGCCAGGCCCAGGCCGAGGGCTACACCGAGCCCGACCCGCGCCTGGACCTGAGCGGCACCGACGTGGCCCGCAAAATCCTGATTCTGGCCCGCGAAGCCGGCCAGGAAATGGAGCTGGCCGACATTCACAACGAGTCATTTTTGCCCCCCGCCTGCCTGGCAGGCGACGTGGAAGCATTTTACGAGCAACTGGCCCTGCACGAGCCGCACTTCCGCGCTCTTTATGACGCGGCTTCGGCCCAGGGCCAGCGGCTGAAGTTCGTGGCCCGCTACGCCGATGGCAAAGCCAGCGTAGGGCTGCAGGGCGTGGTGCCGGGCCACGATTTCTACGTGTTGCAGGGCAAAGACAACGCGGTACTGTTCTTCACCAACCGCTACCCCGAGCAGCCCCTGGTGGTCAAGGGCGCGGGCGCGGGAGCCGACGTCACGGCCTCCGGCGTCTTCGCTGATATCATCCGGGCCGCCAGGGCGTAACCTGTAACGCCAGGCTCCCGCTTGGCGAGTCGTGGCTGTCGTTGTTGGAGCGGTTCTCAGGTTCGTGTATCAAGTCGCCCTCCGCGTGACCCCACCCCCGGCCCCTCCCCTCCGGGAGAGGGGTGAGTTCTAGTGAAACTTACGTCTGCCCCCCCCCTCCCGGAGGGGAGAGGCCGGGGGTGGGGTCACGCGGAGGGCTTTTTTCAACTAAACAACGATGTGCGCGAAGCGGAAGCCCGTCTTTGCCGTCCTTCGGGTCGCGCTACAAACAACGACCGCCACGACTCCCCAAGCCAGAGCGTGGGATTACATTCGCTTTATGACTGATTTTCTGACGCTGTACTCACCGGCTACCGTGGCCAATATGGTCTGTGGGTTTGATGTGCTGGGTTTTGCCCTGGAAGCGCCCTGCGACACCATGCACCTGCGCCTGACCAACCAACCAGGGATAACAATCGAGCATGAGGACGACTTCAATCTACCAACCGAACCAGCGCGCAACGTGGCGGGGGCGGCCCTGTTGGCTTTGCTGAAAGCGGCACCGGCGGGCACGGGCTTCGAGGTGCGCATCCGCAAAGCCATTCTGCCGGGCAGCGGCATTGGCAGCAGCGCGGCCAGCGCAGCGGGAGCCGTGGTGGGGGCCAACCGGCTGCTGGGGAGCATTTTTTCGCGGGAAGAGCTGGTGCGCTTCGCCATGTTCGGGGAAGAAGTGGCCTCGGGGGCCCGGCACGCCGATAATATCGCGCCGGCTATTTACGGCGGCGTCACGCTGATTCGCTCCGTCGAGCCGCTGGATGTCGTGCCCTTGTCGGCCCCGCCCCTGCATGTGACGGTAGTGCATCCGCAGATAGAAGTACGCACCGCCGACGCCCGTCAGATGCTCAAGCAGCAGGTGCCGCTGAAGGCCGCCATCCGGCAGTGGGCCAACGTAGCCGGGCTGGTAGCGGGCCTGTTGCAGGCTGACTACCAGCTTATTGGCCGCTCCCTGGAAGACGTGATTGTGGAGCCCGTGCGCAGCATCCTGATTCCGGGCTTCGCAGCCGTAAAGGCCCGTAGCCTGGAAGCTGGCGCGCTGGGTGGCGGCATTTCCGGCTCCGGGCCGTCCATTTTTATGCTGAGCAAAGACGAGCCGACGGCCCAGGCCGTAGCCGCCGCCATGCGTACCGTATACGAGCAGCTGGGCGTCGATTTTCACATCCACGTCAGCACCATCAATCCAGCGGGCGTACAATTTAAAGAGTAACGCATAAGCAAACGTATAGTAAAAAGGCGGTCATGCTGAGCTTGTCGAAGCATCTCTACCGCTTCGTTGCAATGCTATTCAAACGAAGCGGTAGAGATGCTTCGACAAGCTCAGCATGACCATACGGTTACTTATAGCCTGATACTCGCTTTGCTCGTGCGCCAAGCGTTACTTGTCTGCAAGCCGTGCTACTTTTCTGCCCTTATGCGCTACTATAGTCTTAATAAGCAAGCTCCACCCGTTGACTTTCAGGCCGCTACCATTGCTGGCCAGGCCCCGGATGGCGGGCTCTATTTCCCAGAGCATATTCCGCGGTTCTCGCCGGAGTTTCTGGCCAATCTGAAAACGATGAGCCGGGCGGAAGTGGCCTTCGAGGTTATCCGGCCCTACGTGGGCGAGGCTATCCCGGCGGCTGTGCTGCGCGGCATCTGCGCCGAAACCGTGGATTTTGCGTTTCCCTTGGTGCCCGTAACCGAGCGGATAGCCGCGCTGGAGCTGTTTCACGGGCCGACGCTGGCCTTCAAGGACGTGGGCGCGCGGTTTATGAGCCGATGCCTGGGCTACTTCTCGCGCCGGCAAACGGCTCCGGTCACGGTGCTGGTAGCTACCTCCGGCGATACGGGCGGGGCCGTGGCCGATGGGTTTCTGGGCGTGGAAGGCGTGGAAGTGGTCATTCTGTACCCGTCGGGCAAAGTCAGCCCTTTGCAGGAATTACAGCTTACCACGCTGGGCCAGAACATCAAGGCCCTGGAAGTGCGTGGCAACTTCGACGACTGCCAGCGGCTGGTAAAGCAGGCTTTTTTGGACCCGCTGCTTACCAAGCACCTGCAGCTTACTTCCGCCAACTCCATCAACGTGGCCCGCTGGCTGCCCCAGCAGTTTTACTACTGCTACGCCCTGCAACAATGGACGCCAAAAAGCCCCCCGGTGATAGCGGTGCCCAGCGGCAACTTCGGCAATATCTGCGCCGGCCTGCTGGCGCACGCCTCGGGCCTGCCCATCGGGCATTTCGTAGCGGCCTGCAACGCCAATTCGGCCGTGGCCGACTATCTGCGCACTGGCACCTTCACGGCGCGACCCGCCGTCGCTACACTTTCCAATGCCATGGACGTGGGCAGCCCCAGCAACTTCGCCCGGATTCTGGAGCTGTTTAATCAGAATCATACCACTGTAAGTCAGCTTGTTAGCGGAGAAATGGTTTCCGATGCAGAAACCACGGCCACCATCCGGCGCGTGCATCAGCAAACCGGCTACCTGCTGGACCCGCACGGGGCGGTGGCGTTTTGGGCGCTGGAAGAATACCTGCGCGGGCACCCGGCTGAGGGCGGTATTTTCCTGGAAACAGCCCACCCGGTGAAGTTTCCGGAAGTGGTGGAGGCCGTGGTTGGGGCCGCGGTGCCGGTGCCGGCGGCGGTGCGCGGGCTGCTGAGCCGGACGAAGCAAAGCATTCTGCTGGAGCCGGAGTACGCGGCGTTGCAGGCGTTTTTGCTCCGGTAGCAGCCGCGCCAAAACCTGAAGGCAGTGCGGCTGGTAGTTAGGGGGTGCGCTGGTTGTCTTTTCTTTGTCTTGTCGATTTTTTCTCTCCTCATGCGCTATACTTTCCGCCCGCTGGCCGGGGCTTTTCTACTGCTTTCCGGGCTGCTGAGCGCCTGCTCTTCTGACCAGATCGAGCACATCCGCAACGGCAAGAAAATCGCTATCGTGCTGGAAAACATGACGGTGAAGCGCATTATGCCCACCGATCTGCTGCGCGCCACCCGCTGGGCCGGCGACTCGCTCACCGCCCACGCCGACCGGGAGCTGCGCCGCGTGCTCAGCACCAAGCTGGACAGCGGCGGCCTGGCGGCGGCCCTCCCCTACTGCCGCCCCGAAACCTACGCCGCCGTCGACTCGCTGGCCAGGGTGCTGGAAGCCACCCCGCGCCGCCTGAGCCAGCGGCCCCGCAACCCGCGAAACCAGGCTGATTTGCCCCCCGACCAGCTTCACCCCGATACCGTGCGCCTCGTCAGCCGCCTTAGCGCGGAACAGTTTAGCTATCAGCGCCCTATCATTCTCAACGACCAACTCTGCCTGCGCTGCCACGGCCAGGTAGGCAAGGACATAAGTGCCGCCGATTACGCGCTGATTAAGAAGCAGTATCCAACTGATAAATCCGTGGGTTTCCGGCTGGGTGAGCCCATGGGCGTCTGGCGGGTGCAGCTGCAACGGTCGGGCGTAGCGGAGTTTTACACCATGAAAACGCGGAAAATTATGAAGCCGCGGCCGAAGCTATTTTAGGTGTGCGACGTGGTACTACGACTTTGGAGTCGTAGTACCACGTCGCCCTATTTTGCAAGTGACCGGGACTTTTCGCGCGCGGCATAGTTTATAGGCAGATTTGCCCCCAGCGCTTCATTTTACTTACTTATGACTACTACCGCGCCTACCATTATCGTCGGGGCTGGCCTGGCCGGCCTGGCCTGCGCCACTTACCTGCATCGCGCCGGCCGGCCCGTGCTGGTGCTGGATGCCGCCGACGCCGTGGGCGGCCGCCTTCGCACCGACCTCACGCCCGACGGCTTCCGCCTCGACCGGGGTTTTCAGGTGCTGCTCACCCGCTACCCCGAAGTAGAGCGCCTGCTCGACTACGGCGCGGCCGACCTGAAAGCGTTCAGCTCCGGGGCCGTTATTCGCTTGGCTGATGGACGCGAAACAACCCTCCAAAACCCCTTGCAGGCTCCACTGGCCGCTTTTACGGCCCTGACCGCACCCATCGGCTCCCTTACTGACAAGCTGCGGATTCTGCGGCTGGCGCTGGCGGTCCGCGCCCAGACCAGCGAGCAGCTGCTGGCGCGCCCGGCTACCGACACGCTCACCTTCCTGCGCCGCTACGGCTGGAGCGAGCAGATCATCGACTCCTTTTTCCGGCCGTTTTTCGGGGGCGTCTTTCTGGACCGTTCTCTGAGCACGGCAAGCAATTTCTTCGAATTCGTGTTTCAACAATTCGTCATAGGCGAAGCCGTGGTCCCGGCCCGTGGCATCCAGCAGATACCCGAGCAGCTGGCTGCCCGCCTGCCCGCCGGCAGCGTGCGCCTGTACACGCTGGCAGAGGCCGTGGGGGGCAATTTTGTGCGCCTCAGCAGCGGCGAAACGCTAGCGGCCAGCGCCGTAGTGGTAGCCACCGATGGAGAATCTGCCGCCCGACTTTTGCCCCCCAGCGCACCTGCTAGCCCTCCATTAGTCTGGCGTCGCACCACCTGCACCTACTTCGCCGCTGACCGTTCCCCCGGCCGCGGCGACGGCCTGCTGCGGCTGAATGCGGCTCCCGATTGCCTGGCCCACAACGTGAGCTTTCCCAGCGACATAGCCCCCGAATATGCCCCCCAGGGCCGCACGCTCGTGTCGGTGAGCACTCATGACGAGTATGGCTTGGATGAGGCTACGCTTACCGCCCGCCTGCGCCAGGAGCTTACGGCCTGGTTTGGGCCCGAGGCGGCGCAGTGGCAGCATTTGCGAACTTATCCTATTCCGTACGCGCTACCGGTGTACCCGGCCGGGCAGGCGCACCGGCAGGCGCTGCGGGTAGCCGGGAATCTGTACCGCTGCGGCGATTACGCGGCGTATCCGTCGCAGAACGCGGCGCTGGCCACCGGGCGCGAGGTGGCGGAGATGCTGCTGGCAAGCTAGCTTCAGAGCAGGCTACGAGCTAGTGTATTTGTCAGGGCTTTCCCTGATTCAGATTCTCTGCGGTGGCCCCTGCAAGAGTTACGGCTTGATTGCTAGCGTGCTGGCAGTATAGCTGCCGAGCAGGCCCAAACCGTTTTGAATGTTGTTGGCTACGGGGGCCGAACTAATCAAGATATTATCTCCATACGATTGCTTTTCCAAGGCTCTAACGTACTCGTAGTAGGCCTTCGAGACGCGTGCCACGCGCACGTAAGTCGTCTTTTCGGCGCTGTTTTCCAGGCGAAATCGCAGCTTTAGCGCCTGCCCGTTGAAAAGCCTATCACTAAAAAAGGAGCGAACCTCCATGCTGAACTCCGCCTCGAAGGGCGACAGCAAGGTTAGGCTCACGTACCGGTTGTAGGGCTTGTTGTTATTCGACCGGTCCACGTCAGGCGTGTAAGCCTGCACGTAGTAGAAATCTTCCTGGGCTGCAACGTCGGTTAGTACCAGAGAGGCTTCCACAATGAAGAAACCGGGGCTGGACGAGGGTACTTTCGTGGCACTCACCTCACTCAGTACGGGCACTGCTGGCAGCTCAGTGGTGGCGCGGGCGCTAGGGTAGCCGGGGGCGCTCACCCGGACTTCGTACGGCTGAAGCTCCTGCGGGCGGCGGGTACCACGGTGGCGGCCCTTGCTTACTTCTTGCAACTCTTCCACGTATTGTCCGGCCCGGTACACTTGCACGGCAGCGTTCTCAACTGGTTTGTAGGCTTGGTTGGAAAAGATAGTCTGGTTGGCGCTTACGTCCACCGCAAACAGGCTGTCCGGGTTCAACACACTATTGATTACCAGCGTTGGTTCGGGCTCCGGCAAGTTCAGCTCAACCACGGTTTCGCAACCCGCTAGTAGAATCATTAGCACTGGCAGCCAGTATTGTAAGTTAGTCAATGGGCTCATTCGTGCTTTCTTAGAAGGTAAATCCATAGCTGAAAGAGGGCAAAATGGGGAACAGCGACACCTGATACAGCCGCCGGGGCGAGGTGACACCGAAGCCGGCAAATGAGTTGCTCAGGCGCACGTAGTAAGGATTCTTACGATTGTAGGCGTTATAAACCGACACGTTCCAGGTGCGTGCGCCCCACCGTTTTTCCTTGGTGTGCGTCAGGCTTAGGTCGAGGCGGTGGTAGGCGCCCAGACGGTAATTGTTGCGCTCCCCGATATAGTCCACGGATTGCACGGAGGGCGAAAAACTACGCGGATCATAAATCGGCTCGTTATACGCTTGGTAGGAAGTAGTGGGCAGCGTCGTAGCAAAGCCCGTGCGGTACACAAAATTGCCCCCCAGCGTCAGGCGCTTGGTAAGCTGGTGGTTGGCCACGAGCGACACGCTGTGGCGGCTGTCGTAGCTGTAAGGGTATTTCCGATCGAAGTTGATACCCGGCAACTGCCGCCACGACCAGGCCAGCGTGTAGCCCAGCCAGCCCGTAGTTTTGCCTTGGCGCTTGCGCAGCAGCCACTCCGAGCCGTAGCTCCAGCCCTTGCCGCTCACGAGTCGATCTTCGTAGGGCGCCGAAATCAGATTAGCGAAGTTGGTCTGGGGGCCATTTCTGAAAAAATCAGATATAAAATCGGCGCCGTCTTTGAATTCGGTTACGTCGCGCATCTGCTTGTAATAGGCATCGGAGGTTAGCTCCCAGTGTTTGCTTAAGCTCATGGCCGCGCCCAGCGAGGTCTGCCAGGAGCGCTGGGGCTTAACTTTATCGGTGGCCGGCACCCAAATATCCGTGGGGTTGCCGGTCGAGACATTGCTGAGCAGGTGCAGGTATTGCGCCATCGTCACGTAGGAGGCGCGCACGCTAATGCCGCTCGCGGCCGTGTAGCCCACCGCCAGGCGCGGCTGCAGGGAGGAGTAGAAGGTGCCATTTACCGCAAAGCCCGAGGCATGCAGGCCGATACTAGCCTGCACCCGCTCACTTAACTGCACCCGGTCTTCGGCGTAGGCATACACTTCCTGGGCCTGAATGCGGGAGAAGGCATTAGACGTAAAAGTGAGCGTGTCTGCCTTGAGCACAAAGGCTTCGGGGCTGAATACGTGCAAAGTATAGTTGCCGCCAAAACGCACGCGATGCCGGGCGTTCAGATAGTAATCGGCGTCCACTTTTGCCCCCCAGTCGACGATGCTGGACGTATACCTGGAGGAGCGGTTGAGTTGCAGCTCGTTTACTTGCTGGGCAAAATCTGTCCGTTGACTGAAGCTGTACTGGCTGTGAACGAGCGTAACGTTGGTGAACAGCCGGGGGCCAAAGGTGTGATTCCAGCGCAAAGCCCCCGTCACGTTGCCCCAGCGCATGGCAAACTGCTGCTTTTCGACCTGATCCGCAGTCCCAAATTCCTGCTTATCCGAAAATTTATCCTGGCCGCCGTACACACTCAGGTAGAGCTTGTCTTTGGGCGAAAACGTGTGATTCACCTTCGCGTTCAGGTCATAGAAATGATAGTTGCTGATACTCTCCCCACTGAGGGCAGCGGCCGTAGCGGTTAGCAGATCAAGGTAAGTGCGCCGGGCGGCCAGCAGGAAGGAAGTTTTCTCATTCTTGATAGGACCTTCCAGCAGCAGCTTAGACGAAATCAGACCAATGGCTCCTTCGCCCCCAAACTGCTGGTTGTTGCCTTCCTTCAGCCGCACATCTACCACTGAGGATAGCCGGCCGCCATACTGCGCCGGGAAGCTTCCCTTAATCAGGTCCACGCTTTTCACCGCATCCGGATTAAAGACTGAAAACGTCCCCAGCAAATGCGACACATTATAAACCGGCACCCCATCGAGCAGCACCAGGTTTTGCTCCGGCCCGCCGCCGCGCACACTCAGATCGGAGGAGCCTTCGCGCCCGGCCTGTACGCCAGGCAATAACTGTAAGGCTTTCACGGCATCCGCTTCCCCCATCAGGCGGGGCAGCTGCTTTAGCTCCGCACCCCGCAACGACAGCCGGTCAGCTTGCTCCAGGTCAGTAACCTGTGTGCCTATTACTTGTACTTCGGCCAGCTCCTGGGTCAGGGGTTGGAGCGATAAGGCAATCACCGTATCGCGCCGAATAGCAGCCAGCGGCACATCCAGCGGGGCATAGCCCAGGTAGCGCACCTGCAGCTGCACCGGCCCGGCCGGCAGGCGCAGCGAGTAGAACCCGTAGGTGTTGGCACCAACGCCAGCCGCCAACTCCCCAGCGGGCGCGACGCTGGCCCCAATCAGGGCCTCGCCGGAGGTTTTATCGGTCACATGTCCGCTAATAATTATTGTCTTCCTGCTCTTGTCTGGGCCGGGCTGGGGGGCAAATTGCAGCACTATCTGAGGGCCAATAAGCCGGTAACGGATGCCGGAGCCCTGAAATAGCTGGTCCAGCACCTGATGCAAGGGCTGCTGTTCGGCCCGCAGGGTCACTTTCTGTTGCAGGGGCAGCCGATCAGGGGCATAGGAAAAGCGTAGCTGGTAGGTGGTGGTCAGGTCGGTTAGCACTTGTTGGATTGAGCTATCCGTAACCTTCACTGTTACTCGCTGGTTCAGTGGCGATGTTTGACCAAGAGCCGAGAATATCACGGCTATCCAGCCAATGACACCACACAGTAGATGTCTTCTCATAAAGGAATAAAAACCCTGTTATAGCTTAATTAGCGGTTTAGACAGCCAGGCCCCTGAAGCTGATAGACCTGCGCGGCCGGCTTGGTATAGCGCACTTGGAGGGTAGCCTCCAATACTTGCAGCACCTCGTCTAGCGGAGCGTGGTCGAAGGTGCCCGTAAAGCGACAGTTAGCCAGATTTTTATCCGAAAGCCGGAGCGAAACGCCATAATAGTGCTCCAGCGCCGGCAACACCTCACTTAGCGGCTGCCCCGCGAACCGTAGCCGCCCCGACTGCCAGGCCCAGGCATTTTCATCGGCCACGCGCCCCTTGGTAAGCCGATTATTCTGCTTTTCCAGCACCACCCCGTAGCCCGGAGTCACAATAGCTTCTGCGCCCCGCTCACTGGTGAAGGCAACCTTGCCCGTGGCTACCGTCAGCTCCACCGCCCTGTCGGCCTTGTAAGCCCGCAGATTGAAGGAAGTGCCCAGTACCTTGGTCGTGGCCAGGCCGGTTTTGACAATAAATGGCTGCCGCGGATTGCGACGAACTTTAAAAAAACCCTCGCCCTCTAGCTGCACCAAGCGCTCTGCCGCGCTAAACGTAGCCGCATAAGTGAGCGTACTGCCTTCATTGAGCCACACCCGGCTACTATCCGGCAAAAGGACCTCCAGCCGTTTCTTCCCGGATTTCACCACCTGCATAGCGGGGCCGGAGAAAAAGTAAGTATATGTAAACCAGCCCAGACCCAGCAGCACCAGCACCGAAGCCGCAATCCGCATCGCATACGAGTACAGCGGTATCACCTTCGCAACCGGTAGGGGCTCAGTAGCGAGCTGTAGTTGGAGCTTAGCGCTTACCTGCTGCCAAGCGGCATCAATGTTTACCACCCCGCTGATAGGCGGCGCAGTTTTCTCCCAAAGCTGTTTCTGCTGCTGGTATTGGGTCTCGTTGGCCGGCTGCGCAGCGCGCCACTGTTGCAGCTCGCGCTGCTCGGCCTCCGTAGCTTTACTGGCGAACTGACGGGCTGCTAGGTCCCAGTAATAGGTATCCAAAGAGAGTAGATGGTAAAGGGTTGATGAAACCACACCCCCTTCCCTACTGCGCAGAGGTAGACATTTCAGGTGGTTTCTGCTCCTAAGACCAGTGAAAGTCGCCGCACCGCTACTCGCTCCACAAAAAATTTAATATATTCTTATAAAAAGCCCCCCAGTCAGAATTTCTGCCCTCACTTAATCAACTAACCAGGAACAAAAGCAGCCAATTCAGCAACGCCTGCCGAAGAATAGCCAGAGCTTTCTTGATGTGATTATCCACGGTGTTGGGCGAAATACCCAAGAAATCGGCAATTTCCTGGTGACTCATTTCCTCGTAACGACTCAGCAAAAACACTTTCCGGCACATGGGCGGCAGCGTGGTCAGGGTCTGCTCTAGTTGCTGCTGCAGCTCCTCCAATTGCAGGGCTTGGTCGGCGGAGCTGGTCGTTAAAGGTTGTTGTGCTCCGTAGTGTATTGTTAGCACGTTGCGGCGCTGCTGCACGCTGGCGGCGTTGAGTGCTTTATTGATAACAGCTTTATAGAGCCACGCCTCTGGGTTCTCGATAGTCGGCCGCTGTTCGCTGTGCCAGTAGCTGACGAATACCTCCTGTACAATGTCTTCCGCCACGGCCAGGTCGCGCGTGATGCGCTGAACGCGCTGGCAAAGACGCGGGTAATTGCGCCGAAACAGCTCTTCAAAACGCGTAAGCTCTTCCAGATTCTCAGGCACTGTAGGGAATAAATAGCTTAGTTCATCTGAATAGACGCAGGAGCTTATCCTACTATAGAATTACTCTGTAAGACAGTGCAACGCCCACCATATACAGGCTATGAGGCAAGGCTTGCAAAGAACACCTATTTCTCTGACTACAAAAAAGCCCGGCTCCATCTGGAACCGGGCTTTTGCCTAATAAGCGAAGCTCAAGCGCTACTTCGTCTTTTCTGTTTTCTCCTTGATCTTCATCTTTTTGCCGTTGTCCGACTTCATCTTCCGCTTCGATTTCTTGTCGGTGGCGGGAGTAGCATCGGCTTCGGCAGCGGCGGGGGCTACTACGTTGTACGAGGCCGACATATCGGCTTTTGCAGGGTTGCCGTCGAGGTCAAGCTCTATTACCTCGTAGCCTAGCTTTTGCAGTTCGGGCAGCTGCTTTCGGTCGCCGGTTACTACCATCACCATGCTCTCGAGGGGCAGGTATTTTGCAGCAATGGCTTTCACCTCTTCCTTTTTGAGGTTTTGAAGAATATCCGTCTGCTTCTTGAGGTAGTCGGGCGTCAGGTCGTACTCGAGCAGGCGGCTGAGGAAAGCGGCTTTTTGCTGCCCCGTTTCGTAGAGCCGGGCGTCCTGCTGGCCCACCGATGACTTCAGGAACTCCAGCTCCTCGTCGCTGATGCCGTTTTTGCGGTAGTCTTCTATTTCCTTCACAAACTCCTTCACCGAGGCCGCCGTGGCGTCGGCGCGCACGCCGGCGCTAGCCGTAAACGGACCTACGTACCGGGTGCCGGAGTAGCCCGAGCGGGCACCGTAAGTGTAGCCCTTGTCCTCGCGCAGGTTCAGGTTGATGCGCGAGTTGAAAGCGCCCCCCAGAATGTAGTTGGCCAGATATGAGCGGTAATAATCGCCAGTGGCGTCGTAGGGCATGGCCAGGTAGCCAATGCGGATTTCCGATTGGGCCGCGTCGTCCTTGTTTACGAAGTAGACTTTGGTTTTGTCGGGCTTGGAGGCGGGCTTAGCAGCCGGAATAGCTACCTCCTTGCGACTCCAGTTTTCCAGGAAGCCCAGCTTCGGTACCAGGGTCTTCTGCTCTACGTCGCCCACGGCCACCATATAAGATACGTTGGGCGCGTAGTTCTTGGCATAAAACTGCTTTACATCGTCCAGGGTGATGTTTTGCACCGAGTTCTGGGTACCACTGCTGGGTATGCTCATGATGTCGTCGGTACCATAGAGCAAGCGGCTGTAGGTCTTGTTGGCAATGGTCACCGGTTGGGTGTTCTGATTGGCAATATTTTCTATCGTCTGCTTTTTAATGCGGGCAAAGTCGGCTGCATCGAAGCGCGGACGCATCAGGCGCTCTTCCAATAGAGCCATGGTCTGGTCCAGGTTTTTGGTTAACGACTGCACATACACCGTCGTGTTGTCGTCGCCGGGAATTACCTGCACCGTGCTGCCTAGGGTGTTAAGCGCTGCGCTAAACTCCTCGCCCGAGTATTTCTGCGAGCCCTCATTCAGCATTGCCGCCGTCAGCGAGGCAATACCGGCCTTCGTTGGGTCGGCCTGCTCGAGGCGGTGGCCGCCGCGAATGGTCAGGAGCATGGTCACGGAAGGAATCTCAGTGTTACGCGTGCCCATTACGCGCAGGCCGTTCTTAAACTGATCTTGCCACAAGGTGGGCACCTGCACCACGGGGTTGGCTCCTCTCTTGGGCTGCTTGCTCCGGTCGAAAGTGTCAGTTGCCTTCGCGTAGGTCAGCCCTTGGTACTCGTCGGCCTGGGCCTGGTAGCCGTCCTTCGAGATGGTGTAATTGTCGGCTTTGGCCAGCAGCGTGGGGGCCGTTTTGGGCACCACACTCAGCACGACGGCCTTTTTGCCCTTCACGTACTGAGTGTACACGCGCACCACGTCGGCTTTAGTGAGGGCGCGCAGGCGCTTGAGCTCCTCGGTCAGGCGGTTGGGGTTGCCGGTGTAGGTCTGGTAAGCGGCCAGCTGCGACACCTTGCCGCTCACGCTGGCTAGGCTGTTCACCATCTGGGCCTCGGTGCTGGCCTTGAAGCGCCGCACCTGCTCGTCGCTCACGCCGGTTTTCTCAAACTCGGCCAGGGTCTGGCGCACAATGACTTCGATGCTGTCGAGGCCTTTGCCAGGGAAGCTCAGGGCCGTAATGTTGAACTCGCCGGCCAGCTCCGCGCTGCGGTTATTAGCCGACGCCTGCACGGCCTTCTGGTTCTTTACCAGGTTCTTATACAGCAGCGAGTTCTTGCCCTGGCCCATAATCTCGGCCAGCGCATCGAGGGCTATTTCGTCGGGGTGATACTGCGGCACGCTGGGGAACACCATTTGCAGCATCGGAAAGCGCACGTTGTCTTGGTAGCTCACGTAGCGGTCCTGGGTGAGTTTGGGCGCGGGCAGCTTCATGTTCTGCACGGCCGGGCCCCGGCCAATGGGGCCGAAGTACTTCTCCACCATCTTCACTACCTCGGCCGGCTTCACATCGCCGCCCACGGTGACGGTGGCGTTATTGGGACTGTACCAGCGCAGGAAGAAGTTTTTCAGATCATTCGCATCAGAGCGGTCCAGGTCTTCCAGGTAGCCGATGGTCATCCAGGAATACGGGTGTCCATAGGGGTAGAGGTTTTTGGAGACGTTCTCGCCGGCCAGGCCGTAGGGGCGGTTGTCGTAGTTTTGGCCGCGCTCGTTTTTCACCGTGGAGCGCTGCACCTCGAACTTGGGCTGCGTGACGGCATCGAGCAGAAAACCCATGCGGTCAGCTTCCAGCCACAGGGCCGTTTCGAGCTGATTGCTGGGCACGGTTTCGTAGTAGTTAGTCCGGTCGCGGTTGGTAGAGCCATTCAGGGTGCCGCCCGCCGCCGTTACGGTTTTGAAGTGCTGCTCGTCGGCTACGTGGTCGGAGCCCTGAAACATCATGTGCTCGAAGAAGTGCGCGAAGCCCGACTTGCCGATTTCCTCCCGCGCCGAGCCTACGTGGTAGGTCACATCGACGTGTACCAGCGGGTCGCTGTGGTCTTCGTGTACGAGCAGCGTGAGGCCGTTGGGCAGCACGTATTTCTCGTAGGGAATCACCAGCTCCGAGCCTTTGCGGGTTACTTTTTCCACCAGCTTGGTGCCGCCGGGCGCGGTGGCGGGCTTGGCCGTTTTCTTGGGGGCGGGCGTTTGCTGGGCTGCGGCCGGGTTCAGGGCCAGCGTCAGGCCCAGGCCCAGCAGCCAGAGTTGTTTTCGAATCATAAAGGGCATGTATTCCTGCGTGTAAAGGATAAAGAAAGACGGAGACGAGCAAAGACACCGCACGGCCCGGTCAGGACGCACGTATTCCTGTCCAAGATTACCTGTTTTTCAGCATATTCGGATAGAGCAGCGCGCCTTGGGGGCTTTTTTGGCAATGTGCGCCTTCTGGCCCGGCTTCACTGCCCCAAAAGCCCGCCTTAGGTCCAGCCGGGCAGTCACAGAACGTAGCCCCGAATGGCCATAATTTTTCCGGCCTTCTTTCCGGATTCAGACATCCGAAGTCAGCGGCGCTCTAGTATCTTCGCAAGATATTTTAGCACTATGCTCCCGCCTTATCTGGATTTCTTACAACTCTCTTATCGCCCCGATTTACAGGTACTTTTTATGCGCTGGGGCCGGCCCGTATCGTCGCAGGAGCACCGGCAGGGCTACGGCGCAGCGCTGGAGCTGGCGCGCACGGTGAGCACGGGCCGCTGGCTGGTCGATCTGCGCAGCCGGGGCCTGGCCTCGCTCGAGGATTTCGCCTGGATTCTGACGGATTTTCGGGTGGAGCTGGCCGCCGCGCTGCCCCCCGCCGTGCCGCGCCGCATCGCTTACCTGGTGGCCCCCTACCACGCCGATACTATCCGGGCGCGCCTGACCTCGCTGGAGCCCACGTATCCGGCGGCCCTGCGGCAGAGCGCCGTAGTGCGTGCCTTCACCGAAGAGCAGCCGGCCCAGCAGTGGCTGCGCACCGGCAAGGACTGACCCAATCGGATCTGATTTAAACTAAAAAAGCCCCCCAGCAGCCTACTCAGGCGGTTGGGGGGCTTTTTGTAGCAGTTTCTTTTGACTTACAGCCGCGAATCAGTTTGCACAGGAGCGTCGTAGGCCGGAGTATCGAGTGCGACGGGCTCAGTGGCGGGCAGGCGGATGTCGTCGGCGTCATCCACGCGCAGGGTGAGCAGGCCGGAGATAATCATGGAAATGCCCCCCAGCACGAGGGTGTACACCGATTCACCCTCAAAGACAGTCTTGGTAAAGAAACCCAGAATCAGGCCGGCTACTACCTGCGGAATCACGATAAAGAAGTTGAATACGCCCATGTAGTAGCCCATTTTGTTGGCCGGCAGCGCCCCGGCCAGCATGGCGTAAGGCACCGACAGAATGCTGGCCCAGGCAATACCGACGCCCACCATCGAGAAGAGCAACATCGTGGGATTATCAATAAAATAGATGGAAATCAGCCCCAGGCCACCGGCCACCAGACACAGCATATGCGTGAAGCGGCGGCTGGTAGCGCGGGCAATGAAGGGCAGCAGCAGCGCGGCAATGGCCGACACGCCATTGTAGACGGCAAAGCAGATGCCCACCCAGTCGGCACCCTCGTTGTAGAGCTTGGAGGTGGCGTCGGTGGTGCCGTAGATGTGGCTGGTAACGGCGGGCGTGGTATAAATCCACATCGAGAACAAGGCCAGCCACGAGAAAAACTGCACCAGGGCCAGCTGGCGCATGGTTTTGGGCATGGCAAAAATACCCGCGAACGACTCGCGCACCCCATTCATAAAGCCCGCGTTGCGCTGCTTCTCCTCCTCAAACTCCGCCATGTTCTCCGGCGGATACTCGCGGGTGCGCAGCACCGTCCAGAGTACGGCCAGAAAAAACGCCGCGCCGCCGATATAAAAGGCGTACTTCACCGATAGTGGAATCTGACCCGCCGGGGCTGTATTAGCTACGCCAAACCAGTTAGTGAACATCCACGGCAGCGACGAAGCCACCACCGCGCCCACGCCGATAAAGAAGGTTTGGGCCGCGAAACCCGCCGTGCGCTGCTCCGAAGGCAGCAGGTCGCCGACCAACGCGCGGAAGGGCTCCATGCTGATGTTGATGCTCGAATCCATGATCCAGAGCATGCCAGCAGCCATCCACAGGGCCGTCACGTTGGGCATTACCAGCAGCGCCAGCGAAGCCAGAATGGCCCCCACCAGAAAAAACGGCCGCCGCCGTCCCCAGCGCGGGCTCCAGGTGCGGTCGGATAAGTAGCCGATGACGGGCTGCACCAGCAGGCCCGTGACGGGCGCGGCCAGCCACAGAAAGGCAATATTGTCGGCGTCGGCCCCCATCGTTTCGAAGATGCGGCTCACGTTGGCGTTCTGCAACGCAAACCCGAACTGAATACCCAGAAAGCCGAAGCTCATATTCCAGATTTGCCAGAAGCTCAGGCGGGGTTTCTCGCGGGTGCTGCTGGCCGGGGCGGCTGCGACGCTGGTTGCCATTGGGGGGATTTTTGGTGGGATAGGGATAAGGGCGAAAAAGGTACAAAAAATCACGTAAAAACGCGGCCAACCGCGCCTGAAGTGCAGGCGCTGCCGGGGAAAGGGAAGATTAGAGCCGATTGTATCGGAACAATTTCCTCGAACTTATTCCCCCATTTCAGGTCCGGTAAGTACAGGGAGTAGCTGGTTCAGACGCCAAGTAGATAGGGCTTCACCTGTTCTGTCTACATTTAGCTTTCTGTCTGTGCTACTACTTATCTTATATGCCCGTGCTTTTCTCTACTTGTTATCTCAGGGCCTTTGGTGCCCTCTTATGGGTTGGCGTTGCTCCAGGTGCTTTGGCACAGCAAGCCCCCACACATGATACCCGCTTTACTTTACAAATACAGTATGGAGTGGGGGCCAATTTTCAGGCAGCCTCCTTTCGCGATACGCCCAGTGAACTACAGCGCGTGAACCTGCAGGGTGCCGTTGGGGGCGGCGAAGTGTCGTACCGCGTGGGGCAGAAAGGGGCGGTGGCTTTAGGCTACACCCGCAGTGTGAATATGGATGAAAAACACCTGCGCTATCAAAACTCCTCAACTACTACCACCCAGATTGATTTCCGGTTGCGCTACATCAACAACGCTTTCCAGGTCCTGTATGAGCGCGCCCTGAATTCCGATTTCAAAGCGCACGCTGGACTTGTGTATATGACCACAGCTTCGCAAACGGCTTATGTATATCCACTTATCGCTGGCAATATGCCATTCGTAACAGTGAGCGAAAGCAACCGTGGCAACAACTACGCCGAGGAAGCCGGCATAGTAGCGGGGCTGGAATATTCGCGGCCCATCGATACCCGACTGCGGTTAGGCCTTAAAATACGAGGCTACTACCTGGCCTCTGTATCTACCTTTGAAATGCTCACGCTCACCCCCACGCTTTCTTACCAGCTGTAGTGCCCATACGCGCTGCCGGAGCTACGCCGTATAGCAGCCCAGCTCCGGTTAGCAGCTCATTTACTGAGCTTCTCCAGAATCACATCCAATTTACCGTCCATGCCGGTTTGCTGAATCTGTACTTCTGTCAATTGGGTTTGCCTTCCGGCCACCTGCGTTTGTACTCCGGCTAGCTCAGTCTTCACTTCTACTCACTCCCGCAGCAAGAAGCCAATAGTGCCACTTTGCTGGCCCATGGCCGTGACAAGCTGGTTCAGCAGCGTGATATGCTGGTTCAGGATAACCGTGTGCTGCTTGAGTTGAGCCGTGTGGCGGTTCAGAACAGTTAAAGCGTCGGAGAGCAAGGCCTCAAGCTGGTCTAGGCCTCCGTCGGGCGTCATTGGGGGGGCAAAAATGAAGAGTGAAATCTACTTCTTCGGACTAATCTCAAACACGTAGGCGCTAAGCGGAGCCAGGTTTAGACTTAAATTATCGGTCGCCGGAGCCTGGTTGAGCAGATCGGTATAGGTGGACTGTTGCTGCGGATCGAGGCCCATGGCCACCTGCGCTTCTTTGGGAATGGCGATGGTGGGCTTCAGGGTCTGGTCGCGGCTGAAATTGACCACGACCAGCAATTTCTGCTTGTCGGTGTAGCGCAGGTAGCTGTATACGTGCTTCTGGTCGTAGCTCTGGCTGAGGTTGTTGGCATCTTGCAACTCGTAGAACCGGCCCCGGCGGATGGCGTCGGAGCTGGCGGCGAGGTTGAGCAGACGGGAGTAGAAGCCGCGAAGCTGGCGCTGCTCGGCGCTGAGCCGGCCACCGTCGAACTTGCCGCCGTTCATCCATTTCTGATGCTCGGGCACGCCCCAATAGTCGAAAATGGTGGTGCGGCCATCGCCGGTGTTGAAGCCGGCCACCCCTTTGGCTGGCTCCCCTACTTCCTGGCCCATGTACACCATCACGGGACCGGAGGCCAGCGTGGCCGACACCGTGAGGGCCGGAATAGCGGTGCGCGGGTCGGTGGCAAACTCCGGGGAGGCAATGCGCTGCTCGTCGTGGTTTTCCAGGAAGCGCAGCATGTGGGAGCTGATGCCGCGGCTTTCCTCCTTCCAGACTTTGGTAATGTCCTCCGTGTTGCCTTCGCCGCGCATGAGGCGGCGCAGGCCGTCGTAGAGGCCGACTTTATCGTAGAGGAAATCAAATTTGCCCTGCTCGATATAGCGCTTGTACACCTTGGGGTCGTAGGCTTCGGCAATAAACACGAGGCTGGGCTTCACCTTTTTCACCTCCGGAATTACCCAGGCCCAGAATTCAACGGGCACCATCTCGGCCACGTCGCAGCGGAAACCGTCCACGTCTTTTTTAGCCCAGAAAATCAGGATGTCGCGCATCTTTTTCCAGGTGTCGGGCACGGGCTCGAAATGGCTCTTGCGCCCCTGCTGGTAGTCGACGCCGTAATTGAGCTTGATGGTTTCAAACCAGTCATCAATCTTCGGCTCGGCCGAAAACACGTCGTTGCCGGTGGCTTTGGCCGGCGTCTCGTTGAACTTCTTGTCCTCTTTCGGCCCTAGCGCCGCCCCCAGTGGGTTGTTGGCCTTCGGCACGACCAGGGTTTTGCCGGGCAGGTAGTAGAAGTTGTTCTGGGGGGCAAATGCCTTGGTCTTGTCGTCTTTCTGCCCCAGATCCACCACGCCGGCCGGCTTGGCATCCGAGGTATAGGTGCGCGCTACGTGGTTGGGAATGAAGTCGATAATGAGCTTGAGCTGGTTGTCGTGGGTGCGCTTTACGAGGGCTTCAAACTCCCGCATCCGGTTCTGCACGTCCACGGCCAGGTCGGGGTCCACGTCGTAGTAGTCCTTGATGGCGTAGGGCGAGCCGGCGCGCCCTTTCACCACGTCGGCGTCGTCGAGCGGAATGCCATATTTGGTGAAGTCCGCCATGGTGGCGTGCTCGATGATGCCGGTGTACCACACATGCGACACGCCCATCCGGCGCAGGGCCTGAAGGGCGGGCGCGGTGATGTCGTTGAACTTCCCAGTGCCGTTTTCAGCGCTGGTGCCGTGGGTTTTGTTCACGGCCTTTTTGTTGCCAAACAGGCGCGGCAGCAGCTGATAGATAACGAGTTTGTTATCCTTCGGCGTTTCGTCGGTAGTATTCGGGTCGGGAAGCGTAGTAGAATCGGTCACGGAAACAGGAGATGACGAAGGAGAAAGCCGGAACGCGACCAAAGCCAGCGCGCAAGCTGCGATAGGTATGAGTTTATGCATAGGAGCAAGGTAATATTTTGTGAAGTAGCGAAAGGTGAAATGGTGAAAGGTGAGTTTGATGTGCAACTTGCACAAGTAGCGCCGGTTGAACGACAAACTCACCACCTCACCACCTCACCACTTCACCATTCCTGGCTAAGCGGATGCAACATTAGCTCATCGACTACCACATGAGGCGGGGCCTCCAGCACGTAGCGGACGGCCTGCGCAATGTCGAGTGGCCGGAGGTGGGTTTTTTCGGCCTCGGGGCTGCCGGGACGGGAGTCGTTGAAGTAGGTATCGACCAGGCCGGGGTAAATAGTGCTGACCTTGACGCCGTGGGGCCGCATCTCTTTGCGCAGGGCGCTGAGCACGGCATCCTGGGCGTATTTGCTGGCCCCATAGGCCGCGCCGGTAGCGAAGGTGCGCTTGCTCACATCGGAGGCAATGCCGATGATGTGGCCGTAGCCTTGCAGCTTAAAGTGGGGCGCGGCGGCTTTGCACAGCAGAAAGGTACCTTTCACGTTCACGGCAAAAATACGGTCCCACTCGTCGGCGGCCATGTTCTCGAGCAGGTTGAAGCTGCCCACGCCCGCGTTGCAGATGATGATGTCGAGGCGGCCATAGTGGCGCAGGGCTACTTGCACGACGTTTTGGGCGTCGTCTTCGTCGGATATATCAGCAGGGACGGCCAGGCCGTTGATTTTGTGGGCTACGTCGAGCAGATCGTCGGTGGTGCGGGCCACACACACCACTTTTGCCCCCTGCATGGCCAGCAGCAAGGCAATGGCCCGGCCAATGCCCCGGCTGGCCCCGGTGACGATGGCAACTTTGTCGGTTAGGTCGGTCATTTTTGTTCGGGTGTTGGGTTCCCGCAGAGGAACGCAGAGGCTTCGCAGAGGTTCGCAGGGGCTATTCCAGACCGTTTACTTTGCGCACGATTCCTTCCTTTACGTGGGCCACGTTGAAATTAATAAGCAGGCCCAGTTTGCACCCGGACAACTCCAGGTACGTCAATAGCTGCTTGTGGTGCACATCCAGTAGTGCATCCACCGACTTAATTTCGACAATTACTTTGTTTTCCACCAACAGATCAAGTCGGAATCCGACATCCATTCGCACCTCTTTGTATAGCATAGGCAACGCCACCTGAGTGCGTACCCCTAATCCAGCCTGACTTACTTCGTATGTCAAAGCCGTTTCATACACCGACTCCAACAATCCCGGACCCAAGGTAGTATGGACCGCAAAAGCAGCCTTCCTAACTAAAAATGAAATATTATTCTCGTGCATAAAAACCTCAGCGAGCCTCTGCGCTCCTCTGCGGGAACCCAAAGCAAGAACTACTTCAACTCCACCACCCAGGCCGTGCGCCCCGGAATCCGCAAGGTCTTCAAATCGAGAACCACCGCCCCGGACACCACCTCCACCCCCGACGAAAACCCATTGAGGCGCTCGGCAAAACGCCCCCCATCCACGGTTTTCGCGTCTTTATTGGAGTTCATGAGCACCATCACCGTGCCCGCATCCGAGTAGCGGAAGTAGGTGTACACGCCCTCCTGCGGGACGAACTGCATGAGCCGGCCGCTGTGCAAAGCCGGGTGCGCTTTCCGGTAAGTCGCCAGCTTGCTTACTAATGCAAACACCTCCTGCTCAGCAGTTGATCGCCCGGTAGCCACGAATTTATTCTGAATATCCCCCGGAAAGCCCCCCGGAAAGTCGGCGCGCACCAGCCCATCGGGGTTGGAGAAGTTTTTCATCAATATCTCCGTGCCGTAGTAAAGCTGCGGGATGCCACGCGTAGTAAGGAGCCAGCTCAGGGCCATCTTGAGCTTGGGCACATCTTCGCCAATGACGGAAAAGAAGCGGCTCATGTCGTGGTTATCCAGAAAAACCACGTTGCGCAGGGCATTTTCATACATCCAGTCGCCTTGCAGGGCGTAGTAGAGCTTGGCGATACCATCTGTCCAGCCAGCATCTTTGGTCATGGCTTCCGTAATGGCGTACTGCGACTGAAAGTCGGTCACGCCGGGCAGGTTGGACTTGAACCCATCGACGGGGGGCAAAATATTGCGGGCAAAGTAGGCCTGCTGCCCGTTGCCCTGCACCCAGGCCTCGCCGTACATGCCCAGCCGCGGGTACTGCTCCTGAATGGCCGCGCCCCAGTCCATCAGAAACCTGCGGTCGGAGTACGGGTAGGTATCGATGCGGTAGCCGTCGAGGCCGGTGTACTCTACCCACCACAGAAAATTCTGAATCAGGTAGTTGGCTACCAGCGGGTTGCTCTGATTCACGTCGGGCATGGTGGTATCAAACCAGCCTTCGCCAAACTGCTTTCGGTCGGCCTGGGATACGTAGGGGTCATTGAAGGCCGCGTCGCGGTAGTTGCTGCGCGTGAAGGTGGGCCACTGATGAAACCAGTCTTTTGCCGGCTGATCCAGAAACAGGTAGTTTTTGCTGCCCATGTGGTTGAGCACTACGTCGTGAATCACCTTCAGGCCGTTGCGGTGGGCGTTGCGCACAAAGTTTACATAGTCTTCATTGGTGCCGTAGCGCGGATCCACGGCATAATAATCGGTGAGGGCGTAGCCGTGGTAGCTGGCTTTAGGCATGTCATTCTCGACGATGGGCGTGGGCCAGATAGCCGTGACACCCAGCTCTTTGAGGTAATCGAAGTGGTTTTCGATGCCCAGCAAGTCGCCGCCGTGGCGGGCGTACATGGAGTCGCGGGCCACGCGGTTCACGAGAGTGCCTTTCACCACGTCATTCTTCGGGTCGCCGTTGGCGAAGCGGTCGGGCATGAGCAGGTACACGAAGTCGGCGCTGGTGATGCCCTGGACGCGGCCAACCTTATTGCTGCGGGCGCGCAGCTCGTAGTCGTACTTTATCTTTCGCTCGCCCTGAAACTCCAGCGGCAGCTTGCCCGGCCTGGTATTGGGGCTGATGGTCAGATTAACGAGCAAATAGTTCGGATTCTCCAGCTTTTGCACGCCGTTCAGGGTTACTCCATCGTACTTCAAGCTGACCTTGCTGGCACCAATACCGGGACCATACACCAATAATTGCAGCTTCGGATTCTTCATGCCCACCCACCAAAATGTGGGGTCGATGCGGGTAATGGGGCCAGCTTTTTTCTTCGAGGCAGTGGTAGCCGCTACCTCGGGGACAGCGGTAGCTCCGACGGCCCCGACGGCGTGAGCACTAAGAAATACTCCGACAAGCAAGGCGAGAAAGCGAACAGATTTCATAGGAAAGCAGCGTAGGAGTTGAATCAGTGGGCAAGGTAGCGACGGGTGAGCACATCCAAAAAAGCCCCCCACGGCCACCGGGTGGGCGGCGGGCCGGGCTTGGGAGTCGGAGAAGAGGCGCCGGGGCGCATGCACTGCCAACCCTTTCCGCGCGCCGCCGTTTGCTACACAGGGCTGACCCGTCCGCCTCTTTCCGATTCTTTCCCCTTACTACTCAATGCTATGGCTACCGAAAACAACGACGGCACCGCCTCGCTGCAAGAGCTGCTGCTCTTCGTCAATGACCGCATCGAAGGCTACAAGAAGGCCGTCGAGGAAAGCAAAGACCACGAGATGCAGGGTTACTACAAGCAGCTGGTGAGCCAGAGCCAGCAGTTTGCCAACGAGCTAAACGCCTACCTGCGCAAGCAGGGCGAAGACCCCGAAACCGGCACCACGCTCAAAGGCAAGCTCTACCGGGGCTGGACGGACGCCAAAGCCCTGCTCACCGCCACCGACGAGAAAGCCATTCTCAGCTCGAACGTCTACGGCGAGGAGTGGGCCCTGAAAGCCTACCAGGACGCCCTCGACGACCACCACCTGCCCGCTTCTATCCGCCCCGCCGTGGAGCGGCAGTTCCACATCTCGGAGAAAACCTACAAGAAGCTCAAGAAGCTAGAGCACAGCACGTAAGCGGTTCTCCAGGCAGGCAGTTATGCTTCGCGCTGCGCTGCATGACAAGTTCTTCTGGTTTGATCTTTTCTCTCCCCATTTCCTAATCAGTGGGAGCTGAACAAAACGTTCGGCTCCCGCTTTTTTTGCGCAAAATGCTGACCTTGGCCGCCGCAACAGCCGAACTTGGCCCGTCCTTCATTTTTCATTTCGACTTTTCCCTTATGGCATTCGAATTCAAACCGTACAAACCTGCCCGCCAATTTGCCCCCCAAGCCGCGTATTTCTCCATGGAATTTGCCCTGGACCAAGCCCTCAAAACCTACTCGGGCGGCCTGGGTTTTCTGGCCGGCTCGCATATGCGCTCGGCCTATGAGCTCAAGCAAAACCTGATTGGTATCGGCATTCTGTGGTCGTTTGGCTACTACGACCAGGGCCGCAACGAAGACCAGACCATGCGCGCCGACTTTAGCCAGAAGCATTACTCGTTTCTGGAAGACACGGGCCTCATATTTCCCATCGTCATTCACGATGTCGAGGTGAACGTAAAGGCCATGTATCTGGCCCCCGATACCTTCGGCACCGCCCCGATGTTCTTCCTGACCACCGACATCCCGGAGAACGACTTCATTTCGCGCACCATTTCGCACCACCTCTACGACGCCGACACCGCCGCCCGCGTGGCCCAGTCGATCCTGCTGGGTGTGGGTGGCGGCAAATTGCTGGATGAGCTGGGTGTCAAGGTGGATACCTATCATCTCAACGAAGGCCACGGCCTGCCCCTGGCTTTTTACCTCTACGACAAGCACGGCCGCAAGCTGGAGGAAGTGCAGAAGCGCCTGGTATTTACCACCCACACGCCCGAGCTGGCCGGCAACGAGGAGCACGACATGAAGCTGCTCGCCAAAATGAGCTTCTTTGGCAACGTGCCCGCCGCCGAAATTACTCAAGTGGCTGGCGTAGAGCACGAGCGCCTGAACTATACCCTCACGGCCCTGCGCTTCGCCCGCAAAGCCAACGCGGTATCGAAAGTACATGGCATCGTGGCCAATCAGATGTGGGGGGCAAATGCAGGCATCTGTCCGATTATCCCCATCACCAACGCGCAAAATGGCACCTACTGGCGCGACCCGGAGCTGCACGCGGCGCTCAAAGCAAAGGATGATACGGCTCTGAAAGCCCGCAAGCGGGTGCTGAAAAAGCAATTATTTGATATAGTAGCCGACCAGACCGGCACCCTCTTGAACCCCGACGTGCTGACCGTGGTGTGGGCCCGGCGCTTCGCCGGCTACAAGCGTGCCGACCTGATTCTGCGGCACTTTGAGCGCTTCGAGGCCTTGGTATCTAGCACCGACCGGCCAGTGCAGGTCATTTGGGCCGGCAAGCCGTATCCGAAAGACTACGGGGCCATCAACCTGTTCAACGACATTATCCGTCAGACTCGCCATCTGAAAACCTGCGCCGTGCTTACCGGCTACGAGCTGGCCCTGTCGGCGGCCATGAAAAAAGGCTCCGATATCTGGCTCAATACGCCGCGCTTCCCCCGCGAGGCCTCCGGCACCAGCGGCATGACCGCCGCCATGAACGCCAGCGCCAGCCTCAGCATCGCCGACGGCTGGATACCCGAGTTCGTGCGCCACGGCGAAAACGGTTTCCTCATTCCTTTGGCCGACCTGAACCGTCCCGAACACGAGAAGGATGACTTCGAGGCCGACAGCCTGCTAACCGTGCTGGAGAACGAGGTAGTGCCCCTGTACTACGGACAGCCCGACAAATTCCTGAAGGTGATAAAAACCGGAATGCGCGAGGTAGAGCCCGAGTTTGAGTCGCACCGCATGGCTACCGAGTACTACAAGCTGATGTATAAGGCGTAATAGGCCAACAATCAAGGCGTAAAAAAGCCCCCCGGAGCATTTCTGGGGGGCTTTTTTTGGATTTTAAAAACGTGCTTGCCTCCACAAGGCGGTCATGCTGAGCATGACGTTCTTTTTAATTCTTCGAGCCGCAGTTCAGACCAGAACCGCCTGGAGTACAGCCCACACATTGCTGGCCAGAATCTTCTGTCCCTCCGCGTTCGGGTGCACGCCATCCGGCAGGTTCAGGGCACGTACGCCGAGCACGTTTTGCAGCAGAAAAGGCACGAAGGCAACGTTGTTTTTGTCGGCCAGCGTGCGGAAGGAAGCCTTAAAATCGGCAGCGTAGCGGCCATATTGGTGGTTGCCAAAAGCGCTCAGATCGAACGGAAACTCCAGGCCCACTAGCACAATTCTGGCCTGCGGGTGCTTTAGCTTCACTAAGTCAATGATTTCCTGCAGGTTCTGAGTGGTTTCGCGGACGGGAATGCCGCGCAGTCCATCATTGGCACCTAGCTCCAGCACAAACACATCGACGGGCTGGCGCGCCAATACGCTGGCCACGCGCTGACGACCACCGGCCGTCGTTTCGCCGCTCACGCCATAGTTGAGGGCTTTGTAGGGCAGCTTCAGCGAGTCGAGGCGCTGCTGAATGAGGGCTGGGAAGGCCTCGTTGGCGCGTAGCTGGTAACCCGCGGTAAGGCTATTACCGAAGAAAATAATGTTATGCATACGAATGGGTGGACTCGCTAAGAAGCTCCTGTTTGCGTGAGCCTTACTATTTGCCAGACGCCCACTACTCCCCGATGGCTGGGGGGCTTTTTTAAAGCTTGGCAAAGTGCGAAGACACCAGGCGCAGCCCCGAATCGGTGCACAGGCCCCGAATGTAGTAGAAGTGCGCGCTACGCATTACTTCTGCGCGGGTGTATTGGTCGGGAGGGAAAAGCTCGTGGTTTAAAACCATATTTAGCATTTCCATTAAGATTTTGGTTACCAGCTCAATATCAATATCATGGCGTAGCTGCTGCTGAAGTACGCCTTCCTGTATGAGGTCGCGGAGCATCAGAAAGCCATAGTTTTTCAAATGGTCCTGCATCAAATTCCAGGCTTTCGGATGCAGGTGCTGAATCTCCAGGATAGCATTGCCCGTCACCTTACTCATCTCATTGTACCCGTGCGCGTACACTGCCAACAGGCGCTCAACGGGCGTCGAGAAGTTGGCGAACAGCTCTTGATGCTCCTGTTTTTGCCGCTCCAGATCGTAGGCCATGGCCTGCACAACCAGGTCGTCCTTGTCGCGAAACAGGCCATAGAAAGTAGCCGGTGCCACATGCAGCGCCTCCATCAGCTCACTCTCGGATAAGCGATTAACGCCGAAGCGGGCAAATACGAGCTGGGCCTCTTTCAGCAGGTTGCTCTTAAAAGTCTGTAACATACTATAGCTACAGGAAAAGCGTGTACGTCACCTTCTTTTCCTAGTCAACAAGATGATTTTTAACCTCTTAATCTCTATTTCACCAACCCTAAACCGAAGAAGAATAGCAGCTGTAATAGGTACACGAAAGGTACCAGGGCATTACGCTTCGTGAACTGCGTTCGGTTGAAATATACCTGCAAAATGAATGAAATCACGAACCAGCCCTTAAAATTAAGGAGCGGAATCAAATCGTATTGCCACTGCCAGAAGTCGAGGCTGCCGGCTACGGGCTCAATGCAGGCATCGAGGCCCACCATGAGCAGGGCCGCCACCACCGCCCGCCCGATACTGGGCAGCGGCAGGTACCTGGCCAATACGCCCGTAGAATAGGTTAGTATCCACCAGTTTACCCCAATCAGCAGCGGCACGCCCAGCACCTTTATGCCCAGCGTATCGCCGTAGCTGTACTGCCCAAACAGGTAGCCTGTGTTGATGCCCACTACCTCCACGAAAAAGCCGACTACCATCACCACCAGACTAAACCAGATAAACGTGGGGCTGTGGTCGGGGTGAAAAGCCAGCAGCAGCGCGGCCGTCAGCAGCAGATTGAGCGGGGTGAATTGCAGGAAAAAGCTGGGGTCCTGGGAAAGCGCCAGGCCCAGGAAACCCGTGACGTGAAACAGGAGCAGAATGCCCTGCGCCAGGCGCAACCGGTGTTGCCCTGGGTCGGTGCCCGTAGGCGGCGCGATGGGCAAGCTTTGCGTAGATTCGGAAAAAGACACGGAGGAGGAAATTATCGGTAAGCGTTCTAAATGAAGTTTAGCAGCAGCTGGAAGAACGCATGTTTTCGGAATTAACATAAATCTTTCACTAAACCGTCATGCCGAGCAACGCGCAGCATCTTACCAGCGGTTATAGGATTAACCCCGCATCGGCACGCGAGATGCTGCGCGTTGCTCGGCATGACGTTTCAGAGGCTGACTGACGAAAGGTGAAACAACTTCTTAACTCTTGATCAACTCAGCGGCAATTTTGGCCGATAGCAGGCAAAGTGGAATGCCGCCGCCAGGATGCACGCTACCGCCGCAAAAGTACAAGCCATCAAGTTGGCGCGAAAAGTTGGGATGACGCAGAAAAGCGGCCAGTGCATTGTTAGAGCTGCTGCCGTACAAAGCGCCGCCAAAAGACGATGTGCGCTCCTCAATCCCACGCGGGTCCCAGACCCGCTCGGCCCGAATCAGGGGTTCTACGGCTGCGCCCAGGGTGCGGGTTAGTTTGTCGAGCACGGCCCGACGGGTTTGGGCAATGAGCGCGTCCCAATCCTGGCCCTGATGGTGGGGCACATTCACCATCACAAACCAGTTTTCGTGGCCCGCGGGCGCATCGGGGGGCGTTTTTTTGGACGTCACGTTCACGTAGACCGTCGGGTCAGCACTCACGGTTTTCTGCTCGAAAATGGCCTTAAATTCCTGCTGATAATCCTGGGAGAAGAATATATTGTGCAGGTCCAGCTCGGCGAATTCGCGGGCGATTCCCCAGTAAAAAATCAGGGCTGAGGAAGAGCGCGGCTGGCTCAGCGTGCGCTCAGGCGCGGGCTGGCTCGGCAACAGGCGGCGGTAGGTCGGCACCACATCCATGTTGCTGATTACCAGTTCAAAGTCGTACACGTCCTGGGTCGTGCGCACGCCGGTTACGCGGCTCATAGCGGTCAATATTTCTTCCACCGGCTCATTATAGCGAAACTCCACGCCCAGCTCTTCGGCCAGACCTACCAGGCTTTGGGCAATGCTATAAATGCCCCCCACGGGATAAAAAGCACCAATTCCGTGCTCCAGATGCGGAATCAGGCTGAGCGTAGCAGGAGCTTGGTAAGGATCGGAGCCGTTGTAAGTAGCGAAGCGGTCAAAGAGCTGCACCAGGCGCGGGTCAGTGAATGCCTTGGTGTGGCGCTGGTGCATGGTGCCGGTGAGGCCCAAGCCCGGCAGCGCCGCTACCGCCCGCAGCACCTCAGGGCTGAGGTAGGTGGCGGCTTTGTGCAGGGACTTATGCAGAAAAGTGCTTTCGGTGGCCTTATAGGCGGAGGCGCTGCGGCGCAGGAAGCTTAGTACATCGGCGGCCGGCACACCGAGCTTTTCCTCTACTTCAGCGGCAAACTTTTCTTCGTCGGCCCAGGCTTTCAGACGGGTGCCGTCGGCAAAAAAGTAATGGGTTATCGGATCAAGGCGCTCGTAGCGAAAATGGTCCTGCGGGTCGCGGCCAGCCAGCCGAAACAAATCGTCTACGAGTTGGGGCAAGGTGAACAGCGACGGACCGGCATCGAAGCGGTAGCCGCCGGGCAGCTCAAACTGGTACATTTTGCCCCCAAACGACTCCTGCGCCTCAAATACCGTGACGGCGTGGCCTTTCAGCGCCAGCCGCACGGCCGTGGCGATACCGGCAATGCCGGCCCCGATGATAGCGGCAGGTTGCTTAAGGGAAGAAGCGGATGTACGGTTTGTAGTGCTGGTTTGCTTCACGCTAACTGGCTGTATAAGTAGCCCCGAAGGGTCATAAAATTAGCAGTTCAGCAGCGCGCTCCACCTACGCTGGTGGGGCACGTTGCTGAACTCTACCGCTACAACAGCTGAATTGTTAGTGAGCAGTACCAAATACGACTACCTAAACTCAACACTACTGCCTTCAGGTTCACCAGAATGTGGGAAGGAGCGCGTAAAAGGCGCAAAAGTCTACTGGGTGGCTTTTTTACACGGTAGAAGAGATTTTGTGGCTGGATGGCAGCCCGAGCACTCTGAAGTCTTCTTTTCGGGTTGTAGCTCCGCTTGCGTATTTCACGCGCTGAATGAGGCGCGGCGCAGTGAAAATTAACGTCGCTTAGAAATCCAGATAACCAGTAGAATCAATTAAAATACCGACGCGTAAAATCCTGGGCATACGCTTTCACCTCATCACGCACTACCCGAAACTGATTTATTATTTCGTCCGGGGTGCCGGTGGCTCTGGCCGGGTCGGGGAAGTTGTGATGCAGCTTAGTGGCCGAGGAGGGAAATACCGGGCAGGCCTCGCGGGCATTGTCGCAGACGGTAATGACATAATCGAAGGACACGGCCGCGTACTCGTCTACGTGGTTGCTGGTGTGGTGCGAAATATCTACTCCATCTTCCCGCATCACCTGAATAGCTTTCGGATTGACGCCGTGCGTTTCGATGCCAGCACTGTACACAGTGGCCTGGTCGCCCAGACTTTGAGCTAAGTAGCCGTGCATGAGCTGGCTGCGGCAGGAATTACCGGTGCACAGCACGTTTTTCTTATCAGACATACACAAAAGAGGGAGATGAGGAATCAAAAAGGAGCCGCTACGCTTCGGCCCGCGTACCAGCGGCGGCGAAACCAGAAGGCCACGTTGACCAGGGCAATGAGCGCCGGCACCTCAATCAGCGGCCCGATAACGCCGGCAAAGGCCTGCCCCGAGTTCAGGCCAAACACTCCAATGGCCACGGCAATAGCCAGCTCAAAGTTGTTGCCGGTGGCGGTGAAGGCTATGGAGGCGTTTTCGGCATAATCGGCCCCCAGCCACTTGCCAGCCGCAAAGCTGAGCACGAACATGATACCGAAGTACAAGGCCAGTGGCAGCGCCACACGCAGCACATCCAACGGAATCCGCACGATCAGTTCACCTTTCAGGCTAAACATGACCACGATAGTCAAGAGCAAGGCAATGAGGGTAATAGGGCTGATGGCGGGGATAAATACCTGCTCGTACCAGACATCACCTTTCAGCCGGCGCAGCACGAGGCGCGACAAAAAGCCCCCCGCGAACGGGATACCCAAATACACGAGCACGCTCTGGGCAATATCCCAGATGCTAATATTCACGGCGTAGCCTTTCAGCCCAAAATAAGGCGGTAGCACCGTGATAAACAGCCAGGCCAGCACCGAGTAGAACAGCACCTGAAAAATGGAATTCAGGGCTACTAATCCGGCCGCGTACTCACGACTGCCATCGGCTAAGTCATTCCAGACCAGCACCATGGCAATGCAGCGGGCAATGCCAATCAGAATCAGGCCCATCATGTACTCGGGCTTGTCGGGCAACAGCCAGATGGCCAGAAAAAACATCAGCAGCGGCCCCACAATCCAGTTCAGCACCAGCGACAAGCCAATGATGCGGGTATTTTTAAAGACCCGAGGCAGCTGCTCGTACTTCACCTTGGCCAGGGGCGGATACATCATCAGAATGAGGCCGATGGCAATGGGCACGTTCACGGTGCCTACCGTGAAGTAGTCCACGGCCTGCTCTATGCCCGGCACCAGGTAGCCCAGAGCCACGCCCAGTCCCATCGCCAGAAATATCCAGAGCGTCAGGCCTCTGTCGAGGCCGGAGAGCTTTTTGTGAGCTACTGCTTCGGGCGGAGGACTTGGAAGAGCCGGGTGAGATGGTTTCATGCGGTAGCAATGGTCAGAAGAGCAGGAAAAAGCCCCCCACGATCAGCGGAAAGCAGGACTAGTCAGCACAGGCACACTCTTTCCTAGCAGCAACCGCCGCCGGGCGTGCAGGCTGCCGCAGACGAGTTGGCCAGCGTGGCGTCTACCAACGTGAAGGCCATCGGGGCCGTGGTCAGCACTTCTTCGGCTACCGGGGCAGCTTTAGCGGCTGGCGCGATGCAGCACTGGCTACTTCCACTGCCGTTGGCCTGATCGTACTCCTGCTGGTAGCGCGGGTCGTTGAACTCGGCGTCTTCGTGGAAGTAGTACACTTCCCACTCTACCCCGTCGGGGTCGTTTACCCAAAACTTGTCCTGTTTAGCGTAGCAGCAGCTGGTGCCCATTTCTTCGCGGGGCAGCAGGCCAGTTCTGCGCGCTGCCTCCAGGCGCTGCTCCATTTCCTGCACCGTCTCTACCTGAAAGCCCAGGTGACCGAAGTTGCTGGCTACACGGTCGGGATTTTCGACAAAGGAGATAATCAATGATGGCTTATCCAGCACATACTTAGCGTAGCCACGCCGGATTTTGGCCGCCGGCTGCCCGAAGAAAGCCGTATAAAAGTTGACCGTAGCGGCCAAATCGGACACGTACAGCGAGACGTGCATGCGGGGAAAAACAGCAGTTTCCATAAGTGCGGAAAGGGTAGAGGTGAGAGAAAAAATTAGCAGCAAGCGCTACCTGGCGCGCAGGTATCGGCAGCAGTCGACTCGACAAAAAAGGCGGTGAACTGTTGGTGTACATGGCGCAGCAGCTCCGTATTGAGGCAGTAGCAAACGGTCAGCCCGTCAATCTCGCCCCGAATCAAATCCAGCGCCTTTAACTCTTGTAAGTGCTGGGAAACCGTGGTGCGCGAAAGCGGCAGCTCCGCCGCGATGTCGCCGGATATACAAGTTCTTTTAGAAGCCAACAGCTGAATAATGGCCACCCGCGCCGGATGAGCCAGGGCTTTAGCTACGCGAGCCAACTGTTGCTGTTCCTCGGTGAAGGCGGTGGTTTTGGCGTAAGTCATAAACGAACTATGAAGTATGACGCAAATATACGACATAGTATGATAGATGTTTACGTTATAGATAAATTTTATCTATGCTATGATGTGCTAAGCTTGACTGGTTCTGTGAAAATAGTCCTACTCTACCGCCAGCACCAATCCCTTCAGGTACTCGCCTTCGGGGTGAAACAAGCTTACTGGGTGGTCGGCGGGCTGGGTGAGGTGATGAAGCACCCGCACCTGCCGGCCCGCCTCAATGGCCGCCGCCAGCACTGCGCCCTGAAACAGCTCCCGGCTCACCACCTGCGAGCAGCTGAAGGTGAACAAAATGCCCCCCGGCGCGATGCGGCGCAGGCCCGCCGCGTTCAGGCGCTTGTAGCCCATCAAGGCATTGTGCCGGGCCGAGAGGTGCTTGGCAAACGCCGGCGGATCGAGCACGATGAGGTCGTACTGCTCCTCGCTGGCTTTCATAAAGCTGAAAACATCCTGGGCGTAGGCCGCGTGCTTATCTTCCAGACCAGTAAGGGCCGCGTTGCGCTCGGTAAGCTCAATGGCGCGTTTGGAGCTGTCCACGGAGTGCACCAAAGTAGCCCCGGCTTGCAGGGCGTACACCGAAAAGCCCCCCGTATAACAAAACGTGTTCAGCACGCGCCGGCCGGCCGAGTAGCGGGCCAACAGGTCACGGTTGTCGCGCTGGTCGATGAAGAAGCCGGTTTTCTGGCCGGTTTCCCAATCCACGGCAAAGGGATGCGCGTTTTCGTGTACCAGATGCTCGGTGCCGGTTGAGCTGCCCAATAAGTAGCCGTTCTGCGCGTCGGGGGCGGCTTTGGCCGGTACGGTTTCGGCGCTTTTATCGTAGATGGCGCGAAGGTTTTCGCCCAACACGGCTTTTAGCGCGGCGGCAATCTGCGGACGGGCCAGGTACATACCGGCGCTGTGCGCTTGCAACACGGCTACGTCGCCGTACACGTCCACAATCAGGCCTGGCAGACCATCACCTTCGGCGTGAATTAAGCGGTAAACGTCGGTAACACTGTCTTTTGCAGTCTGGGGGGCTTTTCCAGCAACGGGCTGCGACGAATTTTCTCCCTGAGTTGTCAAACCCAAGCGCTGGCGCAATTGGTACGCGTTGCGCAGCTTACCTTCCCAGAAAGAGGCATCCGGCTCCGTGGCTTCGGGGCCAAAACCCAGCATACGCACGGCAATTGAGCCCGGCGCATAATGCCCCACGCCCAGCTGCTCACCATTCGAGGCCTGCACTATTACCACTTCGCCCTCCTGTGGCTGACCCTGCATACGAGCAATAGCGCCCGAAAACACCCACGGGTGCAGGCGACGCAAGGATTGATCTTTACCAGGTTTGAGGGTGACGATGGCAGGCATGGCGGCAAGAAATAAAAAAGAGCTGGGGGGCAAAAGTACGCCAATCCCTGCCCCTTCACCGAAATAGCCGCCGATAAATAGGCTGACGCCAGGCAAACTGCGCCCACATCACCGGGTACAGCAGCGCATCCAGCACCCGCGAGGCTGTGCGGAATTCCACCGCATCAATGATAATAGTGCCACCCTCGGGGCTGGGCTGCATGAGGTGGCGGTGGCGCCAGAAGCGCAAAGGTCCGGGCAGTTTTTGTCCTTCGTCGATGAAATAATGCGTGCCGCCGGGCATCACGCCGTCGTCGGTAATCAGGCTAGTCCAGCGCTGACTGATGGGACCCGCAACCAACTCAATCTCCACCTGGTCACCGCGCCGGCTGCCGTCGAAGCGGTGCAGTCGCATCTGAGGAAACGGGGGTGCCAGTTGCAGGAACAGCTCGCGGGTGAAACCGGCCATTACCTGAGCCGGGGGCTGAGCGACGCGGGTACGGAGGGTGAGATGCATATCAAATTTAAACGGCGGGATGCGAGGTTAGTTTACGGAGCGCCCCTTCGCCTGTTGCTTACACTTTCGCAGGACAATTTTTCTATCTTCCCCGGCTTCTAACCCTTACTTATTCCTCGTGCATGGACAATCCCGCTAGGCCAACCAGTGCTTCCGGCCCTACCTTGATCCGCGCAGTTGGGTTATTCACCGGCATCTTCCTCGTGGCCGGCGTTGTGATTGGCTCCGGGGTGTTCAAGAAGATCGTGCCCCTGGCCCAGACTGGCCTTAGTGAAGCTTGGATAGTGGCCGCGTGGGTACTAGCTGGCCTCATTACGATATGTGGAGCACTCAATCTAGCTGGCTTATCCTCCCTCACAGAAGAGTCGGGGGGCGTTTATGAGTACCTGCGGCTTTCGTTCGGTAATTTTGCCTCCTTCCTGTTTGGGTGGAGCGACTTCACCATTATCGGTACCGCTTCCGTGGCCGCGCTGGCTTTCATCTTCGCGCAAACCATTAACACTCTGTTGCCGCTACCCAATCCGTTGCGGCACCTTGAGCAGGTATCTATCGGCCAACTCATTTATCCCTTTGCCGATTCAGGAATCAAAATTCTGGCTATCGGCACCATCGGCGTTCTGACGTGGGTAAACTACCGTGGGGTGGCCGGCAGCGGTAAGCTCAGCAACGTGTTCACGGCCGCCAAAATCATGGGTATTCTGCTGCTCATCATTCTGGGATTGTTTATGACCACCCCAACTTCGGAGCAAACGCCATTGCCCAACCTAAGCACCGCGGCGGTTGCGGATACGCCTTTTTTCAACGCCTTTTTTGGGGCGCTGCTCAGTGTCTTTTGGGCTTACGATGGCTGGATGGACCTTTCTTTCGTTACGGGCGAAATCAAAAATCCGACGCGTAATGTGCCGCGAGCCATCCTGTTAGGGGTAAGCATCGCCATTGGGCTGTATGTATTGGTCAACTATGCCTACCTGCGGGTATTGCCTTTGCCTGCTCTGGCGGCGGTGAGTCCGAATGAGATAGGTGCGGCGGTAGTGGCCGAAGCGATGCTGGGAAAGGCGGGCAAAACGTGGATTCTGGTTTTAATTATGATCAGCGTATTTGGGTCCCTCAATACCGTACTGCTTTCCCATAGCCGCATTTATTTCCGCATGGCGCAGGAGCGTTTTTTCTTTGCCCACGCCGGGGCAGTGCACCAGCGCTACCGCACGCCCCACGTAGCCCTGCTGTTCACTTTTGCGTGGAGCTGCCTGCTGGTTATTTCCGGCACCTTCGAGCGGCTAACCGACTTAGTCATCTTCGGTAACTTCCTTTTCTACGGTATGTTAGCGGCGGCGGTACTGAAGATGAAGCGTCAGGGCAAAATCACGGTGCCGGTGACTGGTTACCCCATTATTCAGTTTATTATTCTGCTGTTCGCCTTCGCCTTAGTTGTCAATACGCTCGTCACTCAACCCCAGCAGTCCATGTTGGGCCTTGCCCTGATGCTTACGAGCTTGCCCTTTTACTTCTATTTCAAAAGAAAACGAGCGTAAGCCTAAAGAACGAACGCATTGCAGCCTGGGGGCAATTCTTTGGCTTTAATCTTCCCGACCGCAACAACTTAAATTTCTATGCTACGCCTCACCCGAACGGCCTCCGACAACCCCGACTTTCGGGCGCTGGTGCAATTGCTCGACCACGATTTGCGGGAGCGCAACGGCCCTGATCATGCGTTTTACGCTCAGTTCAACAAGGTTGATAAGATCAAGCACGTCGTAGTAGCTTACCAGCACGACGAGCCGGTCGGCTGCGGGGCTATCAAGGAGTTTACGGCCGAGCTGATGGAAGTCAAGCGCATGTTTGTGCACCCTAGTTGGCGGGGCCAGGGAATTGCGCCGGCTGTACTAGCGGAATTAGAGCGCTGGGCACAGGAACTTCATTACAAAGGCTGCGTCCTGGAAACGGGCATGAAGCAACTTGAAGCCATCCGTCTTTATCAAAAGAGCGGCTACCAACGCATTCCGAATTATGGGCAGTACGTGGGCGTAGAGAATAGCGTATGTATGCAGAAGGAGCTAACCTAACGCTTAAGCTGGTTCAGAAACGGCCCTACTTCAGCTGCATAATCGCGGCCATGGTTTCCAACCCATCCCAGAGGTTGCCCAGCCGGATATTCTCATTTTCCGCGTGCTGGTTGTTGTCATAGTTAGCGACCGGCACGGTGAGCGTCGTCGCGTTTATTTTCCTGAACACATGCAGGGGCAGGCTGCCGCCCGAAGTAGGTACCTGCACTACCGGCTGGGTGCTGGTGCGCCGCACGGCGGCTACTACTTCCTGAGCCAGAGGCAAATCCATGGCGGTGCGCTCGGCGTTGTAGCCCGTATGAGGCGTTAGGCGCACAATGCGCGGATAGCGGGCGCGCTCGGCGTCGGTGGGTTCCTGCGTGGTCACAAAAAAGCCCTGACGCTGGATGTGGCTTGTCACTTTGGCTACCTGCCGCTCCCAGTCATTGCCAAGCACGAGGCGCAAATCCAGGGTAGCCTCGGCCGTGGTGGGAATAACATTGGCCGCCTGCGCCCCCACATTAGCGCTGCGCATACCGTTTATGTTCAGCGAAGGCTGATTGATTAATTCATTCAAACTTTGCCCCCCACCATTTGGCCGGGCGAAGCCTAGCTCTTGCTGTATCTGCGCGTCGAGGTTGGGCACGCGGCTTAGCGCCTGCTGCTCCTTGGCAGTGAGTGGCGTTACGTCGTCGTAAAAGCCGGCGATGGTCACGCGGCCAGTGCTATCCTTCATGGAGGCTAATAGCTGCGCCAAAGTCAGCGCTGGATTCGGTGCCCAGTTGCCGTAGTGTCCGCTGTGCAGGGGCCGCTTGGGGCCATAGACGGTGAGGCCCACATTCACGTCGCCGCGGGCGCCAAATACCACCTGCTTCTGCCCCGACTGATGCACCGGCCCGTCGCAGATAATCCAGAGGTCGGAAGCGAGCAGGGCGCGGTTGCCTTCCACAATCTCACTCAAGTGCGGCGAGCCTTTTTCTTCTTCGCCTTCAAAAAAGAATTTGATGTTGACGCCGGGCCGCTGCTTACTTTGCACCAGGGCTTCGTAGCCTGCCAGGATTGCCATAACCCCGGCCTTGTCATCGGAGCTGCTGCGGGCGTAGAGGCGCCAGTCAGGTTTGGACGTTTCCCCAGCCTGCATCATCGGAATAAATTGCCCCCCTTGAGTCAAAGCGGCGCTCGTTAGTTGGGGTTTGAACGGACTCAGCCCTGTAGCCCACTGCGCCGCGTTTACCGGCTGGCCATCATAGTGGGCATAAAAAACGATGGTGCGCTTGGCACCGGGCGTACGCACTTCCCCATACACGGCGGGCGGCACGCCCGGCGTAGTAGCCGGCAGTAGCTGTGCTTTGATGCCTCGCTTCTGCATCATACCCAGGATGAAACGGGCCGTATGGCGCAGATTAGCGCTGTCGGCGGCTACGTTGGGGATGGCCAGAAACTGCATATACTCCGTCAGCAGGGGCAGTTCGTGGGTTTGGCGGTACCGCCGCACTTTTTGCACGCCCGAATCGGGGCCCGCAAATCCTGCCAGAGCCAAAAGCAACATCAGACTCCCTATGTATCGTTTTTTCATACTTGTAGCTGACCACATAGTGGGCGCAGCCGCTAACAAGGTAAGCGGCTCTTGGCAAAAAGCCATATTTCACAAACTAACCTTACTTTCACTTTTCTTAGCCCCCTTCCGATGAATCGATTAGCGACTATTCTGTGCTGCCTTTTCCCCTACCTGGCTTCGGCGCAGGTAGATACCGACATTTATCTGGTAGACTTGTCTGTGAAAGGCAACACGGTGCTACTGTCTAACCCGCGCAACATTACCCCGCACAAAGGCTACGACAATCAGCCTTTTTTTCACCCTTCTCTTCCCCTGCTTTACTTTTCTTCCAGCACGGACAGCAGCCGCACCGACCTAAAATCGTACAACTATAAAACCGCCCAAACGCAGCAGATTACTGCTACGCGTGAGCGGGAATATTCGCCCCTGCTCACGGCAGACCAACAGTTTCTCTCCTGCATCATCCAGCGCGACAACGGGCAGCAGGATTTAGGCAAATACCCCCTGGCGGGCGGCGCCCCTACTATTCTAGTGAATACGCTGAAAGTGGGGTACCATGCCTGGATTGACCAGTCCCGCCTGCTGGTGTACGCGCTGGCCACGCCCAGCAACGAACTGCATTACCTTGACCTGGCAACGCGCCAAGACACCATTATAGCCCGTAATATTGGCCGCTCCCTGAAACAAATACCTAATCAGTCTGCCATCAGCTTCCTAGAGAAAACGGCGGAGGGCAAGTGGTTAGTCAAGCGGTTTGATACTAACACCAAGGTTATTTCGATTCTGGGCCCCGCGCTGGAAGGATCTGAAGATTTGGCCTGGACGAAGAATGGACTGATGCTAATGAGCAATGGGCAGCAGATTTACGCCTTCCGGCCAGGGCATCGCGATGGCTGGAAGCCGGTGAAGATGACAGGAGCGGTGCCGGGCCTGAAGAAAGCCAGTCGGCTGGCAATCAACCCAGCCAATAATCAGATGGCTGTCGTAGTCAGCGAATGAACCCAAGCGCTAGCTGACTAACGCACAAAAAAACAGCGAGCCCAATAGGTCCGCTGCCGGAATAGGAAGCCGGGAAGGTCTAAATTTTCTTGTTTCTCAGCAGCCACTCCTGCAGTATCTTAATTCCACTTTCTGGTCTGCGATGATTTGTTCGGCCAGCGCCTTGGTCACAGTCTCGCGGCCATACTTGAGCAGAGCATTGGAGTTGCCGATGGCGGCCTGGTGATGGTTGATCATAAGCTGGGCGAAGTCATAATCTGGGTCGCCAGTCAATGAAACTAAAACGGCCTGCGTCTTGTATGACCGCCGTTCACCTTAATGTTATTGCCATGACTCTATTTGCACTTGCTTGGCTATCGGTTGCCGCGCTGTTTCCTACTACTACGCCAGCTCCCCCCGCGGCCGAGACGGCGGTGACCGTGGTCGTTTCCAATCTACCCTCCAGCAAAGCCACACTGAAACTGTACTTCTACAACGTGAAGGCTAACTTCCTGGTGCGCAACCACTATACCCTGCTTAAGTACGTCAAGCCGGCCGGTCGAACCAAGGTGGTATACCCTATCCAACTGCCCCCCGGCGAGTGGGCTATCGCGCTGACGCAGGATTTAAATGAAAACGATTTGGTGGACCGCAACATGGTAGGTATTCCCACCGAGCCATTTGCCTTATCAAATAACGTGAAGCCTCGCTTCCGAATCCCGACCTTCGACGACTGCAAGTTCACGGTCGGGGGCTCAACCACTATGGTAGCCATTTCGATGAAATAAGAGCACCGGCAGACGAGCTCCTGTTTCTTCTCGCCCGTGGCTGGCGTCTTTTCGTGGCCTTAAATCAGCGCATCCAGGCTGCGCCGAACGCTGCTGGCGGGGCCCAGCTTCTGCAATTCAGTGGGCGTGAGGCCCGTCACCTGCCGAAACTGCCGCGACAGGTGGGCCGGGCTGCTGTAGCCAAGCTGCTGTGCTACCTCCGCGATGCTCAGCTCGCCGTAGCCAATCAGCTCCTTGGCCCGCTCCACCTTCTGGCGGATGATAAATTTCTCAATCGTGAGCCCCTCAGAGGCCGAAAACAGGTGGGACAGGTAATGGTAGTCGCGCTCCAAGTGCTCGACCAAATAGGCGGAGTAATTGAGCAGGCGTGGGCCGGGCGGCGGGTAGTGAATCAGCGTAACCAGCAGGGTTTTGATGCGCTCCACTAGCTGGGCCCGCGGGTCTTCGAGCAAGGCAAATCCGGCCGCTGCCAGGCTGGCCCGAAGAGCCCCCCAGTCGGGCTCGGCTCCGTCGGGCACCGAAACATCAGCCTCCCCCAGTACCACGCGGTGCACGCGCAGGCCCAGGGCCCTAAGGTCCTCGCCCACCACCCGAATGCACTGCGGGCAGACCATGTTTTTAATCAATAGCCGGTGACTGCCGGGTGGGGGCAAGGTGTGCGGAGAGTTCAACTCGTTGGTCATAGGAACTGGGGGCTTATTTTACCACCAGACTGCCGCGCAGCATTCCCATGCCGCAGGTAAACTCAAAGCGGCCGGCCTGCTCGGGCAATAGCTCGACCAGCGTAGTCTTGAAGGCCGGCAGGTCGCGCCGAATGCTGAAGTCCGGGAACAGAATCTCTTCGGAGCAGCTGTTTTCCTCGTCGCGGTAGAAGCTCAGCTGCACGGGCTTGCCGCGCTCCACTTCTATCACGTCGGGCGAGTAGCCGCCCTTAACGGTGATATCCACTTCCTGTACTCCGCTGGAGGAAGAAACGGCACTAGCCGTCTGGCGCGCCGAGAAGAAAAAATACCAGACAACGAACCCGGCCAGAGCCAGGCCCACGACGGTTACGATGATTTCGGCAGTATCCATAGGGATTGGTTTAATTGACAAGTGAAGGTGCCATAGAGCGCTCGGTAGAACACTGCGTACCTCTGCGCTCTCCTCTGCGGGATATAACGCCTGGCCGTATGCCAGGTTCAAACTTCAACTCGCTTAGTTTTTAACGGGCGAAAACCCACGCAGACGCAGCGAGTTGGTGAGAACGGATACGGAGCTGAGCGCCATAGCCCCGGCGGCCAGCATGGGCGAAAGCAGGATGCCGAAGAAAGGGTAGAGCAACCCGGCCGCGATGGGAATGCCCAGCGTGTTATAGATAAAAGCAAAAAACAGATTCTGCTTAATGGTCCGAATCGTCTGGCGCGACAGTTCAATGGCCGTCACTACCCCCTGTAGGTCGGATCGCATGAGTGTGATACCCGCCGCTTCCATGGCCACGTCGGTGCCGCCGCCCATAGCCAGGCCGATGTCGGCCTGGGCCAGGGCGGGCGCGTCGTTGATGCCGTCGCCCACCATGGCCACGGTGCGGCCCTCGGCTTGCAGCTCCTTCACCTTGCCGGCCTTGCCGCTGGGCAGCACCTCGGCAAAGTAGCGCGTGATGCCCATCTGTCCGGCTACCTGCGCGGCCGTCTGGGGGTTGTCGCCGGTCATCATGACCACTTCCAGGCCCAGGGCCTGCAACTGCTTAATAGCCGCCGCCGACGTTTCGCGGACGGTATCGGCCACGCCGATCAGCCCCACGGCCTGACCCGCCACGGCCACGTAAAGCACCGTTTTGGCCTGATTCAGAAGCTGCTCGGCCTGCGCCGTCAGCTCTGCCGATAGGCTCACGCCTTCTTCGGTCAGGAGGCGGCGGTTGCCGATAAGCACCGCCTGGCCCGCCACGGTGGCGGCGGCGCCTTTACCCTCCACGGCCCGGAAGCCGGTGGCGGGGAGCTGGGGGGCGTTTTGAGCATCGGCGTAGCGCACCACAGCCTCCGCCAACGGGTGCTCCGACTGCCGTTCCACCGCCGCCACGATTTGCAGGAGCTGAGCAGCATCCTGACGGCCGGCGGGCACAAAATCGGTCACGGCGGGCTCGCCGCGGGTGATGGTGCCGGTTTTGTCCAGCAGTACGGTATCCACCTGATAGGCTTTCTCCAGGGCTTCCGCGTTGCGAATCAGCACACCGTGCTCCGCGCCCTTGCCCGTACTGACCATAATGGCCGTGGGCGTGGCCAGGCCCAGGGCGCAGGGGCAGGCAATGATGAGCACGGCCACGAAATTGACCAGCGCCAGCGGCAGGCGCGCTTCCAACGGAGCCAGATCAAACCAGAGCACGAAGGTGAGAATGGCGATAACGATTACTGTGGGCACGAAAATAGCGCTGACCTTGTCGGCCAGGCGCTGAATGGGGGCGCGGCTGCCCTGAGCATCCTCCACCAGCTTCACGATCTGGGAAAGCATGGTATCGGCCCCGACTTTGGTCACGCGGAAGCGGAAAGAGCCGGTTTTATTGAGCGTGGCCCCAAACACCGGGTCGCCTTCCTTCTTTTCCACCGGCAGGCTTTCCCCCGTGAGCATGGCCTCGTCCACGGCGGAGTGGCCTTCGGCAATCACACCATCCGTGGCCACTTTTTCGCCGGGCCGGACAACGATTATATCGTCCAGCTGCACTTGCTCGATGGGCACGTCTACCTCTTGGCCATCGGGGCGCACCACGCGGGCCGTCTTGGCCTGCAACCCCATCAGGGCTTTCATGGCAGCGGAGGTCTGGGTTTTGGCGCGTAGCTCCAGCACCTTGCCCAGCAGAATCAGGGCAATGATGGTAGCCGTAGTATCATAATACACCTCCGGCATGAGACCCCGGCGCATAAACCAATCGGGCACTACGGTAGCGGCCAGGCTGTACAGGAAAGCCGCGCCGGTGCCCACGGCGATAAGCGTATCCATATTCGCCGCCCGGTGCTTGAAGCTGTTCCAGGCGGAACTGAAGAATTCGCGCCCACTGTAGAAAAGCACGGGCAAGGTGAGAGCCAACAGCACATAGTTGAGAATGGGCATATTCACGCGCTCCATCAGGGCCGGCCAGAGCATAAGCATACTCAGGGGCATGATGATGACGGCCAGCACCACGGCCACCCCGAAGCGGCGTTTGAGCTTCTGGTAGGCCAGGGCTTTCTGGCGGTCGATTTCGGCGCTGCGCTCGGCCGCGCTCGTGCCGGGCGCACGCTCCAGCACGCCGTAGCCGGCCTTTACCACTGCGTCTTTCAGCGTGGCCGGCGTGGCCTGGGCAGGCACGTAGTCGACGGTCGCTTTTTCGGTGGCGAAGTTGACCACCACCCGCTGTACGCCGGGCGTACGCGTGAGGGACTTCTCCACGGAGGCCGCGCACGAGGCGCAGGTCATGCCTTCAATGTCGAGGGTTTCGGTTTTCGTGGCTGGTTCCATAGCAGTAGTAAGTAGCGTAACGATGACTGGGGGGCATTTTTGGGCCGCTCGCGGGTGCCCGGCAATCCTACTACAAAGTAACGGCTACCATGAGCCGGAGTTGGTGCGAAATCCTTCCTAAAGCTTGCATAATTTGCCTGCGGTCCGTCCAGCGGTGCTGGCGGCCGGGCCAATCATTGCGCTGGCGTGGCTACTGTTCAGCGGGTTTATGGCTATGCTGATTTTCGTGCAGAACCTAGGTGGTGCAGATCAGCCCCGTAGTCAATGGCCAGAGCCTGACGCCGAATCCGTACTAGTGGCTGGTTTTCCTGCCCATTCTAACCGGGCTTACGTAGTAAGATTAAAAAATCATTAAATTTAAGTAGTTGCTGAAGCAGCAGCTACCGTGACAGCCTGGAAAAGCCCCCCAGCTGTCGTAAAAGCAGTTTGGTAAAGAAAACTGCGTAAGTCCCGCCTGCTGTAAGGCAGCGGCCTGCCCATTGATCATCACTTCCCTAATTTCCACCTTATCCCCACCCCATTTTATGAAAACCGCACTGAAAACCCTGTTCACGCTTGCCCTCGTCGGCGTCTGTAGCATTGCTCAGGCCCAGACCCAGACCACACCCACGCAGGGCAGCAAGATGAAGTCTAAATCCATGGCCCAGAGTGGCATGATGAAAGACGGCACGATGATGAAAAATGGCAAAATGATGATGATGAAGGACGGCAAGATGATGCCGATGACTCAGAACATGACCATGAGCGACGGCAGCATGTGCATGATGGACGGCACCTGTAAAATGAAGGACGGCACCACCATGAAGATGAAGGAAGGTGAGATGATGACCATGGACGGCAAAATGATGATGATGAAAGACGGTAAAATGATGTCTAAGGACCACATGAGCAAGACGAAGTCGAAGATGTAAATCAGTGTGACGGGTCGCCCGATCCGCTGCGGGCCCACCACCCTAGGTGCTTTGGGTCACCATTTATAACAACTCAGGATTGTAAAAACACTTGGCGATAGTCAGTATCAGGGCGCACTTCCGCCGCCGGGTACGGATTGCCGCCAGGTGTTTTTCGTTCTTTTCTCACTCCCTGTACTATCCATTGCTATGTACAGGCTTACCCTCTTTGCCCTCGGTGCCATGCTACTCGGGGCGTTCAACCAGAAACGCCCCACTCAAACTGCCCACATCCCGAGGCCGCCGCCCATGCGGGTGCCCGCCGATCTGGCATGGCACCCCCGGCGGCAGCTCGGGGGGCATTTTCGGGGTGGGATTGGCCAGGCCAGTCTTACCCCGAGCTATTTTTTGGGAGGCCCGGAAAATAAGGCTCTTATAAAATCGGCCTTCGCGGTTATATAATTTTGATAATTAGTGTCGCAGTGCCAGCGCTCAAAACAAACATAAAAGGGTATGTCAGGTTATTTGAGGCAAGCTTACGTCCCCGACTGCCTGCCGCCGCCGATTCAAGCCGGAACCCTTCTCCCTTAAAAATAGTATAGAGGCAGTCCTTCTCTTTCTGGAATAGACGCCTACTTTTGCGATTCCTTAGCGCCCGTCATGTTCCGTAGCCTGTTTCCTTTCCAACGCTTGCTGGCGACGACCTTCCTGGTCGTCTTCGTCAATGTGTTTGTGGGGCAGTGCTGGTGCGCGACGCTCAGGCCGGCGGCTACAGCTCCTGCATCGGCGGCCCCAGCCGCTACGCCTGCTAAGCCCACGCATCCGGGCTGCGCTGGCCACGGCAAGATTACAGCAAAGCAGGCTCCGGGCAAAGCCACAAACGCCCACCAGTCGAGTCAGCCAGCCGGCAAGCATGACTGCTGCCGCGACAAGTCCGCATCGGTGCTCGCCTCCCTGACGACCCCGGTTCAAAAGCACCTGCTTGCACCTGCCCCGGCGCTGCTGCCCGTGGCATTCGACTACCACTTCCGGTCCGTGGCCGGCCAGTGGGACCGCACGGGCGCGGTCGTGTTAGTTTCCCGGCAGCACCTGCCGCCCAAGATTCCTGATATCCGCATTTACATTCAGTCGCTGACTGTCTGATTTTTTTCTGACGCGCTAAGGCTCGCGCCGGCATAGCTATGCTATGTCCGGCGGGGGCCTTTTCGTTTGCGCGTCCGCCCGGCTCCGCCGCGCCACCCTCCTTCTCTTCCTGGCTCTTTTGCCCGACCAAGCTAAGCTGTTGGGCCAGGCTGATTCACCCGCCTCGCCACTGGCTTCGGGTCGTGCCGGCCACTGCCCGAGCCGGAGCGGCGCTCCTTGCCCGCCTACCGGGGCATTGATTTTCAACACCAAATTTCCTTCTTATGTATTGCTTTTCTGTTTCGATGCTGGCTATTGCCAGCCTGTTTGCCGCTACCAGCTGCTCGTCCGATAATGCCGCCAGCAGCAGCGCCACCAACACCGTAGAAACCCCGGTCACCAGCACCGTCGACCACGCGGCCGGGGGGCATATTTATTCCTGCCCCATGCACCTGGAAGTAACCAGCACCAAGGCCGGCGAAAAATGCCCCAAGTGCGGGATGAATCTGGAGCACACCGATGCGCCCGCTAACAGCAAGGCGTATCAGATGAAATTCACCCCCCAGCCCATGCAGCTCGTTGCCGGGCAGCCGGCCAAGCTGACATTTGCCCCCCAAGAAACCGGCAACGAATCGGTGCCCGTGCCGCTGGCCGTAGTGCATGAGAAGAAAATCCACCTGATTATCGTCAGCAAGGACCTCTCGCAGTTCTACCACGAGCACCCCGAGTACACGGCCCAGGGCGACTACCAGGTGGACTATACCTTCCCTAAGGGCGGCGAGTTCGTGCTGTTTCAGGACTACACACCCACCGGGGCCGGCCACCAGCTCGGGCGCCAGCCCGTCACGGTGCAGGGACCAAAATACACGCCCGTAAAGTTCAAAAACGACGATATGACCTGGGAGCAGGACGGCTACCAGGCCACACTGGCCTTCGATAAGCCCCTGCAAACGGGCCAGTTGCTGGGCATGAAAATCACCATCAACAAAGATGGTAAGCCGGTGACAAACCTCGATAACTACCTCGGTGCCCTGGGCCACGTGGTGGTCATCAGCGAGGATACGGAGCGCTACCTGCACGTACACCCCAACGACCAGGCCGACAAAGGCCCCGCCATCGGCTTCAATACCAACTTCGAGGCGCCCGGTCTGTACCGCGTGTTTTTGCAGTTCAACCACGCCGGCAAGATTCACACCGGCGACTTTACCATCAACGTGACGGGCCCGGCCGCCAGCTAGGCTCGGGTTGTCTTCCTTTTTACCGCGTTTCCCTTTTTCATTTTTCCCCAATCCTAATCCCCCAAACCCATGAAAACCCAGGCCTTTCTTTTCGCCGCGCTTTGCTCCGGTACCCTACTGCTGAGCAGCTGCGACACCAAAACCACCACGGAAACCACCGCCACCACCGAAACTGGCGCGGCCGGCGACATGGCCACGATGGACCACTCCACGATGGGCAGCGGCGCCGCCACGGCCGGCGACTCGCCCCTGAAGGCCTCCATGGATGAGATGATGGGCAAGATGGACGCCATGAAAATGAAGGGCAATACCGACCACGACTTTGCCCACATGATGCTGGAGCACCACAAAGGCGCGGTCGTGATGGCCGACATCCAGCTGCGCGACGGCAAGGATGCCACCATGCGCCAGATGGCCGAGAAAATTAAGGCCGATCAGCAGAAGGAAATCGGGGAGCTGGAAGCCGCCGCCACCCGCCTCGATAATGCCCCGACCAACTACCAGCCCCAAGACCAGAACGACCCGTTCACGGCCCAGATGAAGACGTCGATGACGACCATGATGACGGATATGCCCAAAACGGTGGCCAACCCGGACATGAACTTCAATATGATGATGACCGTGCATCACCAGAGCGCCATGGACATGGCCAAAGCCGAAGTGGCCCACGGCAAAGACACCAAGCTCAAGGGCATGGCCCAGAAGATGATTGACACCCAGCAGAAGGAAATAGACGCCTTCAAGACCTGGCACGCTAACAACGCTGACAAAATGTAGCCGGTAAAGCTGCAAAACCTCTTTTCTCTCTCAATTTTTAAATTTTCCCATGAAGATTTCCCGGATTCTGCTGGCCACGACCTTGCTGGCCGCCCCTCTTTCGCTCGCGGCGCAGCACGCCCACAAACCCAACGCGGCCCCGCACGGCCACAAGGCGGCCGGCGAGACGCACGCCCATAAATCGCCCCACGGCGGCATCGTGCGCACGGCCGGCACCCTGCATATCGAGCTGGTGCAACACCCCACCGAACTGCACGTGTACCTGCTCGACGCCAAGGAAGCCACGGTAACCCCCGCCCGCACTACCGGCTCGGTGATGCTGCTGACCACGGCCAACAAAACCAGCACCGTAGCGCTCACCCCAACCGGCGACCACCTCGTAGCCAAGCTGCCCGCCGAAACCTCTCTGCGCACGGCCATCGTCAACCTGAAAGCGGGCGGCAAGTCGCTGTCGGCGCGGTTCGAGAAGCTGGACGCGGCCAAAGCGGCCCCCGCCAAAGCCGTGGGTGCCGCCTATATGTGCCCCATGCAGTGCGAGGGCAGTGCCAGCGACAAGCCCGGCAGCTGCCCCAAGTGCGGCATGGCCCTGGTCAAAAAACCCTAACCCGCACCGGTAGCTTTTCTGGCGGGCCGTGCTCGCGTCAGTTCCACGTAGGGCCGTCTGCTGCCAGGCCGGCAGGCGGCCCCCGGGGGGCTTTTTCTACCTTTTTACCTGTATGAAATACGTTGGAAGTAGAGCAATAACTGCCTGGCTGCTGGTGCTGGGACTACTGGCTGCCCTAGCGCCGGCCAGGGCCCAAACCGTCATCAGCCTCGATAGCACGGAAGCCCAGACCCTGCGCCGCCATCCGCGCCTGCGGCAGTCGGACCAGGAAATTGAGGAGCAGCGCGCCCTGAAGCGGGGCAGTTTCGCGCCCGCTAACCCGGATTTTCTGTTTTCGGCCCCCACGGGCGAAATGTGGGCGCCCGGCGTGGTGCAAACCATTGACTTTCCGACCGTTTACCGGCGGCAAGCCAACGTGGCGCGGGCCGGCATTGCCCTGGCCGAGCGCAACCGGGACGTGAGCCGCGCCACCGTGCTGCGCGACGCCCGCGAGGCCTATCTGGGCCTGCAGTTCGCGGAGGCCCAGGTGCGGCAGCTCACGTATCAGGACAGCTTGTACCAGGTGTTGCAGCGCACGACGGAGCGGCTGTTCGCGGCCGGGGAAGTCACCTCGCTGCAACGCATCAGTACCGCAGCGGAGGCCCGGCTGGTGGCCGTTCAGCTTCAGCAGGCCATCGTCGATCAGCAGGCGGCCCAACGCCGCCTGGGTTTGCTGCTGGGCCGGCCCGGCGCGCCGCTCGCCACCAGCACCGATCTGCGCGAAACCGGTCCGGCGCTGGCGCTGCGGGGCTCGGCCCTGCTGAGTGGCTTGCCCGTGGAAGACAGCAGCGCCCTGGTGCGCAGCCCTACGCTGGCCGCCGCCGCCCAGAACGTGACGCTCAGCCAGTCAGGCATTAGCCTGGTGCGGGCGCGGCGCACACCGGCCCTCACGCTGGGCTACCAGAATCAGGCCTTCGAGAATTCGGCCCTCCGCTACCGCTTTCAGTTTGGCGTGTCGGTGCCGATCTGGTTCTGGACCTACCGCTCGCAGCTGCGGGCGGCCACGGCCCGCGCCAGCGCGGCCAGCTACCAGCTGGAAACCCAGCGCCTGGAGCTGGGCACCCAGTACCAGCAGGCCCTGGCCGATACGCGCAAGTTTGCCACCACGCTCACTTACTACGAGCAGACCGGCCTGCCCCAGTCGCGGGCGATCATCAGCCAGTCGCAGCGCCTGTTTCGGGCGGGCGAAATCAGCTACCTGGTTTTGATTCAGAGTTTAAATCAGGCGTTTACTATTCAAAATACCTACCTGACCACGATTCGTGACTACAGTCAGGGGCTTGTCGAGCTTAATTTTCTGCGGGGTGAATGAGAAGTGGAAGTCGTCAAAAACCCCTCCGACCGTCATGCTGAGGCACGAAGCATCTCGCGTGCTGATGTTGGACTAGTAATCCCACTAAACACGCGAGATGCTTCGTGCCTCAGCATGACATGATAATTTAAATCGCAAACAGCTAAACAGCTTTAGTATGAAACACTTAATGATGCTAGTGCTGAGCCTGCTGCTGGCGGGCACGGCCCACGCCCACGGGGGCGAAGACCACGGCGAGGGCGGCGCGGCTGCCGCGCCGGCCGGGGCCACTTCCTTTTCGGTGGCGGCGCTCTCGGAGCAGTTTGAGGTGCTGCTGCGCTACGAGCCGCTGGAGGGCGGCCAGCCCGCCGACCTGCGCCTGTTCCTGTCGGACTACGCGACCAACGCGCCCATCCGGGGGGCAAAAATTACCCTGACCAACCCGGAAGACGCTCAGCTCAAGTGGGCCGTAACGGAGCAGGAGCCGGGCACCTACCTGGTCGAAGGCCAGTTTCCGGCCAACAAAGCCTACAGCTTCACGGCCAACATCGTGGCCGGCGACCGGGCCGATCTGTTGCTGCTGGAAGGTATTAAGGTCGGCGAGAAGCTGCCCGTGGCTGATGGTCCGGCCGTCACAGCTCCGTCCATCTTCTCTTCCTGGAAAACCATTCTGCTGCTCGTGGGGGCCTTTTTGCTCGGCATTGGGCTGACAGTGCTGCTGCTCCGGCGGCGGGCAGTTCCACCAGTTGCCGCTCCCGTTTCCACTTCTACTCCCGTTGTGTATGAAAACCAAGCATAAGTTTCTGGCCGCTACGGCGGCTGCCGGCCTTGTCCTGACGGTGCTGCTGCCTCCGCCCGCGCCCGTACTGGGCCACGGCGGCGAAGACCACGGCGAGGCGGCCCAGGCCAGCACCGGCGTAGCCCTCACCGACGAGGTATTACTGCCCAAGGAAAGCCAGTTTCTGTTTGAGGTGCGCACCAACCTGGCCGCGTATTCCACCACTTACAGCCGGGCCACGCTCTACGGCACCGTGTCGGCGGCGGCGGGCGGCGAAGGCCGTATCGTGGTGCCCCAGGGTGGGCGCATCGTGAGTTTGCCGGCCCGCGTGGGCCAGCGGGTACGGGCGGGGCAGGCTTTAGCCGTGGTGGAGCAAACCCTCGACGCGACCCAGCAGATCGGCCTCAGCACCGAGCGGGCCAACGCCCAGGCCGAGCTGCGCGCCGCCCAGCAGGACTACAACCGCCTACAAAGCATCGCCGACATCGCGGCCCGCAAGGAGGTGATAACCGCCGAGCTGCGCCTGCGCCAGGCCCGCCAGAACGCCAGCATTTACAACGGCCAGGCTCAGCAGCGCCGCGTAACCATCACCTCGCCCATCAGCGGCACGGTGGACGTGTTCAGCCTGGCCGTGGGCCAGCAGGTAAACCAGGGCGACGAGCTGTTTCGGGTTATCAATCCCGGCAAGCTGCAGGTGGAAGCCCAGGTATTTGCCCCCGACCTGGACAAAATTACGCCCGGCGCTAAGTTCCGGGTAGAAGGGCTGCAAGGGCAGGCCGGCGTGCCGGCTAGGCTGGTCGTGTTCAGTAACGTGGTAAACCCCGTGAATCAGGCCCGCCAGCTGATTCTGGAGCTGGATGCCCAGGAGGGCAGCGCCTACCGCGCCGGGCAGGCCGTGAACGTGCAGGTAGTGGGCCAGAGCGGGGGCGGCGAGCCGCAGCTGGTGGTGCCCACCTCGGCCGTAACGGACCTGAACGGCAAGCCCGTGGTGTTCGTGCACACCGAGCCCGAGCGGTTCAAGATTCGCTTCGTGCAGCCGGGGGCCATCAATGGCCAGCAAACGGTGCTGGTGCAGGGCGAAGTGAACGAAAACGACCGGGTGGTCACGGCGGGCACTTACCAGCTCAAATCCATTTATCTCAATCAGTAACCCATTTTCCAACCCTTTCCGATGAAAAAAATCCTTGCTCTCTCGTTGCTGGTCACCGCGCTGGAACTCACTGCCCGCGCCGCCCTGGCCCAAACTGCTGCTCCTGCCCCCGCGGCCGGTAGCACGCCAGCCGAAGAGGCCGCCGTCAGACAAGTGCTGACCAAGTATCAGCAGGCCGTGCAGAAGCTCGATACCACCGGCACCCACCGCTTATTCACGGCTAACTCGCAGGTGTTTGAGTCGGGTGGGGTAGAAGGCACTTACTCCCACTACGCCGCCCATCACTTAGCCCCCGAGCTGAAGGAGTTCAGCGCCTTCACCTTCAGCGACTACAAGGCCGCCGTGCAGGTAGATGGCCCCTATGCCTTTGCCACGGAAACTTATAATTATACCATCAACCTGAAAAAAGCCCCCCAGGACAAGGAAGCTAAGGCACCCATCGTACGCCGGGGCGTGGCCACGTCGGTGCTGCGCAAAAACGCGGCCGGCCAGTGGCAGATTCTCAGCACTCACTCCTCGGCCCGTACGCCCCGGCCTAAAAAGCAAGGCTAAAACACCGGCTGAAATAGCCGGCGGCCGCGCCGGCGTGGCTCCTTCGCTTGTTATTCCAGCCTCATTGCCCGCTTGCCAACCCGGCTTTGCCGCCAGCCTCCCCCTTTCTGTAGGAGAGGAGGCCGGGGCTGAGGCCAACGCCAGAACGACTACACGATGCTTGATAAGATAATCCGCTTTGCCCTGCAAAACCGCCTGCTGATGCTGGCCTTTGCCGTGGGCCTGCTCCTGGCCGGCTCCTACACGGCCCGGCAGCTGCCCGTCGATGTGCTGCCTGACCTGGACCGCCCCCGCGTGACGGTATTTCTGGAGTCGCCGGGTATGGCTCCCGAAGAGGTGGAGGCCCTGGTGACGCTGCCCGTGGAAACGGCCCTGAACGGGGCCACCGGCGTGTCGGCGGTGCGCTCCAACTCGGCCATCGGGCTGGGCATGGTGTTCGTGGAGTTCGACTACGGCACCGACATCTTCACGGCCCGCCAAATCGTGAGCGAGAAGCTCCAGACCGTAAACGGCCAGCTGCCCATGGATGTGACGCCGGTGCTGGGCCCCATTTCCTCGGTCATGGGCCAGATTATGCTGGTCGGACTGACCGTGGGCAAGGAGCAAGTAACAAGCAACAGTGAGCCATCATCAGCTAACCAGGCACCAGGCACCAACAGCCAAGCATCAACGGCTAACAGCCAGCAGCTAACAGCTAACAGCTCAGCTAAAACCACCGCCGCTGACCTGCGCACGCTGGCCAACTACACCGTGCGCCAGCGTCTGCTCAGCATTCCCGGCGTGGCCCAGGTCATTCCCATCGGCGGCGACAACTTACAGTACCAGGTGCTGCTGGATCTGCCCCGGCTGAATGCCACGGGTCTGACAGCCAACCAGGTAGAAGACGCGCTGCGCAACTCCAACCTGAACACCACCGGCAACTTCTTTGACCGCAACGGCTCCGAAGTGCTCATTCGCAACCTGGGCCGCCTGCGCTCGGTCAGCGACATCGAGAACATCATTATCGGCTACCGCGACCAGTCGCCGGTACGCGTTGCCGACGTGGCGCGGGTGGAGTTTGGGGCCCGCTTCAAGCGCGGCGACGGCAGCGTAAACGGCCAGCCGGCCGTGATTCTGAGCATCGAAAAGCAGCCGGGTGCGGCCACCGTGGGCCTCACCGAAGCCGTGGAAAAGGCCCTGGTGGAGCTGAAGCCTTCTTTGCCCAAAGACGTGCAGATCAACACCCGCCTCTTCAAGCAGTCGGAGTTCATCGAGTCGAGCATCTCCAACGTGGAAGAGGCCCTGCGCGACGGCGCTATTCTGGTGGTTATCGTGTTGTTCGCCTTTTTGCTGAACGTGCGCACGACGTTTATCTCCCTGGTAGCCATTCCGTTGTCCTTGCTGGTGACGGCGCTGGTGTTTCGCTTCGCGGGAATTTCCATCAATACCATGACCCTGGGCGGCCTGGCCATTGCCATCGGCGAGCTGGTGGATGACGCCATCGTGGACGTGGAAAACGTGTACCGCCGCCTGCGCGAAAACAAGCAGCTGCCTAATCCCAAACCGGCCTTGCAGGTGGTGTACGCGGCCAGCTCGGAGGTGCGCAACTCCATCGTGTACGCCACCATTATCGTGGTGCTCGTGTTCCTGCCATTGTTCGCGTTGGAAGGTATCGAAGGGCGGATTTTTGCTCCCCTGGGCATTGCCTACATCACCAGCATCGTGGCCTCCCTGTTCGTGTCGCTGACCGTGACGCCGGTGCTGTGCTACTATCTGTTGCCCAAGATGAAGCAGATGGACCACCCCGAAACCGACGGTGGGCTGGTGCGCTGGCTCAAGAAAAAGGATACCCGCTTGCTCAACTGGGGTCTGGTTCGTCCGAAGCTGGTGCTGACGGTGGCGAGTGTGCTGTTCGTGGCGGCGGCGGCCCTGGTGCCCTTCTTCGGCACCGAGTTTTTGCCCCCCTTCAACGAAGGCTCCCTGACGGTGAACTTCTCGGCTCCGGCCGGCACCTCGCTCACCGAGTCGAACCGCCTGGGCACACTGGGCGAGGAGCAGATGCTGAAAATACCGGAAGTGGCCTACACAGCCCGCCGCACCGGCCGCGCCGAGCTGGATGAGCACGCCGAATCGGTGAACAACTCCGAGATTGAAGTGGCCTTCAAAACCGAAGCGGAGCTGGAAAAGGAAGGCCGCGAGATGCGCAGCCGCGACGAGATTCTGGCCGATATGCGCCAGCGCCTGAGTTTGATAACGGGCGTAAACGTGAACATCGGCCAGCCCATTTCTCACCGGCTGGACCACCTGCTGAGCGGCGTGCGGGCGCAGGTGGCCATCAAGGTGTTCGGCAACGATCTGCTGGAGCTGCGCCGCTACGCCAATGAGGTGCGGGCGGCGGCGGCCACCGTGCCCGGTGTGGTCGATTTGCAGGTAGAGAAGCAGGTGCAGATTCCGCAGCTGCTCATCCGCCCCCGCGACGCGGCCCTGCGCGCCTACGGCATGGAGCGCGGCGAAGTGGTGCGCGACCTGGAAACGCTGTTTCAGGGCTCCGTGGTGTCGCAGATGCTGGACGGGCAGAAGCGCTTCGATCTGATCGTGAAGTTGCCCGAGGAGCAGCGCAATGACATTGCGGCCATCGGCCAGACCCGCATCGAGACGCCCTCCGGGGCCATGATTCCGGTCAACCAGGTGGCCGACGTCATCTACGAGCCCGGCCCGAACACCATAAACCACGAAAACACGCAGCGCCGCATCACCATCTCGCTGAACGTAGCCGAGCGCGATTTGGGCTCCACGGTGCAGGAGATTCAGCGCAAAGTCAATCAGCAGGTGAATTTGCCCCCCGGCTACTACCTCACCTACGGCGGGCAGTTTGAGAGCCAGCAGTCGGCCTCGCAGAAGATTCTGTGGTTGAGTCTATTCTCGCTGGGGGGCATTTTTCTGGTGCTGTATTCCCACTTCAAGTCCACCTACATGGTGCTCCAGATTATGCTCAATATTCCGCTGGCCCTCATCGGCTCGGTGGTAGCAGTGCTGCTCACGGGCGGCACGTTCAGCATTGCTTCGCTGGTGGGCTTCATCACGCTCACCGGCATTGCCTCGCGCAACGGCATCATGATGATTTCGCACTACATCCATCTGGTGGAGCACGAGGGCGAGAAGTTCAGCAAGGAAATGATTATCCGCGGCTCGCTGGAGCGCCTGGTGCCGGTGCTGATGACGGCCCTGGTGGCGGCCCTGGCCCTGATTCCGCTCACCCTGGCCAAGGACGCGCCGGGCAAGGAGATCCTCTACCCCGTGGCTACCGTCATTCTGGGCGGCCTGCTTTCCTCCACCTTCCTCGACATCATCGTCACGCCGGTCGTGTTCCTGATTTTTGGCGAAAAAGCCCTGGCCCAGTACCAGCGCGGCCACAGCGAAGTCGGGCTCGACAGCCACTCGCAGGAGCTGGATGCGCAGCCGCTCACTCCGCTGGCTGACCGCAATCCTGTTCAGCCCGCCGGGGCCTAAGCCATATGCTGCACGCGTTTGTACATATCGCCGTGCCGGGCCTAATAGCCTGGCTGTTCTACCGCCCGGACTGGCGGCGGGTGTGGCTGATTCTGGCCGCCGCGCTGCTGCTGGACCTGGACCACCTGTGGGCGACGCCCATTTTCGACCCCGACCGGTGCAGCATCAATTATCACTTCCTGCACACCTACTGGGCCATGGGCGTGTACGTGCTGCTGCTGCTGCCGGCGCGCACCCGCGTGTGGGCCGTGGGCTTCCTGATTCACATGGGCCTCGACTACCTCGAATGCCTCTAGCGGGGATGGGAGCCGCCTTAGATACCTATCGGATGTCCGTTTCTGCCTGCTCTGCTTCTTCCGCTTCTTCTACCGTGCTCTATATCAAGCATATGGTTTGTCCGCGCGGTATCCGGGTGGTGCGGCAGAAGCTGGAGCAGTTGGGCCTGGTGGTGCTGGACGTGCGCCTGGGCGCGGCCACCGTGGCCGCGTCGGCGGAGGAGCTGGACTGGCCGCGCATCCGGGCCGTGCTCCGGCAGGCGGAGTTTGCCCTGCTGGAAAATGCCCCCCAGGCCCTGCTGGAGCGGGTGAAAGAGGCCGTCGGCCAGCTGTTGCGCCAGCCGGCGGGTTTGCGGCATCGCGAGTTTCTGGCGGCCGTGGCCGAGGAGCTCCACCTGCCGGCGGCTCATCTGAATGTGGTTTTTGCCCGGCTGTCGCCGGGCGCTACCCTGGCGGGCTACATTCTGGGCCAGCGCCTGGCGTACGCCCAGGAGCTGCTGGCCTCCTCGAAGCTGGGCATCGGGCATATTGCCCGGCAGCTGGGCTACAGCAGCCTGGCGCATTTCTCGGGGCAGTTCCGGCGCGTGGCGCGGTGCTCGCCGTCCACCTACCGCCAGCGGCTCGGCGCGCCAAAGCAGCCGGTGGCGGTAGGGGTAGCCGTAGAGGTGCCAAATGATGCAAGTTGAACAGGGCGTGATATAAAACCGTGAGCCCTGGGCCGGGTATACATTACTAAACTTAATCACTCTTTAACCTTCTCTCTTATGCACCAGCAAAACCAAAGCCTCCTCGACGCCCTGAATGCCTGCATCGCCGCCTGCGAGCATTGCGCCTCCGCCTGCCTTCAGGAAGAAGACGTAAAAATGATGGCCCGCTGTATCAGCCTCGACCGCGACTGCGCCGATATCTGTGCCCTGACGGCCCGCTTGGTGACCCGCGGCTCGGAGCACGCCCAGCACCTGCTGCAGGAGTGCGCCGAAATCTGCAAAGCCTGCGGCGACGAGTGCGAAAAGCACGGTGCCCATATGCAGCACTGTAAAGAGTGCGCCGAGGCATGCCGCCGCTGCGAGCAGGCCTGCCGCCAAGGAGTCGCTGCCTAGATACCTCTTTTTGGTTCATAGCAAAGCCCGGCCGGACAAGGTTGGGCTTTGCTATATCCAAGTAGCATCAGCGCACCACCAAACCTGATTATATGGAATCCCATTCCTGCCCCTGGCACGAGTTTGATTATTCGCCGGCGCAGTTCTGCGAGGAATCGCTCTGCGGCTGGGTGCGGCAGCCAGGCAACACGGTTTCCAACCTGGGCTTTCTGGTGGTGGCTTACCTGATATTTCGGCACGCTAAAAAACACAACGCGCGACACCTATTGCCCCTGGCTTACATTTCCATCGCCACGGGTCTGGGATCCGCCTTCTTCCACGCTTCTGAAACGTGGGTTGGTGGTATTGCGGACTTTTCGACCATTTATCTGGGCTCAGCTTTCATGTTTGCCATGAACGTGCGGCGGCTAACGAAATGGGGCAAGCCAGCTATTGTGGTGGTGTATTGGCTGTTCTTCCTGGGATTCTTCGGCCTACTGTTCTGGGAGCGGGACCTGGCCCGCACGTCGTACGCGCTGCAAAGCGTGCTGTGCTGCATCGTGCTGGAAGCTATTCTCTTTTTCCGGCAAGACTACCGCCCGCCCTACCGCTGGTTCTGGGCTTTTTGGGGTTCGTTTTTGCTCGGCTACGGCCTGTGGCTGCTCGACGTTAAGCATATAGTCTGCGACCCCGCCAACCACTGGGTGTCGGGCCATGCCCTCTGGCACTGGCTCGACGCGCTGGCCTTATACTGCGTTTACCGCTTTTACACGGGTATTCCGCTGCTGCGCTTTTCCCCGCAACCCTCGGTCACTGAAGTAGGCTCACGGGGCTGATTCATAAGCTGGCCTTTCCCTAAAATTCCTGGGAACATCATTCTATTGCTTCCTGTACTATTTTCTCACTTTTAACGCTCCTACCCCATGAAAAACGCAGTTAAACTTCTGTCTGTCCTGCTGCTCAGCGGTGTGTTCACCCTGGCTCAGGCCCAAACCGTCCCTTCTAAAAGCAAGCCTATGGCGGGTAAAGCGCAGAAGGGCAAGATGGCCATGGACGGGTGCATGATGCAAGACGGCAAGATGATGATGATGAAGGGTGGTAAGATGATGCCGATGACCCAGAACATGACCATGAAGGACGGCAGCATGTGCATGACCGATGGCACCTGTAAAATGAAGAACGGCACCACGATGACCATGAAAGAAGGTCAGTGCATGATGATGGACGGCAAGATGACTACCATGGACGAGATGAAAAAAAGCGGCCGAATGAAATCGGATAAAATGAAAAACATGAAAATGTAGCCCCCGCTGTCAGCCCTCCGAAGGCTGCGCTAATTCATGCGTTTCGATACATACTGGCTACTACTGGAGACTCCATGCTGAATTCCCCGTCACCTGCCAGGCGTAGTTCGCAGTTGGTCCGTGGCTTGTATTCCGCCCGCGCCCGACTCTACGACGGATTTATTCACCTGCTTCGCTATCCACAGGGTCTTCAGCGGTTTTTTGAGCAGGCGGATTTCCTGCGTTCCGACCTCAAGGTGCTCGACGCGGGCTGCGGAACCGGGGCCACGACACAGGCGCTGCACGCCGCCCTGGCCGCGCGCCACTTGCTACCGGCCCGCTTTGCCGCCTTTGACCTGACCCCGCTTATGCTCAGTCGGTTCCGGGCGACCCTGGCCCAGCATCCCGTTCCCGATTTGGAAATCGTGGCCGCCGACGTACTAGCTCTCGATCAACTCCCTGCTGCCTGGCAGGACTACGACCTCATCATTTCGGCGGCCATGCTGGAGTACCTGCCGAAAGCCCGCCTGGCGGAGGCCCTGGCGGGCCTGCGCCACCGGCTTAAGCCGGACGGCACGTTCGTGCTCTTCATCAGCCAGCAGTCCATCTGGATGAAATGGCTCATTCGGCGGTGGTGGCATGCCAATCTGTACACCCGAGCTGAGTTGGAAGCCGGGTTAGAGCAGGCGGGGTTTACAACACGACGCTTTGCCAAATTCCCCGGCCTTTACGGCTATCTTAACTGGTGGGGCCATGTGGTAATAGCCCGTCGCTAACGCCAGTTGAGTTAGCCACCACAAAGCCTGGGGGGCATTTATCTCCGGTAAGCTCTTTCGCTTGGCGTTCCGCTCAACCTTGTACCGATGCATACACCCGTGCCTATACTTTTGAGGAAAGGATTGGGGCTATCCAAATAGGCAAGAATGTCGGAGTGACAGTGGCCCTGTTCGGATAGGCTCTTCGTGTCTCTTGTCGAAGATTTATACTGCTGACACCTCTTCCTTTACGCAAGCTCATCCTCACCGCGCACATCACGTTTTTGGTGAGCTGGCTTGAGGCCGTCGCGCGCTTATCACTTCGAATCATGCAAGCGCCCAGCGCAATTCTGTACCACCCGCGGGGCACGGGTCGCTACTTTTGACTGTTTACTTATCGACGCGCCCGCTGGGTGCTTCCTTAATCTCAGTTCAACTTCCATGAAAACGCTCCAATTCAAAACAAACATCAACTGCGGCGGCTGCATCAAGGCCGTCACGCCTACGCTGAACCAGGAAGCAGGGGCCGGCAACTGGCAGGTCGACACCGCCAATCCCGACAAGGTTCTGACCGTCACCTCGGATCAGCTCACGGCCGAACAGATAATCGCGTTAGTGGAAAACGCAGGATTTAAAGCCGAAAAAGCTTAGCCGCCAGCCCCTGTAGGGCTTGGAACCAACGCGAGTAGCGGTGGCCGCGCCTGTTGGCCGTGAGCCGCCGCTACGCCGTTGGCGCATTTGGGGAGGCCTTATCCGGAGGTCGTTAAAACTTTCCGCCTTCCGTCCCCGTTCTTTGGGGGAGTTCTGAAAGAAATCTTATTACTCTTTACCCACCGCGTGAAGCGCTTCGCCAGTCTGTTTCTGCTCTTTAGCTACCTGCTCTCCAGTCCTGGGCTGGTGTACAGCATGCACTTTTGCGGGCAGGCGCTGACGGACGTGTCGGTGGCGCACGGCGTCGACACCAGCTGCTGCTGCCAGGATACGGGCAAGCACGCCTGCGATTGCTGCCACGACCAAAAGGTGGTCAGCACCACCAAAGACGTGAAGCTGGCGGCCGGACAGTTCAAGGTGCCGGCCCCCGATCTGGTGCCCGCCCCGCCGGTGTTGCGCGTGGTGTGGCAGCTGGCGCAGCCCTTTTATCCGGCCGATGAGCCCGTGGCCCGCCTGACGGCTCACGCCGCCCCGCCGCCCCAGTGCCCCGCCTACGTGCGCGGCCACGCCTTCCTGATTTAGCTTTCCGGCTGTTTTTGCCCCCCAGACCCTTTGGTCATGGGGTTTTGCGGCGTACGGTGTTTTTTGAGCTGTTGGCTGATAGCTCAGGTTGGCATCCTAACCCTGGTCGGGCACTGCGAGATACTGCGGTAAATAATGTTCGGCGGTGTGCCCAGTTCGCTGGTCAATTCAGACGGTTCCCTGGCCGAAGCGCCTTTCCGCGAGCAGCGAATTGGTTTTCAGTCGCCAGCCGCGCCTAAGACTTCCATAAAAACCGAAAAGCTAACAGCCATCAGCTGACAGCTAAAAGCTAATAATACATGATTGAGCGACTCATCTCGTTTTCCCTGCGGAACCGCTACCTGGTGCTGCTGCTGGCCACCGGCCTTTTTGCCTGGGGCGCCTATTCGGTGCGCACCAGCAAAATTGACGCCATCCCCGACCTGTCCGAAAACCAGGTCATCGTCTTCACTGAGTGGATGGGCCGCAGCCCCCAAATCATGGAGGACCAGGTGACCTACCCGCTGGTGACCAACATGCAGGGCCTGCCCAAGGTCAAGTCCGTGCGCGGTACTTCCATGTTCGGCATGAGCTTCGTGTTCCTGATTTTCGAGGACGACGCCGACATCTACTGGGCCCGCGAACGGGTGCTGGAGCGCCTCAACTACGCCCAGCGCCTGCTGCCCAGCGGCGTCACGCCCACCCTGGGGCCCGATGGTACGGGCGTGGGCCACGTGCTCTGGTACACGCTCAAGGCCCCCGGCCTGGACTTGGGCGAGCAGCGGGCCCTGCAGGACTGGTACGTGAAGTTCGGCCTGCAAAACGTGCCCGGCGTGAGCGAGGTGGCCAGCTTCGGCGGCTTTCAAAAGCAGTACCAGGTGACGGTGGACCCCACCAAGATGACCTACTACGGCATCACGCTGCCGCAGGTGCTGGCGGCGGTGCGCAGCAATAATAACGAGGCCGGGGGCCGCAAGTTCGAGCAGTCGGGCGTGGGCTACATCATCAAAACGACGGGCTATATCCAGGATATGGCGACGCTGGAAAACGTGCCGGTCATCACCAAAGGCACCACGCCGGTGCGCATCCGCGACGTGGCTACGGTGCAGATGACGGGCGAAAGCCGCCTGGGCATCATGGACCTCAACGGCGAGGGCGAGGCCGTGGGCGGCATCGTGGTGATGCGCTACGGCGAAAACGCCGACGCCATGATAACGCGGGTGAAGGCCAAGATGGAGCAAATCCGCGCCGGGCTGCCCCCGGGCGTCTCGTTTCAACTGGTGTACGACCGCAGCGGGCTGATTCAGGATTCGGTGGATTCCATCAAGCACACGCTCATTGAGGAAATGGTGGTGGTGTCGCTGGTCGTGCTGCTGTTTCTGTTCCACTGGCGCAGCGCGCTGAGCATCCTGATTCAGATTCCCATCACCATCGCCACGAGCTTCATTCTGCTCAACGCCTTTGACATCTCCTCCAACATCATGTCGCTCACCGGCATTGCCCTGGCCATCGGCGTCATCGTCGACAACGGCATCGTGATGACCGAAAACGCCTACCGCAACCTGGCCGAGTACCAGGCCGGGGAGAATGCGAGCGGCCCGCCGGACGCCGGCCCCGCGCCACCAAGCGCCGCCCTGCCCACCGCATCCGCTTCTGCCCCTTCTACCTCAATCCCCGTTTCTCATGGATAACCAGAAGCGGCTCGAAATCATCGAGTCCTCCAGCAAGCAGGTGTCGCGGGGAATCTTCTTCTCGACCATCATCATCGTCACTTCCTTTTTGCCGGTGTTTCTGCTCACCGGGCAGGAGGGCAAGCTCTTTCACCCGCTGGCCTGGACCAAGAGCTTTATTCTGATTATCGACGCCATTCTGGCCGTCACACTGGCCCCAGTGTTGATTTCCTTTTTCCTGAAGGGCAAGTTCAAGACTGAGGACCAGAACCCGCTCAACCGCTTCCTGGAGCGCGTGTACTCGCCCATGCTGCACTGGGTGATGCGCTGGCGCAAAACCACCATCGCCATCAACGTGCTGGCCCTGCTGGTCAGCATCCCCTTAGTCATGAGCTTGGGCACCGAGTTTATGCCGCCGCTCAACGAGGGCTCCATCCTGTTCATGCCCGTGGCCCAGCCCGACGTGTCGAACACGGAGATGAAGCGCATTCTGCAGGTGCAGGACAAGATTATCAAGCAGGTGCCCGAGGTGCTGAGCGTGCTGGGCAAAGCCGGCCGGGCCAGCTCGGCCACCGACAACTCGCCCATCAACATGATTGAAACCATCATCCTGCTTAAGCCCCGCGACCAGTGGCGGGCGGGCATGACCAAGGCTGGGCTGATTGAGGAGATGAACGGCAAGCTGCAAATTCCGGGCGTGGTGAACGGCTGGACCCAGCCCATCATCAACCGCATCAACATGCTCAGCACCGGCATCCGCACCGACGTGGGCGTGAAGGTGTACGGCCAGAACCTGAACACCATCAACGACGTGGCCAACCAGGTGAACGCCGCCCTCAAAGGCGTGCCCGGGGTGGAAGACCTGTACGTGGAGCCCGTGACGGGCGGCAAGTACCTGGAAATCGACATGAACCGCCCCGAGCTGGCCCGCTACGGCCTCACCGTGGACCAGGTAAACGAAGTGGTGGAATCGGCCATCGGCGGGGCCCCCATCGCCAGCACGGTGGAAGGCCGGCGCCGCTTCGCCATCAACGTGCGCCTGGCCCAGGACTACCGCAACAGCCTGGCCGATATCAAGCGCATTCCCATCCAGACGGCCAGCTACGGGCCGGTGCCGCTGTCGGCCGTGACCACCATTCGCTACGCCGAGGGCCCGCCGATGATAAGCTCGGAAAACGCCCAGCTGCGCGGCGCGGTGCTCTTCAACGTGCGGGGCCGCGACCTGGGCAGCACCGTGGACGCCGCCATGCAGAAGCTGCAAAGCCTGGAAAGCAAGCTGCCCCAGGGCTACTACCTAGAGTGGAGCGGGCAGTACGAAAACCTAATTAGCTCGCAGCGCACGCTCAAGCTGATTCTGCCGCTGGTGCTGGTGGTGATTTTCGGGGCGCTGTACTTTGCCTTTCACTCCGTGCGGGAGGCGTTTATGAGCCTCATCACCATTCCCTTCGCCCTGATTGGCGGGGCCTACATGGTGTATTTCTACGGCGTCAACCTGTCGGTGGCGGTGGCCGTGGGCTTCATTGCCCTGTTCGGGCTGGCCGTGGAAACGGGCGTCATCATGGTCATCTACTTGAATGATGCCATGCAGAAACTCGTGGCGCTCAAGGGCAACTCCCGGGAAACCATTACGAAGGAAGACCTGCAGGAAGCCGTGTTTCACGGCGCGGCCAAGCGGCTGCGACCCAAGCTGATGACCGTCTCGGTCTCGCTGTTCGGCCTGGTGCCGGTGCTCTGGGCCACCGGCACGGGCTCCGACGTGATGCTGCCCATTGTGCTGCCCATGATAGGCGGGGTGTTCACCTCGGCCACCCACATTTTGCTCGTTACGCCGCTCATCTTCCTGTACACCAAGGAGTACGAGCTGCGCAAATTTGGAAAAATCGATGTTCTCGAAGTCTCCCACTAATCGCCGGACGGGGCCTTGGCTCCCTCCCTTTCGCTTCATGAAACACTGGCTTAGCATCTCTCTGTCCTCCCTGCTTTTGCTCGTTACCGGCGGGCCGGCCGCCCACGGCCAGACGATGAGCCGGGAAATGCACATGGCGCCCCCTAGCGGCCCTGTGCTGCCGCTCGATTCGGTCCTGCAAATCGTGGAGCGCCGCAACCCGGCCGTGCAGCAGTACACCTACCAGGCAAGGGCCAAGGAAGCGGCGGTGGCGGGCGCCAACAGCTGGGAAGCGCCCAAAGTCAGCGCCGGGTACTGGATGACGCCCTACAACCAGCGTCCCATCAAGGAGATGAACAACGGGCAGGGCGAAGGTATGCAGATGGTGTCCGTGGAGCAGATGCTGCCCAACCCGGCCAAGCAGCGCGCCCGCCGGGAGTACCTCAGCAGCCAGGCGGCCGTGGTGCAGGCCGACCAGCAAAACACCGTGGTGCAGCTGCGGGCGCAAGCCAAAACCCTCTACGTGGAGCAGGCCGTGCTCACCAAAAAGCTGGCCGTGCTGGACGAGAACGAGGAGCTGCTGCGCTTTCTCATCAAGCTGGCCGAGGCGCGCTACCCCTACAACCAGGCCACGCTGCCCAGCATCTACGACGCCAAGGCCCGGCTGGAAATGCACCTCAACGACCACCGGCAGGCCGCGGCCCGGGCCGAGCAAAACCTGATTGCGCTCAACACGCTCATGAACCGGCCGCGCAGCGCAGCCTTTGCCGTGGACACCGGCGTGCTAAATGCCCAGCCAGTGACGCTGGCGCTGACGGACACGGCCGCGCTGGCCAGCCGGCGCAGCGACGTGCGCAGCCTGGACCGGGCCCTAACCACCGTGCGCCTGAGCCAGAACCTGGAAGCGAGCCGCCGCCGGCCCGACTTCGGGGTTCGCTACGACCACATGCGCGGGCTGGGCCGGACTCCCAACCAGTTTACCGTGATGGGCATGGTTTCCATTCCGCTGGCCCCGTGGGCCGCCCGCGAATACAAAGCCAACACGGCCGCGCTGGGCTTCGAGGCCCAGGCCCTGCGCAAGCAGCGCGAGGACGTGCTCAACGAAGCCAGCGGCCGGCTGGCCAGCCTGCAAACCGACCTGACGCTGCGGCGCGAGCAGACCCGGGCCTTCGAGCGCCAGATCCTGCCGGCCCTGCGCCGCAGCTACCAGGCCACCATGCTGGCCTACGAGCAGAACACCGGCCAGCTGTTTCAGGTGCTCGAAGCCTGGACCACCCTCAAGCGGACCCGACTGGAATACTTGGACAACCTCCAACAGCAACTCACTCAGCAAATCGCATATGAAAAAGAGCTGGAACAATAGCCCGTTGCGGGCCCGGCTCGTGCTGGCTGCTTTGCCGCTGGCCCTGCTGCTGGGCGCCTGCGGGGCCGATAAAAAGCCGGCGGATGCCACCGGCAAGATGGAGGCTTCGGCCGCCGACGCGCACAACCACGAAACGGCGGGGGACCTCTACACCTGCCCCATGCACCCGCAAATCATTCGGGACCAGGCCGGTGACTGCCCCATCTGCGGCATGGACCTCGTGAAAAAGCCCAAGGCCGGCGGCACCCAGGCCCCGGCCAGCGCCAGCCTGCAGAACCTGCTCCGCTCCCCCGACGCCACGGTGGTCTCCACCCAAGCCACCGTTTACCCAACCACCGGCGCGCCCGACCTCACGCTAACGCTGACCGGCCGGGTGGAGTACGACACACGCCGCGCCGAGGTCATTGCCGCCCGCTTTGGGGGCCGCATCGAAAAGCTGCTCATCCGCTACAACTATCAGCCCGTGACCAAGGGCCAGAAGCTGTTGGAGCTTTACAGCCCCGAGCTGGTGACGGCCCAGCAGGAGCTGATTTTTATCCTCACCCACGACGCCGAAAACCAGACCCTGCTGCGGGGGGCGCGCCAGAAGCTGCGCCTGCTGGGCCTGACCGATGCGCAAATCAACCACACCATCGCCACCCGCAAGCCCGCGTACCAAGTGGCCATTTATAGCCCCTACACCGGCTACGTGGTCGAGCAGCCCGCCCAGCCCGGTGCGGCCCTGCCGCCGCCACCCGCCCCAGCTGGGGGCGGCATGGGCAGCGGCGGTGACCCGATGGGCGGAGGCGCTCCCTCGGCGAGTAGTATGCCAGCCGCCACTTCGACCATGCCAGTCGAAGCCGGGCTCACCCTGACCGAAGGCGCTTACGTGACGGCGGGCCAGACCCTGTTTCGGGTGGTAAACACCAAGCAGGTGTGGGGCGTGTTCGAGCCCCGGCCCGATGAGCTGGCCGCCCTGCAGGTGGGCCAAACCATCCGGGTGTTGCCCGAAAACAACCCGACCCGCGCCCGGACCGCCCGCATCGACCTGATAGAGCCCTTCTTCCGCGAAGGTGCCCGCACCGGCGCCGTGCGGGTGCACCTCAATAACCCCGGCGGCCAACTGCGCAGCGGCGCCCTACTCACCGGCACCGTGAACGTGGCGGCCGCGGGCGGGCTGTGGCTGCCCCGGGCCGCGGTGGTGGATTTGGGCAACCGCGAGGTGGCCTTTGTGCGCCGCAGCGGCGCTTTCCAGGCCGTGCCGGTGCAGACCGGCCGGCGCAGCGCCGACCGGGTGCAAATCCTGCAAGGGCTGAGCGAACAGGATGCCGTCGCCACCAATGCCCAGTTTCTGGTCGACAGCGAAGGATTTGTGCAAACCGCCCGAGCCCCGACGCCCACCCAGCCCCCGACATCGACTCCATCCAAGACCGATTACCGTGATGAATAAGCTTCGTAATCTGCTCACCCGCTGCGCTCCGGGCCGCTTGCTGGTCTTGGCCCTGCTAGCAAGCCTGCTCGCCTTCGGGGCCGGCGCCTGCAAGAAGGCCCCGCCCGAGGAAGCTCACGCCCACGACGGCGCCAGCACCTACTACACCTGCCCCATGCACCCGCAAATCGTGCGTGACGAGCCGGGTAAATGCCCCATTTGCACCATGGATTTGGTGAAAGCCACCAAGCAAGCGGCTCCTGCCAAACCTACTGCGGGCACGGCCACCGCGACGGCGGCGCTCACGCACTACACCTGCCCCATGCACCCCCAAATCAGCCGCGAAGAGCCCGGCAAATGCCCGATTTGCAGCATGGACCTGGTGAAAGCGACCAAAGCCGCGCCGGTGACAGCAACTCCGGCCGGGGAAGCCGCTGCCGCACCGGAAGTGATGCTGAGCGAGCAGCAGCGGCAACTGGCCAACATTCGGGTGGCCGCCCTGGGCGAAGGCAATGGCGGGGCGGGCAGCAGCACCGTGCTCACGGGCACCATCACCGCCAACGCCAACCAGACCCGCACGGTCAGCAGCCGGGTGGCCGGGCGCGTCGAGCGGCTGTTTGTGCGCCAAACGGGCGAGTCGATTCGCGCGGGAGCCCCGCTGGTGTCCATCTACAGCGAGCAGTTGCAGGCCCTGCAGCAGGAATACCTGCTGAGCCTGGACCAGCTACGGGCCGTGGGTACGAGTGCGAACCAGTACGGCCGCCTGGTGGCCAGCGCCCGCCAGAAGCTGCGCCTGCTCGGCATGACGGACGGACAGCTCCGCAGCCTGGCCGCCACGGGCCGCCCCACGTCGTCGCTGACTTTTTACAGCCCGCAAGCAGGGCTGGTGCAAGCCGTGGGCGTGACGGAAGGCCAGTACGTGGGCGAGGGCGCGCTGCTTGTGTCGCTCACCAACCTTTCCTCGGTGTGGGTGGAAGCCCAGCTTTACCCCGGGGAAGTGGCCGGCATCCAGCTGGGCCAGAAGGTGCAGGTGCAGGTGGCCGGCCTCCCCGATACCTACCCTGGCAAGGTGGCCTTTCTCAGCCCCGAGCTGCAAGCCAACAGCAAGGTAACGCTGCTGCGCGTGCAGCTGGCCAACCCCGGCGGGCGCCTGCAGCCCGGCATGCAGGCCAACGTGCGCCTGGCTGCTAGCCGGGGTACAACGGCCACTGCGCTGACTTTGCCCCAGGACGCCGTGCTGCGCGACAGCCGCGGCAGCTACGTCTGGCAGCAGGTGGATGCCGCCGGCCGCTACCGCCGGCTCAAAGTCACGACGGGCGTCGAAACCGACGAAACCGTGGCCATCGCCGGGGGCGTGGCCGCGGGGGCGCAGGTGGTGGTCAGCGGGGCTTACCTGCTGGAGAGCGAATACGCCCTCTATCAGGGCACCGCCCCCATGGCCGGCATGGACCCCAACATGCCGGGCATGGACATGCAGAAAAAGCCGGTTTCGGCCCCGAAAGCCCCGGCCATGGACCCCAACATGAAGATGTAATCACAAGCCTTTTTCTAACCATCCGATGACTTCCTCAACCCTTCCGGCCCCGACCGCGCCGGTCCGCACCCTGTACTCCAGCCGCACCAGCCTCTACGAGCTCATGATACGGCTCCTGGGCTACCGCCAGGGGCTGACCCGTTTTTGCGCAGGCCGACTTCCTGCGGCCCGACCTGAACGTGCTCGACGCCGGCTGCGGCACGGCGCGGCTACGCTAGCCCTGCACACGGCCCTGAGCGAGCGTAACATGCTACCGGCGCGCTTTCTTTAATGCCTTCGACTTAACGCCCTTGATGATAAGCCGCTTTTGGAAAGCGCTGGACGAGCACCCCATTGAAGGCATTGAACTGGTAGTGGCCAACGTGCTGCAGCTGCAGGCCCTGCCGGCAAGCTGGCGCAACTCCGGTTTGGGCTTAGCTCATCTGCAAATCTTACAGGCCGGCAGCGTGAATTGTCCCAACCCCGCCTGACGACCAGCTAGTATCAGGGAGAGTAATTGTTTCACCTCTGTTCCAATTTCCCATGCACACCCAAAACCAATCCCTGCTCGACGCCCTCAACGCCTGCATCGCCGCCTGCGAGCATTGCGCCACCGCCTGCTTGCAGGAGCAGGACGTTAAGATGATGGCCGCTGTATCAGCCTGGACCGGGACTGCGCCGACAGCCCCTAAGTGACAGCCCCCGCATCGGACACGTACGTATATCATTCCCGTAACGCTTAACGGACTCCCCATGGCATATGAAGTTTCGGCCCAGCAGCCAACTGTAGACCCCACCACCACAACCGCCTTGCGGGGTAGCCAGGCGGCGACGGTACCTGCGTCGGAAATGCCCGACGCTACCAAGGAAATCCTCCTTGTTTCGGGCAGCAGCGGCTTGATCGGGACGGCGGTGATTAAGGCCCTGGCCGGCCAATACACCATTATTGGGCTTGATAACAAGGGCTTTCCCTATCCCCCCCCGGAAGCGGAGTGCATTACCATAGACATCACCTCGGATGAGGCTGTGCAAAAGGTTTTCCGCGACATCCGGCAAAAGCACGGCAACCGGATTGCCTGCTTCATCCACCTGGCGGCCTATTATAGCTTCTCCGAAAAAACGTCTCCCCTCTACGATAAGATAACAGTGGAGGGGACTGCGAGGCTGCTGGAGCACCTGCAAAGCTTTCAGGTGGAGCAGTTTCTCTTTACCAGCAGCATGCTGGTCTACCTGCCCACGGTGCCGGGCGTGCAACTCACGGAGCTAAGCCCGGTGGCCGCCACGTGGGGCTACCCGGAGTCGAAGTTGAAAACCGAGAAAATCCTGCACACCCAGCGGGGCGCTATTCCGGTCGTGAGCCTGCGGGTGGCCGGCGTGTACAGCGACGCGGGCGATTCCATCCCCATCACCAACCAGATTCAGCGCATCCGGGAACGGAAAATCACCTCGTATTTTTTCCCCGGTGACGCCTCACACGGCAGCACGTTCATTCACCTCGATGACTTAGTCGCCGTGCTGGGCCAGGCCGTTAAAAAACGCGCCGTGCTGCCCCCGGACATCGTCCTGAACATCGGCGAGCGGGAAACACTGTCGTTTAGTGACTTGCAGCGCATTATCGGCACCGCCCTGCGCGGCCACGCCCAACCGTTCATCCGCATCCCCAAGTTTCTGGCCCGATGGGGGGCCGCCGTGCAAAACCTGTTCGGCAGCCCTTTCATCAAGCCCTGGATGGTAGAATTTGCTGACGACAACCTGGACATGGACAGCTCCCAGGCCGAAAAACTGCTGGATTGGCAGCCGCAACGCTCCTTAAGCGAAACCCTGCCCAAAATGGTGGCCCATCTAAAGGCCGACCCACAGCAATTCTACCAAGCCAATAAGCTGGAAGCGTAAGGGTTCCGGCCGCCGCCCCGCCCTTGCCGCCGCTTGGTTTAGGCCAGTCAATGGCCACTGGCCCAAGGCCAAGCGGAGGAGCGGGGCCAATGTCGTTTTGGCTGGCTCCCCATCCGAGCCGCAATTTGACGAGTCCGTTGCCTTGCATCTGCCTTAATTCAACTCGTATGAAGCACGACCATCCTTCCCCGCCGCCTGCCACGCCCGAGAACCCGGTGCCGCAACCGGGCAGCACCACGGGCACCACCGCTTACACCTGCCCCATGCACCCGGAAGTGGTGCGCGACCAGCCGGGCAACTGCCCGAAGTGCGGCATGACCCTAGTCCCTGAAAAAGAGCAGAGCGACCAACGGGAAATGGTCCTCAACCATTACAACACCCTGTACTGGACCCACGCCACCAACATCCTGCTGGGCTTCTTTCTCATTGCCTCCCCCTTCACGTTTGGCTACCAGAGCCCGGCCATGACGTACAGCGACATCGCCAGCGGGGTGCTGCTCATTGTGTTCAGTGTGCTGTCGGCCAATCCGTTTCGGCTCTGGGCACCGTGGGCCTCCTCCTTCGTGGGCTTGTGGCTCTTGTTTGCCCCCCTCGTGTTTTGGTCGCCCGACGCGTCGGCCTACCTCCTCGACAGCGTCGTGGGCATTTTCGCCATCGGGTTTGCGGTGCTCATTCCCGAAATGCCGGGCATGATGCAGATGATGCTGAACATGCCCGCCGGCCCGCAAACCCCGCCCGGCTGGACCTACAACCCCTCCAGCTGGCTGCAGCGCGCTCCTATGATTGTGCTGGCCTGGATTGGCTTTTTTGGCGCCCGGTACCTGACGGCCTACCAGCTGGGCTATGTCGCGCACGTCTGGGACCCTTTTTTCCACACCGGCAGCGAGCGGGTGCTCACGTCGGACGTGTCGAAGATGTTCCCCATCTCGGACGCGGGCCTGGGCAACGTGTCCTACGCCCTGGAAGCCCTGATGGGCTACATGGGCATGTCGGACCGCTGGCGCACCATGCCCTGGATGGTGGCCTTCTTTGGCATTCTGGTGATTCCACTGGGCGTCGTCAGCATCGTGCTGATTACGTTACAGCCGGTGGCCGTGGGGGCCTGGTGCTCCGTGTGTTTGCTCACCGCCGTTGTCATGGTCATGATGCTGCCCCTGACGCTGGACGAGGTGGTGGCCATGGTGCAGTTCATGAACAAGCGGGTGAAGAGCGGCCAGCCTTTCTGGCGCACCTTCTGGATGGGCGACACCATCGAAGGCGGCAGCGACGACACGCGCACGCCCCGCTTCACCGATGGCTTGACGAAAACCGCGCCCGCCATGGCCTGGGGCGTGAACTTGCCCTGGACCCTGGTGGGCGCGACCGTTGTCGGGATGTGGTGGATGTTCTTCCCGGGCAACTTCGGCGTTACCGGGGCCGTGGCCAACAGCTTCACCACGCTGGGCGCCCTCGTGATTACGTTTTCGGTGATGGCCATGGCCGAGGTGGGACGGGCCCTCCGGTTCGTCAACATCGCCTTCGTGCTCTGGCTCGTCGTAACGGTGCTGTGGCTGGACCAGGTGCCGCCGCAGGCCCGGTGGAATGCCTTCGGCACGGGAGCCGTGCTGGTGGCCTTGACCCTGCCGAAAGGAAAAATCCGGGAGTCGTACGGCACGTTTGACCCTTACATCTTTTAAGGCCGCGTGGTGCAACCATCCCATGTCTGAAATACCAACCCTTCGAAACCCGCGCGCACGGCCTGACCGGCTGCGCGGCCCTGGATTTTCCCGATGGCCGGTTTGCCGTCGCCCTGTCCAACGAGAAGTTTAACAGCGAAGAAATGGAAGTTATCCCTTCTTAAAAAAATGATTGCCCGCCGGCAGGCTTGCACGGGCACGCGCTGCCAAGGCTAAGCAGCTCCTGCTACCGACGGGCACCACTGCTGGCCTACCCTGCTCCCGGCAGCTCCACTTACCGAAAAAGCACATGGCGTCGAAAATAGAGAAGAAGTTCACCCACTGGATGGCCGACCATGGCATTGCCCTGCTGCGCATTAGCATCGGGGTGATATTCTTATGGTTCGGGGTATTAAAATACTTTCCCGGTCTAAGTCCCATCGAGGACTTATCGGTTCGAACCGCCCGGGTGCTGACCTTTCACCTGCTCCCGGACCGCGTCCTTGCCGTGGGGCTGGCCAGCCTGGAGGTCCTTATCGGCATCGGCTTATTGAGCGGCAAATGGTTGCAGGCCGTGTTGGTGCTGCTGCTGCTGCAACTAATTGGCGCCATTTCGCCGGTCTTTTTTTTCCCGCGGGACGTATTCAACCTGGTTCCCTTCGTTCCCACCCTGGCCGGCCAATACATCATCAAAGACATCGTCCTCATTAGCGCGGGTTTGGTGCTGGGAGGCACCGCGCGCGGCGGCCAGTTGGTTGCCGACCCCGTCGTTGCAGAAAAAGCCAAGGATGAAGAAGAGCAAAAGCTGGCCCGCGAGGACGGGCAGCAACCGCGCCGATAGCAACGCCTGGAACCTAAACAGCTTGCCAGCACCAATACTCAAGTCACCACTAACTTCACAGGATATGAAACCACTGAAATCAACCGCATGGCCCGCGCTTTTTCTAACGGGCACCCTTCTCATTCAAGGATGTAATCAGCAGCAGGAGGGAAAAGGCTCGGTGTCTGACACCTACATGAACCCCGATAACGTAGCGGGACGGGTGCCTGGTACGAACCAAAAAACCACGCAGATGGGGGTAGATGACATGCTGCAGGGCACGGACATGGTTTTCCAGAATGACTTGCCCCCCGCGTTTAAAGCCGGGTTCGACCCGGTGGTGACGGCTTACCTGGCCATGAAGGATGCGTTTGTCGCGGACAACGCGCCAGAAGTAGAGAAGCAGGCCGACCAGATGATGCAGTTGCTGCAACGTACGCCCGATGCCCTGCTCGCGGGCGAGGCCGCCGCCTTTTGGAAAGAAAAGAAAGGGTTTTTGATGACCCACCTGAAACTGTATAAAGCCGCTGAAAAAGACCAGGCCCAGCGGCAGAGCTTTGTTTTTCTCTCGACGGTCATGGTTAAATCGGTCAAAGCATTTGGCTACGGCGCGCAGAAACTCTACGTGGACTATTGCCCCATGGCCAACGAGCAGAAAGGGGCCTACTGGCTTAGTCAGACCAAAGAAATTCGCAATCCGTACATGGGCCAAAAAATGCCGACGTGCGGGGAAGTAAAACAAGAAATTTAGCCTTCTGAAAAACTGACGGGCAGCCAGCCTCCCGCGCTATAGGACTCTGCCCACGTTTCATCACCCGCCCGTTTCGCCCAGGCTGCTTAGGCCATAGGCGCCCTCACTTTCCCACTATAGGGATGACACTCATGAGATTTCAGGATAAAGTAGCCCTGGTAACCGGCGGCAATGGCGGCATCGGCCTGGCTGCGGCCAAGCGCTTCGCGGCAGAAGGGGCCCGGCTGGTGTTGATTGGCCGGAACGAGCAAAAGCTAGCCGCCGCTGCCGCCGAGGTAAAAGCCGCCGGGGCCCCCGACGTGTGGGCCACGCCCTGCGACGTTGCCGACGAGGAGCAGGTAAGAGTTACGGTGCAGGGCGTGCTGAAGCGTTTCGGCCGGCTGGATGTACTCGTTAACAACGCCGGCCTGATGCAGTTCAAACCCTTGGAGGAGCTCACCGGCGACGACTGGCTGCGCATTTTGAACGTGGACCTGCTGGGCGCCTTTTACTTCACGAAAGAGGCGTTTCTGCACATGAAGCCCGGCGGCGCCATTGTGAACGTGGCCAGCATCCACGCCGTCGAAACCAGCCCGCTGGTAGCGCCCTACGCAGCCGCCAAGGCCGCCCTGCTGTCGCTCACCCGCTCCTCCTCGCTGGAAGGCAAACCCAAGGGCATCCGCGCCAACGCGGTGCTGCCCGGGGCCATCGACACCCCCATGCTCTGGGAAAACCCCAACGTGAAGAGTGGGGTCGAAGTCATTAACCAAGCCGACGTGGGCAAGCCCGAAGACGTGGCGGCCCTTATCGCATATCTGGCTTCCGATGATGCCGTCTTTGTGCATGGCGCGGAGGTGCGGGTGGACGGCGGCCGGCTGAACCAACTGTAAAACAAAAGCTTAACGCCAGACGCTCCCTCGCGGCAGGTGATAAAAGCGTTGTTAATTTCTCCTTCCTTATGGCTACTTCCACCCTGGTGCACGCAGCTGACCTGCTGATTTCCCTACGCTAGTACGCCGACGTGCTGGGCCGGGCCCCCGACAAAATACCGGGCCAAGACCTGGGGTTCTACCTGGAAGACGGCGACGTACTCCTTTTTTCCGAGCAAGGCGCGCCGGCCCCGCAGGTCCTGCTGGTCGAATCGGTGACGGCGGCCCAGCAGCGCTTTCTCCACCGTCCGTTGGTTCCAGGCGAAAACCAGGGACGGGTGGTGGAAACGCGCCCGGGAAGTATCACCCTGGTGGACCCGGCCAGCAACCACCTGACCCTACTCGATAAGTCCCGTAATAACGAGGAGTAAAGCATTGCCAGACTAATTACTTTCGGGCGCCGTTGCTGCCGGCATTGCGGTTGTATTAACCAATTTTGGCACCACGGCCGCCCGGGGCATTTGACGCGGCAGTTTCGGCTCGTGAACGGGGCATCTTCCACGGATTACCGCCGGCAGCCGGAATAAGGCCCACGCCCGAATCTTACCGCAATACGGCGGGAATTATACCAATCCCAACCGCTGCTTAACCCGTAACTCAAGCGGGAATTTATCCCTCACCACTTTTTTCAACCCTTTCGCTTATCCACCATGAAAAAGTTCGCCTATCTCCTCTCCGTGCTCCTGTTCACTGGATTCACCACCGTCGCCACTGCCCAGACGGCTCCTAAGGCCAAAACCGCCAAGGCCGGCAAGTCCATGGGCAAAATGTCGCACGACTGTTGCATGATGAAGGACGGTAAAATGATGATGATGAAGGGCGGCAAAATGACGGCCATGACCGAGAACATGACCATGAGCGACGGCAGCATGTGCATGACCGACGGCACGTGCATGATGAAGGACGGCACCAAGATGACCATGAAGGACGGCCAGTGCATGATGATGGACGGCAAGATGTCGATGCACTCGCAGAAAGGCGGCAAAATGATGAAGGGCGGCAAGATGGGCAACATGAAAATGTAAGTGCCTCATTTTCTACCAGTATCTAGTGTGAAACTGGGTAGCTCCAGCCGTAGCGTCCGGTGCTGGAGCTACCCAGTCTCATTTTCTGTAACCCCTGTTAGCTAAACACTTAATTGTATGATGCGAGGAATGGGAATGAACGGCTGCTGCGGTGGCATGGGCATCGGCATGATGCTGGGAATGGGGCTGGGCTTGGTGCTGGTAGTGCTCCTGATTGTCTGGTTGGTCAAGCAAGTCCGCAAGTAAGGTTTACCATTGTTACCAAGAGGCATCCCAAAAATGCAGCGCATCGCCCTTCGTAGTCAAAGCCTTGGTACCAAATTCGCTTAGCCCTCCACCTATCAATCTCCTCTCTACATTCTGCTCCTTGCAGATTTGACCGATGACCACGCCTTCGACGCCTTACTGCGGCGCGTCCTCTCGCATTTTCCCAAGCAGGAAAAGGCAGCTCAGGGCTGGCGACTGTTGGAGCCCTGCCTCAGCCTCCTGATAACGCTGGGTCCCCTGTCACAGACGCACATTACCTGCTGCGTGACCGCCCGGTACCTCACCGGTTTGGTCCTTTTACCAGCACCGCTTGGCCCGTCTAATCTTACAAATCCCCGACTGAACTCTGTGCATAAACCGGGTGTACCGCCCGGTACCTTTGTAATCTAAAATCCTGATGGCCTTAGCCTTGATTAGGTCATCTTCCCCCTTCGCGAAACGCTCTCTTAGCTACCTGTTGCTGTTCGTGTACATACTGTACCCTAGCCCAGGGCTGGGTTACAGCATGTACTACTGTGGCCAGACCCTAGCGGACCCGACTTCGGGGCCCGGGCTGAATATTAGACATGTTGCAACGCTACATTTGCTGTTTTGGCAGTTTACACCATTCACAAAAGCCGTCAGGCGGCTGGAAACGCACAGGTACATCAGATGCTTCAAAATTGTTAATCGTTGAGGCTGTCAATTTGCTATAGTACAGCATGTTATTGAACGCTCCGTCGCAACAAATCTATTCTTGTTTCCACCTTTTTTGTTTTTCCCAGGACGTCCGAAACAACGATGATAATGTGCTGCGTGGCCATGGTGGTGGGCGGCGTCGTCCTCACCCTTTTCGCGGTGTGGCTGGTTTGTAGGCTACGCAAGTTGCCCCTACCGCGCCGGGCGTCGGGCCAGCTGAAAGGAGTTCTTAAATCTGATTGCAAATGCCCCTCCCGCTCTGGAAAAAACGAGTAGGCTGGCCTTTTACCTCTCTCGTGTAGTATGGTGTATCACTCCTTGATTTTGGGTGCCGGCCAGGCCGGGCTGGCCACGGCGTATTACCTGCGGCGGGCCGGCGTTTCCTTCCTGGTACTGGAAGCCAGCAACGCCGTGGGCAATTCCTGGGTGCATCGCTACGATTCGCTGCGCCTGTTCTCGCCCGCCCGTTACGATGCCTTGCCGGGCCTCCCGTTTCCGCAACCCCCGGAAAGCTACCCCACCAAGAACGAGGTGGCCGCCTACCTGCGCCAGTACGTGGCCCACCACCAGCTGCCCGTGCAGCTCAACGCGTCCGTGCGCGAACTCACGCGCGGGGCGGATGGGGTATTTACCGTGAAAACGGCGCACGGGGAATACCGGGCCTACCGGGTGGTGGTCGCGACGGGGTCTTCCTTCAGCCCCATGATACCACCGGTTGCGGCCCAGCTGGCGGATTCGGTGTTTCAGGTGCATTCCCGGCACTACCACCTCCCGTCGCAACTCCCTATGGGCCCCGTGTTGGTGGTGGGCGCGGGCAACTCCGGCGCGCAGATTGCGGCCGAGCTGGCCTGTTCGCGGCCCGTCGCTTTATCGGAAAAAGACAAGCCCCGGTTTTGGCCCATCACCTTTCTGGGGAAAAGCACGGTGTGGTGGACCGACAAGCTGGGCTTGTTGCACGCCGCCACCGATTCCTGGGCCGGGCAGCTTATTCGGCGCCTGCAGGAGCCCGATTTTGGCTATGCCCTGCCCCGCCTGATAAAACGCGGGAAGGTGGAAGAGAAGCCCCTGATTGCCCGCATCAGCGGCTCAACCATCTTTTTTACCGATGGGTCGCAGGGCCAGTACCGCGCCGTCGTCTGGGCCACCGGGTACCGGCTGAATTTTACCTGGCTGCAGGTGCCCGACGCGCTGGATGAACAGCAGCAGCCGCTGCATTACCAAGGCATCAGCGTGGTTCCGGGCCTGTACTTTATGGGCCTGCCCTGGCAGCGGGCCCGCAGTTCTTCGCTGATTTGCGGGGCTGGCCGCGACGCCGAATTCATCGCGCGGGACTTGCTGCGCTACGTACCGATCCCTACTACTTCCGCCCCCACCATAAACCGGGTGAGCAGTGTGCCCCATACGCCGGGCGCGGTGTAACCAGCGCGCCCCGTTCGGTTGGTCTGAGTAGCTGTTCAGTGCATCCCTGCTTCACCGGCAGGGCTTCCCGCAGGCCATCATTTTTACGCTTGTCACTGCCCTTCGACTCATGCCTTACGCCCAGGTGCAAGCCATCCGACTGACCGATTTCAACTACACCCCGGAATACGTCGCCACCGAAGAGATTCCCATTACCTACCAGTTGCAGGTACTCAACCGGGTGCCCGAGCACGGGGAAACGCTGGAAATCACCGTGGGCATCCGCTACCTGGAGCCTGATAGCGCCAACTTCCTGCTGAGCGCCTCTTACCTGACCGTGTACAAGATGACGGGCATGAGCCGACTTCCGCCCCGCAAACGGCCGCGCTTACCCTGACGGAAGGAGCCTACGTAACCGCCGGCCAGACCTTATTTCAGGTCATGAACCCGGAGCAGGTCTGGGGAATTTTTCAGCCTGCTCCGGGCCAGGTGGCGCAGCTACGGTCGGGCCAGGCTTTGCAGGTGATTGCCGAAGGCAGCGCGGCGCGGCCCCTCACGGCCCGCCTGGATCTGGTGGAGCCCCAGTACCGGGCCGGCGCGAGTACGGCGGCCGTGCGCGTGTACCTGCCCAACCTGCGAGGGCTGCTGCGCCGCGGTACGCGCCTCACCGGGCGGGTGGCGGCGGGCGGCGCGGAGCCGGCCGCCGGCTGGTGGCTGCCTCGCGCCGGAGTAGTAGACCTAGGCACCCGGCAGGTGGCCTTCGTGCGGCGGGGCCGCACGTTTGTGCCGGTGCCGGTGCAGGCGGGCCAGCGCGTGGGCGGGCAGGTGCTCCGGGGCCTCAGCGGCACCGAGGACGTGGCCGCCAACGGCCAGTATTTAGTTGACAGTGAAAGCTTCGTGCAGACTTCTTCCAGCCCTTCATCTTCCGCTACCAATGAATAATCTTCGTTCTACCTGGCCGGGCAATGGCTGCTCGTGCTGCTGCTCGGGCTGGGGGGCTTGCCAGAAAACCAAGCCGGCGGCCCCGGCCGGTGCGGCGCGGCAGGAGCCGGTATTCTACACCTGCCCCATGCACCCGCAGGTCCACGAAGCCAGCCCCGGTTCGTGCCCCATCTGCCACATGGATCTGGCAAAAATGCCCCCCAAAGCCGCGCGCACGGGCGCTGACGAGCCGGCCGGGGCAGCCGACCTGATCCTGACGGCGCAGCAGATTGAGCTGGGCAATATTAAGGTGCGAACCATCGGGGCAAGTCCAGTCGGGGCTCCACCCCAAGATGTGCTGACCGGCACCGTAACCGCCAACGCGGAACAAACGGCCAGCGTCAGCCGCCGGGTGGCCGGGCGCGTCGAGCAGCTGTACGTGCGTCAGACCAGGCAGGTGCTGCGGCGCGGCGCACCGCTGTTTGCCGTGTTCAGCGAGCAGCTGCAAGCCTTGCAGCAGGAGTACTTAGTGGCCCTGCGCCAGGGCCGCGAATCGGGCGGTGCCTACCAGCAGTTTGCCGAGGCCACGGCCCAGAAGCTGCGCCTGCTGGGCCTGACTACCCGGCAGCTCCGGCAGCTGGCCGCGCGCGGCCGGCCCGACCCACTGGTAACGTATTACAAGCCCCCGGACCGGCACCGTGCAGACCCTGGACGTGGTGCAGGGCCAGTACGTGGCCGAAGGCAGCCCGCTGCTTACCCTCACCGATCTGGGCACCGTGTGGGTGGAAGCCCAGCTGTATCCCGGCGAGGTAAGCCGACTGACGTTGGGCCAGACGGTCGCGGTGCAGGTGGCCGGCCAGGCGGGCACCACCCAGGGCCGGGTGGTATTTCTGAGCCCGGAGCTGCGCGGCACCAGCCAAGTCACGCTGGCCCGCGTGCAGGTGGCTAATCCCCAGGGCCGCCTGCGGCCGGGTGCCCAGGCCAACGTGCTGCTGAGTGCCCCCGTCGCGGCCCCGAAACCGCGCTGCTGGTGCCCTAGGGGGCAATTATTCAGGACGGCGACGCCAGCTACGTGTGGAAGCAAACCGGGGAGCGGCATTTTCGGCGCACCCGCGTCGCCACCGGCGAAGGCACCGGCGAAGGCACCGCCACGACCGTGCCCGTCACGGCAAGCGTGCGGGCCAGCGACCAGCTTGTCGTGTCCGGGGCGAATTTGCTGCAAAGTGAATACGCCCTGCGTCAGGGCGCTACCGACAGCATGAACGGCATGGTGATGTAGCGCCCGGGGGTTCTTCAAAACGCAACCCGTAAGGGTACGACGGCGCAGCATCTGTTTTTGCCTTCTACTACTTACGCAACTCAACTATCAAAAAGCCTGAAATTAAGTAGCTGCTGAAGTATCAAAAGTGGTGGAAGAAGCTTGAAAAAGCCCCCCAGGTGCTGCTGAAACGCTTTTGGAGCCGCAACGGCGTAAGTCATGCAAAAGCAAAAATGCCTCTCACCCACCCTTAATTGCTTTAAGGCGGCTTGTGCATCTTTTCCAGGCCGCCTCATTCACCACTACCCTGACGCGACAAAGCCCGCACCTTAGGAGTGCGGGCTACTTGGTCAATGCTTCACTGATTCAGCGCGGTGGAATCAGGAAGCGAAGGCGAAAAAAGGTGCTTACTAGCGAACGGTGAAGCCTTTAGCTTCCCACACAGGCACATTTTGGGTACGTACGAAGCGCGTTTCAATATGACCCCAGGCATCCTGCTTGTACATTACCGTTTTACCTTGCTCGCGGGTATGCAGGGAAAGCAAGTGATCGGCGTGCGACATTGCGGGGCCAGTAGTTTCGATGGGCTTGCGCGCCCGTGGGCGCTTAACAGAAGTGGACATAAACAGGTAACGTCAAGACTGGCCAAAAAGGGTCAGTACGGTCAATTTAATTTTCATTTCGCGGAGCAGTAGCACTTTTGAGGGCACACACTCCGATGTAGCAGCCATGCACGAACACACCACACGTTGTCTATGCTATGTACGGGCTACTTTCAGAACAACAGCTCTGGGTTCAGGTAGTAAAATGCTTTGCTAACCTGATCGGGGGGGGGGCAAATTCATGCCCCGTAAGATATCAACGTAAAACACAAGGTCCGGGTTTTTTCTTATCTGCCGCCTACCGCCGTCGAGCTTCCTAGGGAGGCAGCCTTTCAAGCACTTTATACGAGGCCAGAGTGCCGCCAATTTTGTATCTTCTGCTACCCAAACGCAACCCCAGCCGTGTTTAGCGGCAAAGCCCTGTTGTGCGGGGGCCGCTATGTTCTACCAATTAATCTATGTCAGCCGAGCCGTAGCGCCCTTGGGTGCGGAGGCTATGCAGTCCTTGGTTACGCACGCTCGCTCCAACAATGCCCTCCATCACGTTACGGGGGCTTTATTTTATGATGGGGAGCACTTTGCCCAGATACTGGAGGGAGCACAACAAGAAGTAGAAAGCTTGTTTACCCGCATTCAAGCGGACAACCGACACCGGCAGGTAACCGTCGTGACACGCAGCCAGAGGGCACGGCGCGAATATCCGCACTGGGGCATGGCAGGCCACCTGCTGGCGGCAGCGCAGTTTGCCGAGCTGGTAAAGTGCCTGCCAGATGAGGCCGAAGAGCCTGCATCCCGGTCGTTGCGAGTCCGCCTAGATCCTTTCGTGGCGCAAAGCAAACGGCTGTAGCTATTCCCTCGTGCTTTTGCAAGCGCAAACCCAAGCCTTGTACTTAGTTATTGGGCATATAAATTTTCCAGCGCGGTTTTAAATTCGGGCGTATCATACTCGGCCATACCGTCGTGGCGGGCGGCTACCTGCCCATCGGGGCCGAGGATGATGGTGGAGGGAATCGCGGTGGAATTGAAGGGGGCCGCCAGCGGACCAATTGGAAAATACACCGGGAAGGTATAGCCGCGCCGCTGGAGCAGCGCCCGTGCCTTTGCTGGTTTTTCATCGAGCGAAATCATTACAAAAGTGACTTTCGACTTATCTACCTTCTCATATAAAGCCTGAATGCCCGGCATTTCAGCGATGCAGGGCGGGCACCAGCTAGCCCACAGATTTACAAATACCACCTTCCCCTTTAGTTCACTCAGGTCAACGTTTTTGCCCCCCAGCGTTATCAGCGGCAGATGGTGGGGGTAAACCACGCCACTAGCGGGCGCAGCCATATGTGTTGACGTGACGGTGGCAGAAGTTAAAGTTGGCAGCTCCGGCTTCCATAGCCCCGTGGCTAGCAACCCACGCTGCATGGTCCCCAATACGATAGGACGCAGATCGGTGAGCATAACGAGGGCCAGAATGGCGAAAGGCAGCCATTGCAGCAGATTTTTACGATTCATAGGCGAAAGATAGAGAAGCAACGAAACGAGGGCTATCTGTGCCGGCTTTACATTGTCGGTATTATCCTGATAGTATTGCCACCGCCACACGCGCCTTGTCGGCCGAGACAATTTAGAAAAAAGCCCACGAACGACGGTTAAACCCTACCCTAGTAACTCCTCAATATCTTTTTTCGTCAGGCTCTTAATTATTGTCTCGTCGGTCGAAATCAGGTCCGTGACGAGTTGGATTTTCTTGTTTTGCAGAGCCAAAATCTTCTCTTCCACGGTGTTTTTAGAGATAAACTTATAGGTAAACACCGTCCGTTGCTGGCCGATGCGGTGGGCCCGGTCAACGGCCTGCGCTTCCACGGCCGGGTTCCACCACGGGTCGAGGATGAACACGTAATCAGCGGCCGTAAGATTGAGGCCTACCCCACCCGCTTTAAGTGATATAAGGAAGACCCGCAGATCCTCGTTTTCCTGGAAGCGGGCCACTTCCTTATGCCGGTCACGCGTGTTGCCATCGAGGTAGGCGTACTCAATTTGCTTTTCATCGAGCGAAGCACGCACAATATCCAAGTGCTTCACAAACTGGCTAAAAACCAGCACCTTATGCCCCTCCGCCACTACGCTACGGATCATGCGTATTACTTCGCGCAGCTTGCCTGATTCCGCCTCGTAGGTTTCGTCAGCCATGCGCGGATGATTGGCAATCTGCCGCAGCTTGGTCAGGCCTTGCAGCAGCATAAACTGCGTGCTGGCCGTGCCGTGCTCTTCAATATTGCGCAGAATCTTGTTGCGGTAGAAGCTCTTGGTTTCCTCGTAGCACTGGGCCTGCTCATCGGTCATGGAGCAGTAGCTGAGGTGCTCTATCTTCTCCGGCAACTCCTTTGCTACCTGCGCTTTATGCCGACGCAGGACAAAGGGTTTGATAAGGGCGTGGAGCTTGCGGGTCTTTGTCTCGTCCTTGCCTTTTTCAATTGGTTTTAAAAACTCCTTGCGGAAAAACGCCTGCGAGCCCAGCAAGCCGGGATTGATAAACGACATCTGCGACCACAGATCCATGGTGCTATTCTCCACTGGCGTACCAGTCAGGATGAGGCGGTGGCGGGAGTGCAGCCCACGGACGGCCTGCGACGTGGTAGACGATGGGTTTTTGATGGCCTGCGACTCGTCCAGAATCACGTAGTCGAACTTGTAGGTTTTGAGCAGCTCTGCATCGAGGCGCACGATGCCATAGCTGGTCAGCACCACGTCATAATCCGAAAACTGCTCTACGTTTTTATCGCGGTAAGTGCCGGTATATATGAGCAGGCGTAGGCTAGGCGCAAACTTAAAGGCTTCGCTCATCCAGTTGAAAACCAACGAAGTAGGCATCACGAGCAGCGAAGCAGAGCCAGAACTGTCGCCACTCTCCTTGCGCTGAAGCAGCAAAGCTAAGGTTTGGATGGTTTTGCCGAGGCCCATGTCATCGGCCAGGCAGCCGCCGAAGCCATAGTCTTTCACGAAGTGCAGCCAATCGTAGCCGGCCTTTTGGTAGGGCCGCAATTTGCCCCGAAAACCGACCGGCATAGCTTGTTCCTCCACTGTTTCAAACCCCCGCAGCTTCTCCAGTTTCCGCGACATGGTGACGGTAGCTAAATTGCCATTCTGCAAGTCTGAGACCAAGGCTAAATGGTGCTTGCGCAGGGTAAGCGCATTATCATTTTCCTCTGAAAACGCGAACAGCTCCAGGTACTGCGAAAACCATTCTTCCGGAATAATAGCAATCTGGCCGTTGGGCAAACGATACTCGTGGCGGCGCCCCAGAATATAGGAACGCAGCTTCACGAAGGGGATTTCAAACTCGCCAAAGCGCACCGTACCGTGCACGTCGAACCAGTCGTTGGACTCGGTGATGCCTACCTCCACCGTAATAGCGCCGATGAAGTAGTCTTTGCCCGAAGTAGTACTTTGCTGCACCGTGAAGCCCAGCCGCGACAACTCTTCGGCGTGGCTGTGGAGCCAGCGAAACGCAGTGGCCTTTTCGAGCACCGCGCGGCCGTTGCGCACTTCCAGGGCGCGGTCGGCCAGTTCCTGAATCATAGCCTCCTCGTGGTCGATGTTGCGGATGAGGCGGTGAAAAATGTAGCTGTCAGCGGTTTTTTCCAGCTTTACACTCACCCGCTTATCGAAGCTGTTGGGCACGGTGTGGTCGCCGTAGCGGAACGAAAGATCGAAATGAATGTGACCGGAGGACACGGCAGGTGCGGCGCTGGGGGGCAAAGGTCCGTTCCGCGCGCCGTTGCGTGGCACCTCCTCAGTTACGACCAGTGCGCCGGGCACATCGGAGAAGGTAAGCTGGGGCCGGGCCACGTAGCGCTCGGAACGAATATCAAAGCCGCGGGCGTGCACGTCAAACGACTCGACCAGCGGGGCCACGAAGCGTTGAAAATAGCTGTCTTCTACCTGCCGCGGAATGATGATAAACTTCTTGTTCAGAAAGGGTTGTAGCTTCTTGCCATCCACATCATTGCGGAAGCTGTAGAGTACATCGCTAACCAGGAGCCACGCAGGCTGGGCACTGACGACTACCGCGTTTTTGAATTGGAAATCCAGCTTTTGCCCCTTATACTGAATGGTGGGGAAATAGTGGGTATTGTCCTCGTTGCGACGAAAGTGGAAAAGCACCGAGGCGGGCTCATCGGCCAGGCTGACTTCGCGCCAAGTGGGCTCGCCGTCTTTGCCCATAATGAAGACACATTTGCCCCCCAGACGCACCAGAATCTGTCCCATGCGCTCCTGCACGTAGCGGGCTATTTGCTCCTGCAGGGCTTTGTCGCCCTTTTCAGCGTCATATATTTTAAAGAAGAAATCGGCCGGGGTCGTCTTTTTGGGCCAGAACTCTTTTATAACGCAATCCTGCTGAATCTGGTCGGTGAGGGCAATTAGCTCGAAATCGATGGTGTCGAGGCCGGCGGCAAACTCAGGGGCGTTCTTGACCGAAACGGTTTGATGCTGAAGGGTAAGCTGGCCGCGCGGATTGCGCTGTACCACGTAGGACTCAAATAAATAACCTAGGTATTCGTGTTCGAGCAGCGAATAAACAATTTGGAAAGGCTGCGAGGTAGAGACCTTCATAATCAGCGCCGGCAACGGCGTGGAAATCAATGACAAATATCAAATAGTAACCTTTCTCGCGAAAAGCGACATATAATCTGTCACTACTTATGATAAGTACAGACTACATTCCCGGCCGTTATAGTACTACGGCGGGTTTACAGCATGCATACTCCGATATGGGCTCCGGCGTTACAGATTTTCGCGCACGTCGAGGCGGGAGGCATTCAGCGCGGGCCGGATGGAAACCGAAATGGTGATAACAATGATGGCAATACTCGTCAGTATAATGTCGGAGGATTGCATTTTCACCGGGTAAGAATCGACGACGCTGGTAGCCATACCCATAGAAACCAGGCCAAAGGTTTGCTGGAGCCAACAGATGGTCATGCCCAGCACCAACCCGACTACGGCGCCAACCAAGGCGACGATGGCACCTTCCAGCAAGAACACATTGCGCACGGTGCGGTTGGTGGCACCCATCGCCATCAGGATTGCAATGTCTTTGCGCTTATCGATGACCAGCATGGACAGCGAGAAGAAGATATTGAGCGAGGCAATGAGCAGGATGAAGGCGAAAGTGATGAACACGAACATCTTCTCCACTTTGATGGCCTTTAGCAGACTTACGTGCTGCTCATCGGAGTTCAGCACCCGAAACTTGGGGCCAATCAGGCGCTGAATATCGACTTGCGTTGCCGCTACCGGGTAGCCTTCGGCCACGCGCACTTCCAGCGCCGTGCGCCGGTCGCCGTACTGCAGCAGCTCCTGGGCAAAATCGAGGGGTACGAACACGTAGCTGTTGTCGATCTGCTGCTCAATCAGAAAAACGCCCCCCGCCAGGATAGACTGCTCGGAAAAGGCATTCTCGGGATTCATAGAAAGCATGCGCTTGCCGGTATTGCGCGGATACAAGAGTCGCAGAGGCGAAAAGCGGTTGTCGAGGGCAATGCTCAGCTCGTGCTGCACGCCGGCCCCGATGAGGGCGTAGGCTTCGCCGCCGCGGCGCAGACGGTGGTCGCCTTCCACGATAGACGAATCGACATTGGTTTGAGCAAAGTAGTTGCCCGTTACGCCCTTCATCTTCACCACCATCTGCCGGTCGTGGTACTGGAGCAGGGCATTATCCTCGATAACCTCAGTCACCAGGCTTACGCCCGGCGCGGTGCGCAGCTGATTGAGCAGGATGTTATTTACGGGGAAAGATTTGCCTTCCACGGCGGTAATTAGCAGATCCGGGTCTGATTTGCCGTAAAGTGTGCGTACCAGATCTTCCAGCCCATTGAACACGGACAGCACGATTATCAACGCCATCGTGCCCACCGCCACCCCGATCATGGAGATATTGGAGATGATGCTGATGATGTTGCGCTTTTTCTTGGACGAAAAATAACGCCGGGCGATGAGCAACGAAACGTTCATGCGGGGCGCAAACGGGGAATAAAAGCGGAGCTTATCACGGATTTAACTGGCGCGACGCATGAATTCCTCCAAGCGGCGCAGGCGCTCTTCGTGGTTGTTTAGCACTAATTCTTTCACCTCCCGCACATCGGCCCGGATGGCCCGCAACTCGTGCAGTAAGCCCAGGTTTACTTCTTCCTGCCTTTCATTAAACTGCATCTGTCGCTCAGTAAACGTCTCCTGTCTTTCATTAAACTGTATCTGCCGCTCATTAAACGTCTCCTGTCTTTCATTAAACTGCATCTGCCGCTCATTAAACTGGAGCTGCTTGCTATTGAATTGCTGCTGATCGGTATAGATCAGCTCCATTTGGTGGAGCATCCGACCTTGCACATCCACGACGGTGCGCAGTATCTCGTTGGTCTGCTGGATGTGTCCATCCTGCCGATCCATGCGCAGCAGCATTTCAGCTAATAGCTCAGAGAAGTCGTTTTTATCAGGCATAACAAAACGGGGCGGACGAGACAGCGAAAGCAAAGAAGTGAGACAAGATACGCTGCTTCGCGGAAAGGCGATGCGCCGGGGGGCTATTTCCAGGCTTTCACGATGAGGCCTGTGCCTGAATCGTGCTTGGAGCTGGCATCAACCCAGTTCAGGATTAAGCAGAAGGGAAACGTGACCAGGTAGTAGAACGGTAGCAGCACAAAGAACCACTTGGAAGCGCCCAGCAGCAGAATGGGGTACTTCATGCTCAAGCGCCACGAAATCTGGCCGGGCTCGCCGTAGCTGTACTGCGCCTCAATGCGGTCGAAGCCGGCCGTGCGCAGCTTCTGCTGAATCTCATGGATGTTGTAGCCGTCGCGCACATGCTCCTCAATAAAGCTGGTTTCGTCGTCGCCGTGCACGTCGGAGCCGCCCTGGTCGGAAGGCGTGGAAATGAGCAGCATACCGCCGTCTTTGAGCGATGCGTGAATGTTCGTGAACACTTCCACGTCTTCCAGAATATGCTCCATCACATCCACCGACAACGCCAGATCGAACGTATTTGGCTCCTGATACAGCACCAGATCCTGCACTGCAAACTGCACGTTGACCCGACCGATTTGGCGAAAAAAGCGGTTGGAATCGGCAATCTGCTCGTCTTTCACATCCACGGCCAGAATTTGCCATTTCTTGCTCAGGCCGGAAAGCCAGTAGGTGTACTGTCCGTAGCCCGAGCCCGCATCGAGAATATTCAGGGCCTCGTCGGTGCGGCCTTTAGCCCACTGCCGCAGCTCGCGGTGCACATGCCAGGTGCGCAGCAACAGCAGATCGAGCAGATAATAGAAGAGGCGGCGCAACCAGGGCGTGCGGTTAAACACTTCCCCCAGCGACTTTTTAATCGGGTCGTAATACAAAGTTCGGTTACCTGTTGTGAATAGTTAGTTGCCAATTTGGAGTGGGCTGGGGGGCTTTTTTGGTGAGGCGTAACGCTTCACGCTTACCCATCCCGGACTTTACTCGTCTTCGTCGGCAAATAGCTTGGGGCGCTTGTTCTCGGGCGGCGTATCCGTTTCGTCGTCGGGGGTCGGCGCGGGCGGAATATGCAGGGTGTTGATTACCTCATCCATCCGGGCAGCGTACGAGGCGCTATCATCAAGAAAGAAATTCAATTCCGGGATGACGCGCACCTGCTTGCGGATCCGCTTGGCAAGAGCCTGGCGGATGGCTTTAGAGTTGTCGCGGATGTCGCGCAGCATCGCCTCACTGTCTTTCACCAGCAGCAGGCTCAGGTACACGCGGGCCACGCCCAAATCGGGGGATACGCGCACGGTGCTGATGCCGGGGGGCAAACCTGGAAACAGGTGAGGCAGGTCGCGTTGAAAGACGGCGGCCAGGTCCTGTTGCAACAAGCTGGCGAATTTTTGCTGACGTTTACTTTCCATAAGAGTCGACAAAGGTAAGATTTAGGCAATCAGTAGCTCACACTCCCGTAGCAGACTTCAAACACGAGGGGAGAATCGAAGACAACGGGCTTGTATGAAGCCTTGCCCGTGCTTTCGTTTTAGCTTTACGCAGCAAAAACTGATTGAGTACTCCGCTCGGTACTTTTGGCTGGCCTTTTAACTAAACCTTTTGCTCACGCTTCGCCTTGCTGCGCTTTTTTAAAAGTCCGCTTTCTACCCGTTTAATCACGCTGCTGATACTGGTGCTGGCCGTTCGGCTGCCGCTGCTCTGGCTGGGCGTGCCCCTTACGGCGACCGAACTGCGGGCTTTGCTGATTGGGGAGCGGATGCACGCGGGCGCCCTGCTTTACCGCGACCTTTACGACAGCACGGCTCCCTTGTCGGCCCTTGTTTTCGCCACCCTCGACCTGGTAGCCAGCCGGCCGCTGTGGCTGTACCGAATCTTAGCCCTGGCCCTGCTCCTATTTCAGGCATTGCGGCTCAACCTGGTGCTCAACCGCGCTGATGTTCATCCAGAGCGGGGCTACGTAGCCGCCCTGACTTATCTGCTCGTGGCCAGCGTCACCGCTGAGGTCGATACGCTTTCGCCGCTGCTGCTTGGCCACACGTTTATTGTGACAGCGCTGAGTGCTTTGCTGCCGACTACCCGCGAGGGCTACGACAACCGCCGCCTGTTCCGGGCTGGCTTTCTAACGGGGCTGGCCGCGCTGTGCTACCTGCCGCTCGCGCTCTTCCTGCTGGTTGGGCTCTTCGCCGTTATCATCTTCGCCGCCAATTCCTTCCGCAGCTTTTTGCTGTTGCTGTGCGGGTTTTTCTTTCCGTATATCGTTGTTGCCACCTTTTTTCTTTACACTGAGAGCCTACCCGGCTTCGTGCAGTTTCATTTGCGGCCCACGCTGCAAGGCTTGGTCGCCGGCACCGATGGGCTGCCCTTATGGGTACAGTTGCGGCTATTGATTCTGCCCGGCTTTGTTCTGCTCCTCGCGCTGGGGCGCGCTTTCACGACGTCGTTGGGGCTGGTATTTCAGGTAAAGTTTCGGCAGATGATGCTGGTTTGGCTGCTGGCGGCGGGGTTAATGATGGCGGCCGGCGGCGGCGTAGCACCCGGCACGCTGGTGCTGGCGCTGCCGCCACTTGCTTATTTCGGATTGTTTCTGTGGCAAAAAGCCCCCCGCCCTTGGGTGCCCGATGTACTGCTGCTGGTTGTGTTGGAAGGCGTTCTGCTAACTCGCTACCGCGCCGTACTCGGGTTAGATCAGCTGGTTAACATTCCGGCCGAAAGCCGCTATGCTATCCAGCCACACCCGGCTTATAAGGCCATACGGGGGCAACGGTTGTTGGTGCTCGGCCCCGACCGGCGCCCTTATGTGCAAAACAGTCTCGCCTCGCCTTACCTCGACTGGCGACTAGCCCAGGCTGATTTCGGCCACCTCAACGAGTACGCCGCTATCTTCCGGTTGGCGCAGAATTTTGCCCCCCAGCCACCAACCTACCTCATCGATGAGGTAGGACTGCTACCGGAATTGCGCTACAAGCTCCCCGCCATCTTCGGGCGCTACCAGCCTACCAGCACCCCGCGCTTGTATCGGCTAAGGTAGCTAGTAGTCAATCTTGTTGACGCGGGTTTGATGGCGTCCGCCTTCGAAGGCAGTGCTAAGAAACTTCTCGGCAATTTCACGAGCGGCTTCCTCACTTACGAAGCGGGCGGGCAAGCAGAGAATATTCGCGTCGTTGTGCTGGCGGGCCAGGGATGCCAACTCAGGCTCCCAGGCAATGGCCGCACGTATGCCGCGGTGCTTATTGGCGGTAATACACACGCCATTGGCGCTGCCGCATACCAGAATTCCCTGTTTGAACTCATCGGCTGTGATGGCCGAGGCTAACGGATGCACAAAATCGGGGTAATCGACGGAAGCGGGCGAGTGAGTACCGAAGTCCTGAACTTCGTGGCCGGCTTCCCGCAACCACTTGACCAGCATCTGCTTGTACTCAAATCCGGCGTGGTCGGAGCCGATGGCGATTTTCATCTTGGTGCGGTACTACAATTTTGTTAATGATAAACCCAAGGAAGCCGCTTAGCTCTGGCCATTATTAGCCACCAGATCAGCGTTGAGCTTTTTGAGGCTGTTGCGCCGCACGACGCGAGCAATATTAATGCTTACCTCATATAGCAGCAGGATCGGGATGGTAACGATGAGCTGCGACGAGACATCGGGCGGTGTGATAATGGCCGCTACGACCAGGATAACCACAATAGCGTGTTTACGGTACATGCGCATGATTTCGGGCGTAATCATGCCGGCTTTGGCCAGAAAAAACACGATCATCGGCAGCTCAAATACAAAAGCGCACGACAGCGACATGGTGGTAAGCGTGCTCAGGTAGCTCTGCAAGTCAATCTGGTTCTCAATGCTGGGGTCGAGCTGGTACGAGGCTAAGAAGTTGATGCTCAGGGGAGCGGCAATGTAGTAGCCAAACAGCAGGCCCAGAATAAACAGAATTGAAACGAAGAATACCGCGCCCTTTGAGTTAGCCTGCTCGTGTGGATACAAACCCGGCTTTACAAAGCGCCATATTTCCCAAAACGTATAGGGAAAACCCATTGCCAGCCCCACAATAAACGAGCTGCTGATGTGCATGGTCAGCTGCCCGCTCATCTGGCGGTTCTGAATATCAAACGTGACAGGGTCCACGCAGAGGTTGGGAGCATTTATAAGCTTCCCAAACTCACAAAACATGCGGTACGTCCAGAAATCGGGGCGCGAAGGCCCCAGAATCAGGTCGTGAAAGAGAAAATCTTTCGCTAAGAAAGCCCCAATCGTGAACACTACGATCGCAATAGCGGCGCGAATGATATGCCAGCGCAGGGCTTCCAGATGGTCGATGAAAGACATTTCCGGATGCTCGGCCGGCCGCGTTCCGGCTTGGATACTAGTCTGATCCACTGATACTTAGATTAATGAAATGAAAAAGGTAGCGCACATGCGACGAAGTGCTTGCGCCAGACGTACGAAGTTTTTGGGTCGTCAGGTAGTAGTCGGCTGAAAACAATAGCTGTGGGGGCTTTTTTACTGTTTCACCACAGCCAGTTCGCCCGCCTTTTCTGACTTTGGACTACGCAAACAATGGAAAAGCCCGCATCCACTCGTTTACCTGCCCGCGCACCCGACTCAGGTGCGCTTCGTCGGCGTGGTGTATGAGCACATCGTCAATCAGCTCCACGATGCGCGTCATGTCCGTTTCAACGAGGCCGCGCGTGGTAACGGCCGCCGAGCCGATGCGCATCCCCGATGTCACGAAGGGCGACTTATCGTCGAAGGGCACCATGTTTTTATTGATGGTGATATCGGCTTTGATGAGGGTATTCTCGGCCAGCTTGCCAGTGAGGTTTTTACTGCGCAAATCAATCAACATCATGTGGTTATCGGTGCCGCCTGAGATGATCTGGTAGCCCCGCTCGGTGAAGGCCGTTGCCATGGCCTGCGCGTTGCGGATAACCTGACGGGTGTAATCGGCATAGGTATCGGTGAGGGCTTCGCCGAAGGCAACCGCCTTACCACCAATCACATGCTCCAGCGGCCCGCCCTGAGTACCAGGGAATACGCCAGAGTCGAGCAACGCTGACATCATGCGCGGCTCGCCTTTCGGCGTTTTCAGGCCAAAAGGATTCTCAAAGTCCTTACCCAGCAAAATAAGCCCCCCACGCGGGCCGCGCAGGGTCTTATGAGTTGTAGTGGTTACGATGTGGCAGTGCTCAAACGGATTATTGAGCAAGCCCTTAGCAATCAAGCCACTGGGGTGCGAAATATCAGCCAGCAGCAGGGCACCTACTTCGTCGGCGGCTTCGCGCAGGGCTTTGTAATCCCAGTCGCGGGAGTAGGCCGATGCCCCGCAGATAATGAGTTTGGGCTGCTCGCGGCGGGCGGTTTCTTTTACCTTTTCCCAATCGATGAGACCGGTTTCGGGCTCCACGCCATAAAAGGACGGCTTATACAGCTTGCCCGAGAAATTGACGGGGGAGCCGTGCGTCAAATGCCCCCCGTGGCTCAGGTCGAAGCCCAGGATTTTGTCGCCGGGATTGAGGATGGCCAGCATCACGGCGGCATTGGCCTGGGCACCGGAGTGCGGCTGCACGTTCACCCATTCCACGCCGAATAGCTCCTTCGCGCGGTCGATGGCCAACTGCTCTACCTGGTCCACGATTTCGCAGCCGCCATAATAGCGCTTGCCGGGCAAGCCTTCGGCATATTTATTGGTGAGGATAGACCCTTGCGCCCGCATCACCTGCTCCGATACATAATTTTCGGAGGCGATGAGCTCAATACCATGGGTTTGGCGCTCTTTTTCCTGACGGATAAGGTCAAACAGCACGGTATCGGGGGCGAGAGTAGTTGTGGTCGTTTCCATAGCCTCAAAGGTAGGGGTGAATCATTTAGCAATAAATACATGGTCAGCGGCAATGCGCAACAGCATATATCAGCAATTTACTAATAAGCTGTCGGCAAACCGGAGTTGTTTCTTTCTCATGTCGCTTGTTCCTCGTTACTTGCCTTACGCTACGTGAGCTTTTCTATGGTATCGCCCCTCGCCGAACTTCTGGCCCAGCTTCGTATGGGCAACCAGAAATCTTTGATTACTTTTTACGAGCAAAACCGCGACCATTTCGCACGCTGGGCAAAGTGGCACTATAAGCAGGAGCCAGCCACTGCTCATGCCACGTTGCGGGCGGTATTGCTGGAATTCTATGACCGCGCCACCGACGGCCGCCTGACCAAAATGCCCCCCGACCTGCGCGCTTTTATCTACGATATGGCCCGCGAGCGACTTGATAATGCCGCCGCTGAACATTTGCCTCAGGCCGAAGCCAACCGGCGTCGGCACTTGCTGCGGGCGTTTAATGTGCTGGGGGCTGACTGCCGACAGGTGCTTACATACTTTTATTTTCGGGGCTATAACTTCGAGAAAGTAGCCGGTAAAATGGGCTATCCTAATGCCGTAGTGGCTCGTATTCAGAAAGCTACTTATCTGCGCAAGCTGTACGAAGTAGCGCTGCAAACCCCCGACGCTGACCACCAGACGCCTTCCCCCACCGACACCCAGCCGGATGCTGGCCCCTTTCTTGTTTAGCGGCTAACACATCTTATTTTTCATGCTTCTCTAGCTTCCCGCGCTGCCTTGATTCAAAGTTTCACTTCTTCTATGACGTCGTCCTTCGACTTACGCCCGTATTTGGAAGATATGGAGCGCTTTGCTGACGGTCAGCTTTCAGCGACCGAGCAGGAAGCCTTTGAGGAACGCATGCTCGAAGACCCTGAGCTGCTCAGGGCGCACCAGGCGTATGAGCAGTTGACGGCCGATTTGCGCTGGGCTGCGGGGCATGAAATATTGCAGGAACAACTTCAGGCGCTGGATCAAAGTCTGGACCAACGCCAGCAAGCCCTGACCAGAGTACAGCGCAGCCCGGCCACCACCCGCCGCCGTACCCGCCGCCGCTGGCTGCTCGCCATCATGGGTGTCCTTCTGGTGAGCATTGGTACTTGGCTGGTGCTGCGCCCCAGCGAAGACGACGCCCCGGCTGCCTGGAGCCGCTATTATCAGCCGGATATGGGCTTGTCGGAAGAAGATCCGAGCATCAGCCGCCGGCCTTTGCTGGCCGAGTCTATGCACCAATACCAGGCGGGCCGCTACCCCGACGCGCTCCGCATTTTGCAACGCCTCTCCCCCGACCAGGTGGGCCAGGATACACTGCTCTATTACAACGGCATTTTTCTTCTCCAGCAAGACCGAGCCACGGCCGCCCGCTCTTATCTGCGCCGCGTAAGCCAGCAGTCGAGCTCTCCGCTGGCAGGTAAGGCACTCTATCACTTGGGTATGGTGCACTGGCGCAATAAGCACCCTGTTGAGGCCCGCGCTATTTTGCGCCAGGTAGCCGACGACCCCAACAACCCTTACCGGGAGGACGCCCAACTCGTGCTACACGACAACGTACT
>NZ_FWWW01000034.1 GCF_900176135.1 Hymenobacter roseosalivarius DSM 11622 | reverse complement strand
GGCTTTTTTGTGTTTTTGGCGCATACCCGATTGTAATGGTAAACAACGCTGAGCAAGCACATAAGAACAAGTAGCAGAGATAAGTAGAAATGCTTCGGAACCTAACAAGTTGATAATTAAAACGCCAACACTACTGTGAAAGTGAATAGGATTTACTATATTCAAAATGGCATAATACTTGGCTTAGAGTAGCTATCGGGAGTATCCCTATTGCTCTCATATTCTCACACATGAAAAAGGCCTTACTTCTGAGCATCGGATTGCTGATGCTGTTATCGGCCCAGCTTCGTGCCGCGCCGGTTATCGTCAACTTTGCCTCCGAGCGTGGCATTCCGTTTCACCTGGTATTTGATGGGCAGCCGCTAACCCGTGGCGGCGTGCGGCAGGTGTCCATCGACCGGCTCGCGCCCGGCTTTCACTGGGCCGAGTTTCGAATTCCGACTCCGTACGGCCGCGCCGTCAGTTACCGTACACGCGTTTTCCTCGACCCTGGCCTGGAAACCAGCTACGTGCTTATCGCCCGTAGCGGCTACGCCCCCGCCCTGCGCAAAGTAGCCGCCGTGCCTCTTGGCCTGGGCCGCGGACCAGGGCGGGGCTATCCTGACCAGTCCGGCGACATTATCTATGAGGATGGCTACCCCGACCGGCGACCCACCGCCCCAGCTGACCCGTATGGCCCGTATCCGCCCAGCCCCGGGGCGGGCTATCCTGGTGCTTACCAGGTGATGACGCCGCAGGATGTGGACAGGCTGGCGCAGGCGCTGGCGGCTCGCCCCTTTGATAGTGACAAGCTGCTGGTGGCCCGCCAGGCGTTGAGCGAAACCAGCATCCGGGCCGATGACCTGCGGCATCTGCTCACGCAGTTCGACTTTGATAAAGACAAGCTGGAGCTAGCCAAATACGCCTACCCCGCCGTGGCCGACAGGCAGAATTTCTACCGGGTGTATGACGTGTTTCGCTTTAGTTCCAGTGCCCGTGAGCTAGAGGAGTTCGTGGAGCGTAGCAGAGGCCGATAGCCAACAGCGTTTTTAACAAAAAAGCCCCCCAGAGCTATTTCGGGGGCCTTTTGAGTTGAAGAGATACTCGCGGCTCATCACCGCAGCCGATCCATGCTGCGCACGAGCTGCTCGTCGCGGCGGATGAAGCGGTTGGCCAATACGTTGAGCAGCAGGGCCAGGGTAGGGAGGTAGAAGCCGGCCTCAAACTCGCCGGGAACTTTGATATTGAGCAGCTGCTCGCCTACGCCGGAATAGTAGAAGCCCGCCCCGATGGTAGCTACGATCAGCAGAAAGTTGACTAAGCCCAGCTTAAGCTGGCGGAAACGGTTCTTGAACTGGAAAATCTCGTACACGGCCACGGCCGCCGAAGCCAGCGCCAGAATGGCAATGAGATACGTCGGCGTCGGCGCGGGTGAGCCTGGTTGAGGGTTCGTAAAAGCCAGCTTATAGGCCGATAGCACCACTTCCTGCCCGGTCATCGGGTCAGTTTTGCTCCAAATAGGCAGCACTAATACACTGAGCATGGCCAGGGCCAGCAAAAGAAGGAACACGCTTTGGATTCTTTGTATCATCTTTGTGGTTTGACGGTTCGCGCCGCGTTGCCGAAGCCTACGGGCCGGCAAAAGTAGCCAACAACGACCGTAATAACCGCATTCCAAGCCAATGCTAAGTGCTTATATAGTAGATGCCGTCCGCACCCCTATCGGACGGTTTGGCGGCGCGCTCAGTAGCGTCCGTCCCGATGACCTCGCCGCACACGTCCTGCGCGAGCTATTACGCCGCAATCCGACCCTCGACAAGGCGGCCGTAGAAGACATTATTATCGGAGCCGCTAACCAGGCCGGCGAAGACAACCGCAACGTGGCCCGTATGGCTGGTCTGCTGGCCGGCTTGCCTGCCACGGTTCCCGGCAACACCGTAAATCGCCTGTGCGCTTCGGGTTTGCAAAGCATCATTGATGCCTCGCGGGCTGTGCGCTGCGGCGAAGGCGACGTATACCTGGCCGGCGGTGCCGAGAGCATGACCCGCGCTCCGTTCGTGATGGCCAAGTCGGAAACCGCCTTCGGTCGTGAGCTTACCGCCCACGACACCACCTTGGGCTGGCGCTTTGTCAATCAGAAGCTTTCGAAGCTGCATCACCCATATGCCATGGGCGAAACGGCGGAAAACGTAGCCCGCAAGTACGGCATCACGCGCCTGGAGCAAGACGAGTTTGCCTTTAACTCCCAGCGCAAATACCACCGCGCCAATGAGAAAGGCCGTTTTCGCCGCGAAATCGTGCCCGTATTTGTGCCTAACCCTAAGGGCGACGCTGCTTTGTTTGATACCGATGAGCCGCCGCGCTTGTCTACTGTTGAGAAGCTGGGCACGCTCAAGCCTGCGTTTCAGCCCCAGGACGGAACCGTGACGGCCGGCAACTCAGCGGGTATCAACGACGGGGCCGCCGGCGTGATAATAGTAAGCGAAGAAGCGCTGAAGCGCTACAACCTCAAGCCCCTGGCCCGAGTGGTTGCCGCCGCCGTAGCTGGCGTCGATCCGGCTTATATGGGACTCGGACCAGTGCCCGCCAGCCAGAAGGTATTGCAGCGCGCGGGCCTGACCATGAATGACATAGATCTGATTGAGTTGAACGAAGCGTTTGCCGCTCAGTCCATTGCCTGCATCCGCGACCTCGAGCTTGATCCTGAAAAAGTAAACGTCAATGGCGGTTCTATTGCCATTGGCCACCCGCTGGGAGCCAGCGGCTCGCGTATCACGGCTACGCTGCTTCACGAGATGCAGCGCCGCGAAGGCGTGCGCTACGGCCTGGCGACCATGTGCGTCGGGGTCGGCCAGGGCGCGGCCGTTATTTACGAGAAGGTCTGATTTGCCCTCCGGCCTTATGCCAGATGCCCGGCTGCGCCCTACATTGGATTTGCCTCTACTTGGGGCGCGGCTGCGGCCCTGGCAGCTAAGCGATGCGCCAGCCTTGGCCGAGGCCGCCAACGACCGGGGCATCTGGCAAAATCTGGGCGACGTGTTTCCGCACCCCTATCAGAGGGAAGATGCTGATTGGTACATCGGCTTCGTGACTAATCCTGACTCAGTTGATATACACTCGTGTATAGAGGTGAATGGTACGGCGGCTGGGGCCATCAGCGTATTATTTGGAGAGGACGTGCATCGGCGCAACGCCAAAATCGGCTACTGGCTGGCCCGGCCGCAGTGGGGCCGGAGCATCATGACAAGTGCCGTGCGGGTCTTGGCTGACTACGCTTTCGCCCACTTCGATTTGGTTCGGATTTATGCCGAAGTCTTTGGGCCCAATATCGCCTCGGCGCGGGTGTTGGAAAAGTCTGGATTTGAGTTGGAAGGCCGGTTGCGTAAAAGCATCACCAAAGATGGCCAGACGCTGGACGCCTTGCTGTACGCCCTGGTGAGGTAATCCAACAACTTATGCGCTATTTTCTTCATCTGGCCTACGACGGTACTCGCTTCCACGGTTGGCAGGTGCAGCCCAACACGCTCACCGTGCAGCAGGAGCTGGACCGCTGCCTCTCGCAGGTATTGCGCCAGCCCGTGTACACGCTGGGCAGCGGTCGCACCGATTCGGGCGTGCATGCCAGCCACCAGGTCGCGCACTTCGATGCCGATTTGCCCCCCAGTCTGGATGAGGCCACGATTTTGTATCGCCTCAACCGCGCGTTGCCCCCCGATATTGCCGTGCGCCGCCTGCACCCCGTGCCGGATAAGGCCCACGCCCGCTTCGATGCCGAAGCCCGCACCTACGAGTATTTCGTGCGCCTCATTCCCGACCCTTTCGGCGTCAATCAAAGCCTTTACCTCGACCGCGCCCCCGACGTGGCGGCTATGAATGAGGCGGCGGCCCATCTGCTCGGCTCCCGCGACTTTACCAGCTTTTCCAAAGTGAAAGGCGGCGAGAATCATTATGTCTGCGTGTGCTACGAGGCCGGCTGGCACTCGACGCCAGGTGGGCTGGTATTTCGGATTCGGGCCAACCGCTTCGTGCGGGGCATGGTGCGCCTGGTAGTGGGCACGCTGCTGAGCGTAGGCCGCGGCAAGCTGACCCCCGACGAGTTCAAACGCATCCTGCACGCGCAAAGCCGCATTGCAGCCAGTGGCGCGGCCGTGGCCAGGGGGCTTTTTCTGAGCAGAATAGAGTATCCGGCAGAACTGGTAACAGCGGAAGGGCCTACTGGAATGCCGTACTTTGTGCTGGGTTCGTAGGGGTTATTCCCCGTCGTTGTTATCCTTCGTTCCTCAGGATGACAAAATGGGCAATTTGCAACCTCCGGTGCCCGCGCGTGGTTACTTGTCCTTAGTATCCTTTATAGCCTAACAAATCCTCTGTGGAGCAAGCAACTACCGCTACCAAAACCGGCAATATCTTCGACTGGCAGGTGCTGAGCCGCCTGATGAAGTATGTGCGGCCCTACCGGCGGATATTTTATTTCCTGATTTTTCTGACCGTGGCCACGGCCGCCCTGGGCACCCTGCGCCCCTTTCTGATTCAGAAAATGGTAGACCGTAGTATCGAGCAGGGCGACCTGACGGGCGTAAACCAGATGTTCGCGCTGCTGCTGGTCTTGCTGGTGGCCCATACGCTGGTCAGCTATCTGCAAACGTACTTTGGAGGCTGGCTGGGCCAGTACATCGTGCGCGATATCCGGGTTGATTTATATCAGCATATTTTGAATTTGCGCTTGAAGTTCTTTGACCGTACGCCCATCGGGGTGCTGGTGACGCGCAATATTTCCGACGTAGAAACGCTTTCAGATGTGTTCAGCGAAGGGCTGGCGGCCATGATTGGCGATATTTTGCAGCTCTTGTTCATCATGGGCTTCATGTTCTGGATCGACTGGCGGCTGACGCTGGTGAGCCTGTCCGTCATTCCGCCCCTGATTATCAGCACCTACGTATTCAAGGAAAAGGTAAAACAGTCGTTTCAGGAAGTGCGCACGGCCGTGGCCAGCCTCAACTCCTTCGTGCAGGAGCACCTGACGGGCATGAACGTAGTGCAGATCTTTAATAACGAGGAGCGCGAATTTCGCAAGTTCAAGGCCATCAACCAGGAACACACCCGCGCTAATGTGAAGTCGGTGCTGTACTACTCCATCTACTTTCCGGTGGCTGAGGTGCTGGCCGCCATGGGCGTGGGCCTGCTGGTATGGTACGCGGCCCAGGGCCAGATTGAAGGTACCATCTCCAAGGGCGCGCTCATTGCCTTTATTCTATATAACGCGCTGTTTTTCAGGCCAATACGCCAGATTGCTGACCGCTTCAATACCTTGCAGCTCGGTCTGGTCAGCACGGAGCGCCTGCTCAAGCTGCTCGACAGCAAGGAGCTGATTGCCGACACGGGTACCCTGGCCCCGACCGCCGTGCGTGGCGACGTGAATTTTGAGAATGTCTGGTTTGCCTACAACGACGAGGAGTACGTGTTGCGCGACATCAGCTTCGAAGTGAAAGCCGGCCAGACCATTGCCTTCGTGGGCGCGACCGGGGCAGGCAAAACGTCCATTATCAATCTGCTCAGCCGCTTCTACGAAATAAACAAAGGCACCATCCGCGTGGACGGCCACGACCTGCGCGAGTTCGATTTGAAGGAGTTGCGCAAGCACATCGGCGTGGTTTTGCAGGACGTATTCCTGTTCGCGGGCACCATTGCCGACAATATCACCCTGGGCAACACGGACATTACGGAAGCCCAGATCTGGGAAGCCGCCGATCTGGTGGGTGCCCGGCGCTTTATCGAGCGGCTGCCTGGGGGGCTACACTATCCGGTGATGGAGCGCGGCGCTACGCTTTCCGTGGGTCAGCGCCAGCTCATCAGCTTCGTGCGGGCCATGGTGTACCAGCCACGCATTATTATTCTGGACGAAGCTACTTCCTCCGTAGACAGCGAAACCGAGGAGCTGATTCAGGAGGCCATCGACAAGCTCATGGAGGGCCGCACCTCGCTGGTTATCGCTCACCGCCTCAGCACCATTCAGAAGGCCGACCGCATCATCGTCCTCGACCGGGGCGAGATTAAGGAATCGGGCACGCACGAGGAGCTATTGCGCCACGGCGGCTTTTATCAGCAGCTGTACCAGATGCAGTACAAAGACGTGAGCCTGGATTTGAAGGCGTAAAAAGCCGATATTCTGGTGGCAGTCGAATGACGCATCGTTATGAAAATTAGCGCCAGCAACTGACCAAACTAAAGACGGACCACGTCATACAAGGCATCTTGCAAAGCAGAACGGGCGGACCACATGGTCTGCCCGTTCTGCTTTGCAAGATGCTGGCAAACAAAATTCAGGGCACTAGCTGGCCGGAAACTGGCGCTGGTAGTGGATTTTAAGGATGGTATTAACCTTTTCCTTCGTCAAGGGCTTGCTGACCAGGCCGGCGATGGGCAACTCCTCCACGCGGTCCAAGTCTTCCGAAACCATGGAGGCGGTGTGCATAACGATAACCGCGGCTTTCTGCTGAGCCAGGGGCAACCGCTGGTACGCTTCGAGAAAGCCCATGCCATCCAGTACGGGCATTTTCACGTCGAGCAGAACCAGAATAGGACTGGCAGGAGTAGCAACCGCGCTGAGCCGGTCAAGGGCCGTCAGGGCCTCCTGGCCGTCGCTGGCAGTCAAGTACTGGTCGGCCACGTCCAGGTTTTTCAGGAGCCGTTCGTTGAGTGCGTTAGTAGTAAAGTCGTCGTCGACCAGCAGCACACCGGGGAGCTTTTTCATAGAGATAAGAATAAGGACTTCTGCCCGCATAAATGCGAAGCAGGGTCGGAATGTTTTAGCCGGGCAGCGAAACAACAAAGCTGGAGCCAACCCCGCGCTGGCTCTCCACACGAATGGTGCCACCGGCGTTTCCCACGATTTTCTTGATCATATACAGCCCCACGCCCGACCCTTCGACGTGGCTGTGCAGGCGCTGAAACAGCCCGAAGAGCCGGGCCTGCTGGGTCTCGTCGAGGCCCAGGCCGTTGTCCTGCACTTCGAGCACGGTGGCCCCTTCAGTAGAGTGGCACCGCAGCTGCACGACGGGCGGCCGGGCGGGGTCGCGGTACTTGACGGCATTGCTGAGCAGGTTGTACACGATGCTGCGCAGGTTGCGGGGGGCAAATGATACGCTGGGGCACCCCGTCACGTCTACGCGGATGTCGGGTTTGGCAGCGGCCAGTAGTGGGGCCAGGTCGAGGCGCACGTCTTCGATAAGGGTGGCCAGGTCCACGGTTTCGGCGGGCTGGGTGTGGGCGGCCTGCAGCCGGACGATGTCAGTGAGCTGGGCCAGGGTCAGCTGGAAGCGCTCCACGGCCCCCTGCATCATATCGAGCAGGGGCAGCACCTGGCTGGCCGCCTGGGTTAGCTCCGGGGCGGCCAGCACGTCGGCCTGGGTACGCTCCCGCACGCTGGTTTCCAGCGCCTCATTGAGCTGCTGGAGCTGCTGGCGGGCCACCACCTGCTCGGTCACGTCGTAGGCACAGACCAGGATGCCCGCCACGGCCCCCGCGGCGTCGTGGGTAGCCTGGTAGGTGAAGTTGAAGTAGCTCGGCTCCAGCTGGCCCGAGTTGGTCCGGTCGAGGTGGGCGGGCACCTCGTTGCCGTGGTAGGTCTTGCCGGTGCGGTACACCTCGTCGAGCCAGTCGAAAAACCGCTGGTTGGTCAGCTCCGGGGCCGCCTCGCGGTAGGTTTTGCCCACCAGCTCCCGAAAGCCGAACGCCTGCCGGAAAGCATCGTTGGCCAGCTCAATCACATGGTCGGGGCCGCTGAGACGAGCGACAAGGCCGGGAGCCTCCTTAAACAATGAAAACAGGCGGCGGCGCTGGCGCAGGGCCTTGGCCAAAGCGGCGGCTTCGCGAATCTGGCTGTCGCGCAGGGCTTCTTCGGCGGCCGGGCGCGTGTAGTCGGCGGTATCCGGGAAGCTGACGATCAGCAGTGCCCCGCTGCGCCGGGCCACCAGCTGGTAGAGGGTAGTAGGCTCGTCGGCCTGACAGGGAGTGTCGTAGCGGCCGGCCACGCCGGTTACAAACACGCGGTGACAAAAGGCGAAGATACCGGCGACCTCCGCGGGCGGAAAGCAGGCGAGCAAAGTGCTGCCCGGCCGCGCCGGCATCCGCTGGCTAGCCGGGTTGAGGTAGTCGAGAATAAAATTCGTTACCGCACTATCCGGCCCGCACACGGGCCGCCAGAGTTGGATGGGCGTCAGCGAAACGTCCAATACGCTTTGCAGTAATTCGTCGGTGGCAGGTAGGGGAAAAGTAGGCCCGGTGACAAGGGCGGGAGAAAAGAACTCCATGAGAAGCGCACGGGGCGCGAGGGGTAAGCGGGGCGGCCGGGAAAGCAGAGGAAGAGACTGCGGGCAGATAAGAGCCGACGGCCGCGCTGAGGCGGCGGATGGGCACCCGAAGTTGGAGCGCGGGCCGGAGCGCTGTCCAAGCTGAACCGGCAATAGCCTATACGGCCTGGCCGGGGAAGTGACTGGAATTGCGTGCGTTATCAGCCAAAAAGAAAGAGAGTGGAGGGGATGTCCAACCAATAATCGAATTTCAGCAACCAGGCACAAGCCTGACTGCGGAGCGCGTTTTGGTCTTTGAAGTGTTCCGGCCAAGCCCGGTGTACTTTATACTTCGTGGCGTTCTGCCTGACGTTCTGTTACTTTGCAGCCCTTGCCCGGCCTCCGGTTTTCGGTATCCGGCGCTCATTTCTAACTCCTGCCTCTATGCGTTGGTTCTGGCTTATCGGTTTTGCTTTAGCGCTTATTTTGGCTGGTGTGTATGCCTACCTCGGCGGCTTTCGTCAGCCTGAAGTAGCCGTGATAACAACCGCAAAACCCATTTTTTTGGCTGGGCGCTACTACAATGGTCCCGTGCGGGGCGATGAGTTTGGAACACTGTTTCGTCAGGCGCAACAGGTAAAGGCAAACAATCATCTCCAGGGTACGCTGGGTAACATCTATTACAATGACCCCGAAGCTGCCGGCGACACGGTGAAAGCCTTTATCGGCCTGATCGTAGCGGATACCGTTTCCCAGAATTTGCCCCCCGGCTACCATTACAGCACATTTAGCGGTGGGCAGCGCGTAGTACAGGCCCGCCTGAAGGCCAGCTATATGTTGGCGCCCGGCAAGCTGTACAGCGGCATCAAAGATTTTGCGAAACAGCAGAAACTAGGACTCGGTCAGGTATACGTGGAGCAATTCCCGGACACTGGGCCAGTAGAAGTGCTGGCAGTAGTGAAGTAGAATGCTACTTGATGTCAAGCAAAAAGCCCTCCAGCTATCCGCTGGGGGGCTTTTTTGAGAGTTTGCAGTAAATCGGGGTGGCAGGATTCGGACCTACGGCCTCGTCGTCCCGAACGACGCGCGCTACCGGGCTGCGCTACACCCCGGAAGTGGTGCCGTGCGAGGTACCAAGCCTTCCTTTTACTGCCCAAAAAAAGCCTCCGAATCAAGATTCGAAGGCTTTTTTGAACAGCTCGCTGTTCCGTCGGAGTGGCAGGATTCGAACCTACGACCTCCAGCACCCCATGCTGGCGCGATACCAGGCTACGCTACACCCCGATGGTATTGAGTCGCAAAGATAAGATACGTTTTGGGTTTGGCACAATCTTCGGAAGGATAAAATTTGAGGTTAGGACTGATAAAGTTGCCCAAGCGCTTCTCAAACAGGAACCGTAAAGTTTGATAAAAAGAGGAAGTCGCTTACCAGCAGCTGGGGTAGCCCCTAACTTATCGGTTGAGGCTGAGTAGAATGCAGTTGTAAAGAGGAAAATTAGAATAGAAGAATACCAGCTACGTTATACTTTTACAGGAATATTGACTTCTTCTCTTTCGTTTCGGATGCACATGAAAAAGCTTACTGTCTTGCTGGGCTTAGGAATGGTCTTTTTGCTAACGGTGCCGACCCAGGCCCAAACGAAAGCCACCGTGAAGCCCCCAGCGCCCACCGCGTCAGTTGCACCCGCGCCAGCTGTTGCGGCGGCCGTAGAAAAGCCTGCTGATGCTGCGGAACCCACCGGGGCGCCCTCTTTGATAACCGACAAGATGGAAGCCCCGGCCGCTACTTCCGGAGCGCTTAAAGTAAGCCTGGATAATAACCCCCTGACCAAAAGCCTGATTGTACGCACTGACGCCGCCGGCCCCACCCGCGTAGAAATAAACGACGGCGAAGGCCGGCCCGTGCTGACCCGCAATATGATGGTGGGTAATAAGCCTACTTCCCTCGACGTAAGTCGCTTACCTGCTGGCTACTACATCGTGCAATGCACGGCCGGCGAGCGACGCGGCATGCGCCGGGTGATGCTCGGTCAGTAGGAATCAGGAGTATGTAGAAAGCCCCCCAGAGTCGTCTGGGGGGCTTTGTGTTTGATACGGGTGGGGAGTAGCTACACTTCTTCCGTCTGCAGCTGTCGCTCGTAGAGGGCGCGGTACAGACCATTCGTATCCGCCATGAGAGCCGCGTGGGTGCCGTGCTGCACGATCTGGCCATCATCGAGCACCAGAATCTCATCAGCCAGCTTCACCGACGACACGCGGTGGGAGATAATCAGGCTGGTGCGATTGGCCATAATGCGCTGGAGGCTGCCTAAAATGGCGTTCTCGGTGTTGGTATCGACGGCCGAGAGGGAATCGTCGAGAATCAGGATTTTGGGTTCTTTGACCAGGGCGCGGGCAATGCTGACGCGCTGTTTTTGCCCCCCGGAAAGCGTAATACCCCGCTCGCCGAGCTTGGTATCGAAGCCCAGCGGAAACTGCACGATGTTGTCGTACACGTTGGCGTCTTTGGCCGCTTGCAGCATTCTTTCCTCGGTGGGGTGTTCCAGACCGAAGTTGATGTTGTTGCGAATGGAATCGGAAAACAGAAATACATCCTGGGGCACGTAGCCGATTTGCTCGCGCAAAGAAGTCAGGGCGTAGTCGCGCACGTCGGTACCATCCACCAGAATGTGGCCTTCGCTTACGTCATAGAGGCGGCAGAGCAGAGCGGCCACGGTGCTTTTGCCCGAGCCAGTGTTGCCGATAACGGCCAGCGTCTGACCGGGCCGGATGCGGAAGCTGACTTTTTGGAGCGCCTGAATACCGGTATCAGGATAAGTGAAGGACACGTTATCGAAGATGATGTCGCCCTGAATCTCGCGCTCTACATTCTGGCGCGAAATGATATCCGTCTTTTGATGCATAAACTCATTGATGCGGGCCTGCGAGGCTTCGGCCCGCTGCACGAGGCTGCTGGTCCAGCCTAGGGCCGTGACGGGCCAGGTGAGCAGGTTTACATAAATCAGGAACTCGGCGATGCTGCCCACGCTGATGGTGCCCCGGATAACTTCCTGACCACCAACCCAGACCGTGATAATCGTGCTCAGGCCCACCAGGAATAAAATCAGCGGGAAAAAGAGGGAATTCACAAAGTTCAGACTCAGAGATTTTTCGCGGTAGTTGTCGCTGGCCGCAGTGAACTGCTGGTGCGAATCATCCTCCCGCACAAAGGACTTAAGCACCCGAATGCCCGAAAACGCTTCCTGCACGAAGGTCGTCATGCTGGACAGGGAACGTTGAATCTCGTCGGACTTGCGCTCGATCAGATTATTGACGTAGAAAATGCTGATGGAGAGAACAGGTAGCGGCAGGAGGGTGTAAATCGTCAGCTTCACGTTCACCAGCAGCATGAGCGGAACGATGAGCACGAACAGAATCACGAGTTGCATAAAGTACATGATGGCCGGCCCAATGTACATGCGCACCCGACCCACGTCCTCAGAGATGCGTGACATCAAATCGCCGGTGTTGTGGCGGCGGTAGAAGCTGAGCGGTAGGGACTGGTAGTGCTGAAAAATCTCGTTCTTCTGGTCGTTCTCCACCCGCCGCGACATCACAATCAGCGTCTGACGCATAAAGAACAGGAAGATGCCCCGCAGCAAGGCCATAAGCACGATGAGCAGGCCATAGAGCAGCACGTTGCGTCCAAACAGTTCGTACACGCCGCTCTGGGCCCGCGTGCCCGCAAAGAGGTGGTATAAGTCGATGCCCTCATTTACCAGATCAAAGGCATAACGCACGATCTGGGCCGGAAAAATGGCAAGCAGCGTCGAGAGCGCCACGAACAGCACGCCGCCCAGAAAGTGCCATTTATAGCGGTACAAATACTTATTGGTAGAGGCAAGAGCGCGCACGGTACAATGGGTTGGAGCGGGTGGAAGAAAGGGCCCGGCAAGCTACGTAAGCCCGACAGCCGGGGGGCAAAATCAGAAAATCGGTTTACTTTTGCACCCAAATTGAGGGGTGTAACACCAAGCTCCAGCTTGGTGAGTTGTTGAGTACTAACTGTGGTTACGACCGCAACGATTCACCAAGCTAGAGCTTGGCGTTACATTCTTCAAAGATACAACAACCGCTTTCCACCCATTTTCCTTTCCCACCACCCAAATTTTCATTTTTGTCCCGCATGGTTGAAATCCAAGAGTTGACCGATACATCGGTTTTCGGTCAGATTGCCGAGCATCAGCACGAACAAGTGGTCTTCTGCCACGACCACGAGACGGGCCTAAAAGCCATTATCGGCATCCACAACACGGTGCTGGGGCCTGCTTTGGGCGGTACCCGCATGTGGGAGTACGTCTCCGACGCCGAGGCCCTGAACGATGTGCTGCGCCTCTCGCGCGGCATGACCTACAAGGCCGCCATTTCGGGCCTGAACTTAGGCGGCGGAAAGGCCGTCATCATCGGCGACGCCAAAACGCAAAAAACCGAAGCCTTGCTGCGCAAGTTTGGCCGCTTCGTGCAGAACCTCAACGGCAAGTATATCACGGCCGAAGACGTAGGGATGACGACCAAGGATATGCAGTATATCCGCATGGAAACCAGGCACGTAGCGGGCCTGCCCGAAAGCATGGGCGGTTCCGGCGACCCGTCGCCCGTGACGGCTTTTGGTACCTATATGGGGATGAAAGCGGCGGCCAAAAAAGCCTTCGGATCGGAAAGCCTGGCGGGCAAGCGCATCGCGGTGCAGGGCGTGGGCCATGTGGGGGGCTATTTATTGGAGCACCTCGTGAAGGAAGGTGCCAAAATCGTGCTGACCGACTACTACGAGGACCGCAAGCTGGAAATGGCCGCCAAGTATGGTGCCGTAGCCGTGGGCCTGGATGAAATCTACGATCAGGAGGTAGATATCTACTCGCCTTGCGCTCTGGGCGCTACCATCAATAATGACACGATTGACCGTTTGAAGTGCCGTGTGATTGCGGGCTGCGCCAATAACCAGCTGCAGGACGAGAACGTGCATGGTCCGGCGCTGGTAGAGCGCGGCATCGTGTACGCGCCCGACTTTCTCATCAATGCCGGGGGGCTTATCAACGTGTATTCCGAGGTAATTGGGGGCAGCCGCAAGTCGGCCCTCAGCCAGACCGAGAAAATCTTCGATTTCACTACTGAAGTACTTAACAAGGCAGAGCAGGAAGGTACTCACCCCCAGAAAGCCGCCATTCGCCAGGCCGAGCAGCGTATTGCTGCCTTAGGCAAAGTAAAATCAACTTATTAATTGCGTCGTGCGTTGTGAGTTGCCTTTTGAAAAGTAGAAGAAAACTCGTTTCCTGACTGGAATAAGGCAACTCACAATTCGCAACACACACCACAACAGAATGCTCAATCGTCGCTCGCTTCGCATCAAGGTTATGCAGGCCCTATACGCTTACCATCAAGCGGTAGGGTCAGATTTTCTGCTGGCCAATGACCGTATCGCGGAGGAGTTCGCGCCCGACCTGACTTCGCCCGAGCCGCAGGACCGCAAGATGCTGCAAGGCCAGCGCAAGCTAGCCGAGGTTATCTTTAAGGAGTGGCACAAGACGGGCGCGGCACCGGAAAAAACCGAGGACGCGGCCGTAAATGAGGCCGTAGCCGATGCCATCAGCTATTACGAAAAGCAGGTCAAAAAAGAAGGAACCTTCTTTGAGGGTCAGATGCTGCACGCGGCTGAGAGCATTCACGACCAGTACCTTCATCTGCTGAACCTGCCCACGGCTTTGCTGCGGGTAATGGAAGATGAGCGCGACCGGGAGGCCCGCCGCTTTACGCCTTCTAAAGAAGCTTTGCTCGACACCATCAGGTTTGAGCAGAACCAGGTGCTGGACAAGCTGGTGGCCAACAAGCAGCTGCAAGACCTGACCATCCGGCGCAAACTGGAGTGGAACGGCGAACAGGAAATGGAAGCCCTGCGCACCGCTTGGCGCCAGGAAATAAAGCAGGACGCCGACTTTCAGGCCTACCTGGCCGCGCCGGGGGGCAATTATGCCGAAGACCAGGAGGCGCTGAAGCATCTGTATAAAACTTTCGTGTTCAAGGAAGGCGCGCTGGCTACCCAGTTGGATGAGGCCGACCTGAACTGGGAAGAAAACCGCTCGGTAGTCAAAAATCTGGTGGTCAAAACCCTGAAGATGCTCGACGAGGCAGCCGACGAGAACTTGGAGCTGATGGCACTGTCGGCCAACTGGGCTGAGGATAAGGAGTTTGCCCAGAGCCTGTACCAGCAAACCCTGGCCGACGACGAGCGCTACGAAAAGCTGATTGCCGAATCGGTGCAGAACTGGGACGTGGAGCGCGTGGCTCAGCTGGATAAGATCGTGCTGAAAATGGCTCTGTGTGAAATGCATCTCTTCCGCAGCATTCCGGTGAAGGTGACCATCAATGAGTACATCGAAATCAGCAAGATGTACAGCACGCCCAAGAGCAAGCAGTTCATTAACGGTATTCTGGACAAGCTGGCCCAGGATTTGACGGCTAGCGGTGCTATCCGTAAGTCGGGTCGCGGCTTACTTGACAATCAATAATTGGAGAAGTAAGAAACGAAAAGTGAGAGGCGAGACTGATTTTGTTCCCGGCCGGCTTTATATCTCATTTTCTGTCTTTGCGTACTCAGCAATAGTTAGTGTCTCACTTCTCGCTTCTCTGTACTCACTTCTAACTTTATTTCTCTAAAAATATGGGTAGCAAAACCACTACCGGCCTTGTGTGCTTCGCGGGCGGTGCCCTTACCGGAGCCGTTTTGGGTCTGCTGTACGCGCCTGAAAAAGGCCGCGAAACCCGCAGCTGGCTTAGTTATCAGCTCGAAAAGTACCGCGAGGTATTAGCCGACCTTACCGAAAGCCTGGTGACGAGCCGGGTAGATGCCGGCCCTTCTACGGCCAAGTCGGAAGGCCAGAAGGTCATTCGCGAAGCCAAAGACAAAGCGGAGCAACTGCTCGGCGATGTTGACCAGCTCATCAACCAAATCAACTCCCGTAAGACGGTTTAATTTTGGAATGGCCAAATGGTTGAAGGTTAAATGGCTGATCGTTCTTGTGTTTGAATGAACGATCAGCCATTTAACCTTCAACCATTTAGTCATTTAACCATTTAGCGCTCAACGATTGATGCATACTATCACCCTTATTCCCGGCGACGGCATCGGGCTCGAAATCACGAAGGCCGTCACGGATATTTTCAGCGCCGCGCAGGTACCGGTGCAGTGGGAAAAGCAAAACGCTGGCCAGACGACCTTCGACCAGTCGGGGGAACTGATTCCGCAGGCGTTGCTGGACTCGCTGGAGAAAAACCGGGTAGCACTGAAAGGTCCCATCACGACGCCCGTGGGCAAGGGCTTCCGCAGCATAAACGTATCGCTGCGCCAGAAGTATGACTTGTATCAGAACGTGCGCCCGTCTAAGTCCAATGCCGGCATCGTGACGCGCTACGAGGACATCGACATCGTGCTGTTTCGGGAAAATACGGAAGGCCTGTATTCAGGCCTGGAAACGTGGGATGAGCGCTTGGGCATTGCCGACTCTACAAACCGCATTACGGTGGCCGGCTCGCGCAAAATCTGCCGCGCGGCCTTTGCCTACGCCGCCAAGCATAACCGCAAGAAGGTAACCTTGGCGCATAAGGCCAACATCATAAAGATGGCGGGCACCCTCATGCTCAACGCTTGCAAAGAAGCAGCTGCGGAGTTTCCGCAGATACAGTTTGAGGATAAAATCATTGATAACATGTGCATGCAGCTGGTGAATAAGCCTGAGCAGTTTGATGTTATCGTGACTACTAACCTGTTTGGAGATATTCTGTCGGACCTCTGCGCTGGTCTCGTAGGTGGCTTAGGCGTAGTGGCCGGCGCCAACATCGGCGACGATATGGCCATATTTGAAGCCGTTCACGGCTCGGCCCCGGACATTGCCGGCCAGGGCAAAGCTAATCCCACGGCGCTGCTGCGCTCGGCCCTGATGATGCTGCACCACTTGGGCGAGCACGGCCACGCCGACCGCCTCGAGGCGGCGCTTGATGCTACCTTGCTGCAAAAAGAGAAGTGCACCGGCGACCTGGGGGGCAAAGCCTCGACCAGCGAGTTTGCGCAGGCGGTAATTGATAATCTAAAGTAAAAAATGCCCCCCGGCACCTAATTCTGTGTGCTTTAACAGGGGCAGTTGGGTACTAGATGTCGGAACCCTGCATAGTATTCACCTGTTTTAGTTTTTTTAATTGAAAACGAAGAACTTAGGCTGTCCAATTAAGATGGTCTGCTAACAAACTCCATGAAACGTACCCTGATTCCTTCCTTGTTCGCCTTTGCAGTGTTGCTGGGCGCTTGCAACTCCGATAAGTCCACTGATGTAGGCACCGCCGGCATGAACGCCGCCGCTACCGCCGCTGATGCTACGGCCAGTCCGGTAGTAGACAACCCCAACGTGGCTAGCGAAACCGAAGCGCCTAACCCCAATGCGCCGGTGATGACCTTCGCCGAAACCGAGCACAACTTTGGCGACATTAAGCCCGGTGCCGTAGTAAAGCACACATTTTCCTTCATTAACACCGGAAAAAGCCCCCTGCTGATTGAAAACGCAACGGCTTCCTGCGGCTGCACCACGCCGAACTGGACCAAGGAGCCCATCGCGCCCGGTGCTAAAGGCACCATCGACGTGCAGTTTGACAGCCAGGGCAAAACCGGCCTGCAGAACAAGCAGATAGCTATCCGGGCCAACACCCAACCCACTATCACCCAGATTGCCATTCGCACCAACATCTTGCCTGACGGCCAAAACGGACCGTTAGCGCAATAAAACAGTAAGTAAGGGCGGCCCACAAGCCGCTCTTGCTATTTTTGCTGACTCGTGCGCCGCTTGGCTACTTGGTAGCTTTGGCATCTCATCTTCAACCCAACACCTCTCTGATGTTCCTCACGCTTTTCTTGCAAGCCCCGGCGGGGGGCATTACCCAGTTTCTGTTTCCGGTGGCTATTGCCGCCGTAGTTTATTTCTTTATGATCCGGCCCCAGCAGAAGCGGGCGGCTACGGCGCGTAAATTTCGCGAGTCATTGACTAAAGGCGCCACCGTGGTTACTATTGGTGGCCTGCACGGCAAAGTCGTAGACGTGCATGAGGAATCGGTAATTGTAGAAGTAGATCGGGGCACCCGCCTCAAATTTGACCGCAGCGCCATTGCGCGGGAGGTAACTCCAGCCGCAAAAGCGCCCATAACAACGCCATAATAGCCTTAACTATACTGCTTTGCCGCTCACTCGTGCTGCCCGTCTGGTTCGCTGGTTCACCAGCCCGTTTTACGGGCAGGAGAGCAGCTACTGGCGGGCAGTTACCGTTTGTTTTGTGGCGGCTTCCACGTTTTGGCTGCTGAATGCACTGAACAAAACGTATTCTACCCGCATTACTTATCCCCTGACCTGGCGCTACGACGCCACGCGCTTTATCCCGGTGCAGCCGCTCCCGACGGAAGTAGCGGTAAACGTGACGGGTCGCGGGTGGAAGCTGTTGCGCAAAAGCCTGATGCTGGACGTGAAGCCGGCGGAGGTGCCCATAAGCCGCGTGCCCACAGCCACTCGCTTTGTTACGGGCAGGTCCTTGCGGCCGGCCCTGCAGACGGCCATGGAAGGCATGCAGTTCAACTACATCCTGACCGATACGCTTTGGGTAGAGTTTGATGCACTGGTAACGCGCCGCTTACCGCTGACGCTCAGCCCGGATGCCGATGGCTCCGCGTTGCCTTACGCGGCGCGCTTTGTGCCCGAGAGTATTGCTTTCCGGGGTCCGGCCCGCACCGTAAACCGCCTTGCCAGTCCTTACCCCGTGCATTTGCCTAAAGCCCCGGCTGGCAGCAGCGACGGGGCTATCATCGTGCCCATCGGCGGTCCGGCCTCAGTGGAAACCAACGTGCAGGAAATACAGGTGCGCCTACAGCCGCGCCCTTTATTAACCGTGCCAGTGCAGGTAATACCTGAGTTCAATAATTTTCCGGTTGGGGAGAAATTTCAATTTTTCCCCGCAACCGTCACCGTGGAAGTACAGTGTTTCCCCGAAGATACTGCCCGGTTGAACCTACAGGAGCTGCGCGTAATGCTGAATTATCGCAAGCTGACTGCTCCCGATTCCAGCCTGGAGCCCATCCTCGTACAAGCTCCTGCTTTGGCCCGCGGCACGCTTATCAAGACGCCCGCCGTGCGGGTTTTGCGGGCTCGATGAGTATGCTGCGAATCGGCATTACCGGAGGTATTGGGTCAGGAAAGAGTATTGTCTGCCGGTTGTTTCAGCTGCTGGGCGCACCGGTTTACGACTCTGACTATCGGGCTAAATGGATCATGGCTAATGAGTTGAGGCTGCGGGCTGAACTTTTGGCCACTTTTGGCCCCCAGACATTTAGCGAGGCTGGCCAGCTCGATCGGGCTTACCTGGCCCGCGTAGCCTTCTCCGACCCCGCTCAGCTGGCCCGGCTCAATGCCTTGGTGCATCCGCATGTGGGCCGCGACTTTGAAGCCTGGGCAGCGGAGCAGCAGCAAGCGGGGCACCCGTACTTGCTGAAAGAAGCGGCTCTGCTTTATGAGTCGGGTGCTTACCGGCAGCTCGACCGCATCATCACCGTTTTTGCCCCCCAGGCCGTGCGGCAGGCCCGCGTATTGCGCCGCGACCCTCACCGTACTGCCGCTGATATTCTGGCTATTGTCGGCAAGCAAATGAGCGAGGAGGAGAAGGTGCAGCGCGCTGATTATGTCGTGTATAATGATGATCAGCAACTGCTTATACCCCAGGTGCTGGCGCTTGATACGCTGTACAGGCAACAAGCTTAGTACTTCGCTACCTCATTATCGTGCTGCGCTTGAAGGGTCGGGTCGAAGAGCTTGCGGTACGTAACGTGCGTTTTGGAAATGCGCGCCCCGATGGCGCGGGTAAGAGCCAGCATACGGGGGTTGAAGTCGCCGACCCAATTCATCTCAATCTCCGTGTGGCCCGCCTCCACGAGCGCCCGCTGGGCGTGTACCAGCATCGCCGACTCGACGCCCTTGCCCTGATGAGCAGGCACTACTCCGAAGATGACCCCAAACATTTTTCGCGGCTTTCGTCGCTCGTAGCACCATTTCTCCCAAACAAACCGAAATTTGCCCCCCAGATTTAACCGTGGACCTACATGCTTAAAAGTCTGATTTAATTCGGGTAAACTCACGAAAAAAGCAACGGGCTTGTACTGATGATAGGCAACAAAAAAGCCGATGACACTGGTCGGCAGCGTAGGGTCGGCCTGTGTGGTAGCCTCGTTCACAAAGGCGGCGACGCGGCCAATGGCTGTGCCTCGCGCATCAGTCAGGATCCAGCGGGTAGCCGTGCCGTGCCGAAAATTTGGGTTGTGCCGCGCGTCGAAGACGGCCTCAGTGTCGTTGTCGAGCGGTGAAATCCAGTTGGGGTGGTTTTGGTAAATTCGGGCAGGCAGCTCCAGGAATTGCCGCCGGTGCCGGACAGTAGAAACTTCAAGCAGTGACATCACGCATTAAGGAACGATACCGAATAGGCGAGCGATATAGCTATGAAAGGGACTAAATCGCCAAAACGCTTATGACCAGCTTACTAACCGGAGCGTCGAAAAACTGATAGGATGCGCACGCCGTTCACCCGGATAGTATGCACCTCTCGCCCGATAGTGTCGGGGAAGGACTGCGTCCGATAACGATAATTGGTGAGGATATAATCGGCGTTTTGGTGGTTGGTGAAGCGTAAGCGGGCGCGGTCAGTGGGGGGCAAAATTAGCGAGTTCGTGTAAACCAGGGTTCCACTGGGCCAGGGCGAATGGACGCTGATGGTGGGCGCCTGGTCGTGAGCGAGCACCCATTCAAGGCCTTGCCGGTAAGAAAGGCCCCAGTAGTCAAGGTCGAAATTGCGTTGGGCAAAGCTGGGGGGCAAAATGCTGAAATACGTTTGCTGGTGCGGATGGTCGCGGGCGATGCGCCAGGCAGCATGCAGCATTCCCCAACTGCCAATGAGGGCGGCACCTAGAGCCAGGGGCCGCCATCGAGGCCACTGCCGCGCCATAGCGGTTAGTGTATGCGCGCCACGTACTGCCAGAAGCACCAGTGCCGGATAGATAAAATATAAGTGCCGCCACCCATCATACACCACCGGACGCAATCCAATAACCAGCAGCACAGGCACCAGTAGCCAGCTAACGAAAAGTAGATCGAGGCGGCCGGCAAACGTACCTAGACTCGCTCGCCCTTGCTGAATCATCTCCCGCAGCCAGCTTCCAACTCCAGCTAAGGCCGCAAGCACGTAAGGGAAAGGAGTGGTAATACTTATCCAAACCGGGATATAATGCCAGGGAAGCTGCGTGCCCGACAAGACTTGCCCAAAATACACCACGCGCCCAGCCCAGGGATACTGGCTAATGCGCTGGGTAGCGGCCAGTAGCTCTTGCCAGGAGTGAGCCCAGAGGTAAGGCCAGCCCAGCACTGTGAGGGCCAGCGCGCTTACCCCATATATTCCCCCCACCCGCAACAGCTGTCCGCGCTCGATCCGAGCCCGGTAGCCGGCTTCCAAGCCCAGCAGGAGCAACGTTACAGGCACCAGTAGTAGGCCCTGCACCCGCACGTCCACCGCCAGCGCCGTAGCCAGGCCATGAACTACGGCTCGCCCGTAAGCAGGGCGCTGTAGCAGCCGGGTGAGCGTGTAAATGGCTATCGTGAACGAGGCCATATACACGATGTCCTTGCCGTTGTAGAAGGCTTCGGCAAAGAAGCGCGGGGAAAGCACCAGTAGCCCTGCTGCCAGCACGGCCCAACGCCAGTCCTGAAACCGCTGCTTCGCCAGTTGATAAAGCGCCCAAACCCCAAGTACGAAGACCAGAAACACACAGAAGTGACGCAGATGGTAGAAGGCCCGCGAATCGCCGTGAGTAAAGACGAAGCTGAGCAGGGCCAGCGGCAACTCGAAGGCCACCCCGTGGTCGGCATCGGCAAAGGTGCGGATGTCGGGAATCAGGCGGCTGCTGGGCTGGCGGGCCACCAATTCGGGTGCTACCAGCTGGGTCAGATACTTCGCGCTTACCAGCCCATTTAGGTGGTTGTTCGGCTCGTCCCACGATACGCCGTAGTCATCATGCAGCCAAAAACCCAGGCTCAGCAGCACCCCAAAAAAGCCCCCCACAATCCACCGGCTGCTCGACTTAAAGAAGTTAAAACGAAACAGGTCAGGCATAAAGACTCTTACAGCCACTACAGTGCCTGCGCAAGTTAACAGCTAGCCAATGAAGAGTATGGAGCAGATCGGTTGTTGACATAGTAATTGGCAGCCACAAAAAAGCCCGCTTCACGAATGAAGCGGGCTTTTTAGGTAATGGTTTAGTGGCTTAGCTATCCTTAGATAGAACCGTAAGTAACCGTACGCACGGTAGTCGAACCGTTGTTGGTCGATGTTTGCTTGACAACCAGGGTTGAGGAAGTCAAATCAGCGGGTCCGCTAAGAGTAGACGGGAAGTTGGGGCATAAGCAAGGCTCCGTAAAAGTGATGACCGTGCGGTCGGCGTTCCAGCTCCAGGTACCCTTCGCGGTTTGCTGATCGGCAGGAGAGCATTTGCTGGGTCCTTCGTTTATCTCCAGGACGTTATTATCGTTGAAGCGGATAAAATCATCCTTGCCACACGCGGCCAGTGCCGCGTAGTTATCAGTCGTTGTGCTAGCGCCAGCGCTAGTGGTGGTTACGCTAACATCGGCCGTCGCGCGCCAATCCTTGTTGATTAGCAAAGTGGTTTTAGGATCTGCTGCTTCCGGGTCACTCTTCTTAGGACAAGCAGTAAAAATGCCAGCAAGCAACAACAGGAGGGTAATATGGAACAGATTTTTCATGGTAACGAGATGAATGGAAATGGAAATGAAGCAACTCAATAGCAGCCGGGATGCCGCAATGCCAAGCTAAATACGCTATACGCTTCAGCAGGTTACTTTATTATAAATATTCTACGAAAACCCATAGAAATATTGATTTTTATAGGGTTCAATCAACTAGCTATACAGACTATAAAATCCATGGAACTAAACAAAAAAAGGACAGCCGTTGCCGACTGTCCTTTTTGGTGGGAGATACTGGGTTCGAACCAGTGACCCTCTGCTTGTAAGGCAGATGCTCTGAACCAGCTGAGCTAATCTCCCTTTTGTTCCCGTTTGGGATGGCAAATATGGCAGGTCATTTTCGAATACGCAAAAAAAACTGCGACCTTCGGGGTATAATTTTCGGTGGGAGGGATAATAAAAGCTCCCAACTGTTTCACTACCAGAAAACTTCGGTTGTTGATTCGTTTAAAAAAGATTTTTCTGTACTCGTTGCTGGGGGGCATTTTGCTGCTGTTGGGGGGCATTTTGGGAATCTGGCTGGGAGAGGAGCGCATCATTGCGCTGTTTGTGCGGGAGGCTAACCGGCATCTGCGTACGCCTGTGCAAGTGGGCAAAATTGATCTTTCGTTGATCGACCAGTTTCCACGGGTCTCCGTGACGCTGCAAAACGTGGTAGTGGGCGGCTCTTTGCCCCAGGATACCGTAGCGCTGGCTCGCGCCCGCCGGCTTTACTGTGCTTTTGATGCCTGGGATTTGGTCGCTGGGCGTTACCGTATCCGGGCCGTGACGCTGGATTCGGCGACGGTGCAGGTGCGCTACGATGCTCAAAGCCAGCCCAACTGGGATGTTTTCCGCGCAGATTCTACGGGCACGCCTGATGACCAGCCATTCGCTTTTGACCTGGAGAAAATTAATCTGCGGCGGGTACTGGTGGTGTATAATGATGCGGCCCGGCATCAGCGCCATACCGTGCGGGCCCACGATTTGCGCGCTGCCCTTTCTGTAACCGAAACTCTGATTGACATTAAAGCCGAAGGCAGCGCCCGGATTGAAGCCGTTGCGCTGGGTGAGGATAAATATTTTCGGGAGAAAGAGCTGATTATTAAAACGCTGCTTGCTATTGACCGGCCAGGGCGGCGCATCACCATTGAGCCCTCTGACCTGCGCATTGGGCCTGCTACCTACGGGGTAGCTGGTACAGTCGGCTACGGGGGCGAAACGGTGCTGGATCTGCGGCTCGATGGTCGACAGACAGATGTTCAATCTCTGGTGGCGTTGTTGCCTCCGCGTCTGGCCGGCAACCTTAGCGCATACCGCAGCCGTGGGGACGTCTACTTTCGGGGTACGGTGCGCGGTGCTATGTCGGCTTACAGCAACCCGCGGGTAGTGATGCAGTTTGGCTGTCGCGATGCTTCCTTTTATCATCCTGAGTACCGCGAAACCGTGGAGCACGTCTATCTGACGGGCACCTTCGATAACGGAACCCAGCGTCTGCTGCGGACTTCAACGCTTGCTTTAAGCCAGGTGCGCGGTACACTACACGGGCGGGCACTGGGGGGCAATTTGCGCTATCATAACTTCGATGACCCCAGCGTACAGCTCGATTTGAGGGCCGACCTCGATGTGGCCCGCGCGCTGCGGTTCTATCCCGTGGCGGCGGTGCGCGCGGCTAGCGGTGATGCCCGCCTCTCGCTACGTTTCAACGGTAATCTGCGCGCGTTTCGGGCCCAGCCGGCGGCGGCAGCGGTGCAATCCAGCGGCGACCTTACGCTGCGCGGCGTGAGCCTGCGGCTACGGAACTTCGGGCAGCCATTTACCGGCATGAGTGGCAACTTTATTTTGCGTCGTAACGATGTAGCCGTTAGTGATTTCAAAGGCCGCATTGGTCGCTCCGATTTTCAACTCAATGGCCTGTTTAAAAATGCATTGGGCTGGCTGCTGCTACCACGCCAGCAGCTGCTGGTGGAGGCCGACGTAACCTCTCGCCTACTCGATTTCGACCAGCTGCTGAGTGCGCAGCTAGCTGATGCTACTTCCTCGCAAAAAAGCCCCCCAATGGGTAAAAAGCCTGGCCGGCAATCAGAATACGAGTTTCATGTGGCCCCTAACCTCGCGCTGAATGTGCAGGCCAAGGTGGGGCGGGTGCGATTTCGGCGGTTTCGGGGGCGCGACTTGAGTGGCGCGCTGCGCCTGCGCGACCAGGTTATTTCCTCGCCCATGCTAAGTGTGGCGGCGGCTGGGGGGCAAGCCAGCATCCGGGGGAGCATTGATGCGCGCCAGCCCGATTTGTTGAAGGTGCATACCACCATGGCTTGCTCCCAGCTGCCGCTCGACAGCTTATTTTATGTGTTTGAAGATTTCGGCCAAAAGTTTATCACGGCTCGGCACCTGCGCGGCCGCCTTACGGCCTCGGGCGAGTCGGACCTGTACTTCGACCGCCGTCTGACGCCGCTTACTGACCGTATGGAAGCCGAAATAAGAGCCACGGTGCGCGATGGCCAGCTAAATAATTTCGAGCCCTTACAGAAACTTTCCATGATAGCGCGCCGCGAGCAGCTGCGGCAGCTGCGCTTCGCGGAGCTCACCAATAACTTTTATATTCAGAGCCGAACGGTATACATGCCGGAAATGGAAATTCGCTCTAATGTGCGCACCGCCTCCATTATCCGCGTTACGGGTACGCACACTTTCGACCAGCAGATGGATTATCACCTCTCAATTCCGGTACTACCGGGGCTGTTGCATCGGGCGTCGGTGGGGGGCAGCGGTACTACCGGTCCCAACCTGCTGCTGGCCATTCAGGGAGATGAAAACGACTTCAGGGTAAGCTACGACCGGGCGCGCGTGCAGGCCAACCGGGCCGCTACGATGCCTCCCGCTGGCCCCCGACCCAGCCTGGGCGACTTGCTGAAAAATCCTGATGCTTCCACCGATCCTGACGCATCGCCCGCCACTCCGCCCGCGGAAACACGCAGGCCATTCGAGACGAAAAAACCAGCGAAAAAGCCTGCTCAGCCTCAAACAGGTGAATATTTTGATTTCTAGTACAGCTGGTAGCAACCATAAGCTATAAGATATTTGATCCCTGTTCTACTGCGGGCGACAGGTGAGCATCAACATTTCCGATTGTGGCGCGTTAAGGAGAGCGGTATTTTTCTTTCCTCCCAAACACAACCGCTATGAACGACAATGAAGTATTGCAGAACTACTCCGAGCAGGAAAAAACGGCTTACCTCAGCGTAATTGCCAGCTTGGCATCGGCCGACCGGCAAGCTTCGGATGCTGAAATAGAGTTTTTGCAGCAGCTGTCTCAGGCAGCTGGCCTCTCTAGCGGTGCTGCCCAACAGGTGGTAAGCGCCGCCCAGGATGCCAACAATAGCACTGTACAGCAGAATCTGGATGTATTGCGGGGCAGCGAACTGCGCTTTTCCCTGGTTACTGACCTGATCAGTTTCGCCCGCGCCGACGGAGCTTATTCCAACGATGAGGAGGCAATGGTCAATAAAATATCGGCCTACTTGGGCATCAATCAGCAGCAGCAGCATACGCTGGAGCAGGTAGTAGACCAAGCCGAAAAAGTGCCCCACGATGCCAATGACCCCGCCAAGCAGGGCTTCTTTGGTGGTATTACCGACAAGCTCGCAAGTGCTGGCATTCCCAAAGGTGCTCTCATGGGTGGCCTGCTGGGTATAGTAGCTCCCATGGTGTTGTCGCGCGTGATGGGCGGCGGCAGTCGGGGTGGTATGATGGGCGGCGGTGGCATGGGCGGCCTGATGGGCGGCAGCACCATGGGCGGCCTGATGGGTGGTATGGGCGGCAGCGGCATGGGCGGCAGCGGCATGGGCGGCCTCCTCGGTGGTTTGCTCGGTGGCGGCTTGCTGGGCAACGTACTAGGTGGCGGTGGCGGCCAGCAGCAGCTGCCCCAGCAGGGCTCGCACGTAGGCAGTGGCGGCCTTGGCTCGCTCACCTCCATTCTGGGCGGATTGGGCGGGCGACCTAATTCTGCGCCTCGCTCAGCTGGCGGCGGTGGCCTCGGCAGCCTCCTGGGTGGTGGCAGCGGTATGGGCGGCCTGCTCGGGGGGCTGCTCGGCGGACGCTAAGCCAGGTTTGCACGCTAATAAGCATTGTATACAGAAAAAGCCCCCCAGAATATGTTCTGGGGGGCTTTTTCTGTATTGTGAAAAGTTATATGAGCCTTGAAAAGATTTTGCTATCAGCTTTACTTTCTCCTCTCACTTTCCCAAAACAGGCTGCTCTACTGATTCCAAGCCTTGCAAGCGTTCAGCAGGAAGCTGAGAACTGGCCAACACGTTGGCAAACTTGCCCCCGTGGCGCTCCACGGCCTCCACAATGCCGTAGTTCAGTTCCTCCTTTACGGCCAGATACTCGTTGTAATCGTTGGTTTCGACAAAGTACTGCACGGCGGCTTCTTTGGCCGTAGGCGTGAGGGCCGTAAACTGAAGCTGCACCTCGTTGGTGGTAAGTGGGTGTGCCCGAATGGTGGCCGTGGCATCAGCGATAATGCGGCGCAGCTGGTCGCTGGTCGTTTCGTGGCTGATGGTGAGCGTGAAGTTGACGCGCCGGGCCGTGCGCAGCGACAGATTGTCCAAAGGCTTGTCAATCATGGACTTATTGGGCACCGTGACGTAGCTTTTCTCTACCGTGCGCAGACGCGTGCTGCGGAAGCCTACTTTTTCAACGGTTCCGGTTACGCCGCCCACGGTCACTAGGTCGCCTACATTAAAGGGACGGTCGAGGAAGATGGTGAAGGAGGCAATCAGGTTTTCGAGGCTTTCCTTGGCAGCGAAGGCCACGGCCAGGCCGCCAATACCCAGGCCACCAATAAGGGCCGTGACGTTCACGCCAAAACCTTTACCCAGGATGACCAGAAAGGCGATAATCATCACAAACACCTTCAGTAGATCCTTGGCAAAAGGAATGAGCTGATTATTCAGCCGGGAGGGCAGTATCTCAGCGCGGCGGCTGAACACCAATACGAAAAAATCGATGAGGCGCAGTATAATCCAGCAAATGGCCGTGATGAAGCCAATCTGGTAAATCCGAAAAATAACCAGCTCCACCCAGTGGTCGCTTTTGTCCAGCTCGGAGCTGCGAACCGGATAATCAAGCACTTTGAACGCCAGAAAAACGGTAATCAGAAACACGACCACCGCGATAGGCTTGATGAGCAGGGCCTGAAACTGCCGTTCGCTTACGTCTTCGGTCTGCTTGCGCAGGAAACGAAACAGCAGGTGCGACAAAAAGCGCGACAACAAGGTTTTAAAGGCGTACCCAACCAGCAGAATAGCCCCGCACACGAGGTAAGTGCCGATATTATTGCCGAAAAATCGGTACTGAAGAAATTGGTTGACAGTCATTGTAATGCAAAATATGATTGGCCTTAAGGAAGGCAATCAACAAACTATACCAGCTCCCGCAAGGCCATCTCAAACGACTTCTGGGCTAATCCCGTGCGGTCGTTGCCTTGTTGACGGGTACGCTCCAGGGCCCGACGAATAACGCGCGACGTGTCGCCGAAGATGGCTTGGTCGGTGATTTCAACGTTGGTTTCCATCAGGTAGGCAAATACCCGAGCCATGCCACAGTTAGCAATGAAATCGGGAATAACGGAAGCGTGTTGGTCGGCATACTCGCCGGTAGGCCCGAAGAAAATTTCGGGGTCTTGGAAGGGCACGTTGGCTCCGCAGGAAATAACTTCAAGGCCGCCAGCCAGCATTTGCTCTACCTGCCCACGGGTAACGAGGCGGGACGACGCAGCTGGAATAAAGATTTCAGCCCCCGAAGACCAGATGCGCTGGCTAATTTCCTCGAAAGAAAGCAAGTCGCTGGTCGTGAGCGTATTGTTCTTTCGATCCAGAAACAGCTGCCGAATGTCTTCAAGTGAAAACCCATCTTCGCTTAGCAAGCCACCCGCCCGGTCGATGATGCCGGTGACGCGCACGCCCTGGCTGGCTAAGTAATAGGCCGCCGCCGCGCCCACATTGCCCCAGCCCTGAATCAGGGCACGCTTACCGGCCAGCTCTCCGCCCCACAGCTCATAGTAGTGGCGCACGGCCTCGGCCACGCCGTAGCCCGTTATAAGGTCGGCGACGGTGTATTTGCGGGCCAGGCTGGGCGTAAACGTGGCATCCTCAATCACCTTCACCACGCCCTGGCGTAACTGACCCAGCTTCTGAATCTTCTGGGGCTCGGTGGCGTGGTAGTGGCCGTTCACGATGCCTTCCTGGGGGTGCCAGAGGCCGTAATCTTCCGTGATGGGGATTACATCATGAATTTCGTCCACATTCAGGTCGCCGCCGGTGCCGTAGTATTTTTTGAGCAGTGGAATAACCGCCTTGTACCAGCGCTCCAGCACGCCGCGCTTGCGCGGGTCATGAGGGTCGAAGTTGATGCCCGATTTTGCCCCCCCGATGGCCGGCCCCGGCACGGTGAATTTCACTTCCATGGTCTTGGCCAGGCTTTCCACCTCTCGCTTATCCAGGCCCTGGCGCATGCGGGTGCCGCCGGCGGCGGCTCCACCCCGGAGCGAGTTAATGACCACCCAACCTTCGGCCTCGGTTTCGGCATCCTTCCATTCAAAAAAAAAATTTCGGGACGCTTATTTTCAAATTTGGCCAGCAGGTCTTTCATTATAAATAGCAAAAAATGATAGGGCGGGAAAAAGTAACGCAAAGGTAAGTAGAGCCTTGCTAGCGCTTTGGAATAAGCTTTTAGAACATAATTTTTTACAAGCAAAACCTAACTAAACCTAGCTAGTACCAAATCTTTTCAGCGCTATGTTCGTTTCAAAGGAACTTTGCAGGGCTAGAATATCGTATGATCCTTATTCTCTCCCTAAGTTTTCCACCTTTGTACTAGTATATGAAACCTCTGCTGGCGCGTGTAGAATCCAAAAAAGTAGACAAGGCTGCCGCAATGCTCAAGGTGTTGGCCCATCCCAAACGCCTCGCAATCGTGGATTTGCTGGGTAAGGAGGACAAGATGACCGTAACGGAGATCTACCGTTCGCTCGACTTGCCCCAGGCCATTGCCTCTCAGCATCTTATTACTTTGAAAGACCGGGGTATCCTCTCGTCGTTTAAAGTAGGTACCAAGATTTACTACTCCCTATCGATTCCCAAGCTGCTCGATGTGATCGACTCACTCGAAGACTGCTGCGAATCGATGTAATCATCTGGTTCTTTGATGAAACCAAATGAAAAAGACCGCTCATGGCGGTCTTTTTTCGTGTAACACCAAGCTTCAGGCTGTTGAACCGGTGCGGTCGTTATTTGCAAGCGAACGTTCAATTGGCTTGTTACAGCACGACTCGCGGGGGGGGGCTTTTTTGAAATAACGACCGCGACGGATCGCCAAGCTGGAGCTTCGCGTTACACCGTGGCCGGCTGGTTTTCTAGGTCGAAGAGTTCCGTGATGATGTCGATAACCTGATCAGCTTCGCCGCGCTTGCAGGCAGCTTTGAGCTGAAGCACGGGCTGCTTGAGAAACTTCTGCATCAGAGAACGGGTAATTTCGTCCATGCGCTTGGCTTCTTCGGGGGCCATTTTCTTCTGGTAGCGGTCCATTTCCTCCTGCCGAATCTGCTCCAGGGCATTCTTCAGCTTCTGAATAGTGGGCGACACCAACATTTCCTTGGTCCAGTCGGAGAGGCTGGCAATGCTCTCGGTAATAATAGCCCGCACCTGCGGCACGGCGGCCAGACGCCGCTCCAGCGCCGCGCTGGCTTTGCTATGGATAGCGTCGATGTTATACACCAGTACGCCAGGCACATTTTCCACCTCTGCCTCTACGCTGCGGGGCACCGAGAGGTCGATGAAAAACTTGTAGTTCAGCACGTCGAGGCGCGCCACCATGTCAGTGGTGAAGAAGGGCGAATCGCGGTTGATTGAGGAAATAACAACATCAGCTTCCTTAAGACCCGTTACCAAGCCTTCAAAATCGAGTACGCGTAAGCCACACTCAGCGGCAATGTCTTCAGCCTTAGCGCGGGTGCGGTTACAGATGCTGACGTTGGTGAACAAGCTGCTGTCGCCGAGGTGGCGGCATACATCAGCCCCAATTTCCCCTAAGCCTACTACCAAAATGCACGGGTTGGCTACGTCGGCTGTTAGCTCTTCTACCAACTCCAGCGTGGCGTAGGAAGTAGAGGCCGCCCCATCGCGGAAGCTGGTTTCCTGCTGTACCCGCTTATTAGTGAAGAAGATGGTGTGCATCAGGCGGTGCAAAAACGGGCCAGCCGCGTCCGCGTCGGCGGCCCACTGGTAGGCGTTCTTTACCTGATTACTGATTTGTAGGTCACCTACTACCTGCGCGTCAAGGCCCATGGCTACCTCGAAAAGGTGCTGAACGGCCGTCTCATAAGTGTCGAGAACATCGAAATACGACGCGTAGGCGTGGCTCTCGGGCAAGCCCTTGAGTTGGCCCAGGGCCGTGATGATGGCCGTGCTGTGGTCGTGGTCGGCGGTGTAGTATACCTCCGTCCGGTTGCAGGTGCTGAGCACGAGCAGGTCGCTAAGACCTAGGTCGTGGTGAAGAGAGTGCAGGAAGCGGCGGCAAGCAGCTTCATCTAAAGCAATCAGCTCCCGGATTTCTAGGGGGGCTTTCTTGAAAGACAGGCTGACAGCTTTGAATGGGTGGAGCATAGCTGGTGCTAGTGCGAGAATCTGGGGGGCAAAAATACGGCGGAAATCGCTAGTGTGAAAACAGCCGATCCTCCATGGTGGTTCGAGGATATGTAAAGTATAGTGCCAAAACGCTTATAGCCAGACTGGGGGGCTTTTTAGGGCATCGATAAACTTGAAAAATTAGTATAGCGACCGTTTGGAAGCAGAGCTGTGGAACCTGAGTTAGGGCCAAAGCGTCTGCATCGGGTGCGGGCACGTATCTTCGTTGCCAGTACGTTTGTAGTCCTCCGAGCCTTCTGCGGGGGACATTTTTGCCTTACAGCTTTTCTGCCTTTGCTACCGATTTACGATCAGAAGTCCCGTATCAAGCTCGTGGTGCTGGCTGGTGCCCTGCTTATTGCCGCCGCTACGGTTATCTACACTAATGTTCTGGTAGGCCGCCTTTCCGAGCGCGAGCAGCAGCAGATAGACCTGTATGCCAAAGCCCAGCGCTACATTATCAGCACGGAAGAAGAAACCAACTTGGTATTCGTGCAAGAGCAGATTATTGATGCCAACACCACCATCCCCATCATCTTCACCGACGATCAGGGCAATATTCAGGGTACTAAAAATATCGACCTGCCCAAGGGCATTTCGGAGGAAGCATCTATTCGGTTTTTGCGCGAGCGGATTGAAAAGATGAAGGCCCAGCACCCGCCCATCGTGGTAGAGTATGCGGCGGGGCTGCGCAATTATATTTATTACCAGGACTCGGTGCTGCTCACCCAGCTGCGCTACTACCCGCTGGTGCAGCTGGCCATTATTGCCTGCCTGGGCGTTATTGCTTATTTCGCCTTCAGCTACTCGCGCCGGGCCGAGCAAAACCGCGTCTGGGTAGGTCTGGCCAAAGAAACGGCCCACCAGCTGGGCACGCCACTGAGCAGTCTGATGGCCTGGCACACCTACCTGAAGGAGTCGGAGCGGTTTCGGGATGAGCCCATCGTGGATGAGCTGGGTAAGGACGTGCGCCGCCTGGAGATTATCACCGAGCGTTTCTCCAACATCGGCTCCGTGCCCGTGCTGAAGGACGAGAACATCCTGCAAGTGACCCAGAACGCCATTGCTTACCTGCAAAGCCGGGTATCGAAGAAGGTGATGATCAAGATCGAGACAAGCCTGCCTACGCACACGCCAGCCAAGCTCAATATTCCGCTGTTTGACTGGGTAATCGAGAACATCTGCAAAAATGCCGTCGACGCGATGGATGGCCGCGGCAGTATCACCATTCATCTGCGCCGTCCGGCCCGCAATAAGTCCCAGATTGCCATCGACATCACCGATACCGGCAAAGGCATCCCCAAAAGCAAGCTCGACCGGGTTTTTCTGCCCGGCTACACCACCAAAAAGCGAGGCTGGGGCCTGGGACTAGCGTTGGCCAAGCGCATTATTGAGAACTACCACCAGGGCCGGCTGTTTGTGAAATGGTCAGAAGTGGGAAAGGGAACTACGTTTCGGGTGGTATTGAATGGTGAATAACAACGAGGGCCTCATCCCCTAGCCCCTTCGCCCGAAGAGAAGGGGCTAGGGGATGAGGCCCTCGTTGAACAGACTAACGGGTAATACTACTGGCCGCAGGGGTTTGAACTGGGTTTCCCTGCTGCAATTTTACTTCTTTGCGATTGGTAATTTCCACGTAGCTGTTGCCGGTTACGGGCTGACCGTTGTGGGTGCCCGTTACGCGGCACATGCCTTCCCAATAGTGCATTTTAATACCGGGCAGCAGCTTTAGCGTCAGCTCTTGGTCGGGGATAACAGGTTCAATCAGAAGGTCGTAGCCCTGGCTGGGCACCCGCAGCCGCCACCGGCTGGGATAGCGCAGCTTGGAAGTAGGGCTGGTCCAGTAAGCGAGGGTTTCCAGCTGAAAATCGTCGGCGGCGAGGTGGGTGTTCTGGGCCTGGGGGCCAAAGTGGGAGCCGCCGCTTACGCTCTGGCCGGTGGCTTTGTTGAATAGCTGGTAAGCCATGATTTCCTCCCGCGGCTCGTCCAGCTGAATGGAAAACCAATCCCAGCCCAGGTCCTTCGTGGTCACGGAGTTACAGTTCCATTGGCGGTCGTACCACAGTTCGCCTTCCACCTCGCGGGGCTTACCATCGACCTCAATAGTGCCGGTGGCCGCGAGGCGCGGGAAGCTGTAATAGCCAGCCTGAGCAGTGGGGCCATAGGTTTCGTAGCCCGTGCCGCCGTGCAGCAGGATGGGCTTGGCGGGCGTTGTCGTCAGGTTCACAGCCAAGCCCGGATGAGCAGCCATGCGGGCTTGCAGATGGTAGCGCCCTTCCTGACCGCTCAGCGTCCAGCGCTCATCCTTTTTCTTCATTGTAAGGCTGAGCGGCAGCGTGGCGGGCAGGAGCTTGGGCAACCGCTCCACCTTATAGTCGTAGCGAAATTGCTTGGTCTGCGGGTCGGTAAGGGCGAAGTTGACCATCTGATAGTCCTGCTTGCCCGTGGGGTTGAAGTGGAAAAACACGTACTCCACCCCGTAGCTCTGGCCGGTGGCTTTATCTTTCAGATGACCCGTGAAGTACCACCATTCCAGGGAGTTGCGCAGGTGGGGCGCTTCTTCCTGAGGCAGTTGGGCGCGGTCGGTGAACACGTCATGCTGATTGGTAGGCTTAAGCGAGCAGGCAGTAGCAAAGAACAGCGAAAAGGCGAGCAGCAATACATTTCTCATACCCCGAAAGAATGCCTTTGGGGGGCAAAAGGTTTGCTGAAAGTTGAGTTAGTGGCGTCGAAATAGCCAGGTGGCCCGCTGCCACAAGCCACGCGGACTGTACCAAGGTGGGCTTTCGTAACCGCCAACCACCATCAGTTCGCCTGAAAGCATTCTAGTATCTTGTGCAAGCGTAACAATAACTGAATCAGGTGTTTGTGGATTGATAAAATGCTCCTGCCGGAGATAACCTATTGAGTTGAATTGCAACTTGACGACATTCGCTTGGCGAAACTCGTCAGGAAGAATCAGCTCGAATTGCCCATCAGTATTAGTGCTAACTCCCACGTTGGTATCTGCTATCAGTACGGTGACGCCAGGCAACGGCTGTTGGGTAGTGGAGTCCAACACTATACCCCGAATCACCAGGGGCGGGAAATTGAGTGATAAAGGCAACACGCGGCGCGGCACCGCCACCATTCCCATCGTAATTACATGCTGCTCAGTCGGAATAGCGCGCTGAGCTTGGACTTCATGCGCTCCTCCCACCTCTAACCCGATTACGGCCGCAGTTGCAGCTACCCATTTCTGCCAACGCGGCGCTGGGGTAGGCGGCAGGAGCAGTGGTCGGTTAAGCTGTTGCGTCGCAAACCGCCCACAAGTTCGGCCCGACTGCTGGCGCTGCATCCAGGTGAGCACTTCGGCATCGGTCATGCGGGAGAAATCCACTACTACTTTGTCGCAGGCGGCGCAATGGCGGCCTTGGGCGGCGGGTTTCATCTGAGCCCAGCCTTCGTGGCAGGGCTTCGGAACAGTGATGGTAGAGCGGTGCGGCATGGCAGCTGGCGGTTACGGGTTTCCTGTTTGATGCCGCATCGCGCCCGATTCCACACGGGATGGCTGAAAACTTTTGGGCAAAAAGGTAAGTCAAGAGAAAGCGCTCAACAGACTGCTTCTACTTTCAGGTACCACCATCTGACAATAAGCTACCGGCGGGGTATGCAGCCCCGGCGCAATATTCTTTATCTTTTGCCCCCCAAACCCTCTGCTTCGCCCCTGCCGAATGAGTTCTTTCTCCTCCCTGTTCCGTCGTAAAGACATTTCCGCCATCCTGCAAAACCCGCCCGTCGATACCGCCACCCACCCCGGCAGCACGGAAGAAGGTGCCCTGGAACGCAACCTCACTGTGCGCGACCTTACGGCCCTGGGCATCGCGGCCGTTATTGGAGCCGGCATTTTCAGCACCATCGGCAACGCCAGCTACGACGGTGGCCCGGCCGTGTCGCTGCTTTTTGTATTTACGGCCATTGCCTGCGCCTTTTCGGCTTTGTGCTACGCGCAGTTTGCGGCCACCATTCCCATCAGCGGCTCGGCTTATACCTACGCCTACGCCTCCTTCGGCGAGCTGACGGCTTGGATTATTGGCTGGGCTTTGATCATGGAGTATACCGTGGGCAACATCGTGGTGGCTATTTCCTGGTCCGATTACTTCACCGGACTTATGCAGGGCATTGGGCTGGAAGTGCCTGCCTACCTAAGTATGGGTTTTCAGAGCGCTTACCAAGGCTACCATAATGTGCTGGAGCTGATGCTGGCCGGCCGGCCGCTGTCCGAAGCTTCGTCCGCCGACCTGGCCGGCTATCAAACCTGGCTCACCGCCCCCGTACTCACGGACTCTCTACGTTTGGTTATTGATCTGCCAGCCTTTGGCATCACCTTCCTGATTACCTGCCTGGTGTACGTGGGCATCAAGGAATCCAAGAATGCCTCCAACCTGCTGGTGCTGCTGAAGCTTATTGTGGTGGCAGTGGTGATTCTGGTGGGTATTTTTTACGTGAATACCGGCAACTGGACACCCTTCGCGCCCAACGGCGTGAGCGGCGTGCTCAAGGGCGTATCGGCCGTCTTCTTCGCCTACATCGGCTTCGACGCCATCAGTACCACGGCCGAAGAGTGCAAGAATCCCCAGCGCGACTTACCCCGCGCCATGATTTACGCCCTCATTATCTGCACCATTCTCTATGTTATTGTCACGCTGGTGCTTACGGGCATGGTATCCTACACGGAGCTAGGCGTGGGCGACCCGCTGGCTTTCGTGTTCACCAAAGTGGGTTTGCCCCAGCTCGCTGGTCTAGTGGCGGTGAGTGCCATTTTTGCGATGGCTTCGGTGCTGCTCGTGTTCCAGATCGGGCAGCCGCGCATCTGGATGTCGATGTCGCGCGATGGACTTTTGCCCCCCGTGTTTGCCCGCGTACACCCGCGCTTCCGCACGCCCTCGTTCAGCACCATCGTCACGGGTCTGTTTGTGGGGGTTCCGGCCTTGCTGCTCAACATGGAACTGGTAATCGACCTGACCAGCATCGGTACCTTGTTCGCTTTTGCGCTGGTATGCGGCGGCATTCTGGTAATTGATCCGCACGGCACTTCCGAGGCGCGCTTCACGGTACCTTACCTCAATGGCAAGTTTCTGGTGCCGCTCGTGGTAATCGTGGGGGGCATTTTATTGCTGATGTATAACGGCGAGCAGGTGGCAGAGTTCGGCCGTGCCGTGCGCGGCGACAGCGGCTACGAAGGTTTCCGCCACTACATCCCGATGCTGGTGTTCTTAGGCTTCTGCGTGTATCTGAGCATTGCTTCCTTCCGCAATCGACTGTCGCTGTTGCCGGTGCTGGGCCTGCTCATCAATTTGTATCTGATGACCCAGCTTGGAGTAAATAATTGGCTGTTGTTCTTTGCCTGGCTGGTGCTAGGTTTGGGCGTGTACTTCGGTTACGGCTACAAGCATAGTAAGCTGGGCCTGAAGAGCTAACGCGGCCCACGCTTACGACCGAACCCCAGCTACCGCCCGGCGACACCCTGCTGCTGACGCTTCGTCTGGCGGGCTCGGTGCCGCGGCGGCTGGCGGGGGAGTTGCTGGGGCAGCGCGTGGCGGCTCAGGAAGCGGCCCGTACTGCGCCCACTGCCGCCGCTGCTCAGGCTGCTCATCGCCAGGCAGATAAGCGGTTTTTTGCCGACTTTGATGCCTTGCTTGATGGCGCGACCGTAGAGCCGAACTAGCTGGACAAAGAGAAAATAGCCGAAGCCGTGGCTGGTGAGCTGCTCATGCTCGAAGAGCTGGACTTTCGGGTGTTGTGCTTTGCTATGGTGCCCAACCACGTCCATGCCGTGCTGCACCTGCCCGCGTCATCTGGGTTGTCGCTGTACAAAGCCCTGGAGCTGCTGCACCAGCGTACGGCCGCATTGGCTCGCCGCCATCTGCACGGCCAATTGCCCCATGATGCCGATTTCTGGCAGCCCGGCTTCCATGAGTACGCCGTGGCCGATGCCGCTGAGCTGGCCCGCATCCGCCAGTACGTGCTGGCTCACCCCCAACGCCTGCGTCTTGCCGAGCGCTTCCACGACTGGCCTTACCTGTACACGGAGTTACGCTAGCATTGTACCTCAGCCTCGACTTCAAACTGAATAGCCCACGCGCTGCGTAGGTAAAAGCCTATGCGCTACTGGCTAAGCTTACTACTGCTTCTGACGCTCACTGAAACTGGCCGGGCCCAAAAAATGCCCCCCGATAGCAGTACCGTCAGCCCTGACCGCATCGTTGCCTATTCCTTCGCCAACGATGCCTTTTTTCGCACCGATTATTATTTCACCCAAGGCATGACCTTGAATGTGGTACTGCCCATTCTGGCCAGGTCGCCGGTTAATAAAATGCTGCTGGGGGGCAAAATGGCCGCCGTGCGCTACCATGGCGTGAAGCTGTTTTATGACGGATTTACGCCCCTGCGAATACAGGATGCTTTTATCCGGGTAGGCGACCGGCCGTATGCTTCCTATATCTATGCTTCGCTGTATCGCATTGCTAATCAGCGGCAGCGGCGGCAGCGCCTCACGGCTGGCCTCGACTTGGGCTTTATGGGGCCGGCCGCCGGGGCTAAGGGTTTTCAAACTAAAGTACACGAGCTGCTGGATGCGCCCACGCCCCGCGGCTGGGACTATCAGGTGCAAAACGACCTGGTGCTGGGCTACCAGGTGGCGGTTGAAAAGCAGTTGGCCGCAGGGAGCAAATTCGCGGAGCTGGTCGGTACGGCGCGGGCCTCCGTAGGTACGTTGAACACGCTGGCTGCCACTGGCTTGCTGGTGCGCGTAGGCAAGATGAACCCGTATTTCAACAACCTGGGTGTAAGCTCGGCTGCCGGCCGAGCTGGGGGGCAAAAATTCCAGATTTATGCCCAGAGCCGCCTGGAAGGACGAGTAGTAGGATATAACGCTACGATGCAGGGCGGAATGCTTAATCGTCAAAATCCTTATACGCTGAAAGCGAGCCAACTGAAGCGCGGTGTAGTGCAAGGCAGCGGCGGCTTGGTGCTCGCCTATGGCGGTGTGCGCTTCGAGCCGTCGGCGACCTGGGTTTCGCCGGAGTTTCGGGGCGGACGTACGCACCGCTGGTTTCAATTCGACTTCTGGGGGGCTTTTTAGGCGTTGGAGCCGGTGCCAGAGTACACGGGTCAGAGGCGAAAAATCCGGCCCTGACGCTTATTACGGACATTATTCTATGCCAAAAGCAGGGCGAAAAAGACGTCGCAAGCCGACCAAATGGTGGCGGGTTATAAAGGCTAATTGGCCCTGGAGCCTGGCCCTGGCAGCCTTCACGGTGCTGGGTTTGCTGGTGTGGCGCCACGGCTGGTAGGGCATAGCCACCAGAACTAGTGGCTGGTGCTGCGCGAGGTGGTAAAACCAGCAGATTTACTTCGCTCTGTTTACCATAAAAACGCCCCCCAGAATAATCATCATGCCCAAGCAATGCAGCAGGTTGATGGTTTCGCCATCCAATACGCCCCAGCCCAGGGCCACAATAGGGACCAGATAGGTACTGGAGCTGGCGAAAAGCGCCGTAGACTCCTGAATGAGCTTATTAAACAGCACCATCGCGACGGCCGTGCTCATAAAGGCCAGCAGCGCGATATAGCCCAAAGCCTCCCAGGCACCGGGCACGGCGGCGAGCTTGGTGGGAAAATCGGTGAAGCCGAAAAGAAAAATCAGCGCCGGCCCCCCGATGAGCAGCAAAAGTAAGCTGGTGACGGCCAGGGAAGGAATGCCGTGCAGGTGGTGCTTAATCACGTTTACGCTGATGCCGTAGCCCATGGTGGCCAGCATAATATAAAGGCCATACCAGGCATTGCCCAAGCCAGTAGGAGTAGCTGAGCCACCACTGCCGCCCAGGCCCATCAGGACCACCGTGCCCACAAAACCGAGTCCGATGCCTAGCGCCCGTATAGGCGTGATGCGCTGCCGGAAAAAGATAGCTCCCACGAGCAGCGTAAACACCACCGTCAGCGCATTGAGCACGCCGGCCAGCCCCGAGGCCAGCTTGGTTTCGGCATAAGCGAAGAGGAAAGCCGGAATAAACGTGCCCACCACGCCGCTCAGCAGCAGATACTTGAACCGGCTGCGCTCCACGCGCCGCACATAGCGCAATCCGAACGGCAGCATCACCAGGGCCGCGATGCTCACCCGCGCCGCGCCCAGCTCCAAGGCCGAAAACACCTCCAGCCCCTTTTTCATCAGAATAAACGAGGTGCCCCAGATGCTGGCCAGCACAACGAGCAGCACCCAGGCCGAAGCCGGAATGCGTTGGGCAGGCGCAACGGTGGCTGCCGGAGCAGCAGTAATAGAAGGAGGCATTGAAGGGAGGCTGGGGGGCTTTTTTTGGAGAAGAAACAAATACCGAAAATAGTGTAACGCCAAGCTCCAGCTTGGTGCATGAGCGAAGCGAGTTTTGCGCGTAAGCAATATTGCGCGGTTCCAACCACTCGCCCTGCTCGTGCGCCAAGCGGAAGCTTAGCGCTACATTCCCACCATTACTGGTTCGGCAGCGGCTATTTCCTCCAGGATTTCCAGAATGATTTCGGGCTGCTCGGCGTCCACGAGGCGGGTGCGCCACTGCTTGGCACCTTCCAGGCCGCGGAAGTACTGGGCATAGTGGCGGCGCATCTCGAACACGCCCACGCGGGGGCCTTTCCACTCGATGCTTTTTTCAAAGTGCATGCGGCACATCGCTACGCGCTCCTCAATAGTGGGCGGGGCCAGCTTTTCGCCGGTGGCCAGGTAGTGCTTTATTTCACGGAAAATCCAGGGGTAGCCAATGCTGGCCCGGCCTATCATAATACCATCCACGCCGTAGCGCTCTTTATAGAGCAGGGCCTTCTCGGGCGAGTCGACGTCGCCGTTGCCGAAGATGGGGATGCGAATGCGCGGGTTGTTTTTGATGCGGTGAATCAGGGTCCAGTCGGCCTCGCCCTTGTAGAGCTGCACGCGGGTGCGGCCATGCACGGTGAGGGCCTCGATGCCAATATCTTGCAGGCGCTCGGCTACTTCCTCCACATTTTTGGTGTCGTCGTCCCAGCCCAGACGGGTTTTTACCGTCACGGGCAGGTGGGTGTTGCGTACCACGGCCGACGTCATTTCTACCATTTTCGGAATGTCGCGCAGCAAAGCCGCCCCGGCACCCCGGCAGGCTACCTGCTTCACGGGGCAGCCGTAGTTGATATCAATCAGGTCGGGGCCGGCGGCGGTGCTGATGGCGGCGCACTCGCCCATCGTGGCTACGTCGGAGCCAAAAAGCTGAATGCCGATGGGCCGCTCGTAGTCGAACACGTCGAGCTTTTTGCGGCTCTTGGCCGCGTCGCGGATCAGACCTTCTGAGGAAATAAACTCGGTGTACATCAAATCGGCCCCATTGGCTTTGCACACGGCCCGGAATGGCGGGTCGGATACGTCCTCCATGGGAGCCAAAAGCAACGGGAAATCGGGCAGAGCTAAGTCGCGGATGTGTACCACAAGTAGACGGTTAGAGGAATTTGCGCAAATTTACGACACTTCCCTTCTTTAGAAGCGAGTGCGGAGAAGTGAGAGGTGAGACTTTCGTTCTGCGTAGAATAAGGTAGAATAAGGTCTCACTTCATCCTTCTAAGCTCTCACCTCTACAATCCAACACCGATGAAAGGTTTCGTGTCCAGCCGCTTGCACCCGTTGCTGACCCTGCTCTTGCTCGTTGGCCTGATGGTGGGCGCGCTGTGCGTGGCTACTTTCTTCATCGCTATTCTGGCCAGCAGCATCTACGGCATCGGCTTGCTGGAGATGGGTAACGTCACCCGCCGACCCGACTCGGACCCCAATGGCTGGTCGTTGCTCATGCTCAGCCAGGGCCTGACCTTGTTTATTGGTTTTGCCGGCTCGGCCCTGGTGCTGGCCTGGATGCAGGGCTACCGCTGGGCCGACTATTTTGCCCCCCGCCGACCCACGCGCACCGAGTGGCTGCTGCTGGCTGGTGTCCTCGTTATTATCAGTTTGCCGGCCATGTCGAGTCTGGTGGAGTGGAATGCCGGCATGCACTTCCCCGCCTTCATGCAAGGCTTCGAAACCTGGGCCCGCCAAATGGAAGACCAAGCGCAGGCCATGACCAAGTCGCTGACGCAATTTAATTCGGTGACGCGCCTGCTGGTGGCTTTGCTGGTCATTGCGATAGTGCCCGCCATCAGCGAAGAGTTAGTGTTTCGGGGCGTGGTACAGCGCAATCTGGTGCGGTGGACCGGCAGTCACCACGTCGGCATCTGGCTGGCGGCGGCGATTTTCAGCGCCATTCACTTTCAGTTTTTTGGCTTCATTCCGCGCCTCGCTCTGGGTGTGGTTTTTGGGTATCTCTACGCCTGGAGCGGTAATATTCTGGTGCCTATGGCGGCGCACTTCACCCAGAATGCTTTTCAGCTTTTGCTGCTATACCTGGTGCAGCAGCGCGCTCTTACCACCACCTTCGACCCCGACTCGAACGAGAGCCTTCCCTGGCCGCTGGTCTTGCTATCAGCGTTGCTCTCGGCTGGTTTACTGTATTATTTATACCAAAAAATGGCCCCCAGCGCCGAGCCCACTGAAGCTCATACCATTGGCAGCACCGGCGTAGCCGTGCGCTCCGCCGATGCGCCAGTCCCACATGAGCGCCACACGCTCAGTGGCCGGGGCGTTGATGCGGATCGTGACCAGCCAGCTTCCTAAGTCTCAAAATTTTCGTTAACAAAACGCTCCATTTTGCCCCCCACACCCGCCCCAGCCGAATCTACTCTGACTGACCAGCCGCCGGGCAGGAAGCCGATGTCCAACCTGGCGCAGCGTGTGCTATTCGGCGCCTTGGGCGCGGTGCTGCTGCTGGGCTGCATCTGGTACAGCGCGTGGAGCTTCGCGGTGTTTTTTGCCCTAGTGCAGGCCAAGATGCTACTGGAGTTTTACCGTATGATGCGGCAAACCGGCTATGCCCCGGTAGCGGCTATGGGAGTAGGCGTGAGTGTGCTGCTCTTTTTGGGAATACACTACCTTGCGGGAGCAGATCATTACAATACCGATAGCAGCTCTGCCATTCAGATTTATAACGCCGATACAGCCGCCGGCAGCCCCCTTTCTTTTTACTCCTTTGGATTCTTAATTCAGCGGGCTCTGCTCAGCAGCTTGGTCATTATCCCGGTCCTGCTGATTTTACGGGAAATGATTCTCTGGCCGCGGTCTAAAAATCCCTTCGGAAACATTGGTGTGAATCTACTGGGCTTGTTTTACGTGAGCATTCCGATGAGTTTGCTTAGCGTGCTGGCCTTTACCAAAGATGGCTATGACTTCCGCCGCGTCCTCGCCCTATTATTCCTCGTCTGGACTGCCGACACGGGCGCATACATCGCCGGCAAGACCCTGGGCAAGCATAAATTGGCCCCCAACATCTCGCCCGGCAAAACCTGGGAAGGCTGGATTGGTGGCACTCTGCTCACCTTGGCAATGGGCTGGGCTTTAGGCTATTTGCTGCCCGATATGCCCCTCGTGCACCGTCTGGTGGCGGCCGCCGTGGTGGCCGTATTTGGGGTGCTCGGCGACCTGGCCGAGTCGATGCTCAAGCGCAGCGTGGGCGTAAAGGACTCGGGCCGTATTCTGCCCGGCCACGGCGGGCTGCTGGATAGGTTCGATGCCTTGCTGCTGGTGCTGCCGGTGCTGGTGCTGTTGCAGCTGCTGGTAGGTTGAGGCTTGCCCTGACAGCCTGTTTATCCATTTGGCCTGGCCTACGCTATTCGCCACTTGGAGCTGTTCGCTAAAAAGCCCCCGGTCAGAAATAGCAGGTGCAGCCACGAAACAAAAGCCTGTTTCTAGGCTCTCAACAAAGCGTAGATAAAGGATTGGGGCAATTATTGCACGGCATGGCCCCTGGCGGTCTTAGTTAGCGTATGTCCAAACCTAGTACCTTTGGCTACCCCAAATACAGGGCGCGTTTATGGCTCCACCCGGCCCAACCGCGCCTCAACTTATAATCCCACCCTTTTTCAACCCTCCCTCCTGTATGGCTGTCACCACGGTGTACAAAGAACCGGCCCCTATCGTGGACCGCGAAAACCCGCTTGAATCAATGATGTCGCGCTTTAATATCGCGGCGGAGATTCTGGGTTTGGATGAATCAACTTATAATGTGCTGAAAGCGCCTGACAAGCAGGTAATCGTCAACATCCCGGTGACCATGGACAATGGGCAGATTCGGGTGTTTGAAGGCTACCGCGTCGTGCACAATACGATTCTGGGCCCGTCGAAAGGCGGTATCCGCTATGATATCCACGTTCACTTAGACGAGGTGAAAGCCCTGGCGGCCTGGATGACCTGGAAGTGCGCCGTAGTCGATATTCCCTATGGCGGAGCCAAAGGCGGCATCATCTGCGACCCCACCACGATGAGCGCCGGCGAAATTGAGCGCATGACTCGTGGCTACACCCTGGCGCTGAAAGACGTGTTCGGTCCCGACCGCGACATCCCGGCCCCTGACATGGGTACCGGCCCGCGCGAAATGGCCTGGCTCATGGACGAGTTTTCCAAAACTACCGGTATGACTTCACCCGCCGTCGTGACGGGTAAGCCCCTGGTAATGGGCGGCTCACTGGGCCGGGTAGAGGCTACGGGCCGGGGCGTAATGGTATCCGCCATTGCCGCTATGAAAAAGCTCGGCATGGACCCCACCAAGTCGTCGGCGGCAGTACAAGGCTTTGGCAACGTAGGCTCCTGGGCGGCCAAGCTGCTCTGCGAGAAAGGCGTGAAAATCAAAGGCGTATCAGACATCAGCGGTGCCTACTGGAACGAAGAGGGTATCAACATTGACGAGGCCATTGCCTACAAAAACGCCCACAATGGCCGCTTAGAAGGCTACACTGGTGCCACCTCCATGGATCCCGACGACCTGCTGATCAGCGCCGTAGACGTATTGGTGCCCGCTGCCGTAGAGGATGTAATTACGGAGCACAACGCCGAGCGAATTCAGGCTAAGCTGATCGTGGAAGGTGCCAACGGCCCTACCTCGGCCAGCGCCGACGACATCATCAACCGTAAGGGCATTATGGTAGTGCCTGATATTCTGGCTAACTCCGGCGGCGTTACCGTGTCCTACTTCGAGTGGGTGCAGAACCGCCTAGGCTACAAGTGGAGCGAGGGCATGGTGATTGAGCGTGCGGCCCGCATCATGAACGATGCTTTTGAGAAAGTATACGCCACCAGCCAGAAGTATAAAGTGCCGATGCGCATCGCGGCTTATATCGTTGCCATTGACAAAGTAGCCCAGACCTACAAATTCCGCGGTGGCTACTAAGCCCTGAATATGTTACGCACAATGTCAGTTAGACCATTTAGCTGAGTTGTGCGTATGCAAACAGAGTAGTTGTAAAACTTGCAGATTGATAGCCCGGACCATTTGGTCCGGGCTATCTTTGTCAGGCTTTTGTACATTCGTGGCTAAGCTCGGCAACTTTATCAGTTTTCTTATTTGTTTGCTTAGTAGAACACCTGTAGCTGCGCACGTTGCCGGTTGGGTTCATCCTTAGGTCAGCGCAGCTAATCTGCGATTTATGAAGATTCACAAAGAAGGACGACGCATACTATTCTTTACGCTGCTGGCTCTGCTAGCCGTTAATTTGTTGCTGTTCCGGTTTAATAGTCGCAACGAAACCTTCAACATCATTTTCGTCGGGGTATCGGCAGTAGCGTTTTTGCTGTTGTTGCAATTTTTCCGCAGCCCTTACCGCAATCTGCTTACCCACGAAGACCTGCTCATTGCCCCCGCCGATGGCAAAGTAGTCGTGATTGAAGACGTGCACGAGCCGGAGTATTTCGACGATACGCGCAAGCAGATCAGCATCTTCATGTCGCCCATCAACGTGCACATCACCCGCAACCCGATTTCGGGCGTGGTGCGCTACTTCAAGTATCATCCGGGCAACTACCTTGTAGCCTGGCACCCCAAAAGCAGCACCAAAAACGAGCGCACCACGGTTGTAGTGCAGTCGGAGGCCGGCCCCATGGTGCTCTTCCGCCAGATTGCTGGCGCCATGGCCCGCCGCATTGTGTGGTACGTGAGCGAGGGCGACGAGGTAAGCCAGGGCGAAGAGTTCGGCTTCATCAAATTCGGCTCCCGCGTCGACGTGTATGTGCCTCTGGATACGGAGCTGAAGGTGAAGCTTGGGGATAAAGTAAAGGGTGGCGAAACCGTTATTGCCCAGCTGAAAACCCAGACGCCCAGCCTTTTCTAAGATCACAGTGTTAACCGATTCCGCGTAGATACTGCTAATTGTCTTCAGCACAAAAAAGCCCCCCAGACCAGTTCTGGGGGGCTTTTTTGTGCTGAGTTTATTCACTGCCAGCTATCTGATAGTGCAGTAGTACCATGCCATCAGGCCAGGCGTGGGTGCGCAGTAGCTTCAGCGGCCGCGAGTGGCCCTGCCGCCACAGCGGAATGCCGGCGCCCAGCAATCTGGGCACCACAAACAGCATCAGTTCATCTACCAGCTCCGCGTCCAGCAATGGAGCGGCGAGCGTACTACCCCCGATCAGCTAGATAGTGCCGCCGCTTTCCTGCCGCAGCTGCCTCACGGCCTCCGCTGGGTCTGAAGTCACAAACCGGACCGACGGATGTGCCGCCTCCGCCGGGGGCTTATGCGTGAAAACATAGGTAGTAAGAGTAGGATAGGGCCATTCACCAAAACCGACTACCTGCTCGTAGGTTGTGCGACCCAGTAAAGCCGTATCTACGGTAGCAATAAAGTCGGCGTAGCCATAATCCTCCCCCGGCGCTGGCGTAGGCAGCCACGCTATCGAGCCATCGGCTGACGCAATGAAGCCATCGAGACTGGCGGCTATGTAAAAGACGGCTTTCCGCATCCGGCTGGCTATAGGAAGTGTACGATGGTACCGTCAGCTACCTTCTGAGTCTCTTAAGCTTAGCTACGTTACTGACTTTATACACAGAACATTTTCAAGGTAGCAGGTTCACACTTCAGGCGACGCTTCCTTCCGTGCGCCACCTTCGCTACAATAAATACTGGGTGAAGCCATCAGTATAACTCAAATCATAGATTCTTCGAAAGGTCCAACTTGAAAATAGAGCCACTTAGGTCCTTTAAGCATCTAAGCGACCTGATTCAGCTTATTCAACGCTTTAGCTCAAATCCAAGCTGAGGTGTTATTCCGCTATATGCAACCGGGCATTAAGCCTTTATTATTTTGACTTATTCGAGTATAGAGTAAATAACATAAGTCGCCACAGGCAAAGCCCTCTTTTTGATTTAACATATTGAATATCAATACACTAATATCATAAATGTCATTAAAGCTCTTATGAGCTCTCAAGCTCGACAATTGGGCTAATCGCTAAATTCAGGAGGGTTCGACCTTCTTTACTTATCTGTTATTAGTAGACTCTATTCAGGCGTTGGGCGAGTAAAATCAAGCACTTACTGATAGTTTATAAAATTGTTGTTAAAATTCTGAAAAAGTTAGAACGGTTACATTTTTTATTAGATATTCACATATAAATTGGCCAATAGGCTCTAATTCCCAGCATTCATCGCTTTACTACTTATAGCTCTCTTTACCTAGTTGCTTAGCCTTTGTTTTTTGTACTTAAATAATAAGCATTAACACACCTTTTACCTCTCATACTACCTTTATGATTACACTCTTACCCACCCATAAAAGCAGGATACACGTCAAGGCCTACGGGTTCTTGCTGTTCTTGTTACTAAGCCTGCTTTCCTCCGCAGGCGTAATGGCTCAGACGGTCACCTCTGATAAGGATGACTATGCTCCGGGTGAAACCGCTCACATAAGAGGAGCCGGCTGGAGCCAGGATCAGATGGTGCACGTCGAGTTCAAAGAAGAACCCGAATACCCTGATTTCCACATCTATGATTTAGCTATCAAGGCCGACGGTACCTGGCAGATTGATTATGCCATTGAGCAGCGGCATTTGGGGGTGAAGTTTACAGTAACTGCTGTAGGGAAACAAAGCGGGTATACAGCAACGACGGTATTCACAGATGCAAACGTAACGTTAACTACGTCAGGGTTGCCATCAGGCACGACACTTAGTGTCCCAGCATCTTATAATTACAAAAGCGGTTCTAATACTCTTATTTATAGCGGATCAATATCTGTTCCAACCTCTTCTGCTATAGCAGTAGATAATAGCTCATTGCTTTATTATACCTTCCCAGCAAGTATCCTTGTTGGTAATGTTACTTATACAGCAACCGGGCTTACACCTGCAGGCAGCAATACACCTGGTACAGGTCCAGATAGAAAGCAATATGACATGTCTACTAATGTAGGTACAGGTGCAATAACAATAACATCTACCTATGCTCCCGCAGCTCCTACGATAACTAGTATCTCTCCCACAAGTAAGAATGTTGGTGATGCAGCATTCACATTAACAGTAACAGGTACTAATTTTTTATCGACATCTAAAGTCCGCTTCAATGGGACAGACAGGCCTACTACTTATGTAAGTGCTACTTCTCTCACGGCAAGCATTCCAGCAACTGATCTGACAACTGCTGGCTCGTACAACATTACTGTCTTTACGCCAGCCCCGGGGGGAGGAACATCAACTGCAGCGACTTTCAATGTAGTTGCTACTAAAGCGACAACGTCATTTTTGACCCTTTCAGCACCTACTGTCTCCTACGGTACAGCTACCACGGCTTTATCTGGTACTATCACTTCTAGTACAGGCGCAGTCCCAACGGGTAATGTAGCTATAACATTAAATGGTGTTACACAGAATGCCTCTATCAATTCTACGGGGGGCTTTACATCTGATTTTAACACAGGTTCTCTTGGCGTAGGGTCTTCACCTCTGTCTATAACTTACTCTTACGCAGGTAACACTAGCTTTCAGGGTGTTAGTGATGCTACTAAAGCTTTAACTATCGGCGCTCGTCCGATTACGGTGACGGCCGATGCACAAAGCAAGACCTACGGCGGCACGGAGCCGAGCCTGACCTACAAGGTGACCAGCGGTAGCCTGGTGAGCGGGGACTCGTTCACGGGTAGCCTGACGCGTGCGCCGGGGGAGAGCGTGGGCACCTACGCCATCACCAACACCCGCACCACGGGTGCCTTGACGGCCGGTACCAACTACGAGCTGACGTATGCGGGCGCTAACCTGGTGATCGGCGCTCGTCCGATTACGGTGACGGCCGATGCACAAAGCAAGACCTACGGCGGCACGGAGCCGAGCCTGACCTACAAGGTGACCAGCGGTAGCTTAGTTACGGGCGACAGCTTCTCCGGCGCGCTAACGCGCGAGCCGGGCAACTCGGTGGGCACGTATGCTATCACGCAAGGCACGTTCTCCGCCGGTACCAACTACGAGCTGACGTATGCGGGCGCTAACCTGGTGATCACGGCCAAAGCGTTGACGGCCTCTTTCACGGCTGATAACAAGGTGTATGACGGCAATACCAGCGCCACGATCCTGACCCATAGCTTAAGCGGGGTGTTGTCGGCCGATGCGGACAAGGTCAGCCTGACGGGGGGCACGGCCACGTTTGCCACGGCGAGCGTAGCCACCGGCAAGACGGTGACCTTGACCGGTGCTGTGCTGGGCGGGGATGCCCGAGGCAACTACTCGCTGAACACGACGCCGGCGGTAACCACCACGGCCGACATCACGGCCAAAGCGTTGACGGTAGCTGGGGTAACGGCTGACAACAAAGTGTACGATGGCAAGACTGCTGCGACCCTCACCACCACTGGCGCGACCTTGTCGGGAGTGGTGACAGGCGAAACGGTAACGCTGACTTCGACGACTGCCCCCGCCACATTTGCCACGGCGGCAGTGGCCAACGGCAAAGCTGTAAACGTGACGGGCTTGGGCGTGTCCTCGAGCAATTATACCTTGACTCAGCCCACCGGGCTGACGGCCAACATAACGGCCAAGCAGCTCACGCCAATGATTACTGCCAGCAACAAAGTGTATGATGGTACCACGGCCGCTACTCTAAGCAGCCAGTCGCTGACAGGTATGGTAACCGGAGAAACGGCGGTGACGCTGGTAGTCGGGGCCAAGAGTTTCGATAACGCCAATGTTGGCACCCGCACTGTCACAGCCAGTAACCTAAGTTTGGGCGGTACACAGGCCAGCAACTATAGCTTGGCAATCAATACTACTGTCTCAACCTCGGCTAACATCACGCAGGCTACTCCAACTGTAACAGCTACTGGCGGAACCTTCATATATGATGGCGAAATGCATAATGGCAGCGGTTCAGCGACAGGGGTTGGAACACCAGCTGAGGTCTTATCGTCCGTAACCCTAAGCTATAGTGGTACCAGCAATGGTGGCGTTGCTTACGGTCCAAGTGCTACAGCTCCGACCAATGCAGGCAACTACACAGTAATAGCTTCATTTGCTGGAAATGATAACTATAAGTCTGCCTCTAGTAACCCGGTGGCACTTACTATCACACCACAAACAGCTAGCCCAGTTGCTGATACCTACTACACGGGCTCTAGCTACTTCTGGACGTCGGGCACGAGCAGCAACACGGCTACTTTGAACCTGGTGGCCACCGTGAAGAACAACGCCAACTTTACTGGCAATATCACAACTGCTAAAGTATCGTTCTTCGTTCGTAACGGCACCTCACTTACCCCTATCAATGGCGCTCAGAATCTGCCGGTTGGCGTGGTTAATCCTGGCGATTTGACGGTAGGAACTGCTGCTGCTAATGTGCAATACAGCATTAGTGGTACCGCCGCTACCCTGAATATTGCAGTAGTCGTTACGGGTAACTACAAGAGTATAAGT
>NZ_FWWW01000077.1 GCF_900176135.1 Hymenobacter roseosalivarius DSM 11622 | reverse complement strand
AATGAGTGATAACACTACTAATAGAGCGAGGCAAAATGTTATACTAGAAATAGGCTATTTTCTCGGCAGATTAGGAAGTGAAAGAATGAGGCTTATCACTAAAGAAAATGTAGAAATACCGAGTGACCTCAGCGGTATATTATATCAGAAACATGATAGTGCAGGCGCTTGGAAAATAAAGCTATTGAAAGAAATGATGGCAGTAGGAATTTACGTAAATATGGAAAACGCTTTATCCTCTTTTTAGAAAAAAGCCCCCCACTGAAGTCAGTGGGGGGCTTCTCACAAACTATAAACAGCAATTATTGTCCCAGCACCATGGCAAACACCAGTGGCGCTACGATCGTAGCATCCGACTCGATGATGAACTTGGGCGTATCCTGGCCCAGCTTACCCCAAGTGATTTTCTCGTTGGGCACGGCCCCGGAGTAGGAGCCGTAGGAGGTAGTAGAATCCGAAATCTGGCAGAAGTAGCCCCACAGCGGCACACTGGTGCGGCCCAAATCCTGGTGCAGCATGGGCACCACGCAGATCGGGAAGTCGCCGGCAATGCCGCCGCCAATCTGGAAGAAGCCTACTTTGCTCTCGTCCGTGGCCTGCTTCGTGTACCACTCAGCCAGGTAGATCATGTACTCAATGCCGGTGCGCACGGTATGTACGTTCTTGATATCACCGCTGATAACGTGGCCGGCAAAGATGTTGCCTAGCGTAGAGTCTTCCCAACCGGGGCAGATGATGGGTAGGTTTTTCTCGGCGGCAGCCAGCATCCAAGAGTCTTTAGGATCAATCTGGTAGTATTGCTCCAGCTCACCCGACTTCAGGATCTGGTAGAAGAACTCATGCGGGAAGTACCGCTCACCGGCCGTATCAGCCTGCTCCCAGAACTTCAGCACCGAGTGCTCGAGGCGGCGCATGGCTTCCTCTTCCGGAATGCAGGTATCGGTTACGCGGTTCATGTGGCGCTCCAGCAGGGCCTGCTCGTCGGCCGCCGTAAGGTCGCGGTAGTTAGGCACCCGCTCGTAGAAGTCGTGGGCTACCAGGTTGAAGATATCCTCTTCCAGATTGGCACCCGTGCAGCTGATGATTTGCACCTTATCCTGCCGAATCAACTCGGCCAGCTGGATGCCCATTTCGGCCGTGCTCATAGCGCCCGCCAGCGTAATCATCATTTTGCCACCTTCCGCGAGGTGCTTGTTGTAGCCTTCGGCGGCATCAATCAAGGCAGCGGCGTTGAAGTGACGGTAGTGGTGCTTAAGGAAGTTCGTTACGTTCATGTAGTTTATGTTTTGAATGGTCCCTCCTGTCTAATTAAACCGAAGTGCCGGCTTCTAACGAAGCTCCTACGGGCGTGGTTCAATAGCCGATAGTGAATTTTAGAGAGTACGCAGGCTATATGCGTCCTTTGTTTGAAGTGAGAAATTGAATCTTTCCAAAACAAGTCCGAGTGACAGAACAATTCAGATTATTTACACCATTATCCGAGCTTACGCTAAGCATCGGAAACCAAGGGTAGCTTGAATCCTCGTTTGGCGGGACGGTCAGATCAGGCTGTATTAGAAGTTTGGCTCCTGTTCTGATGCGTTTATCATATAGCCCTTGATAACTATGGTTTCCACGCCATTTCAAAGTGCCAGTGGATTTTGACATAACCCTAATAGAATCTCCAGTGGCCGTGACGCCTATTAGCATAGCAGGATTAGCCCCCCTACCAGTATGGATAAATCCGCCCCCATTAAAGTGGATGACTGTTAACTCGACATCTTGATCAAGTTGAAAATAACTCCAAGTGCGAATACAGCTTTTCACAAACTCAACTCGACCTAGCTCAGCTTGGATCTTCGTATCCGGGACAGCATTTCGCACACAAGCTGTAAAAAGCAGAGCACAACATACAAACCCTCGTCTTCTTTTCATTATGCCTTAGCTGGGCTCCTCAATCATGAGATTATGGTTGGTGTAGATGCAGATATCAGCGGCAATGTGCAGGGCATCTTCCACCATCTGGCGGGCTGTGAGGTGAGGCGCGTGCTTCTTCAAAGCCAGGGCGGCAGCCTGGGCGTACATAGCACCCGAGCCAATGGCAGCTACGTCGGAGTCAGGCTCCAGCACGTCGCCAGTGCCGGCCACGATGAGCAGCTCGTCTTTGTCGGCGACCACCATCATGGCTTCCAGCTTGCGCAAATATTGGTCTTTGCGCCACTCTTTGGCGAGCTCAATAGCGGCGCGGCGCAGCTGCCCATTATAGCTACCTAGCTTCTCCTCAAACTTGTCGAGCAGCATAAAGGCGTCGGCCGTGGAGCCGGCAAACCCGGTTACTATTTTGCCATCCTGCAGCTTACGGATTTTACGCACGTTGCTTTTGGCTACGTGCTTATCCATGGTGGCTTGTCCGTCGGCGCCAACGGCAATCTGCCCGTTGTGGCGTACGCCGAGGACAGTAGTTGATCTTATTTTAGTCATTTAATAAGTAATATTTACCATTTAACAAGCAATTATCAGCTAACAAAAGTTGGGCTGGCATAGGATAAGCCCGATGCCAGCCCATTGTTGAATGGTAAATGTTACTTGTTAAATAAATTAGAAACGGGCCTGCAATTTAGCAAAGTAAAACCGGCCGTTCGAACCCATCTGCACCGGGTCCCAGGCGCCACCGGTTTCGGTGAGCTGCGGGTCGAAGCGGTTGGGGTACACATTGAACAGGTTAGAGCTACCCATTGAGAGTTGCAAATGGTCGGTGAGGGCGTAGCTGAGCGAGAGGTCGGTGGTAGTGCGCGGGTCGTACACTTGGGTATTACCGTCATAGTCAATCAGCTCAACTTCCGCGAAGCGCACAAAACGCAGCAGCGCCCCGAAGCGGCCCAGCTGATAATCGAAGGTGAGGTTGATTTTGGACGGTGGCGCCGACGCCTTCACGAAAGCCTGCTCGCGGGGGCCAAAAAACTCATCTTCACGCCCGGTCAACCGGCCTGAAGTCGTCACCCGATCGATGCGCAAACGATTAAAATTGGCGGCCAGCGTAGAGTTCAGCCGGCCGCTGTTCAGCGTCAGGGTATGGCTGAGCACGACATCCAGTCCCAGGGAGGAGGTAGAAGCGGCATTAGCAAAGAATTGGGCCTGACCTACGTTCAGAGCCTGCAAATCGGCCCCGATAATGGGATCATCAGCGGAAAACTGGCTGGTAAGCACTACCCGGTCGTTTACTTTGATGTAGTAGCCGTCCAGGGTCAGGCTCAGCGACGAGCCCAGCCGGCTGGTCAGGCCCACGTTGGCGCTGGTAGAGGTTTCCTGCTTGAGGCTCGGAATACCCAGCTTCTGGGTGACGGCGCTGTTATTGCGGGCCAGCAGCACTTCCACCGGCTGCCCACCGATAAAGTTGGTAAACGTAGAATTGAAGTTGATTTGGGCCAGCGAAGGTGCCCGGAAACCGGTGCTGAACGTGCCGCGCAAAGTCAGAAATTCCGTCAGGTTGTAGCGGGTGGCGGCTTTGTAGTTGAGGGTGCTGCCGAAGTCGCTGTAGTTCTCGTAGCGCAGGGCGGCGGCCAGCAGCCAGCGTTGCGTCACGTTTAGCTCGGCATCGATATACGCGCCCACGTTGTCGCGCTTGGCTTTGATGGCGTCGCTGGGCTGATAGCCGGGGAAGCCCTGCGAGCCGCCCGCTAGGTCGGAGCCGGGCGCATAGTTACGGTAGGAGGCTTCTTCGCCGGCAAAGAGCGAATACCACTCGCGCCGGTACTCGGCTCCGGCTGCCAGGTTGAAGCCTTGCAGTACCGTTTTGTAGTTGCGCGTGGCGCTCAGCCCCACCACGTTTTGCTGAAGCTGAAAGCCCCCCGCGTCAAAAGTAGTCGGCGAGCTCGCGCCCAGCGTGGCGTTGAGCGTGTTGCGCAGGCCGTACTCAAAGCGGTTGGAGCCGAAATTGTTGCTCAGGTCCAGGTCCCACTCGCCAACCAGCACCCGCGCCCCGACCACGGCCGAGCCGTCTACGATGTCGCTGGTGATAATCGGGTCGAAGCCGTTGGGGTAGATGGCGGGTACGTTGCGGTCATCGTCGGGAAAGCGCGTCCAGGCGTAGGCGTCGCCACCGCGCTTGTTCATTCCTCCAAACGTATAGATGTGAGCTTTGTCGCTGAGTGGAAATTTGGCGTTGAGGTATGCCGCCGCGTTCGACACTTCCGGGTCGCCGTACTGCCGCCGGGCTATGCCATCGGGCGAGGGCACATTGGCGCGCTGAGTGTGCTCGCGCTTGTTGTAGTCGAGCGTGGCATTAATAAAGCCGCCCTTAGTCCCCACCCCGATGCCGTAGTTGACATTGGCGTTGAAGTTGCCACCATCAAAACGGTCGTTGTCAAAGCGGTATTTGGCGTCGTAGGCACCGTAGTTGGCACTTACCGTCAGCTCGTCCACGCTGTTTTTCAGTACAATATTGATCACGCCGGCAATGGCGTCGGAGCCATATTGGGCGGCCGCGCCATCGCGCAGAATCTCGATGCGCTGGATGGAAGCGGCGGGAATGACGTTCAGGTCGGTACCCGTATTGCCCCGGCCGCGCGAGCCGAACAGGTTGACCAAGGCCGACTGATGTTGCCGCTTGCCATTCACCAGCACCAGCGTCTGGTCGGGGCCGAGGCCGCGCAGGGACGCCGGATCAACGTGGTCGGCGCCATCGGAGCCCGTCTGGCGGTTGGAGTTGAACGACGGGGCCACAAACTGCAGCAGCTGATTCACGTCGAGCTGCCCGGTTTTGGCTGTCACCTCCCGGATATCAATTATATCAACCGGCGAGGGTGAATCGGTGACGGACCGGTTCTGGCTGCGCGAGCCGACAACCTGCACCGCATCCAGGCTGGTGGTGGATTCCGCCAATCGTACACTTATCGGACCTGCACCCGCACTCACTTCCTGGGGGGCAAAACCGATGGAGCTGATGACCAGCGTGGGCGACTGAGACCGGGCGCGCAGCGTGAACCGGCCGCTTCCATCGGTACCGGTACCGTTGTTGGTGCCTTTTTCCAGCACCGTAGCTCCTACTACGGGTCGGCCGGCTACATCCAGCACTTGCCCCGTCAGGTCCTGGCCTTGCCCAAAAGCCGCAGCACTCGCCAGGCACATGATTGTAATCGGTACTAGCTGTTTCATTGGTTAAAAAGAAAAGTGAATGGATGCTTTGGCTAGATGGAGCGGGACAAAAACATATTGATTTCACAATAAAGCGAATAAATAAAAAAGCCAGCCCTCACGGGCTGGCTTTTTGAAGCTGGGGGGCAATTTTACCCGTTAAATCAGCATACGCATAGGGTCTTCCAGCAGGCCTTTCAGCGTCTGGAGGAAAGCGGCACCCGAGGCACCATCTACTACCCGGTGGTCGCAGCTCAGGGTCACTTTCATCAGGTTGCCCACGGCCAACTGGCCGTCTTTTACCACGGCAGTCTGCTTAATGCCCCCCACGGCCAGAATACAGGCATCGGGCGGATTGATGATGGCCGTAAATTCATCGATGCCGAACATGCCCAGGTTCGAGATGGTGAAGGTGCTGCCCTCCCACTCGGCGGGCTGCAGCTTCTTGCTCTTGGCTTTGCCGGCGAGCTCTTTTACTTCGGTAGCGATGGTCGAAAGGCCCTTGCCGTCAGCGTTGCGCACGACGGGCACCAGCAGACCTTCGTCCACGGCTACGGCCACGCCGATGTTTATCATCTTGTTCTGGCGGATCTTGTCGCCCAGCCACGAGGAGTTAATAGTCGGGTGCTGCTTCAACGCCACGGCCGCAGCTTTGATTACTAAGTCATTGAACGACAGCTTTATAGGCGACAGAGCATTAAGCTGCGTGCGGACTTCCATGGCGCGGTCCATGGTGATTTCCATCGTCAGATAGAAATGCGGGGCCGAGAACTTGCTTTCCGCGAGGCGGCGCGCAATAACGCGGCGCATTTGCGAAACGGGGGTATCGGTGTAGCTTCCTTCGGGCTGGGCGCTGGTTGGCGCGGCAGCCGGAGCACCTTGTTGCGCGGCGGGCGCTGCTTTGGGCGCTTCGACCGGCGCGATGTATTCGGGAAGCGGCGCGGCGGCTGGTTTAGCTACCGGAGCAGCCGTGGCAGCACCGGGTTGGAAGCTCTCCACGTCGCGCTGCACGATGCGGCCATTGTCGCCGGAACCTTTTACCTGGCTGATGTCAATGCCTTTTTCCTGAGCGATACGCTTAGCCAGCGGCGAAGCCAGCACGCGTCCACCATTCGGCGCAGTTTCGGCTGGCGCTGAAGCAGGGGCAGTAGCTTCCGCAGCGGCGGCCGGAGCAGCTGGGGTTTCAGCAGCAGGGGCAGCAGCTTCTGGAGCGGCGGCAGCGCCACCAGAGTTGCCCCCCAGCAGTGCTTCTATGTCAGCACCTTCTTCCCCAATGATAGCCAGTACGCCATCAACGGCTACTGCTTCACCATCCTTCGGGCCGATATATAACAGGGTGCCATCTTCGTAATTCTCCAGCTCCATGGTCGCCTTATCGGTTTCCACTTCAGCCAGCACATCACCCGATTTCACCTTGTCGCCTACTTTCTTGAGCCAGCCGGCAATGACGCCTTCCGTCATCGTATCGCTCATTTTGGGCATCCGCACGACGGTGGCCTTTTTACCATTGCCAGCAGCCGCTGGCGCGGCTGCTGGCGGCGTGACGGCCGGAGCAGCAGGCGCTGGAGCTGGTGCCGGGGCCGCTTTGGGTGCTTCAGCAACAGGAGCAGCTTCGGTTTTGGGCGCTTCGGTAACAGATGCAGCGGCAGTGCTGCTACCTCCGCTTATGCCGGCCAGAAGGGCTGAAATATCTTCGCCTTCCTTGCCCACAATAGCCAATACTCCATCCACGGGCACGGCGTCTTTTTCTTTGGGACCAATGTAGAGCAGGGTGCCGTCCTCATAGTTTTCCAGCTCCATCGTGGCTTTGTCGGTTTCCACTTCGGCCAGGATATCCCCGGACTTCACTTTATCGCCTACCTTTTTGAGCCAGGCCGCGATAACCCCTTCGGTCATCGTGTCGCTCATTTTGGGCATTTTTATGATTTCGGCCATCTGCTTTTTGGGCTTGGGTTGTAAAGGGTCAAAATTAGCCTGAAAATCTGCGCTGGCAAATGCTAAACGCAGGATGGGCACCGGCTAACGGGCGGAAGCTACTTTGGGAGGCAAGAAGATCGGTTGTCTTAACGCAGCAAACGACATTGAGTATCACGACAAATGCGTCGTATCTAAAAAATTCCGCACCGAGAACATAGAGCCGGTATAATGCACCTTATAAAGGCATAAGTTGCGGTGCTCAAAGGCGTCCATGCAGCTTAAACTATAGTTTAGCAGCTGGCAGAGCAGCACCCGCATGGCCCGGCCGTGCATGCACACCAGTATATTTTCTTCCTCGGGTCGGCTGAGCATCAGCTTAATAAAAACCCGTTGGCGGGCCGCTACTTCATCCGGGCTCTCGCCGCCGCTGAGCCGGGCGTGGGTTTCGCCCTGCTCCCACTGGTGCAGCACGCCCTGATATTCAGCATCCTCCTCGGGTGTGATGCGGGTACCCTCGCGTACGCCCCAGCTAATCTCGTTCAGGCTCGAGTGCGCTTCGTGAGGCAAGCCTAAATCGAGAAAACCCTGCACCGACTGCTGGGTGCGCTGCAACGTGGAGGTGTAGACTTTATCGAAGGTTAGATGTTTATAAGCAGCAAAGAAACGGCTAGCCTGATCGTGGCCGGCCGCGTTCAGCGACGAATCGACACCGCTGCCCTGCACAATGCCTTGCACGTTGAAATCGGTTTGCCCGTGCCGGATGAGGTAGATTTTTTTGACGCTCACTTTCCCCCTAGCTTTGTTGTGACGGAGCCGAAAGTACTGGTTTTTCAGGCTCCTGACCCTGTTTTTTCATTTTCCTCTATGATACCACCCGCTCCTACCCTCGCGCAGCTCAATGCTTGGTGCCGCCACACGATGGGCGAACACCTGGGCATGGAGCTAACCGAAATCGGTGACAAACTGTTGGTGGGCCGGATGCCCGTTGATCATCGTACGCGCCAGCCCATGGGGCTGTTGCACGGTGGCGCTTCCGTGGCCCTGGCCGAAACCCTGGGCAGCATCGGTGCCGCCTTGCAGGTCGATCGGACTAAGAAAGCCTGTGTAGGCCTGGAAATCAACGCGAATCACCTGAAAGGAGTTCGCTCAGGTTATGTGGTTGGCCGGGCGGTGGCCCTGCACATAGGCCGCACCACGCAGGTGTGGGAAATCCGCATTACGCACGAAGAAACCGGCGCGCTGGTCTGCGTCAGCCGCATTACCATGGCCGTCATCGATTTGCCCCCCACGGCGGGCGAGGCCGCATGAGTCAGCCCCACCGGCCTACGCTGGTACCCTACCCCGGCGGCGGGCAGCTGTCGGCCGCCGCGCAGGTGCGCCGCCTGGTGGCATTTGCTTTGCAGACCGGCTTGCCGGTGGCTTTGTGGCGGCTGCCCGGCACGACCCACGCCCAGCTGTGCCTGAGCTTTTCAGCGGAAGAAGCCCTGACGGGCCTGCCCCCCAACCTGGAGCCGGGCGCGCCGGCGGGTTTCGCCTTCTTCCCTTTTCGCGATTCGGACCATAATCCGGCCTTATTCCTGCCCGCCAACGTCTTTTTCGACACGAAGCATGCTGGTCAGTTTTGGGTAAATAAAACCGGCCCCGCTGACTTCCGATTGACCGAGCTGCGGCAGTTTCTGCAAGCTGCTCCTGCTACCGCGTCCTTGCTTTGGCACCAGAGTCTGCAACCGGCTCCCGCTACGGCCTCACCGGCCGAGTACGCGGCCCTGGTGCGGCGGGGCTTAGCGGCCATCGAGCAGGGAGCGGTGCAAAAAGTGGTGTCATCGCGGGCAGTGCGCAGGAATTTGCCCCCCGGCTTTGATGCGCTACTGGCCTTTGAGGAATTGCAGGCGCGGTATCCGCAGGCGTTTGTGTCACTAGTAAGTGCGCCGGGCGCGGGCACTTGGCTGGGCGCTACGCCCGAGGTGTTGGCCGAGGTTACGCCGGAAGGCATATTCCGCACGATGGCGCTGGCCGGTACCCAGCCGCTCACGCCCGGCCTGACACCCCAAAAAGCCATTTGGCGGCAGAAAGAAATTGAGGAACAGGCGCTGGTAGCGCGCTACATCGTGAGCTGCTTCAAGCAGCTGCGCCTGCGCGAGTACGACGAAATTGGCCCCCGCACCGTAGTAGCGGGCGAGCTGCTGCACCTGCGCACCGATTTCGCGGTGCATCTGCGGCAGGTGCCGTTTCCATCGTTGGGTACGGATATGCTGCGACTACTCCACCCAACGTCGGCGGTGGGCGGTATGCCCCGGCAGGCGGCCCTCGACTTTTTGCAACAGTACGAAGGCTACGACCGCGCTTATTACAGCGGGTTTCTGGGCCCGGTTAACCTACCGCAGGCCGGTGTGGCGCGCTTATTTGTTAATCTGCGCTGCATGCAACTGCGCCCCACCGAAGCAATTCTGTACGCGGGCACCGGCCTCACCATCGATTCTGACCCGGAACGCGAGTGGGAGGAAACGGAGTTAAAACTACGAACCGCAGGAGCAGTTTTAGATGGATAAACCTATTTGGTTACTTGGATGAGATGTTGTCGTGTACTACACAAAAGGCGGTCATGCTTAATCTAGCGTCCGCTTGTTGAAGCATCTCTACTGGTTAGTAAACTCAACGAAGCGGGAAAGATGCTTCGCTTTGCTCAGCATGACATTCGCTCGAGAGATTTAGCATTTACGAGTTAACTATTGATTGAAATCATGCAGGCAGTTTATAACATCGCGGAAATCTGCGCCCGTCATGGCATTACGGATGTAGTGCTGTCGCCCGGCTCGCGATGTGCGCCCCTGACGATTGCCTTTGCCCGCCACCCGGAGATTCAAGTGCGTACGGTGCCCGATGAGCGGGCCGCAGCTTTCATTGGACTAGGCATGGCGCAAAGCCAGCGGCGGACGGTGGCGTTGGTGTGTACTTCCGGCACGGCCGGTCTGAACTACGCGCCCGCCGTAGCCGAAGCCTATTTTCAGCAAATCCCGCTCGTCATTTTCACCGCCGACCGTCCCCCGGAGTGGATCGATCAGCTCGACGGCCAGACTATTCGCCAAACCGACCTGTTCGGCCGCCACGCCAAAGGCTCGTTCACTTTCCCCGCCGATACCAGCCACCCCGATGCCAAGTGGCATTCGGAGCGGCTGGTGAATGAGGCTATTAATCTGGCCGAGCAATTTCCGGCCGGGCCGGTACAGGTCAATATTCCGCTGCGCGAGCCTTTTTATCCGAAAGCGGGTGAAGAGCTGCGGTTTGAGGAGGTAAAGATTGTTCATGAGCAAGCGGGTACGCCCACTTTGCCCCCCGGTGAAGCAGCGAGTTTAGCCCACAAGCTACGGAAGACGCGGCGGGTGCTGGTAGTAGCTGGGCAGCATGGCTTTGATAAAGGCTTGCTGCTAAACTTGCATGGCTTCGCGGCGGCGTACCAAGTGCCGGTGGTCGGCGACGTGATTGCCAATCTGCATCAGCCTGTGGGGGGCAATGCTGAAGCTGCTGCCGCCGCGCCGCTGGGGCATCAGGATGTATTCCTGGCCGGAGCCAATGCAGTCCTCAAAGCCGACCTGCGCCCGGAGCTGCTGATTACGTTTGGGCAGTCGCTGATTTCGAAAGCCCTGAAGCTCTACCTACGCGAATTTGCCCCCCGGCAGCATTGGCATGTGCAAGCCGCCGGCCCGGTCGCCGACACATTTAAATCCCTGACGCGCATTATTCGGTTGGAGCCGGCAACGTTCTTTAAGCAGATGCTTTTGCTTGATAAACAGCAGGTTGCTCATTTGATTCCGGCAGAAGGTCCACTAGCTGGTTTGGCGGCAGTATCCGATGCTACCCGAGTTGCTCCTGCTCCTATTCCGTTGGGATGGCCGATACATACCGTTGAATCTACATCTGAAGCAGCTTACGTTTCTCACTGGCATCGTGCCGAGCAGTGGGCAAGCGGGTTACTGGCTGATTTCTTTACCGTGCCTCCCCAGGCTTTCAACGAGTTCACTGCTTTTTATTCTACCTTAAAAACCCTGCCCGACCACACCGCCCTGCACCTGGCCAACAGCATGGCCGTGCGCTACGCCAACATTCTGGGCCTGACCAACCGTACCATCGAAGTATTCGCCAACCGCGGCACCAGCGGCATCGACGGCTGCACCAGCACGGCCGTTGGCGCGGCGCTGGCCCAACCCGACCGGCCCGTGGTCCTGCTCACCGGCGACGTGGCGTTTTTCTACGACCGCAACGCGCTTTGGCACAACTACCCGCTGCCCAATCTGCGCATCGCGCTGTTCAACAACCACGCGGGGGGCATTTTTCGGCTTATCGACGGGCCGCGCCAGCAGCCGGAGCTGGAGGAGTTTTTCGAGACTCACCAACCGCTTACGGCCGAGAATACGGCGCGCGATTTTAACCTGCGCTACTTCCCCGTTTCCACTTTCGCCGAACTTGAATCGGCTTTACCGGTTTTCTTTGCACCCGAAGGCGGCGCGGCCCTACTGGAAATCACCACCGACAGCGCCACCAACGCTGCCTTCTTCGAACATTATCGTACTTCCGTCAAAACCGCTTTTCTTTAGAACACTGCGAACCTCTGCGTAACCCTCTGCGCTCCTCTGCGGGAAATATCATTGTTGGGTTCCCACAGAGGAGCGCAGAGGTTCGCAGAAAAATCATTCTTCCTATGGCTATTACCTGGACTCCGATTAAGGAATTCCGCGAGATTCTCTTCACTTTTTATGAGGGCATCGCCAAAATCAGCATCAACCGCCCGCAGGTGCACAATGCCTTCACGCCGCTCACGGTGCAGGAGATGATTGAAGCCATGGATATCTGCCGGATGCGCACGGATATTGGCGTGGTTATCCTCACCGGCGAGGGCGGCAAAGCCTTCTGCTCGGGTGGTGACCAGAGCGTGCGCGGGCACGGCGGCTACGTGGGCGAAGACACCGTGCCCCGCCTCAACGTGCTCGATCTGCAGAAGCAGATCCGCTCCATTCCCAAGCCCGTCATTGCCATGGTGGCCGGCTGGGCCATTGGCGGCGGCCACGTATTGCACGTCGTCTGCGACCTGAGCATCGCGGCCGATAACGCCCGCTTCGGCCAGACCGGCCCCAAAGTAGGCTCGTTCGACGGCGGCTTTGGCGCGAGCTACCTGGCCCGCGTAGTCGGTCAGAAGAAAGCCCGTGAAATCTGGTTTCTCTGCGACCAGTACGACGCTCAGGAAGCCCTCGATATGGGCCTCGTGAACAAAGTAGTGCCGCTGGAGCAGCTGGAAGAAACGACCGTGGCCTGGTGCCGCAAAATCCTCGAAAAAAGCCCCCTAGCGCTGCGCATGCTCAAATCCAGCTTCAACGCCGAGCTCGACGGGCAGGCAGGTATTCAGGAACTTGCTGGCAACGCGACGTTGCTCTATTACCTGAGCGAAGAAGCTAAAGAAGGCCGCAACGCCTTTATTGAAAAGCGCCAGCCTGATTTCGACAAGTACCCCAAGTTTCCGTAAGGCACGGCCGCAGTTTTGCCTCGCATACAACTGCCTGTTCATAAGTGGGCAGGCAGTTTTTTCGTTACTTACGCCTGGCAATCGTACTGTTCATGCTTCTTTACCTTTTACCAGCTGCGTTATGAAGTCTTTATTCCTGCTCCTTACTTTCGGCTTCTTCGCAGCATCGACTGCCCAAGCTCAGACGACCAAAGCCGCTGCCAGTGTAGCCGCCGCTCCCGACAAAGCCAAGGAGGTGATGGTAGCAGACGCAGCCTGTGGACAGTGCAAGCTGGGACTGCCGGGCAAAAGCTGTGACTTAGCCGTGCGCCTAGGGGGCAAATCGTATTTCTTGACGGGTCGAATATTGACTCCCACGGCGACGCTCACGCCAACGACGGGTTTTGCAACTCTATCCGCAAAGCGGAGGTACAGGGCGAAGTAGTCGATAACCGTTTTAAGGCAACTTATTTTAAGCTTCTACCGGAGCCTGTTAAAGCCAAATAACCCACTTTTTCGGTTGGGTTAATTCTTACCGCTCTACCGAACAGCATACAGGGAAACTTTGACAATTAACAGCAAATCCTGGTTGCGGCTTGTTACGTAGCCGAAGGCATGGCCGACCCCTCCTACGACGAAGCTATTCGCCGCATACGGCGCTTGCACTGGTTGCACTACCCAATTCAGGCGGCTGTAATGGCTACGCTGGTGCTGGTCGGCGGCCGCCGGACCGCCGGATCGGGAGCTGTGAATCCAGCATTGGCTACGTGGCCGGCGCTTCTGTTGCTAGGGAGCTTATTGCTGTTGGTTGGCGTGCTGGTCTACCTGGTTTCTTCCCAGATAAAGCCGAATCTGCGGCGGCCGGAAGCCGAGAATCTACGGTTGTATAAAGGCCGCATTTTTCTGCGCAATAGTCTGTTAGGCTTGGCTGGCTTGCCGCCCCTGGTCACGTATACCGTTACTAAAAGCCCGTTTGATCTGGTATTCTTCGGGTGTTTGTTGCTGACACTCTGCGCGGTGATGGCGCCTTCTCCTAAGACATATCAGCGGTGGTTGATTAGCTGAGCTACTGTTTGGAGCTACTTCCCACAGCTGAAAAAGCAGCCACACATCTTTTCCGTTTTGTTGGCGCGTATACGTCTTGTGTCTCAATAAAAGCCTCTTTTGTCCAGTTAATGCCTACTTCTACTCTCATTCCTGATTTCCTTCTGCTCAACGGTCGCGAATTTCGCTACTCCGACATCAAGCAATACCCTGCTAATACTCCTGTAGATCTGAACGGCTACGAAGCCAAGGTGCTGGATTTCTGTCGGCAGTGGCTAAATGGGACGTTGGAATTTGGCCTGCAAACTTCCGGATCCACGGGTGAGCCTCAGCGGATTCAAATGCGGCGGCAACAGCTCGCGGCCAGCGCCCACCGCACCGCCGACTATTTCGATTTGGGGCCCGGCGACCGGATGCTGGTGTGCCTGAACTGCGAGTACGTGGGCGGGCTGATGATGCTGGTGCGCGGCCTGGAGCTGAACCTGCACCTGACCATCGTGGAGCCCCACGCCGACCCGCTGGCGTTGGTGCCGGCGGAGGCCGCGTTTGACTTCGTTTCTTTCGTGCCTTTGCAGCTGCGCACGGTGCTGGAGAATGGGCACGCGGCCCGGCTGAATGCCATGAAGGCCATTCTGGTAGGTGGCGCGGCCGTGGAAAGCGGGTTGGCGCGAGCCGCGCAGGCCCTCGCGGTGCCCGTGTATCACACCTACGGCATGACCGAAACGGCCTCGCACATTGCCCTGCGCCGCTTAAATGGCTCTGACGCTTCGCCTTATTACAAAGTACTGCCTGGCATTCACGTAGCCGAGGATGAGCACGGCTGCCTCACCGTACGCGCCGACGTGACCGACGACCAGCTCATCACGACCAACGACCAGGTACGCCTGCTACCCGAGGAGCACGCCTTCGAGTGGCTGGGCCGGGCTGATTTCGTGATTAACTCCGGGGGCGTAAAGGTGCAGGCCGAAAAGGTAGAGCAGGTGCTGGAAGTAGCCTTGGCCGAGCTTAATTTGCCCCCCAGACGCGCCTTCGTAGCTGCCCGCCCCGATGAGCGCCTTGGCGAGCAGGTAACTGCCTTTCTGGAAGGCGACGCCTTATCTGGGGGGCAAAGTGAGCAGCTGCTGGCGCTGCTGACGGAGCGCCTGGGCCGCTACGAGCGGCCCCGCGAGCTGGTCTACGTGCCCGAGTTTAAAACGACAGCTTCGGGCAAGCTGGATAGGCGCGGTACGGTGGCCTTGTTCAACTATTAACCTCACCACCTAACGATTGGCCTCACCCCCCCGGCCCCCTCCCCCGTGGAGAGGGGGAGCCTGACGCTCGGCCTACGCCGCTCTATCGGCTTGCGCCTCCAAAACGGCTACCAGCTTCCCATCTGTTTTGTAAAAAGCGGTAGAAGTGCCAGCCTAAGCTAGTGCTTCGCTGAACGAGTCGGCTGGCTCCCCCTCTCCGCGGGGGAGGGGGCCGGGGGGGTGAGGCTCTTACTTTGGCCACTCGGACGAGCGCAGACCATCCTGCGAGAACAGCTTCTGCCGGCCCCGCGCTACTTTATACAAATCGCCTATAAAGAGCTTGACGCGGCCAAAGAAGATAATGCCGCTCAGCTCATCCTCCAGCTTGTCATCAATAAACAGCATCTGGCGGTAGCCCGCGCCCGTGCCCACGCCCAGCCACTGAAAGATGCGGTAATGGCTGGCGACGGAGGGCTCCAGCACGTAAATAAGGTCTTTGGCGGAGCGCCGCACCCCGCCGTCGGGGAGCTGGTAGCGGGAGTAGAACTTGCCGATGCCTACCTGCATGGGCGTGCTCAGCTCCCAGCGCGGGTTGCCAATGAGTACGTACTCGCCGTAGCCCACCACATAGCGGAAGCGCAGCTCGTCGCGGGTATTGGGGGGCAAATCGGGGGGCAGGGGCGCGTCGGTGGGGACGCCGCCGCTGAGCAGGTACAGGCCCAGACCGGCGCGCAGACGGCCGTTCCACTCGATGCCGCCCTTAAAGCCCGTGATGCCCACCACCTTGCCATTAAGCAGAGAAAACCGCGGGTCGAACTGAAACACGGGCCGGCGGTGGCTCTGGCGCACGAAAGTGCTGTCAGGTACTACGATTGAGGCTGTTTTGTGGGCCGCCAGCGTGGCGGTAGCCGGTGCTGGCAGCAACAGTAGCAACAGGATTACCAGCTTATTCACAGGCTAAAAGTACGCGACCAGCAGGCAGCAATACGTGAGCGGAAGATTGGTCAGTGCGCAATTGGGGAGGTCTAAGCGGCAGATCTGATGGAGCCGGGGTATTGTAATTCAACGCAGTTATCCCCCGTGGGTTATTGGCTGACAGAAGGAAGCAAAGTCGGGGCAAGTCAATAGAAAATACCCCAGCCAGGTTTCCTGCTCGCGTTTGCCTCACTATGCGGCGACGTTTCACCACAGAATATTGTCGGTTCACCCGGCGCGGGGTCGGCTTCACTTGGATTGAAATTTCGATAGGCAGGAATGAGGGGTAGTTTAGGTAAAAAAGCTCCCACTATGCTTACGCCCGCCACTCTGTTTTCTGTTGCCAACACCGTAGCCATGCTGGGGTGGGTCCTGCTGCTGATTGCGCCGCGCTGGGTAGTTACGCGCCGCCTGGTGCTCAGCGGGGCGTTGTCGCTGGGCTTGGCTGTGACTTATGCCGTGGTGATCGGGGTGCATTATGCTGGCCCGCGGGGCAGCGTGGGGGGCTTTTCTTCGCTGGCCGAGGTGGCGCTGCTGTTCCAGGACCCGTGGGCCCTGCTGGCAGGCTGGATGCATTATCTCTGCTTCGATTTGGCTGTGGGCGCGTGGTCGGCGCGCGATGCCCACCGCCGCGGAGTCCCGCACCTGCTGCTGATTCCGTGTCTGCTATTCACCTTTTTGATGGGGCCGGTGGGAATGCTGTTGTACGCTTTTGTACGCCGCTTTTATCCCCTGAATTTGCCCCCCAGTCCTGCCACAATTCTGGATTCTGTTCGCTCATCTTAGCCATCATAAGTATGAAAACGCTCCTTTTCGCTTCCGGCAGCTCCACTACATTTGCCCCCCGCCGCCCATTGCTCCTGAGTTCGGCACAGGACCTGCGTGAGCGGCTGGTTATTCTGCACCGCTGCAACCCTGTGCTATCGTGGGCAGGCTGGCTGAGCGTGGGCTTGGCCGTGACTGCCCTGGCGCTAGCACCCTTCGATGAGTGTCTAGTAACGGGCCTCAACGTCTGGTTTAAGCCTCTTAAATTCTCCGTTTCCATCGTCATTTATTTGTGGACTTTGGGCTGGCTGCTGGCCGATTTGCCCGCGCCTGCTCAGCGGTCAGTGGGCATAATCAGCTGGGGCGTGGCCATCAGCATGACGGTCGAAATTGCAGCTATTTTCCTACAGGCCATACGTGGCACCACCTCTCACTTCAACAACAGCTCTGTATTCGACACACTGGTGTTTGCCGCCATGGGCCTTTTTATCGCCATCAATACTCTTCTGCTGGTGTGGGCCTTGTATCTGATGCTACGCCACCGGCCGTTTGGCTCGGCGGGTTACGTGTGGGGCATGCGCTTGGGGCTGCTGCTATTTTTGCTCGGCAGCGCCATTGGCGGTGCCATGATCGGGCAGGGCGGCCACACCGTAGGTGCCCCCGATGGCGGGACCGGCCTGCCCGTGCTGGGCTGGAGCACCCACGCCGGCGATTTGCGCGCCGCCCACTTTCTAGGACTGCACGCCTTACAGGCGTTACCTTTCGTGGGCTGGCTGCTGGGTCGCACGGCACTTATCGGGCGTATTGGTGCCCAAACGGCAAGCATTTTTGCTTGCGCCGTGCTCTACGCCGGGGGCGTGAGCCTGCTGTACTGGCGGGCGCTAAGCGGTCTGCCGCTGCTTTCGCACTGAGGGAAAGTGCGTAAGTTGCCGTTAGGCCCACGGAGCCTGAAACCCACGCCACCTACCATGCAAGACCGTCAGTTGCTGCTGTTTGGAATTCCGACTGTGAGCGTGCTCATGCTACTGCCGGAGGCCGATTATGCCCTCCAGTCTGTTACCGCATTCCTGGTTAGCTGGCCGATTTCGCTCGTTTACACGCTTACTATTTGGCTGGGCACCCGCGCCATCTGGCAATGGCTGATTCGCCGTTTTCCCGCTGTGGGTCAAACATCCGTGCGCCTGTGGTGGCTGGCCGCCGCTTGCCTGCTCTACGCCAGCCTGGCCACCGTTGCCATCACCGTCGGGCTCACGCTGGTGCTACCCACCGAGATATTTGGAGTACTAAGCGCCGAGCGAACTTTCGTGCAGGTACTAATCAATCTGGTGCCTACCTCGGTGGTGCTGCTCGTGTACGAGAGCCAGCATTTTTTTCAGAAGTGGGAACAGAACGTGCGCCGGGCCGAGCAGCTTACCCAAGCTAGTGTACAAAGTCAGCTCGAAGCCCTGCAAAACCAACTCGATCCGCATTTCCTGTTCAATTCACTCAACACGCTCTCGGCCCTGATTGAGCCCGGCAACGTGGCGGCCCAAGAGTTTGTGGAGCAGCTAGCCGATGTGTACCGCTACGTGCTGCTCAGCCGCGACAAAGTGACGGTACCGCTGGCCGAGGAGCTGGCGTTTGTGGATACGTATGTGGCTTTGCAAAAAGTCCGTTTTCGCGATAATCTGCGAGTGGAGCAGCATGTCCCTTCTGAAGCGCTTGAGTGGCACGTAGCCCCGCTGAGCGTGCAGCTGCTGGTGGAAAATGCGCTTAAGCACAACGTCGCCTCGCGCGAAAATCCGCTGGAGCTCTGCCTTACCGCCGACCCCGCCACGGGCTACTTCACGGTGGAAAATGTCCTGCGACCGCGGCTGGCGGGGCTGGCCTCCGGCACCGGCACGGGCCTGCGCAACGTGCAGCACCGCTACGAGTTGCTTCACGCCCCCCAGCCGGTCGAAATCAGTACCGCGAATCAGTGGTTTCGGGTGCGGCTGCCGCTGCTGGAGCCTCGTTGAGGCAGCAATTTTTCTTCTCAACGGGGGTGCAGCTTTGCTTAGCAACCCCGATCTACTATCCTTCGCTTACCGTGAAGCTGTTTTAGGAAATCCTAAAAACCATTTCAGCCGCCAGATCCAGCATGACGCGAAATGGGATTCCTAAACAGCTTCTGTTTAATTCCAGCCTTCAACTTCTCCCATGACTGTTTTAGTGCTTGAAGATGAGTACCCAGCCGCGGAGCGCCTCCAGCGCCTGCTGCATCAGGCGGCACCCAAAGCCCAAGTCTTGGCCGTGCTGGATAGCGTAACGGCGGGGGTGGCGTGGCTTAAGTCAAATTTGCCCCCCGACCTGATTCTGGCTGATATTCACCTGGCCGATGGGCTGAGCTTTGAGCTGTTTGAGCGCACGGTGGTGCGGAGCCCGGTCATCTTTACCACGGCGTATGATGCCTATGCCATTCGGGCTTTCAAAACGAACAGCATCGACTATTTGCTGAAGCCCATCAAATTGGCCGAGCTGGCGGCAGCCCTTACCAAGCTGGAACAGTGGCGGGCACCCACTGCGCCGCCCCTACCCGATACGGCCCAGCGCCTGGAGCGCCTGCTCGACAGCCTGCCTCGCCCCGATCAGCCTTACAAATCGCGCTTCTTGGTGCGCAGCGGGGAGCAACTATTACCCCTGCCGGCCGGGCAGATTGCCTGGTTTCAGAGTCGCAACGAGGTTACGACGCTGGCGGCGCTTGATGGCCGCCGCTTCGTGGTAGACTATACGCTGGAGCAATTGGAAAGCCTGCTCGACCCACGCCAGTTTTTTCGTTTGAATCGGCAGTTTGTGGCGCATTTGCAGGCCGTGCAGCGCCTGCACCCTTATTTCAATGGCAAGCTGAAGCTGGATTTGGCCCCCAGCCCCATCGATGAAGTAGTGGTGAGCCGGGAGAAAGCCAGCGTATTCAAGCAATGGTTGGAGGGCTGATTGGGCCAGTTCAAAGAGGGGAATTGAGTGCCAGTTTTCTACCTATCCAGCCACGCTTTGAAAGCCGGCACCCGCTCCCGACTCACCAGTACGGGGCCTTCGGGGCAATGTTGAAGCACGGTTTGCAGGCGGGAGTTAGTGTAGTGAATTATATCCTGAATAGCGCTGGCCTGGGCGAGATACGTGCGGTTGAGGCGGAAGAACTGGCGCGGGTCGAGCAAGGTTTCCAGCTGCTCCAGCGTGTAGTCCACTACGAACCGGCGGTTCTCCCGGGTTTGGAGCAGGGTGGCTTTTTCGAGGCTGAAAAAGTAGGCTATCTGCTCCGTGGCAACGGTTTTGAGATGCTCACCCACCCGCACCACGAATTGCTCTTTGTAGGCGGGGCGGGCTTGCATCTGCTGTAATACCTGCGCCAGCAAGGCCGGATCGAAAGCCGTAGCGGGCGTGGCCATCTGGGCGGAGCCGCGCCGCGCGCGCAGCTTCTGCACGGCGGCTTCCAGCTCACCGGCATCAATAGGTTTGAGCAGATAATCCACGCTGTTTACCTTGAAAGCCCGAATAGCATACTGGTCGTAGGCCGTGGTGAAGATAACCGGACAGGGCACCGTGGTCTGCTCAAACAGCTCAAAGCTCAGTCCATCGGCCAGGTGAATATCCAGAAACAGCACGTCGGGCGCGGGTTGCAGCGTATCGAGCAGCACCTTGGCCGCCGCCACCGATTCGGCAGTAGCAACCACCTCTACCGCCGGCTCCTGACGGCGCAACAGCTCAGTCAGGCGCCGTGCTGCCAGGGGTTCATCTTCCACGAGTAGGGCACGAAGCGCAGGCAAGGTTGACATTGGTTAGTAGGTAGTTTTGTTTTGGCCTGGGGGGCTTTTTCTAAATTAAGTAGAGACGCGTATTGACTGCGCCAGCCTTCGGTTCGCGTCTAATGGTCGCGGTTGTTATTTCGACTGAATGGCGCGATACCGGTCCTTCAACGATTAGACGCGAACCGAAGGTCGGCGCAGCCAATACGCGTCTCTACATCCTGACTACCCTAACTCTAACAACGGCAGCGTCACGACGAACTCGGTGGCGGTGGGCTGAATGAGCATGGGCTGTTTGGTTAGAAAAGCATAGCGGGCTTGCAGGTTGCGCAAACCCAGGCCACTCGTTTCTTCGGAACCAAGGCGACGCGGCCGCAACGTATTGCGCACGGTGAGCTGCCGGGCCGCTAGGTTCAGCTCGAAGCCGATATGCAGGGGCTGCTGTTGGAGCGCTACATTGTGCTTAAGGGCATTTTCCAGCAGCAGCTGTAAGCTCAGCGGCGGCACTATGAGGCGAGCCGGCACGCTGCCGGGGGCGGGCAGGTCGGCCTGCAAGGCTTCGCCGTAGCGGATGCGCTGCAAAAACAGGTAAGCTTTGGCAAATTCCAGCTCGTCGGCGAGCAGCACAACTTCGCGGCCACGGGCATCGAGCACGTAGCGGTACACCTGCGAAAGCTGCCGAATGAAGCGCACTGCCAGCTGCGGCTCCTCCTCTACCAGCGAGGTGAGAGCATTCAGGGCATTAAACATGAAGTGCGGATCGAGCTGCTGCCGTAGGGTTTCGGCCGCGGCCTGAGCCATTTCCTTTTGCAAACGCTCCGTCTGCACCAAAGCTTCGCGCCACTTCAACAGAAAAGACCGGCTATGCATCACCAAAGAAAACAACACCGTGACGCCCAACGGAAACACGATGTTGCGTGCTGCTGGCGGCTCCCACAGCACAGCTACTGCATAGCCGCGGTATAGAACCACGTAGCAGAGGTTAATGCCCAGAATCACCACCAGCGACACCAGCAGAGAAAGCAGCAGGGTGAGTATCAGCCGCTTCACCGGCTCCGCACGCCACGACACGTAGCGCTCCAGCCAGTTTACCGCATACCCATTGGCCAGCGACAAAGCAGTGGTAAAAGCTAACGTGACCGTGAAGTTGGTCGCCATTTGTTCGGCATTGGCCCAACAGCTGACGCAGGTTAGCAAGGTAATAGCAGTTGATACCAGCACGAGCACGAGCAGCGGACGCAGCCACTTCGCCTTGCCAAAACGAGTAAAAGCGGGAAGAGCAGTAGCCATGGATAGCAAGAAAAAACAGGCGGCTGAAAGGTAATAATAAGCTGAGCGTGCTGCTGATTTTGAGTTGACCAACTAATTCGCGGCAGTCGGCTCGTACGTCTTCAGTTGAGTTACCATCTGCTTCTCGCCCCAGGTCGGAGCCAGTGGGCTGCTAGGGCGTAAATCTGCGAACCGGGCCTTAGCTGCTTCATACAAGGGCCGGGCCGCTGCCGGGCAGTGCCTGCTTTGTTCGCGGACGATACTGCTGAGCATGGTTGCAGCCGTTTGGGCGGCTACACGGCTAGCGGTAGCCAGCAACACTAGCCGCAGGAGTAGGATTCGTTTCACTGGGGTAGCAGCGAAGTGATGACCAAAAGTGGTCGGCTGCTAAGCCCGATGAAAAGAAAGATTACTGAAGTGTCGGATAAGCCGGATGAAGCGTGCGGCCACTCTACCAACACGGAGAAAGAAGCAGGCCAGAATCTATGTAACGTACAACACGGCGGCCCCGGTAACCCAGCCGCACCCCCAACCTATCGCGGGGATTTGTCGTTGAAAAAACTCCTTTCCGCGGGAGCAACTATTTCCGATCTTTCTACTCCATTCTCAATTCCTAACCCCGATCTGCCATGGCATACACTGTAATTGGCGTGTTTGAAAACGCCGACGTTGCGAACAAAGCCCTCCACGCGCTTGTCAGTCATGGTATTGGCCGCGAGCACATCGACGTGACCACCGCCGATATCAACCAGGATAATCCCACGGGCGAGTTTCCTGAAAATGACTCCTTCCACAACTTCTTCCGGGCTGTATTTACCGGCCACGAGCACGATGTGAAAGACCACCTGGAAGCTGCCCGCCGCGGCACCACGCTTACCGCGCATGTGCGCACACTTCAGGATGCCCAGCAGGTGCAGCAGCTCCTCGATCAGCACGGGGCGGTAAATGCCTCCGAATACGCCCGGCGCTACGTGGCGCAGCACGGCAGTGTACCGCTGTCGGCCCATGGCCCCGCGCCGGGCCCTCACCCAGATTCTACGGTTGTAGCGGCCCAGCCCGACGCGACCACTACCGCATTGCGCAGCCGCATCATCGACCGGCCACTTGACGACGACGAGCGTCTGCGCTAACAGGCATTCATCATCCACTTTATAAGGGGCAGCTGCACGATCAGTTGCCCCTTTTTGCTACCTCCCTTCTCACCCAAAAGCCTAGCTTTCTGGTTGTAGTATCACGCTTATCACCAGCCTTTTAACGCAACCCCGAGCTGCCTGGCGCGGTACTGCTATCATACCCCAACTTTTTGCTATGAAAACCTTCGACGACATCTCCTTTTCTTCTGTCAACGCTTCCACCTCGCGCCGCGATTTTATGCGCCACGCCTCACTAGGCCTGGGGGGCATTTTGCTGGGCACTTCGGGGCTGGCAGGCTCGCTGACTGGCCTCCCCGAATCCCATTTCGGGCCGGCTAGTCTGGAGGCATGGCAGGCGAACAAACAGTTCGGCGTGGCGTTGGTGGGGCTGGGCAAATACAGCACCGGGCAGCTTGCCCCGGCCTTGCGGGAAACCAAGCTTTGCCGCCTGGCCGGCATCGTGACGGGCTCGCCGGAGAAAGTGCCGCAGTGGAAATCGAAGTACAATATCCCCAAGGAAAACGTCTACGACTACAAGTCGTTCGACCGCATCGTTGACAACCCCGATATTGATATCGTGTACGCGGTACTGCCCATTGCTATGCACGCCGAATACACGATCCGGGCTTTGCAGGCAGGCAAGCACGTTATCTGCGAGAAGCCGATGGCCATGACGCCCACCGAGTGCCGGCAGATGATAGACGCGGCCAAAAAAGCCGACAAAAAGTTCAGCATAGGCTACCGGCTGCACTTCGAGCCTCACCACCAGGAAGTGATGCGCCTGGGCCAGAAGGAAATCTACGGCCCAATCAAGTGCCTGGTAGCTGACAATGGCTATGTCTTCAAGAACGACACGCCCTGGCGCGTAGACAAGGAGCTGGCCGGCGGCGGGCCGCTCGTGGATCTGGGCATTTACTGCGTGCAGGGCGTGGTGTACACCAAAGGGCAGATTCCGGCCTCCGTCACGGCGAAGTTTACACCTAAGCCTAATAATGGCCTGTTCAAGGAAGTGGAAGCCGGCGTGAACTGGCAGTTCCAGTTTGCCGACGGCTCGGTGGCCGATTGTCGCACTAGCTACGCGGAAAGTTTGCCCAACCGCCTCCAGGCTGAAGCGGCCAAAGGCAAGTTTGAGCTCACTCCCTCCTTTGGCTATGGTGGCATAAAAGGAACTACCAGCCAAGGCCCGATGAACATTCAGAATGTAAATCAGCAGGCCCGGCAGATGGACAACTTTGCCGACTGTATTCTAAATAACAAAGCCACCCGCGTACCCGGCGAAATGGGCCTGCGCGACGTGCAGCTGATGGCCGCTATTTACCGCGCCGCCGAAACTGGCCAGAAAGTATCGACCAAGGATGTGCAGAATATTATTGACCGTACGAATAGCCGGTAGAGCAATAAGCCCGTCTAGATCTTTTATCCATTTTTATCCATTAAGAACGTCATGTAGAGCGAAGCATCTCGCCAGCGGTAGTCAGATTAGTAATCTTAACTAAACACGCGAGATGCTTCGCTCCGCTCTGCATGACGGCCGGGAAGCGGCAGATTGGAACTATATAAACGCTGGGGGCAAATTCCGCTACTTTAGCCGAGCCAAGTATGGCTGAAGTCACTCCGCTCTCTGTTTCCCGCTGCATCTCTGCTTTTATGAAAATACGTATCCTCCCTGCTGCCTTCTCGCTCGCCTTCTTTTTAAGCCAATGTGTTGCGGTAAAATCAGACAAAGCCGAGCTGGTCATCACCCACGTCAATGTGATTGACGTGATAACCGGAACCGTGCAGCCCGATCAGAATGTGGTCATTTCAAACGGCCTGATTCAACGAATAGAAAGCGCCGAAAAAGCCCCCCAGCGTGCTACCCAACGTCTGGACGGCACGGGCAAATATCTGCTGCCCGGCTTGTGGGATATGCACGTTCACTTTCGGGGCGGCGACACGCTGACAGCGGCAAATAAGAATCTGCTGCCGCTGTATATGGCGCACGGCATTACCACCGTTCGCGACGCGGGCGGCGACCTGACGCCAGCCGTGTACGCCTGGCGCGAGCAGATCAATTCCGGGAAATTAGCGGGTCCCCGAATCTTTACTTCCGGCCCTAAGATTGATGGTCCGGGCGGCACTTGGCCAGGCTCTCTGGAAGTAGAAACACCCGCTCAGGTAACCGCCGCGCTGGACTCCTTGCAGAAGCTGCGGGTTGATTACGTCAAGATTTATGACAGCAAGATTTCGGGTGATGCTTTCCTGAATGTCATTTCGGAGGCCGAAAAACGCGGGCTCAAAACGACGGGCCACATGCCCTACACCGTCACGCTGCGCGAGGCTTCCGAGCGGGGCCTCGATGCCAGTGAGCACCTGTATTACGTATTTAAGGGGTGCTCTTCGCGCGAAGACAGTCTGACGGCCGCCATCAAGCAAAGCCTGCTCACGTCTAAGCCGCTGGGCCTGTTCGCGGTGCTGCCTACCATCTTCAAAACGTACGATCCAACGGTAGCGGCCGCCCTGTTTAAAACCCTCGCTGACCGGAAAACGGCGGTGGTGCCTACCTTATTCATTCAGAAAACGCTGGCTGAAATAACGGAGCAGGACCACGCCCGCGATTCCATGCTTGCCTACATCGACCCCAAAATTCAGGCTACCTATTTGGGCCGCTACAACAGCGCGAAGCGGCAGTCCAGAGAGAACGTTGAATTCGGCAAGAAACTCTCCGCCAAGTTTATGTCGATGATACCGGAAATGCAGGCCGCCGGCGTGACCCTTCTGGCCGGCTCCGACAGCGGGCCTTTCAATTCGTTTGTGTATCCGGGTTCGTCGTTGCAGGGCGAGCTGGCGCTGCTGGTGCAGGCCGGACTCACTCCCGCGCAAGCCTTGCGCGCGGCCACCATCAACGGCGCTACGTTTATGGGTGTGGCCGATCAATCGGGCAGCATCGAAACTGGTAAATATGCTGACCTGGTGTTGCTGAATCAGAACCCGTTGGCTGACATTAACAACATCAAAAAGATTGACGCGGTAATCTCCCGCGGCAAGGTGTATTCGGCCAACGACCTGGCTGAATCATTGAAGAAAATAAAGCACAAATAAGCTGCGTTTTCAGCAGAGAAATCAATCCTTAGCTTGCTTATAAAGTAGCACTTCCAAACATGATATTATCCTGGACCAGCAAGAAATTCAACGATTTATCTTTAACCGAATTATACGAACTATTGCAGCTTCGCAGCGAGGTATTTGTGGTGGAGCAGGCTTGTGCGTTTCAGGATATTGATGGCCAGGATATGGCGGCGCAGCACCTATTGGGGAACACGTTGGACGGAAAATTGGCCGCTTATGCCCGCCTTTTCGACGCGGGCATCTGCTACGAGGAAGTCAGTATCGGGCGGGTAATCGTGGCGCCCGAATTTCGGCGCTTTGGCCTGGGACAGGAGCTGATGCGGCAAGCAATTACGCACTGCGAGCGTCATTTTACCCCCCAGCCCATCAAGATTGGCGCGCAGCAATATTTAGAGAAATTTTACGGCAGTTTTGGCTTTGTGCAGTGCGGCGAAATGTACCTGGAAGACGGTATTCCGCACCTTCCCATGCGTCGGTCTTCGTCAGACCAAATTCACCCCTTGATTTAGGTGGATGAGGGCTTGGCAAGCGCGATAAACAGCGCGCCGGCAGCCATCAGCAGCGCGCCCACAATTACCTGCCAGTTTATCTTTTCCTTAAGAAGCTGTTTGAGTTAGCTGCCAAGTGGCTAAACGAGGTAGAGACGCAATATTTTACGTCTCGCCGTTGCACGATTCACGCGCGAGGAGACGCAAAATATTGCGTCTCTACCTCATTCTACCAGTCCGAAAAGCTAACTCAAACAGCTTCTAAGAAATACGACTGCCAGAATAATAGAGAATACTAGGGACACTTTATCGAGGGGCGACGCGCGCGATGCTTCGCCGAGCTTGAGGGCCTGAAAGGACAGCAGCGACGATACGCATGTCACGATGCCGGCTATTACCAGAAAGGTCATGCTGCGCCGGTCGATACGCGATACATCGGGCAGATTGCCCTGATAAGCGACTACACTCCAGGCCACCAGCAGTATCAGCACCGACTGTATAGCAAAAGCCAAGCTGGAATCAACGTGCTTGATGCCGGCCTTGGAAAGAGTAACAACCACAGCCGCCGACACGGCCGCTAACAACGAAAAGACAATCCACATACACTTCGGCTACGTCAATTACCCGGCACTCACACCTCTCCAGCTATCTAGCCGCGACTGCCTTACCGGGCACTCCACAATACGGCGGGTGGGGGGCAAAGTTATTGAGCCACAGGCCCCGCGACCATGGCTTTGGCCCATGCACCTTTCCGCGGCATGGCCTCCTATTACGGTAGCTGAGAGCGTGTGGGGGGCTTTTTTACACCTCGGGCAGTCGAATTTTCTCTAGATAAGAGGCAAGCCCCGCCGAGTGCTGAAACAGATGAATGAACAGAATGCGCTCCTCATCCTGCACGCGCCATACCTCGGCGTAGAAGTCGCCGAAGGCATAGAGCCGCAGACTAAAGCTATCTTGCTGGCGATCAGCCAGGAAATGCCCCCCTTGCCGCAGCAGGATGGCCTGGCGGCCCATGGGCAGCTGTTTGAAGGCGGTGAGTTGCATAGAGATACAGTCTCTCAACGGCTGGCACCGTCACCGGGGTTCCGCGGGTATATGCTGGCGGGCTGTTTCCAGCGTATCATCGCCGATTTTGCCCCCCAGACCCCAAAATTAGTACACCGCCGTAGACAACTACGCGTCCTACTTCGCACGTACTGCCCAAACCAGGTGCTTGGCTCGGGCCGCCCCCAAGGGCATCTGACCCTGATTTGGGGGTAACTAACTTCAGCATGATAACTCCCGTTCTCATTATTTTTATTGGTTTCCTGATTTTCTTCGGCCATTATCTGGCCGAGATGTTTGACCGAACTCGCATTCCCGACGTGGTGGGCTTACTGCTGGTTGGCATTCTGATAGGCCCGGTATTTCACCTTATCGATCCGGCTTCGTTTGGGCAGGCGGGCAGAGTGTTTACCAATATCGTGCTGGTATTTATTCTGTTTGAGAGTGGCCTAGAGGTACGTTTTGAGCAGTTGAAATCGGCGCTGCGGGGTACCGTTACGCTCACTACGCTCAACTTCATCGTGACCACCATGCTGGTGGCAGCTATGGCCCAGCTGTTCGCGGGCCTCGATTTTCTCAGCTCCGTTATTCTGGGCAGCATTTTGGGGGGCACTTCCTCCGCGGTGGTTACCACTCTGGCCCGGAAGGTGGATATTCAGGAGCAAACCTCCACCACATTGGTTATGGAATCGGCGTTTAGCGACGTGTACACGCTGGCCATTCCCATCTCCCTGATCAGCCTTTACACGGGCGCTTCGTTTAGTCTGGGCTCCATGTTCGGGCAGATTTTCACCTCGCTGGTGCTGGCTGTAGTAGCGGGCGTCGCTACCGGCTACCTGTGGTCGATACTGCTGACTAAAGTACCTACGCTTCTCAAAACCCGCTTTTCCACGCCGGCCTTCGTCTTTATCGTGTATGGACTGGTAGAGCTGCTGAACTTCAGCGGCCCGATTGCGGTGCTGTTTTTCAGCATCACCCTCGGCAACGTTACTCTGCTGCGCCCGCGCCTGCTCTACCGCTATCTGCCCACGCGCCACATCGAGCTGACCGCGGCCGAAAAAGGCTTTTTCTCGGAAATGGTGTTTTTGCTGCGCACGTTTTTCTTCGTGTACGTGGGCATGTCCATCGTGCTCGACAACGCCTACCTGATCGGGCTGGGTGCCGCCATCACCGTTCTGCTCTTTCTGGTACGCATTCCGGTAGTTCTCGCCTCCGCCGATACCAAAACCCCGCTCTTTGATACGGCCTTCATGAGCATCATGATTCCCAAAGGCTTAGGCGCGGCCGTACTGGCTACGTTGCCTGCCCAGAGGGGTCTGCCCAGCGGACCAGCCATTCAAACCATCACCTTCGCGGTCATTATTTTCACAACCGTTTTCTGTACGCTGCTCTTCTTTGTACTGGAAAAACGTAAGCTGCTGGGCTTCTACCGACTTTTTTTCGGTACCCAACGCCCCCTCGATGCTGCTACCGCCGCCGCCATGCAGCCCGCGGAGTCTTCATCAACTGTAGGGGGGCGGCCATAATTACCCACTACTACCGCGCTGGGGGGCAAATCCAGAAGTGAACCGAACATCAAAAAGCTAGGCAAAGTAATAGCCGGCGAAAACTCGTTGACCTACTGACAACACGCTATATATTTTATCAACTCGTTTATTTTTACAAATAACCAATTGCTATACAGATATTTGCATGATAGCTTCCACAAAGACTGGAATAGCTACTTATGTTGACGGAAGTTGGGTTAAGCTGGACCGCTCTTTGTGTTATTATGTTTTAAGCAACCGGATTGATTGACTACATGGCGCACTCCGACTTTTGGCTTATCAGAGCAGATGAAGAAGCCGTGGTCTGCCAATACGGCACATGCTGTAGTTGTAGTCCGCTTCCTACTTTACTTACAGATAACAGCTTACTGACCTGTCTTTTAGCTTACCGCTCGGCGTAGTTGCTTAGCGCTCTCATCAGGGGCCATTTTATATGTCTGCTTTTTATCAACCGTCCGCGGAGCTGCTGCAAGCCTTTGGCTTCACAGAATTTCGTTCGCCGCCCCGCCAAATGCGCTATAGCCGCCCCAGCGCCTGCGGCCAGGAAACGATTGTGCTTTACGAAGACGATGAGATAACACTACTGGAAGTCGTCGACGGGCAGATGCTGTACAGCTTCCAGGGTCGGTTAGCTTCCGAAGCGGAGTTCCGCGTCCTGCTGCGGCAGGTAAACTGGCCCGCAGAGCTTCCTCCTTCTCTCTAACTTTCTGTTCTCCTTTTTTCCAGTTCACTTATGAATGAAGATTTACGCCTCAGCTTAGCCAATAATGCCAAGCAATGGTTGGCGCTTTCGCTTTCTATCTCTTCAGCTGAGAAGGTAGTGTTTAAAAGCATCCACGACGGATTTTTGGCCAGCCATGGCCCGGAGTTTATGGTGCATGTGTACCGAACTACTTTTGAACAGGCACTTGAAAGTATGCCTGATGCTGAGCGCAATAAGCTCTTATATACTTTCCGGGAAGCTATGGATAAGGCCATAGATGAACACCACGACATCGCGGCGGCCTAGGCAATCTTCTCTTAGAAGCTGTTGGAGTTAGTGTGTAGAGACGCGTATTCGCGTCTAATCGTCGCGGTCGGTGTTTAGGTGAACGGAATGGTACGGTTCCAGTCGTTAGCTGTGCTGACCTTCGGTTCAACGATTAGACGCGAATACGCGTCTCTACAGCCTTTTGGCGGCCTGAAAACAACTCAGGTTTGCTGCGTAAAGTCAGCTCTTCACTTGGTTCATCTCAGAGTATTGCCCTAAGCGTCAGCCTAGCTTTGTCCTTGCTGACTGCGGCGCAATAGTTCAGCAGGTAATCAGCCCTTTACCAGCATTCCCCCTTTCCTTCTTGTATGCACGTTACCGTATTCAGCGCCCACGCTTTCGAGCAAGACTATCTGACCCAGTCCGCACAGGGGCAGCACGAGCTACGCTTCCTTGATGCGCCGCTGAGCCTTGAAACAGCAAAACAAGCCCAGGGCAGCCAGGCCGTAGCCGTTTTCACCAACGACGACGCGTCGGCCCCGGTACTGGAGCAGCTACACGCGGCCGGTGTACGCTACGTGGCCGCCCGGGCTGCGGGCTACGATAATGTGGACCTGGCCGCCGCCCACCGCTTAGGTATACGCGTGGCCAACGTGCCCATCTATTCGCCCTACGCTATTGGTGAGCACACCGTAGCGCTTATTTTAGCTTTGAACCGTCGCCTGCATCTGGCTGATCAGCAGCTGCGGGCCAATGACTTCCGGCTGGACAATCTGATTGGGTTTGATCTGCACGGCAAAACCGTGGGCATCATCGGTTGCGGACGTATCGGCGGGGTAGTGGCTCGCATTATGCACGGTTTCGGCTGCCAGCTGCTAGGGTATGATGTGGCCCCCGATGTTATGCTAAGCACCGAGTTGGGCCTGACTTACACGACGCTGGAGGACCTGTGTGCCCGCGCCGATGTCATCACCCTCCATACCCCGCTCAATGGGCACACGCATTACTTAATTAACCAGGAACTACTGGCCCAGATGAAGCCTGGGGTGATGTTGATTAACACTGGTCGGGGCGGCGTACTGAACACCCAGGATGCGCTGGCGGCCATGCAAAGCGGGCAGCTCGGCTACCTTGGCCTCGACGTGTATGAGCACGAAAAAGGCTTGTTTTTCAACGACCGTACCCGCGACGCCCCCCACGACGAAACCTTTGCTCAGCTATTGGCTCAGCCCAACGTGCTCATCACTGGCCACCAGGCATTTCTGACCCGCGAAGCCCTGACTAATATCGCCGACGCGACCATCAATTCGCTCACCTGCTGGGAAAGCGGTCAGCCTTCCACTACCGAACTTTAGTCGGCATAATTCATCTCAGGCCGACGTAGATTTAGGATACCCTAGCAGGGAATCGGATTTTTCGTGGATGTTTGCTTACAGTTCAGCATTCCTTATTCCACGTCATGAATACCTTTCGCTTTCCGCACCCGCTGGTTCTGCTGGTTGGGTTTATCGTGCTGGCCACGCTGCTAAGCTACGTGCTGCCCGCCGGCATATTTGAGCGCCGCACCGATGCGGCCACCGGCCGCGAAGTCGTTGTTCCAGGCTCCTATCATCGGGTAGCGCCTTCGCCGGTAAGTCCCCTGGAGGCTGTTGTCAGCATCCCACGGGGTTTGCAGGAAGCGGCCAGCGTCATCTTCTTCGTCTTTCTGACGGGTGGGGCTTTTACGGTAGTAGACTATACCGGAGCCCTGCGGCGAGGTGTCGATTGGCTGTTGGCCCGCTTTCGGGGGCGGGAGGCACTTGTTATTCCACTTATTTCTCTACTCTTCGCCACGATGGGCGCGCTGGAGAATATGCAGGAAGAAATCATTCCGCTGGTGCCCGTATTGCTGGTTCTTATGCGCCGCCTGGGCTACCCGGTTCTTACGGCCGCGGCGGTGAGTCTGGGGGCCGCCGCCGTAGGGGCAGCATTCAGCCCGATTAACCCTTTCCAAGTAGGTATTGCCCAAAAGCTTGCCCAATTACCGCTGCTTTCCGGTGCCGGATTTCGGCTGATTTTCCTTGCCGCCGCCCTGGCCCTCTGGATTGGCGGCACCATGCGCTACGCTGCCCGCCACCGCATAGCCCCCGAAACAGCAGAAGCGGAAACCGAAGCGGCGGGCGGCGCGGGCCGTCACGGGCTGGTGCTGCTGTTGCTGCTGCTCACGTTTGCCGCGTTTACCTACGGTGTGCTCAATCTGGGTTGGGAATTTGAGCAGATGGGCGCGCTGTTTTTCGTACTGGGCGTGGCCGCCGGCTTAGTAGGCGGGCTCGGCCTTACGGGCACAGCGGAAAGCTTCATTGCCGGCTTCCGCGACTTAGCATTTTCGGCGCTGCTTATCGGCTTTGCCCGCGCCATTTTTGTGGTGCTGGAGCAGGGCCAGATCGTGGACACTATCGTGCAGGGCCTGTCTGCGCCGCTGGCGGGGCTGCCAGTTACGCTGTCGGCCCTGGGTATGATGGCAGTTCATACGACGTTGCATTTGCCCGTGCCCAGCGTAAGCGGGCAGGCGGTGCTCACCATGCCCATACTCACGCCCCTCTCCGATTTGCTGGGCTTGTCGCGGCAGGTCACGGTGCTGGCCTACCAATACGGCGCTGGCCTCTGCGAGCTGATTACGCCCACCAACGGCGCGCTGATGGCCATTGTGGCGGCCTGCGGGGTACGGTTTGATGCGTGGTGGAAATTTGCGCTGCCTTTATATCTGGGGCTGCTGGTATTGGGCGCACTGGCTGTGGTCATCGGTATTGCAGTCGGTTTGCAATAGGTTATTCACGGAAAAAGCCCCCCGGATAGCTATCCGGGGGGCTTTTTCCGTTAGAATTTCTAACGCAGAAGGAAATGACCGTTACACGCTGCGCAACTCTTCGGGCTCAAACACCCGCTTTATTTTGCGCTTTTTCTCCACGATTTGGAATCGGGGCCGGTCGCGGCTTTCGTCCCAGTATACGTCAGAGATGAGGCCGCGGTGCGGTGCCCGACCCGGCTCGGGGTTTATTTCTTCCACTAAATCGCCGAAGCTAAACACGGGTTTCTCGCTCAACTCCGTGAATAGTTCACTACTCACTTTAAACTGCTGCTCGTCGTAACGAATCAGAATCCAATCCTCGGTTTCATCAATTTTCTCAAATAATTTACCAATCGGCTCTAGCCACTCAAAGGTGCGGCGGTTGGCCGGATGGATGTAGCGAAGGCCATAATCGGGAGTCCAGGGGTATAGGCCGTAACGAACAGGTTTGGGTCGAGCCATGAAAGCGAGATAGATATGAGAATTCAACAACCAGCCGCCGCCTGATAGGTTGGGCGAGGCTGGGGGGCAAATTTAAACACGAAGCGCCCGCAATTTATTACCGGCCAACGTCTCGTGTTCGCACTTTTCCCAGCCACCACCCGACAACCAAACAACGACCTCGGCAGTTAAACACCGTCTACCGTCCAGTTCTTGTAGCGACGGCTCCGTGTTTTACTACCCACCTAAATGCCTTCTCACCCCACCCCTTCCGCTTCTACCCTCCAGCCGGGTATGGGCGCTATTCCGCACCTTGCCGGCACTATTTTTCGCGTATGGGCGCCCCACGCCGAAGAAGTCAACGTAATAGGCACTTTCAACGACTGGGCCGGTAAAAGCAACCCGCTCCAACCCGAGGCCGACGGCTATTGGGCCGCTGATATAGCTGGTGCCAAACCCGGCGACGAGTACCGGTTCTTAATCTGCTACAACGGCCAGGAACTAAGTAAAAATGACCCGTACGCCCGCGAAGTCACGCACTCGGCCGGCAATTCCGTGGTACCAAACCACGATTTTGAGTGGGAGGACGACCATTTTGAAATGCCCCCTTGGAACACGCTCGTCATTTATGAGATACATGTGGGCACCTTCAACGCTCCCGATCCTGACAAGCCGGGCACTTTTCACGACGTTATCGAGAAGCTGGATTATTTGCGGCAATTAGGCATCAATGCCCTCGAAATAATGCCCCCCACGGAATTTCCGGGCAGCCGCAGCTGGGGTTATAATCCCTCCCACCCTTTTGCTATCGAAACCGATTACGGTGGGGCCCACGCTTTTAAGCAGCTGGTAAAAGAGGCTCACAAACACGGCATAGCTATTATTCTGGACGTAGTCTACAACCACTTTGGTCCCGGCGACCTTGACCTGTGGCAGTTTGATGGCTGGCAGGAAAACGATGGCGGCGGCATTTATTTCTACAACGACTGGCGGGCCGAAACGCCCTGGGGCCACAACCGCCCCGACTACGGCCGCCCCCAGGTGCGCCAGTACATCCGCGACAATGCCCTGATGTGGCTAGAAGAGTTTCGGGTCGATGGCCTGCGGGCCGACTCCATTTCCCACATTCGCAACGTGCACGGCAGCACCGACCCCTCCACCAATTTGCCCGAAGGCTGGGACCTGATGTGCTGGATCAACGAGGAGATTCAGGCGCGTATGCCCTGGAAAATCACGATTGCCGAGGATTTATTGGGCAACGAGTACATCACGCGCCCCACCGATCAGGACGGACAGGGATTTTCTACGCAGTGGGATGCGGCCTTCGTGTATCCCATTCGCGAAGCCCTGACGACCCAACACGACGCCGACCGCGACATGCAGGCCGTCGCCGGCGCCATCGCTCAGACCTACAATGGCGACGCCTTCCAGCGGGTTATTTACACCGAGTCGCACGACGAGGTAGCCAACGGAAAATCGCGGGTGCCGGAGGAAATTATGCCCAGCGCGGCGAATAACTGGTACCCGAAAAAGCGTGCTACCCTGGGTGCGGCGCTGGTGCTCACGTCCCCTGGCGTTCCGATGCTGTTTCAGGGCCAGGCTATGCTGGCCGATGGCTTTTTCTCCGACGACCAACCCCTGGACTGGAGCCACGCCGAAAAACACAGCGGTCTGATTCACCTTTACCGCGACCTGATTGCCCTGCGCCGCAACTTTTCGGGCACCACACGCGGCCTTTCCGGCCAGCACACGGAGGTTTTTCATATTAATAACGAGGCCAAGACTATCGCCTTCCGCCGCTGGGACCAAGGTGGCCCCGGCGATGAAACCATCATCCTGGCCAACTTCGCCGATACCACGCAAGACGGGTATTGCATCGGGCTGCCTACGGCTGGCCAGTGGCAGGTGCGGTTTAATAGCGACTGGGCTGGCTACGATCAAGAGTTTGGCAACTTCGAAAGTTTCGGAGCCGAAGCGGAGGAAGGCGAGTATGATGAGTTACCATTTCACGCCTGTTTTGGGCTGGCACCATACTCGGTCTTGATTATCTCGCAGTAAAAGTCGTAAATCGAATCTTAGAGAAGAGCGCAGAGCAAGTAGCGAGTTCTGCGCTCTTCCGCGTTTTGCTACGTGCCAGCCTGCGGAAAATCCGTGAGCACGTTTATCTTGCCAGAGCTACGACCTCCTAAAACCTTGCGTATATGCAGCCACCCGCCTCTGCCCCCGAAATCATTGCCCCCGATGCTCTGCTCGTTGAAGTCGCCTGGGAAGTCTGTAATCAGGTGGGGGGCATTTATACCGTTATCCGCTCCAAAGTACCGGCCACGGTGCAGGGTTGGGGCGACCGGTATTGCCTATTAGGACCTTATTTTCCCCAGCAGGCTCAGGGCGAGTTTGAGCCCATGGAGGATCATGAGCTAACGCTTCTGACCGATCCTTTCGCCGGGGCCGTGCGCCAAATGCGCCTGCTGGGCTACGACATACAGTACGGCACCTGGCTCATAACCGGCCGGCCGCGGGTGGTACTAATCAATCCCTTTCAGGTCTACGACCGCCTGGGCAGTATTAAAGCCGACCTCTGGCAGCACCACGGCATCCCCACGCCCGACCACGATGACCTCTTGCATCAGGTAGAAGCCTTTGGGCATCTGGCTACTATTTTTCTGCAAATTCTGACCGCCGAAGTGGTGCCGCCTCAACGTATAGTAGCGCATTTCCACGAGTGGATGACGGGCGTGGCTATTCCGGTGTTACGCCGCGAGCAGGTGCCGGTTCACATTGTGTTTACCACGCACGCTACGTTGCTGGGCCGCTACTTGGCCATGAACGACCCCAACTTCTACGATCACCTCATGCAGGTCGATTGGGAGGCAGAATCGCGCAATTTCAACATCGAAACGGCCGTACGAGTGGAGCGCGCTGCCGCCCACGGCTCTCATGTGTTCACCACCGTGAGCGAGCTGACGGTGCGCGAGTGCATTTATTTACTGGATAGAATTCCGGACGCGGTGCTGCCCAACGGCCTCAATATTGAGCGCTTCGTGGCCCTGCACGAGTTCCAGAATCTGCACCAGCAGTACAAGGCCAAAATTCATGACTTTGTGATGGCGCACTTTTTCCAGAGCTACGCTTTCGATCTGGATAACACGCTGTACATGTTTACCTCGGGGCGCTATGAGTATCATAACAAGGGCTTTGATATAACGCTGGAGGCCTTAGCCCGCCTGAATTACCGCTTGCAGCAAAGCGGTATGGAAGGGCAGGTAGTCATGTTCTTCATCACGAAGCGCCCCTTTACCAGCATCAACCCATTGGTGCTCCAAAGCCGGGCGGTGCTGGATGAGGTGCGCGAAACCTGCGCGGCCATTGAGCGGCAGGTAGGTGAGCGACTCGTATACGCTGCCGCCGCCAGCACTGATCATCGCCTACCCAACCTCTCGGATATGGTGGATGACTATTGGCGTCTGCGCTACCGCCGCACCCTGCAAAGCTGGAAAACGACGCAACTACCTTCAGTCATCACCCACAACTTAATCGATGACGCGAAGGATGATATTCTGAATTTTCTGCGGCGCTCCAACCTGATTAATAACCAGCACGACCGCGTAAAAATCGTGTATCATCCCGATTTTGTTTCGCCTACGTCGCCTTTGTTTGGCATGGAATACGGCCAATTTGTACGCGGCTGCCACCTGGGCATTTTCCCTTCCTATTATGAGCCCTGGGGCTATACGCCGCTGGAGTGCGTGGCCCGCGGCGTACCAGCTATTACCAGCGACTTATCCGGCTTTGGCGACTACGTGATGCAGAACGTACCCAATCACGAAGACAAAGGCATTTATGTGGTGCAGCGCCAGGAAAAGAGCTTCGACGAAGCCGCCGAAGAGCTCACCAACATGCTCTGGAATTTCGTGCTTCTCAATCGGCGCGAGCGAATTATGCAGCGCAATAAAGTGGAAAGCTCTTCTGAGTTATTTGACTGGAAAAACCTGCGTCAATATTATGATCGGGCCTATTCGTTGGCGTTGGAACGGAAGTAACCTTCTACGTCCGCTGCTCCTGCTGCTCATAGTTGCCGGCACGGCGCTGGCCCATGAGTTCTGGCTGTTGCCCCCGCGCTTTTTCGTAGCGGCGGGCAGCAGCCAGAATCTCCACGTTTTTGTGGGGGAGGATTTTAAAGGAGAGCGATGGGCCGGCAAAAGTGCCCGCCTCACGCGCCTGGTGCAGTATACCGCCACCGATTCGACCGACCTTACCGCCGCTGCTACCCGCACCGATACGCTGCAAACTACTATTGCTTTTCCAAAGCCGGGCCTGCAATTAGTAGCGCTTACTACTACGAATGCGTTCATTGAATTGACGGGCGAAAAATTCACTGCTTACCTACAGGAAGACGGCCTTGAGAACGTTTTAGCCTTGCGCCGCCAGCGGGGCGAAACCAACAAGCCCGGCCGTGAAGCCTACCGGCGTTGTGCCAAAACGCTGCTGCTGGCCGGGTCAGTCACCACCCGCGACAGTACGTTTGCCCGCCCTACCAGACAGCCGCTGGAGTTAATTCCAGAACAAAATCCCTACGCGCTAAAAGCTGGTGCGGCCCTCACTGTGCGCGTACTGTACGAGGGCAAGCCGCTGCCCCGAGCCCTGGTGCAGGTATGGCAGCGCGGAGCCCCCGGCCAAACAATTACCCGCCGAACCAAATTATACACCAACCAAAGTGGTCGGGTGCTGTTTCAATTGTCAGCACCAGGCAGCTATATGGTAAGCACTGTGTGCATGGTGCCCGCAACCGACCGCAAGACGGCTGATTGGCAAAGCACCTGGGCTACATTCACCTTTGGATTTGCCCCCCAGAGAGGCTTTTAAAAATACTGGGATTAGTACTTAAATTTAATCAGTATTTTTCCTAGTTTAGGATCCGTTTTCAATAGTGAAAATGTTAAAATTGGGTACTTATTCCGCTTAACCAGGCCCAATTAATTCATTCTCTTGTCTTATTTTTGTCGCTGTGCGAGTGTTCCTTATCCGGGACTCGTCGGTTTCACGCGAACTGAATTTTTGTTACCTTCGCAATTCCCATTAACCCGTCCCTAACGTCCGTATGAAGTACTCCATCGATAAAAAGGAAACTTACACCATCATCACCATTGATGAGAAGAAGCTGGACACCACGGTGGCCCCGGACCTAAAATCGGAGTTTGTCAAGCTGAACGCGGAAGGTATCAATAACCTAATTCTGGATTTGGGCAATGTGAAGTATACTGATTCTTCCGGTCTTAGCTCTATCCTGATTGCCAACCGTTTGTGCAATTCTACCGGCGGCTTGCTGGTGCTTACTGGCCTGCAAGACCACGTAATGAAGCTCATCACCATTAGCAAGCTTGAGTCAGTGCTGCATATTCTGCCTACCGTTGAAGAAGGGATTGACCGCGTATTTCTGCACGCTATCGAGCGCGACCTGACCAGCAAAGAATAGGTTCTTTAGTTATCGGCTGTTGGTTGTCTGTTGTCAGTTTGCTAAAGCTGATAGTGGGCGACCAACTTTTTTTTATGGCCCGATGGGTGAATGAGCGAATGAGCAAATGAACGAGTGAGTGAGTGAGTATTCTTACACAATTACAGAACGACCATCCATTCACTCATTCGCTCATTTACTCATTCATCCATTTCCCTCTCTACATGGAGTTTGAGCTAAAAATCCTGGGTAGCGCCTCGGCCACGCCTTTTCTCAACCGGCACCACACGGCCCAGGTACTCTCCGTCGACGCGAACTCCTACCTAATTGATTGCGGCGAAGGCACACAGCGGCGCCTGATGGAGTACAAGGTGCGCCACCAGCGACTGGGGGCCATCTTTATTTCCCACCTTCACGGCGACCACTTCTTCGGGCTGTTTGGGCTGCTCTCCACCATGCATCTGCACGGTCGCACCGAGCCGCTGCTGCTCTTTGGTCCTGCCGGCCTCGACGATATTCTTACCACGCAGTTTCGCTACTCGCACACCCAGCTTTCGTTTGAGTTGACCTTTACTCCCGTCGACACCACGCAGCATGCCCTGGTGTATGAGGATAAGTACCTAACCGTGCATAGCCTGCCCATGCGGCACCGGATTCCGTGCTGTGGCTACTTGTTTCGGGAGCACCCCAAGCGCCGCCACCTCGATAAAACCCGCCTTCCAAGCGACCTCACGCCGGCCCAGCTCAGCCGCTTGGCACAGGGCGAAGACATTCTTGATGATGCCGATAACGTACTGGTTGCCAACGCTGATGTAACGACTGACCCCTCGCCGTCGCGCAGCTACGCTTACTGCGCCGATACGCTTTACACCCCTGCCCTGGCCGATTTGGTGCGCGATGTTGATCTGCTGTATCACGAGGCGACTTTTCTGGATGATATGCGCGAGCGGGCTACGCTTACGCATCATTCTACGGCGCGGCAAGCGGCGCATCTGGCGCGCCGGGCCAACGCTCACCGCCTGCTCATTGGTCACTTCTCCTCCCGCTACCGCGAGCTGGAGCCTTTATTGGATGAGGCAAAAGCTGTCTTCGAGTGGGTAGAGCTGGCGACTGAAGGCAAAATCGTGAGTTTGTAGGAACGCGCTACGGCGCGTTCGGCCGTCGCGTCCTAATAGCTTTGCTTCGGAGTCATTTTTCAACCACACAACGATTAACGCGCCGTGGCGCGTTCCTACGACTTATGACACCTTTCGCACGCAAAAAACAGCAACTCTACCTTGTGCTCAGTGGCATTTTCGTGGTGAATGCGTTGCTGGCGGAAATTATCGGAGTCAAGATTTTTTCGGTCGATGCTCTGCTGGGGCTGCCGGGCAACCTAACGGCTGGGGTGCTGATCTGGCCCGTGGTATTCGTCACGACGGATATTATCAACGAGTACTTCGGCAAGGCCGGCGTTTTGCGCATTAGCTACCTCACCGTAGGCCTGATCCTGTACTCGTTCGTCGTCATTCTCGCCACCACGCATTTGCCCCCCGCCGCCTTCTGGCTCGACGTGAACAAGCTTGACGCGGAGGGCCGGCCCTTCAACGTTGACTTTGCCTACCGCAGCATCTTCCGCCAGGGCCTGGGCATTATCGCCGGCTCCATCACCGCCTTTTTGATTGGGCAGGTGCTCGACGCGACGGTGTTTCAGATGATTCGGCGGCTCACGGGCGGGCGCTACGTGTGGCTGCGCGCCACCGGCTCCACGCTTGTGTCGCAGCTCGTGGACAGCTTCGTGGTATTGTACGTGGCCTTCTATTTATTTGGCAACTGGTCTTTTGATCAAGTACTCAGCGTAGCCAACACGAACTACTGGTATAAATTCGCGGCGGCTATTCTGCTTACGCCGATTATTTATTTAGCCCATTTTCTCATTGACCGCTACCTCGGCCGCGAAGAAACCGTGGAGTTACAACAGGAAGCGGCGGCCGATGTGAGTGTGTAATGATTATTCACCGATGCGCTTATTTCTTCTCCTACTTGCCAATCTGCTGTTATCGAAAATAGCGTTGGCGCAGTTTTCAAAGAAATTTGAAGTTGGCTCTTACGTTTTGATAGAGAATCGGAATGAGCGCCAGTATGGCCAACTTAAGTTGCGAAGCGAGAAGAAGCTTCGCGTTAAATCACCGGAAGGCAATGCGTTTAGGCTAAAGCCTAATCAGGTTCACAACTTTCGTATTGGTAGCCGTCATTATATAGTAGCCAAAGATTTCCATCTCTCAGAAAATTCGCATTCTATTGATGTGAAAGCAGCTTTCGTAGAGCGTCTTGACAGTGGTCAGATTGTATTAATGCGCTATGATCACTTTATAAATACTGGTGCGAATTGGCTTTTCCTTTATCGATATCCTATTGCTGTTTATTTATTAAGCGATCCTTCTAGTTCCGCTTTTAACCTTGTGTATAATTATTTTAATAAATCACTGTTTCGTGAACAAGTACGACCTTTTTTAACAATGAGTCCTGACTTAATTCAGATGTTAGATAAAGGAAAGATTACCTTTTATAATTTACCATCGGCTATACACGCGCTTAATAATAATTCACCATTTCTTCCTTCGGACGCACCGGAGCGGAAACAATAACTAACAAGTCTCTCTTCATGTCCCGCATCCTCACCGGCATCCAAAGCACCGGCCGCCCGCACCTCGGCAACTTACTGGGGGCCATTTTGCCCGCCATCGAGCTGTCGAAAAGCGCTCAGAACGACTCGCTGTATTTTATTGCTGATCTACACTCGCTTACTACAGTGCGCGACGCGCAGGTACTGCGGCAAAATACGTATGCCGTAGCGGCGGCCTGGCTGGCGTGTGGCTTCGACACCGAAAAAAACCTGTTTTACCGCCAGTCCGACGTGCCCCAAGTGACGGAATTGACGTGGTATCTGAGCTGCTTTACGCCTTACCCGATGCTGACTAACGCGCACTCGTTCAAGGATAAATCGGATAGGCTCGCGGACGTAAACGCGGGCTTGTTTACGTACCCCGTGCTCATGGCGGCAGATATTTTGCTGTATGACGCCGACGTCGTGCCCGTTGGAAAAGACCAGATTCAGCACCTGGAAATAGCGCGCGATATTGCCGCCGCCTTCAACAGCCGCTACGGCGAAACGCTGGTGCTACCCCAGGCTCGCGTCGATCAGCAATTGATGACCATTCCGGGCACCGATGGCCAGAAGATGAGCAAGAGCTATGGCAACATCATCGACATATTTGCTCCCGAAAAAGACCTGCTCAAAACCATCAAAACTATCGTGACGGATAGCCGTGGCCTCGACGATCCGAAAGACCCGGAAAACGACACTATTTTTAAGCTTTTTTCGCTGCTTGCTACGCCCACTGACACCGAACAAATGCGCGCGAAATACGTGGCTGGCGGCTACGGTTATGGCCATGCCAAACAGGCATTATTCGAGCTAATCATGCAGCATTTTGCGACGGAGCGCGAGCAGTTTATTTTCTATATGCAAAACCTACCCGAGCTTGATGCTCGTTTGGCCGAAGGTGCCCGCAAAGCGCAGGCCTACGGCCGTGAAGTATTGAATCGGGTACGCGAAAAAATAGGGTATTCTGTTTAATACATGATTTTCGGGTTCCACGGAATCAGAAGATTTAATAGTCAATTCGCTCAACTAAAAAGCCCCCCGTCACTAGTGCCGGGGGGGTTTTTACTACAATACCTAAGGCCATAAACCGCCTCGTTTAGCTTATTCGGGCTGATGATGCTGTCCGTTGTAGAAGCTGAAACCCAATTTGCTACCGCGGCTTACCTGCTGATTTTCAACTTTCTGCTTCACCGTAATTTTCTGAATTTCTTGCAGGGGCGGAGCTATCAAATCGTTATTCACAGCGGCAATCATTGCGCTTTCCACGAACATCTTCAGTGCGTCGGAGGTGAGCAGATTATCAGCCATATTTATGTCCGGTAGCTCAAGCTCCTTCACGCCCTCAATAAAGTAGTGATTATCAATATTAATGAGGAGCCGGCCTACCAAATAACCGGGGTCGTTGAGGCGCTGATATTTGATGCTGTCAGCCATAAAATTATAGGCCATAATATGGCCGAAAAAACGGCGACGAAAATCCTCCTCCACATATTTGGTTGGCATAGGACCGTAATCGTCGGGAAAGGTGATGATATTGGAGTGCATCACGAACATGAGCAAATCGCCGGAGAACCGGATGTGAAACTCCATTTCGTTGATCGGCCGGTACTCAATAATGACCGTGGAATCGACGGCGGTAATGCGTTTGCTCAGCTCCAGCGTCAACTCCAAGGATACCTGGCGCAGCAAATCGAAGGCGGCACTGGTATTGCGAAAGATGGCCTGCTTTGCCGTGGCTTTCTGCTTCAGGCCGTCCGAAATAAGCGCCAGGCGCTCAGTCGCTTCTTCAGCCGTAACGACTTCGGCGGCGGCCATTGCCTTTTTATGCACCTGAACCGCTTCAGCCGCCGCTTTAGGATCAGAAACTGGTTTTTTCGAGGTTCTTTTCGCCATAATAACAGGAGAGCAAATGCCGGTCCACAGGACCAGTAAAAAGAGTCACACATAGAAAATTACGCGCCTCAGGCCGGTAAGTTAACCCGCGGAAGCTGCACAGTGTATTGCTGCCCTAGTGCCATCATCCTAGCCAATCAGAGCAGGAAGCCCATTTTCTGCCTGATGCTGAGCCAGATGCGACGGCCCCGTCAGCGCAGGCACTGGCTTCCAGGTGTTGCTTTGAAAAGCGACCGTGCGCAGGCCGGCATGCGGAAAATCGGGTGTGGGGGGCAAAATCATTCGCTCCGCCGACTCACTTGTCAGGGCTTCGCTTACGGTGCGCACGGCCCCGGCGGGCACGGCCCGACTCTCCAGGGTCTGGAGCAGTTTTTCGCCATTCACCTCGCCTATGCGATGGGTCAATAGCGCCTCCAGCCCGGCTCGGTGGGTTACGCGCATGGCGTTCGTGTGAAAGCGCGGATCGGAAGCCCACTCCGGCCGGGCTAGTGCCGCGCACAACAACTCAAACTGTCGGTCACTACCGACGGCTAACACCAGATGGCGGCCGTCGGCGGCCCGGTACACGGTACCATAGGGCACGATGCTGGGGTGGCCCGAGCCTAACGGCCGCGGGTCGTGGCCGGTTACGAGCCAGGTCGCGGCTTGATTGGCCAGGGATGCCAAGGCACTATCGAGCAAAGACACCTGCACTAGTACGCCGCGGCCGGTATGCGCCCGTTGATAGAGGGCCGTGAGCAATCCTTCCTTCAGCTGGTGGGCAGCCAGTAAGTCCATCAAGGCTACGGGCATTTTCAGCGGCTCAGTGCCGGGCGGACCGTTGAGGTGCATAAAGCCGGTTTCGGCCTGGAGCACGGCGTCGTAGCCAGCCCGGTTGGTGTCAGGGCCGTAGCCAGTAAGATGACCGTAAATAAGACGCGGATTGTCGGCCGACAGCGTGGCGAAGTCGGCCCCCAGCTTCTCGGCATCGCCGGGCTTGTAGCTGGCCAGCACGATATCAGCGCGGGCGGCCAGGCGGCGAATGCTGGCCCGGCCGGGCGGCGTAGTCAGATCTAGCACCACGGATTGTTTGCCCCAATTGGACGCGGCGAAATAGGCTGAGATATCCGTGTCCGAAGTTTCGGCAGGCGTCTTCCAGGTACGGGTCACGTCGCCAGCCGGGGCTTCTATTTTCAACACGGTTGCGCCCAGCTCGGCGAAGAACTGGCCCACCTGCGGGCCTGCCAGAACCGAAGCAAGCTCGAGAACGAACAGGCCAGCGAAGGGCTGGGGGGCTTTTTCTGGGGGAAGGGACATTATTTGGGCAGAGTTGTAAAAAATAAACGCAAACAATATTTCCCACCGAGTTACGCGGAGGTTCGAAGTGTTCAATCATCAGCACTCTGCGAACCTCCGCGTAACTCGGTGAGAAATACTACTAATAGCAGTTTGGCCTCAGCAATGGCAGCGCTTCAAAATGGCGTATCTTTGCACTAAATCAAGCGGTTCGCTGACCAGAAACCAAGGTCAGCTATTTTTTCACTTCACTTAGCTGTACCTTGAAATTTACCGAGTTTAATCTCCACGACGACTTACTGGCCGGCGTGGATGCCATGAATTATCTGAATGCCACGCCTATTCAGGAGCAGGCAATTCCCAAAATTATTGAAGGCAAAGACCTCATTGCCTGCGCCCAGACAGGCACCGGCAAAACGGCGGCCTATCTCCTACCCCTCCTCGACCGGATTTCGCACGCCAAGCACGGCCACACGTCTACGCTCATTCTGGTACCTACGCGCGAGCTGGCCACTCAGATTGATGAGCAGATCACCGGCTTCGGCTACTTTGTAGAGGCGAGCAGTATTGCCATTTATGGCGGGGGCAAAAGCGAAGGCTGGGAGCAGCAGAAGCGCGCCCTTACCAGCGGGGCCGACATCATCGTGGCCACGCCCGGCCGTCTGATTGCCCACTTGCAAATGGGCTACGTGAAGTTCGATCAGATTAAGTACTTGGTGCTGGACGAGGCTGATAAGATGATGGACATGGGCTTCTCCGATGATATCCTCAACATCGTGCGGCAGTTGCCCAAGAAGCGCCAGACGCTGCTGTTTTCGGCCACCATGCCCAACAAAATCCGCGATTTCTCGAAGCAGATTCTCAACGAGCCCGAAGAAATTCGGCTGGCCGTATCCAAGCCCGCCGCCGGCATCGACCAGCAGCTCTACATGGCTTTCGACCGCCAGAAAATCTATATCCTGGAGCACATTCTCAAAACCCAGAATGTGCAGAGCATGGTACTGTTTACCTCCCAGAAAGCGGCGGTGGGCAACATCGTACGAGCTATTAATAAGCTGGGCTACGTGGCCCAGGGCATCAGCTCGGATCGTACCCAAGAAGAGCGCGAGAAACTCATGCGCGACTTCAAAAACAAGCAATTCCCTATTCTGGTGGCCACCGACGTACTTAGCCGTGGCATTGATATCGATAGCCTTTCGCACGTTGTGAACTACGATATTCCCCGCGCCGCCGAGGATTACGTCCACCGTATCGGGCGCACGGCCCGCGCCGCCACCACCGGCACGGCCATCACGTTCATCGCCGACCAGGACCAGGACCGCGTTCTTAAAATTGAAAAGCTCATTGAGCGTGAGCTGGAAAAACGAAATATCACCGAGGAGCTAGGCCTGGGCCCCGCCCCGGAGTTTGATCCCAAGCGCTTCAGTGGCCTGGGAGGCAAAATTGGTGGTCGCCCGGCTCGCAATGGTCACGCTGGCGGCGGTAGCTCGCGCGATGGTGGCGGTCGTGGCCCGCGCCGCGAAGGTAGTGGTGACGGCAGCCGTCCGCCCCGCCGCGATGCGCCCAATGCGAATGATCCGGCCCAGAAAGAGCGCATTGCCAAGGCCAACTTAGCGCTAGCCGCGCTTGACGCAGGCGGCGCACCGGCTCAGCCTTACCAGCGTCCGCCCCGCGCCCCGCGCCCGGAAGGCGACACACGCGAGCCGCGTGCACCCAGAGCCAAAGGAGAAGCAACAGAGACCAGTATCCAAGCCCGAACTCCCCGCGAGCTCCGGCCCGAGGGCGAAGCAGGTGAAGGTAAGCAGCGCCGTAAGCGTGGAGGCCGCAACCGCAACGGTCGCGGCCCGCGTCCGGAAGGCGGTAGCGCGGAGGCTACGCAAGCCGCGCCGCCGGTGTCAGGTGGAGAGTAAACCCAAAAGCTCATTCACAAAAAGCCCCCGGCACATTGCTGGGGGCTTTTTGTGTGGCATAACAGCCTAAAAATCTATATGTTAACCTATTGGCGCATGAGTTCGTGAGGCCAGTGTATGTACAGGAGCACAAGTGTCGGCAGCAGCCAGCCGTAGTGCCACATCCTTCCTAATTCTAGCTTACAGCTATCTAGCAAGCGTACTTACACAGGGGGCGTAAAAGCCCTAACATATTATTGCTCGCTTTCAACCTCACTGATTAAGCCAGCCTTATTTCTTCCTCTATGAAAAGACACAGGCGTAATGATGATTAAAAATCACCAAGTAGAAGCCTGAATAAAAACGCCTTACATTTGTTAACTCAACGGGGAAGTGTATCCTTCTTGGGGGCTCTACCGTTGATAAGTACTTAAATACCTCCCTTATGAAGCCTACCAAATCAAAAAAGGTCGAAGAGCTGAATGATGCAGCCACCACCACGCGACAAGCAGAAACGCCTCTAGAGGCGCTGTATCGCCGGGTTAAGCAGGCACAACAGCGTCGCATCCAAAAACGCAAGCGCATTCACGCCCACTAAGCGAGTCGCGCAGTTTCAATAAAAAGCCCCGGCCACTTACTGAGTAGCCGGGGCTTTTTATTACCCCAAAGCTAAAGACCTTTGAGGGCTGTTGGTGAGCATACCCAGAAAAAAGCCCCCCAGTCCAATACTGGGGGGCTTTTTTGAAATAACTTCGACCTTCCTAGTTGCGGGTCATCAGCGCATTTGCCTGCAGCTCGCCGGAGGGAATTGGCCACACGTAAAGCGGATCGGATGGTGCTACGGCCCCCACGGAGCTCATGGCGAGAATAGGCGCGTTCAATCGCATGATGTCCATGTTATGAGTACCCTCGCCCAAGAACTCAATACGGCGCTCCAGCAGGATATTATTTACAGTAGCCTGCGTATAAGGCGTGCCGGCCGAGCGGGTGCGAACGGCGTTGAGGAGAGCTAAGGCCTGAGGGTAAGTTGGGCCATTTACACGGGCGCGAGCCTCCGCCAGGTTCAGGTCACCTTGGCAGGAGCCGTGCTACAATCAAAAGCCCGGCCCGCACCACAAACGCAACGGAACCGGCTCTGACACTTACTGCCAACTTGAATTGAGCAGTCTGGAGCAAGTAGAACTCATGATTGTAAACCCGGCGAGCCATTCCGAAAAAATCGCCCAGAGGGTATATAAGCTACATTTGTCTTTGCTTATTTGTACTGATAATACCGCACGTAGTCTACCAGCATTTGCTTAGGGAAGGTAGTGTTAGCGTCGAGGTTGCCGTCAATATCGCCCCCACGGCTACGTTTACGTTCAGGATTAGGTAAAACTTGTTGTCGAATGGGTAAGGCGAAACGCTGGAGGGCGAGATGGTGAAATAAAGCGATCAGGACATAACTATGTAATAAATATTGCATCAATCACAGAAAAAAACCAATTAGAAGCAGCGTGACAGGCGCTTTTTATTACCTTTTCAGGCTATTAATCTCTGTTTTTATTCCTTTACATTTTTCATGAAAAACTTATACTACTGCTTGCTATAAGTTATTTTCCTTTGGGCGCGTGGATGCAGGTATCTGCGGGCTCCCTTGTGCATATGGCCAGCAGCGGAGTCACCCTTGCCCGGCTGGCCCACAAAGCCAAACCAGTAGCCGCCAAACCGGCTGCTCTGGTGGCTCGCTTTCGGGCCGGCAACCGGTTCGCGCCCCAGTAACGGACGGCTCCCAACCAGTTGCACGGCCCTGCTGCCGAGGACACCACTAACCTGGAAACCTTCCTGATCGCCGCCCACGACGCCGATGCCCACCCCGACGAGCTAAACGTGTGCCCCAACGCAGCCCTGGCCCAAACGTTTCTGGGCAACATCCGGCAGCTTCAACCCAAGTGGAACGTGGTGCAATATCATCAGGAGATGGCCTTCTACGTGCAGGAGCACAAGCGCTGCCAGCAGCCGGCCGCAACAGCCGCCCCCTAGCGCCCGCCAGGCTACCTTAGCGGCGCATTCCACCTGAAAAAGTCTCCCGCCGCCTCATAAAGCAGCCATAAGCTTTTTTATAAAATAGCGGAGCTGAGTGCGCTTTCCATATCCAGAAGCGCTACCCAATCACAGCCGAAGTCGGTCAGTTGAAAGGGTTGTTCTAAAGCCAAAAAAGCCCCCTGAACGAATCAGAGGGCTTTTTTTAAACTAGGGTAGCAGGCCGATAAGCACCTTATCTTATTCTATACGCTCTAACCTGCGCGGGCGGCAGCCAGCTTAATAACCTGGATTTTGAGCCAGGTTCGGGTTGACGTCGCGCTCCGCCTGTGGGATGGGCAGCACGACGTTGAAGGGCTTGATGCCTTTAGCAATCAGCTGTGGGTTGGTTAGCAGCGTATTGGTGCGCTTCAGGTCGTACCAACGGTCCATCTCGAAGGCTAACTCGTAGCGGCGCTCTTTCAGAACAGCCTCCTTGGTAACGGAAGTCAGAGCAGGCAGACCAGCCCGATTCCGCACTCGGTTGATGGCGGCCAGACCATCGGCCGAACCAGGAGCGGCTTCGGCCAGAATCAGGAACACCTCAGCCAGCCGCAGCACCGGCACGTTGAGCGGCGAATCCCAGACGGTCGAGAGCTGGCCAGCGTAGAACTTCCGGACGTTGAAGCCATTAGGTGCGCCCTGCAGTCTGGCGGGCTGCACCTGGCCGTCCGGGTATTTGTCGCCGGGCACGAACACGGTTACCGGCTTGCGAAGGTCGCCGGCTTCGTAGCCGTCCACGAACTCTTTCTCGGGAATATTGAAGCCGTAGCCCCCTCCCGACACCACAAAAGGACTACCATAGAAGCGGGCCCCCCAGAATTGGTTAATCGCCGAACCCGGACCATCAAGGCTGAAGGTGTTCAGGCCGCTTTTGTACTGCACCTCAAACAGCGACTCCTGCCCGTTTTCCTTGTCCACGTTGAAGTTGTCACCGTAGTTAGGCCACAGGCTTTTGCCGGAGCCTGCAAGCACCGCGCGGGCCTGGGTGGCGGCATTGGGCATATCGCCCATGGTGAGGTATACTTTCGCTAGCAAGGCCGTGGCCGACCACTTCGTGGCTCGCCCCACGTCGTTGCCGGTGTAGGACGCGGGTAGCTTGGGAATGGCAGCGGTCAGGTCTTTTACAATCTGGGCATACACCTCCGCCATCGGGGTACGGGTGATGTTAGCTACTTCCGCCGGGCTTTGTGCGGGAGTCAGTACCAGCGGCACATCCCCGTAGGCCCGCACCAGGTAGAAGTAGTATAAGGCCCGGAGAAACTCGGCCTCGCCCAGGCTCCTGGCCTTGATGGCCTCATCCATGGTAATGGCCGGTACGCGCGTGAGCACCTGGTTGGCGGCGCCTATACCCAGGTATGTGCGCTGCCACAGATTGGTGATGACCGGGTTGCTGGCCGGAATGGCGAAATTATCGAGCTGCTGAAACTCGATGCCGTCGGCGGCGCCGCCGCCGCCCACGTAAGAGTTATCTGCCATCATATCCATGGCCCATAAGGAGTGACCATAGAGCCCCTGCTTCTGGAGCTGCGCATACGCGGCGGTAGTGGCTTGAATGGCATCGGCCTGCGTCTTGTAAAACACTTCGGTCGAAACGGCGTCGCGGGGCTGCAAGTCGAGGTAGTCTTTACTACAGCCCGCCAATAGCCCTAGCGAGAGCAGAGCAGTGCCTAGGGTTTTCTTCTTCATGGTAAATCGTGCGTGTAACATACTATTACAAGTTGAGGGGTAAGGGGCTCAGCGCCGTAGCGCTAAAAGCCCAGGTTGATACCTGCCAGGAAGACACGCGACTGCGGGTAGATGCCCCGGTCAACACCGAAACTACCACCCTGGTTGCCCAGCTCGGGGTCGAACCCAGTGTAGTTGGTGATAGTGAGCAGGTTCTGCGAGCTTACATACAGCCGGATACGCTGGCTATGCAGCGTGCTCAGCAGCGAGGCAGGCAGCGTATAGCCCAGCGTGAGCAGCTTGACCCGCATGTAGGAACCGTCTTCCACGTACTGGCTGGAGACGCGGTTGTTCTCATTAGGGTCATTGGCGACTGCCCGGGGAATGTAGTTGCTGGTACCAGGACCGGTCCAGCGCTCCAGTGCAATAGTACCGGCGTTAGTAGCCGCGGCCAGTCCCCCATCGAGGTAGTAGCGATTCAGGTTGTACACATCGTTGCCCTGTGAGCCCTGCAGGAACACGTTCAGGTCAAATCCCTTGAAACTGAGGGTGTTGTTCAGGCCATAGGTGAACTTAGGGTTGGGATTACCAATAAAGGCCCGGTCGTTCCCGTTGACTACGCCATCGCCGTTCAAATCCTTGAATTTGATATCTCCCGGGGCCGTGCCCGAAGTTTGGTAGCGGCCCGTGGGCGACTGGGCATCCAGCGCGGCCAGCTCATCCGCCGTCTGGAAGAGGCCGTCGGCTACAAAGCCGTAGAAAGACCCAAAGGGCTGGCCTTTATCGTAGCGCACCAGGGTTTGCCCCCCCCGAATGCCCTGTCCGTTGAAGGGCCGTCCCTCGCCAAGCGACGTCACCTCGCTGCGGTAGGCACTGAGGTTCAAGCTGGTAGACCAGCTGAACCCCTGGTCGTCAGCCACGAAATTATTGGTGGTCACAGATAGATCTACGCCGCGGTTGCGGGCGGAGGCTGCGTTGGTAGCAATAGCGTCACTGGTGCCCGACACCCGCGACACCGGGACATTGAGCAACAGATTTGGCGACGTGCGCTGATACACATCAACTGAGGTGGTGACGCGGTTTTGCAGTACCCCAAAGTCAATACCCAGGTTATACTGCTCATTGTTTTCCCAGCGCAAATCGGTGTTTGGCAGCCGGGTGGGCACCCCCCCAATATTCGCATTTTGGGCACCTGTCCCGAACACGTAGCCCGTGCTCGGGCCGGAGTTGATGGTGGGGAGGTAGCCGAAAGTGCCGGCATTGAGTGGGTTACCCACCCGGCCGTAGCCGGCCCGCAGCTTCAGGTTGTTCAGGTAGCTGACGTCCTTCAGGAAACCTTCCTCCGACAAGCGCCAGCCCACCGATACGCCAGGGAAAAAGCCGTATTTTCTGCCCGGTGCGAAGGCCGAAGAGCCATCATAACGAGCCGTAGCCGAGAGCAGGTACTTGCCGGCAAACTCATAGTTGACCCGGGAAAAGTAGCTGTTCAACCGGCTGCGGCCATTGCCACCGAAGTTATTGATCTGCGCGTTAATTGGACCCCTGTCCAGAATCTGGAGCGTGTTGTTGGTGTAGCCAGTCCGACTGCCGCCCAAATAGAAGAAGTCAAACTGCTGGGCCGATTGCCCGACCAGCAGGTTTACCTGGTGCTGGGTGCCGAACAGCCGGTCATATGCCGCCGTATTCTCAATCAGGTAGCTAGGGTTGTAGTTGGCGCTGCTGTTGGCTGAGGAATTAGCAGGCCGGTATCTGGTAGATCCGTCAATAGAAGGGTAAAACTGGTCACCCTGATTAAACTGTAGGTCAGCCCCGATGTTGGTTCGCAGGCGCAAGCCCTTCAGGGGCTCCAGTTCGGCGTAGAACGTGGAAGTGAGGCGGTTGCGGTTGTTCTTCAGGATGGGCCGCAACGCGGCGGTTACGGGGTTCTCCTCCCCAAAGTTATCGGCGGCGGTGTACTCGTAAAAGCTGCCATCGGGGTTGTAGGCCGGTACGAACGGCGGTGCCTGCAGGGCCAGCTGAATGGGGCCGCCTACCTCGCCGTTCTCGTTGGGCAGCGGCCGTTCGTCTTGGTGGCTAAGCCCGAGCGTGCTGCCCACCTTCAATACTTTATTTAGCTGGACTTCACCGTTCGTTCGCAGCGTAAACCGCTGGAAGCTGGAGTTAATGATGGTGCCATCCTGCTGGAAGTAGCCCGCGCTCACGGCGTAGCGCGCCTTTTCGCTGCCCCCCGTTGCCGAAATAGCATAGTTCTGAATTTTGGCTGGGCGAAAAATTTCGTCCAGGAAGTTGGTGGACGGCAGAGCCGCTATTTTGGCTGGCGAGTCAAAGCGCGGGTTAAGGGCAAGGGGAGTATTGTTCGGAAACTGTGTATTGAAATTGGTACGCGCCTCGTTGTTGAGCTCGGCGTACTGCTGGGCATTGAGCAACCCCACCTTCCGCCAAACGCTTTGGGTGCCCACGTAGGCATCAAGATTGACGTTGGAGGTGCCCGCCTTGCCGCGTTTGGTGGTGACAATAACAACGCCGTTGGCGGCCCGCACGCCATAAATGGCGGTGGCCGAGGCGTCCTTCAGCACGTCAATGCTTTCAATATCGTTTGGGTTAATAGAACTGAGTTCGTTGCCGTTGCCATCCGATGGCAGCGGAAACCCGTCTACCACGAACAGCGGATTGTTATTGCCGGCTGAAGTAATTCCCCGCACCCGGATAGAGGTTCCGCCCAAGCCGCCCGGTGCCCCGGAGTTAGAAATAACAGTTACACCGGCTGCCCGGCCTTGGATGGCCTGAGCCGGGTTGGCCACGGGCTGCGCCGCAACCTCGCGGGCCGAAACCGAGGACACGGCCCCCGTTACGCTTTGGCGTTCCTGCGTACCGTAGCCTACTACCACTACTTCATTTAAGGCCTGCGTGTCCTCGACCAGACGAATGGCCAGGCTGGTCATAGTTCCCGTCACGGGAACTTCCTGACGCACAAACCCCACTGAGCTGAAAACCAGTACGCTGTTTTCGGGCGCCACGAGGCTGAAGCTGCCATCGAGGGCCGTTGAGGTACCGGTCGTGGTTCCTTTCACGATTACAGTCACTCCCGGCAGGCCTTCGCCATTAGGCTGGGTCACGCGGCCCGACACGGGCACGTCGGCCGGCGTTTGCAGGGTCGCGGCGGGGCGGCGGGGCAAATTCCGGCCTCCCAGGGCGGGAGCCACTACCATTGGCAACCCGCAGGCCGTCAGCAGCATGACTCTTTGAAAGAAAGATGGGTAGGGATTCAAGGGCATAATGGGTAGAGGTGAGTAAGCTGGGAATTCACTGGGAAAAAGCAACTCGTCCGCACCGACCACCAGGGTCAGTGCCACGTTATGGTCATGGTGAAGGCGCAGAGCCCTTGCTGGCTCCCGCAGCCCGCCCCGACCGGGCACTGGAGGCCGTAGCCCCGGCGTAGCGGAAACGCCGGACCTGGTCGCCCACGCGCAGGGTGAAGTAGCCGTCCTCGAGCTGGCGGCGGCCCTCGGCGTCGGGGTAGGTCAAGTCGCGCTGGGGCTGAATCTCGAAGGCCAGCTCGAGGGTTTGGCCGGGCTGGAAGTCCTGCTTCTCAAAATGCTTGAGCAGGCGCACGGGGCGCGTCATACGGCCTACCTCATCGGTCAGAAACCACAGCGCAACCTCTTTACCGGCGCGAGTGCCAGCGTTGGTCACGCGCACGGTAGCCCGCAGGGTGGCATTACCACTGAGCACTGAGTTAGCTAGCGTTAAGTCGCTGTAGCGGAAAGTAGTATAGCTCAGGCCCTGGCCAAACTCGGTAAGCATGGAGGCCTTGTATTTTGCCCCCCGGTTCTCGAAGCCTGCCCCGAAGTCGCTTAGCTCCAGGCTATTCTCATTGTCATCGTGGTGATAAGGCGAGAAGTGACCGGCAAACTGCGGATAAGTAAAGGGCAGTTTACCACTGAGATTCACCTTACCGCTGATAATTTCAGCAATGGCCTGCCCACCGCCAAAGCCTGGCAGTCCGCCCCACAAAATGCCCCCCGAGCCATTGGCCACGGCCCTAATAATGCTGGGCCTCCCTCCTATTACCACCAGCACCGAGGGTTTACCCACGGCCTGCACTGCCCGAGCCAATTGCAGTTGGTCATCGGGCAGCGTCAGGTCGCTGGTATTACCTAATCCTTCCGTGTAGGGCCGCTCGCCGAGAGCCATGACAACGGCATCGGCGCGGCGAGCAGCAGCAGTTACGCGGGCCAAAGCCAGCGCACCAGCCGCATCACGGTAGGCTACGGTTTCAACCTGGGCGTTCGGGTACTCCTTTTTTAAAGCCGCGTAAATAGTCAGAACTTCTTGAGGATACTCTTCCTCTTTTCGTCCCTGCCATGCCAGTGTCCACCCACCGGCCAGGTTAGCGCGGGAGTCGGCGGACGGACCGACAACCAATAGCCGCTTTACCTTGGAAGCTGCGATAGGCAGTAGGTTGTTCATGTTTTTGAGCAGTACGATGGACTCGCGGGCGGCCTCCACCGTTTGCTGCTTCAGGGCGGGGTCGCCAATCCGACTGAGGCGGTCGGTGCGCGGCATGGGGTTGTCGAACAAGCCTATGTCCTCCTTCATCTGTAGCACCCGGCCCGCCGAAAGGTTGATGCGCTCTTCGGTGAGACGGCCTTCTCGCACCAGCTCTTTTACCAGCGTGCAAAACGTTGTCGTGTAGGGCGTCATGGCCATGTCCACGCCCGCGTCGATGGCCGTAAACGTGGCCTCCTTCTCGTTGGCAGCCACTTTCTGGATGCGCACTAAGAGTATAATATCTTCCCAATCGGTGACGGCCACGCCCTGAAAGCCCATTTTGGTGCGCAGCAGATCGGTGAGAATGCGACGCGAGGCGTGCACCGGCTCCCCATTGATCTGGCCGCTGTTAATCATGATGCTCTTCAGTCCTGAATCGATTGCGGCCTGAAAAGAAGGACGGAAAAACTCTTCAATACGCTGATCAGAAATCTCCGCCACGGTGCGGTCCCAGCCGGTACGCGGATCAGAATAGCCCAGAAAGTGCTTGCCGCAGGCCGCTACTTTATAAGGGGCAATTTCCTTGTTCTCCTGTAGCTCCCGCACAAAGGCAGCGCCCAGCACAGAGGCTACCAGGGGGTCTTCGCCGTAAGTTTCATATAAGCGAGGCCACTGCGCGTTCACGCCCAAGTCCAGAACCGGCGCAAATACCCAATGATGCCCCAGATCAGCTGACTCAAGCACCGTGGCGCGAGCAGCCTGGCGGGAAAACTCAGGGTTAAAAGTGGCCCCCAGGTTTAAGTTATGAGGAAAGATGGCCGCCTTGGACACGTAGCTGGCCCCGTGCATGTGGTCAATGCCATAGATAACAGGAATATGCAGGCGCGACTCGCGCATGGCAATTCGCTGCAAAGCGGCTGAATACGCGGCCCATTGCGCTGGGTCTACGGCCTCCCCATTCAGAAATGAGCCGACATAAAACTGCTTGATCAGCGGAATCAGCTTGGCAGAATTTAAGGTTATATCCTTTTGCTGCCCGGTATTATTAATAGTAGTATTAGAGAGTTGGGTCATCTGCCCAATTTTCTCCTCCAACGTCATTTGCGCAAGTAGCGCGCGCACCCGCTCACTCACGGGTGCAGGCTTAAAAGAAGTTACAGACTGAGTTGTAGCAGTAACGGTAGTCGCTGGGGCTATAATAGCAGTTGTACCCGCCCGCTGACAACCTTGATTTGTAGCAAGCAACGCCCCGAACGTAAGACCTTGCAGGCCGATCCGAGAAAGACCACGAGCCGACGCAGCTCCTATATTGAAAGGAAAAGATACCCGTAAAAAGGAAGCAGGTATTCTCATAAGGACGGGATGTTTTCTCAAATATATCCGTCCTTGTTTTGAAAACGCAAGGCTAAAAAGCCCCCCACTGCCTCAGAATGAAGTTTTTAAGCGCAAGATTATTTCTAGTTATACACTTACAGCACACGTAAGACAGAGCCATTTGCAGGCTTCCGCGCTTTAGTTGACCTCAGTTGGAGAAAAGAGGTAACGGCTAAAAAACAATGAAAAAAAGTGGAGTACAAAGAATTTTTTCGGAATAAATTGCTTGTTACCCTCTTTTCAGGCCGTTTCCTCCTAAAAACTATAAAGTCTAGTGGCAAAGCAAAATAGTTACCGCCTTATACTACTGCTTCTTATAGCCTTGCTACTCCGGTGCTTATGGAAGAAGAAATGAATAGCAGAAAGATAACTCGTCCCTTTCAAAGAAAGACTACGGAATGTTGCTCTCTAACTCTTATAACCTGGCTCGATGCTTCTATGAAATATCATACTTTTTGAGAAAGCGAGGCGGAAAAGTCAGATTCGGAGGCTTCCTCCGTCTCGCTGGTCGCGTCGAGTAAGATGTGGGTCCAGCTTTCGTTTATTTCGTAGTCAAGAGATTGGCGGCGGCGGCGCATGGCTTCCATTACTTTCTGACTAAAGCTCCAGCAAGTAGCTTGGCGCAGGTCCAACAGCCGCGACATTTCCTGGGAAGAGTAGTTGCCTTGGTGGGCATTAATCAGAAACACAGCGTACAAAGCCTTGACAATAGAGAACTTACACTTCTGCAGCATAGTGTAGGCGGTGGCTGACTCCACGTAGCGGCAGCGGGTGCAGCGCCGCGCGTGCGGCTCGCGGCCGGCGCAATACTTCTCGTAGCCACACTTGCGGCACTGGTAGCCATTTGCCCACTTCAGGTCAGCCAAATAGCTCAGGCAGGCATCTTTGTCAGGATAGATCTGGCTGAACTCGCCGAAATCTACTTCCTTGGCCAAGACCCGGGCGGTTTGAGCCTGCTGCAAATCATGCTGCAGGTTGGCATTAAGCTTCTCAATGGCAGCCGATTGCAGGGCCAAGAGTCCATTAGCCCGTACCAGCTCGCGGTTTTGGGCGGCTATGGTTTCGCTTTGCTGGCTTAGCTCCTGGGTACGGCGGGCTACCTGCGCTTCCAGCTCTGAATTGAGCTGATCTTTGAGCTGCTGGTTTTGCTGGAGCTGCTCGACAAGGCGGTCTTGGGCCAGGTGCTTTTTGCGAAGCTGCTTAACTAAGCGCGCCTGCACGGCCAGTCGGGCATCTTTAATGCCCTTGATCTTTTCGCCCAGTGCATACGATAAGATGGTCACTTCCACCACAAACGCCGCGTTCATGCTGTACACCGTGAAGTGGTTGTTCAGAAATTCGATGCCAAGCTTGCGGGTAATGAGGAAAACCAGGCTGACGGCTACCAGCGCGTGAGCCAGCAAAAGATAGCGCGCCGCCCGTAGTCCCTGCTGATACACCAGCACGGCGGCATAATAAATAAGACAGTAGGGCAAGAGATACAGCCAAAAGCTGAAGCCCGAGCGCACTACTATTATATCTGCCAGCAGCAGAACTACGCTCAGGGCGCCCACCAGCCGAATCCACCAGTCGAGGCGGGGCACGCGCAGGGCAGTATCGAGGAACCCGCGCGCGTAGTGCATGAAGGTGAAGAGCAGCAGCACGGGGGCGCCGGCATTGATTAGGTGATTAAGCCCCGGCAAGTCAGACCATACATACTCAAAGCCCAGCCCATCTTCCGATAAAAACAGGAGGCTGCAGCTCAGCACGTACAGCACGTAGCGCAGGTAGGTTTGCTCGCCAATAAAAAGGTAAATGCACAGATTATACACTACCATGATGAAGAGCACCCCATAAAAGCCCCCCAGCAAGCCGTATTGGGCCTGAAAATGAGTGAGCAGCACCGGCTCATTGCGCATCATGGCGCGGAAGCTCGTCTTGGAATTGGACGTTAAGCGCAGGTAGTACATTTGGGTCTGGCCCAGCGGTAAGGGCAGGTCAAACAGAAAGTCTTTGTAGGGATGGGGTCGGGTAACGAAAGGCAGATCGGCACCGGTATGAAACTGCCGGTAGCCAGTAGCGGTAGGCTGAAAAAACCGGACGTCATTGATGTGAGAGTCGAATAAGTCGAGGTACCAGTGCGTATCCGAAGGATCGTCGTTGCGCACGGTAAAGCGCAGCCAATACGCCGAATTCGTGTTACTCATGTTAGGTGCGCCGGTGGAGGGGGCAAATTGGCTGGCCCTGTCCGGGCGGCGCACGTCATGTATCGTTAGCCGACCCGAAGGATCTTCCAGCACACTATAATAGGAGCCATCGATGAAGAAGTCGGCGCCGGATGGCTGCATTACCAGCGTATCTTCCGCTGCCGCTTGAGCCGGCACAGCGGCAAACAGACTGAGCAAGCAGCTCCACAGTAACAGAAATCGACCAGATGAGAACGAGGGCAGGTTTAGTGCGCGCATAGTACAGGCTAATGTACACATTTGCCCCCCAGAAACCGCTGCAACAGTACTCTCCGAACGTGCGATAGGCGTTGCTATAGCAACTGCCCTATCCCGAACAAGAGCACAAAAATCAGCGTGCTCATGGCCATTTGCTTTAACAACGGATCGAGCTGCTTCGACTCCTGCCGGGCCCACACTTGCCAGCCATTAAACCAAAGCAGTGGGGCAGATAGCACAAACAGCCACTGCCAGAGCGAATGATAGGTAAACGCCACGTACACGGCGGCGCAGCCCAGGCCCAGCACCAGCAGCAACCAGTGGTATCGGCGTGCTGATTTGCCCCCCAGCCGCACGGGAATCGTGATTTTGCCGGCCAGCTCGTCGGAGCGCAGGTCGCGGATGTTGTTTACGTTGAGCACGGCCGTAGCGAAGCAGCCTAAGGTAGTGGCAGGCAGCAGAATTACCAGCGGCAGCGTCTGGGTTTGCAGAAAGTAGGTGCCGCCCACGCCAACCAGCCCAAAAAAGATAAAGACCGACACGTCGCCCAGTCCGGCGTACCCATACGGGTTGCTGCCCGCCGTATAGTTGATAGCAGCCCAAATGGCGGCCAGGCCCAGCAGCAGAAACGTCAGCAGAATCCACATGCCAGCTGCGCCCAGCGCTATCCATAGCAACGCCAGCCCTGATAGAAAAGCAGCTATGCCAAAGACGCCCATAGCTTGCTTCATACGGGCTGGCGTTATATAACCCGCCTGCACCGCCCTCATCGGCCCTTCGCGATGTACGCTGTCGGCACCGTTTTGGGAGTCGCCGTAGTCGTTGGCCAGGTTGCTCAGAATCTGGAGCAGGATGGTAGTAAGCGCCGCCAAGCCGACGACTACGCCATTAAATTGCCCCCCGGCGGCGGCTAAAAAGCCCCCCGTGAGAATGCTGGCTAGTGCCAGAGGCAACGTACGCGGCCGAAAAGCCGAGACCCAAGCTTTGACGGGGCTTGGGCTTGGAGATATGGAAGAACTCACTGGTTGCGTCTTACAGAGGCGAAAGACATAGCTTACTTGAATTTAACCGACCGCATAATACGGACAGCCATTGCTTCGTCCTTTATATTCTCGCCGTACAAATTGAATTTGTTCGTCTCGTCCACCTGGACATATATCCCAATCAGACCTTTATTGGGCTGTTTGGGTACTACCAGCAGCGCTGGCCTGCTGGCAATGACTAGATTGGTGCGCTTGTGGGTGGCTGTCGTTTCCTGTTGAAATCGGTAGGCATACCAGCCGTAGTCATACCTCAGCGTATCCTTGCCATTAGTAATACCACCAACCTGAGAATCGAAGCCCTGGGATGAAAATTGCTCCCAGCTAGCTGGCATCACCAGCGTAAATTTCCGAAAATCTGCTGTATTGAGGTCAACATCGCGGTCTTTCACGCAGCCAGCTAGCAACGTAGTTACTAGCACAAATAATAGAAGGTAGGAGCGCATCTGCATATCTGTTTTTAAGTAGGATACCGAAGGATATCAGCAGGTTGCAAATGGCTACCGTTTATTTATTTCCCCTACTCCTACTTCAAAATAGCGGCCAGCAGCTCGTCGCTCATGGGCTTTACCTTGGATGGGTAGAAGCCAACCACGTGGCCCTGCTCATCGACAAGGTACTTGCAGAAATTCCAGGTGGGCGCGTCGCTGATGGCGCCGTTCTTGGTTTTGTCGGCCAAAAATTGGTAGAGCGGCGCGGTATCGTCGCCTTTCACCGAAACCCTCTCGAACATGGGGAAGGTAACGCCAAAGTTTTTCTCGCAGAAAGTGGCAATCTGCTCGTTGGTACCCGGCTCCTGGCCGCCGAAATTATTGGCTGGAAAGCCCAGCACGGTTACTTTGTCGCCATGCTTTTTGTGCAGCTCTTCTAGCTCCTTATACTGAGGGGTATAGCCGCACTCCGAGGCCACATTCACGATAAGCAGCTTTTTGCCCTTAAACTGGCTTAGCTGCACGTCTTTGCCATCAATGGTTTTTACGGAGTAGTCGTACACGGTGCCGGCAGCGGCAGTTTCGGGGGCAGTAGTCATAAGGTTGGAAGCGGTTGGGGGTTGGGAGGAAGAAGATCCGCAAGCGGTTAAAGCAAGTAGCAAAAACAGTATAGGAGCTTGCATGGGGGGCTTTTTGAAGCTAAAAATGGCGAAAGGTATGCGGCACTGCCCAAACTACCAGTCCTGACCCAATGTTTCGAACCAGAGCAAGTAGGAGGCCGGCGACAAGGCGGAGCATAACCTCCCGCGCCTTCATACGGCCAGGCTACCTTAGGTAGTAGGCGGAGTGAGCCATTTTTCCACTGCTATTGGCTCGAAACGCAGCATTTTATCCAGCAGCACCGCAGGCGATTCGTCCTGTAAGAGCTGCGCCCGATTCTCCGGGCGCAGCAGTCCCTCCCCCGCCATCGTATCGAGCAGAGCAAGGAGCTGGTCGTAATATCCATCCACATTGAGCACAGCCACCGGCTTGTGGTGCAGCCCTAACTGGGCCCAGGTCAGTACTTCAAATAGCTCTTCCAGCGTGCCGTAGCCACCAGGCATGGCCACGAAGCCTTCCGCCAAATCAGCCATCAGCAGCTTCCGCTCGTGCATAGACTTCACGATGTGCAGCTCGGTCAGACCCCGGTGCTCTACTTCCTTTTCCACCAGAAAATCAGGAATAACCCCAATGACCCGGCCGCCGTGGCGCAGGGCGCTGTCGGCCACGGCACCCATGAGGCCCACCCGACCGCCACCGTACACCAGCGTCATGTTGCGCTCAGCCAGAGTTTGTCCCATTATCTCCGCCTGCTGGCGGTAGATGTCATTGAGGCCGGCACTGGAGCCGCAGTAAACCGCTATACTTTTCATACGGAGAGGTATTCGTAGAACACGCTCTTGCGCGTTTCCACTTAAACGAATTAGCCAACTGGCTTGCTTACGCACGCAAGCGAAGCACACTGTAATACTACATACGCTCAGGCACCATGATGCCCAACAGGCGCATACCGGCTTTGAGGGTACGACCAGTTTGGGCGGAAAGGGCCACGCGGAAGCGGCGCTTCGGCTCGTCGGGCTCGCCAAATACGGGTACTTCGGTGTAGAAGCGGTTGTAGGCTTTGGCTACCTCGTACACGTATTGCACGAGGATGGATGGCGCCAAGAGACGAGCAGCCTCCGCTACGACCCCAGGGTATCCGGCCAGCAGCTGCACGGCATCACGCTCGGTTTCGTGCAGGCTTTCGAGGCCATCAATTTGCCCCCCAGTCAAGCCTAGTTCGGTGGCTTTGCGCATAATGGCCGCAATACGAGCGTGCGTGTACTGTACAAAAGGCCCAGTATTGCCCTGGAAGTTGATGCTTTCCTCGGGATTGAAGAGCATGCGCTTCTTGGGGTCAACTTTCAGCAGAAAATACTTGAGCGCGCCCAGTGCCAGCGTGTGATAGAGCTGCTCGGCTTCCTCGGAACTGAGGCCTTCTATTTTGCCCAACTCTTGCGTCGTGCGGCGGGCCGTATCCACCATTTCCTGCACCAGCTCGTCGGCGTCTACTACCGTTCCCTCGCGGGATTTCATGCGGCCGGAAGGTAAATCGACCATGCCGTAGCTCAGGTGGTGAATAGCCTCAGCGTAGGGCTTGCCTAACTTATGCAACACGCCCTGCAACACCTGCATGTGGTAATTCTGCTCGTCGGCAATGACGTAAACCGAAGAATCGTAGTTGAAGTCCTGGTATTTCAGCTCGGCCGTGCCCAGGTCCTGGGTGATGTAGACACTGGTGCCGTCGGCGCGGAGCAGGAGTTTTTCGTCGAGGCCTTCCTCTTTCAGATCAACCCAAACCGAGCCGTCGTCTTTGCGGAAGAAAACGCCTTTCTGCAGGCCTTCTTCCACGCGCTCTTTGCCCAGCAGGTAGGTTTCGGACTCGTAATAGTATTTGTCGAAATCAACCCCGATAGTGCGGTAAGTTTCATCAAAGCCTTCGTACACCCAGCCGTTCATTTGCTTCCACAGCGCCAGCACTTCCTCATCGCCCTGCTCCCACTGCAGCAGCATCTGTTGTGCCTGCGTCATCAGCGGGGCCTGGCGCTTGGCTATATCCTGCGCTACGCCCTCGGCCTCCAGCTGACGGATTTCCTCGCGGTAGTGACGTTCAAACAGCACGTAGTATTTCCCGATCAGATGGTCGCCTTTAATACCGGAGCTTTGCGGCGTTTCGCCCTGCCCGAAGCGCTGATACGCCAGCATCGACTTGCAGATATGGATGCCCCGGTCGTTGATCAGGTTGGCCTTGGTAACGGTGGCGCCAGTAGCTTTTACAATCTCGGCCACGGAGTAGCCCAGGAAAATATTGCGCAGGTGGCCCAAGTGCAGGGGCTTGTTGGTATTGGGCGACGAGTACTCGACTACTACTCGCTGGGGACCATTTGAAGGCACAGGGGCATTGTCGGGCCGCGCCAGCATCTCGGCAAATTGGCGTAGCCACTCACTATCACCTATTTCCAGGTTCAGGAAGCCTTTGACCACATTAAAGCCACTCACCCGGCTTTCATTAGCGGCCAGCCACTCACCGAGGGCCTGTCCTATCTGCTCGGGACTTTTGCCCAGGCTTTTCGTCAGCGAAAACGTCACGAGCGTAAAGGTGCCGGCAAACTCCTTGCGGGTGGGCTGCATGACCAGCTGCTCAGCCGCGACCGTAGCGCCAAATACCTGCTGAATGGCCGCGCTCAGCGCCGCTTTGATGTCTTGTTCGAGTTGTTGCACGGGGTGCGGAGAATTAGGAAGTTAAGCGGCACAAAAGTAGTGCAAGCTACGGCTTACGCCACGAAAAAGCCCCCCAGCAACTTATTTAGCGCCCACCTGCTGGAGCACAATGTTCACGTCGAGGGGGTTGCCGTGGGTAATAACGGGGTAGGCTTGCGTGGTAGTAAACAGCAACTTACCATCTACCAGAATGCGCGCCTGCACGGCATACGTGTTGCGCGCGTTGATTTGGGCCGGATCGTAGCGCAGCAAAAACTCGTAGGGCACCTGCTTGCCTTCTGAGGGGCGCAGGGTCAGGGAGTCGAGCACGGTGGCGGCTACATCGGCGAAGCTTACGTCCAGGAGTTGCAGTTTTACTACGGCCGTGGGCGGCAAGGCTATCCGCTCGCGGTAGCTTACCGTGCCCGTAACTGCGGCACTTACGGTCTGGCCGGGCACATCGGCTTCCGGCCCGCGCTGCTGGGGTGCTACGGAGCAGGCACTTAGTGTCAAAGCCATTATTCCCAACCGCACGTATCTGAGTTTCATAGTACTAGGGTTTTAGCCTGAACCTGGATGAATATAAGCAAGCAGACGCAGCTTTGATAACGCGACTCCGGCCGCGGTGGCGGTGAAGCCCGTTCATGAACGCCGGGGGGCTTTTTTAGCGCTATGCAACGACGACAACGATTCGTCAAGCGGGGGCTTAGCGCTCCGTGGCTACGTAGTAGCGCGGCTTTGGCGCGAGGTAGCGTCAGCCAGGTGCAGATGATTCTGAATGGTATCGGTGGCCGCTTCCAGGATGTCGAAGGCGTTGCGGGCCATCGTGTTTTCTGAGTCGAGCGTAGGGTTTATCTCTACCATTTCGAAGCACACTACCCGGTCGTTATCCAGCAACGCCTGGCATAAAGCAATGGCCTCTTCCACATTCAGGCCTTCCTTCACTGGCGTGCCGGTGCCTTTGCTAAAGCGCGAATCCAGGGAATCGACATCAAAGGACACATATACTAAGTCGCAGTAGCGGAGGCGCTCATAAATTTCGCGGGCTACCTGCTTCGGGCCTTTTTCTTTGAACTCAGCCAGACCGAAGTTCTTGATGTTGTGGCGCTTGATTACTTCGTTTTCCTCATGCTCGGTGTCGCGCACCACCACGTACACCAGGTGTTCAGGGCTGAGCTTGGGGCCCGGTTCGCCCAGATTCTTGAGGCGATGCCAGAAAAACTCGGTTTCGGGCTCCGGCACGTTGCGCTGACACTCCAGATTGTCCTCGTTCAGTGCCATAGCGATGGGCATACCATGAATATTGCCCGAGGGCGTGGTGTAAGGCGAGTGAATATCGGCGTGGGCATCTATCCACACTACACCCAGGGTTTTGTGCGGATAAGCGGTTTTAATGCCCGCCAGGGTGGCGGCGGCGTTGGAGTGGTCGCCGGCCAGCACCAGCGGGAATTCACCGAGGCGCAACGTCTGCTCTACCGTGTTGGCAATGTTTTTCTGAACGGTATAAACGGAGTCGATGTGCTTGGCGTAAGGGAAGTGGTTTTTGTCGAACAGCACATGATTCAGATCTGGCACAGCCACGGAATTGAACCGGCAGAAATAATCAGAACCTTTGTTTAAACAGGCAATCCGTAGCGCATCCACGCCCAGACTGGCCCCGCGAGTCCCGGCTCCCAGCTCGGAGCGGACTTCGATGAGCTTAATACGTTTCATAAAAGAACGATGCGCCAACAGCAACGGGCGGCTAAGGGCCTTGGCCGAATACCAGAGAGCAGGACCACGTCTCACCGCTCTCGCCCTGGGTGCCCCGCATCGGAGTACCCACCTACCGCCTATCTTTGCCGGCCTACAAAGGTGCGGAAAAGCCCGCAAAAGACAATTTGTTGTTAAATGGTTGTTTAAAAAGAACGTCATGCTTCGCTTTGCGCTGCATGACGTTTTGTTATTTCCCGCAACTCACCCCCCCTTCCCCTAATGGATACCTACCACGACCTGATTTCCCAAACCTTCGATTTCCCAACTGTCGACTTTACCGTTCAGGATAACGAGCTGCGCTTCCACGATATTCCGCTCATGGATATTGTAAAGGAGCATGGTACGCCGTTGCGCCTCACGTATTTACCTAAAATAAGCTCCCAGATTCAGCGGGCTAAGACCTGGTTTGCGGACGCCATCAAGAAAACCGATTACCAAGGCACCTACACGTACTGCTATTGCACCAAGTCGTCGCACTTCAGCTTTGTGCTGGAAGAAGCCCTGAAAAACGATATTCATATCGAAACCTCCTCGGGCTTCGATATTCACATCGTGCGCGAGCTGTATCGGCGGGGCAAGCTCAATAAGCAGAGCTATATCATTGCCAACGGCTTCAAGCGTGAGCGGTATCAGCGGCACCTCACAGAGCTGATTAATGAGGGCTTCGTGAACTGTATGCCCATCCTGGACAACCTCGCCGAGATAGAGTATTACCTCGACCACGTAACCGAGAAGTGCAACATAGGCATGCGCCTGGCCTCCGATGAGGAGCCGCGCTTCCAGTTTTATACCTCCCGCTTGGGCATCCGCTACGCCGATGCGCTGCCGCTGTATGAGCAGAAGATCAAGGAAGACCCGCGCTTTCAGCTCACTATGCTGCATTATTTCATCAACACCGGCATAAAAGACACTAGCTACTATTGGTCGGAGCTGTCGCGCTTCGTGCACAAATACTGCGAGCTGCGCCGCGTGTGCCCTACCCTCACTACTATTGATATTGGTGGCGGCCTGCCTATTCAAACCAGCATTCAGCCCGAGTACGATTATCAGTACATGGTGGAAGAGATTCTGCGCACCATCAAGCGTATTTGCGCGGAGGAAGGCGTGCCGGAGCCACACATTTTCACCGAGTTCGGCATTTTCACAGTGGGCGAAAGTGGTGCTACCATCTACTCTATTCTGGATGAGAAACTTCAGAGCGATAAGGAGTTGTGGTATATGATCGACGGCTCTTTCATCACTAACCTACCTGATACCTGGGCCCTGAATCAGCGTTTTATCATGCTGGCGCTGAATGGCTGGGAGAAGTCCTATAAGAAGATTCAGCTTGGCGGCCTCACCTGCGACTCGCAGGACTACTATAACGCCGAAAAGCACATTTATCAGGTGTTCCTACCCGAGCGCAAGCCCACCGACGCCAAGCCGCTCTACGTTGGATTTTTCCATACCGGCGCCTACCAGGAAAGCCTTTCCGGCTACGGCGGCCTCAAGCACTGTCTTATCCCGGCACCCAAGCACGTCATCCTCGACCGCGACGCCGACGGCACGCTGCACAATTGGGTATTTGCCGACGAGCAGGACAGCGACAGCATGATGCGCATTTTGGGCTATCAGCAGTAGAACCACAGATTATGGCCAAAGCTGAAGTGGCAGAACGCAAATAGCAATACCTAAAAAAGCCCCCTACTTTCGCCGTGGGGGCTTTTTTAGGTATTATCAAATACCCAGGGTTTGCAGGAGCACACCGTAGAAGGTGGTGTGCCCACAGGAGCTTTACTGACCCTATTTAATAACTGAACAGTAGATAAGGCCCAGGTATACTAGCCACTAAAACACAATCCATCGTATTACTTTTGTGTAAGCTCGTTATAATTCGTAGCCTCACAGATAATTTAAATAGCGCCTAAGCGTTATCGGGCATAACATTTGAGGAATGCACTATCAGCGTCCGAATTTCCTCTCAACTTGTATTTTATCATGAAAAAACTGCTTATAGTAGCCGTTGTCGGACTGGCCGGCCTGGGCTCGTGCCGCACCAAGTGCCCGGCTTATGCCACTACCAAACCCGCTACCCAGGTTTCGTCTTCTATTACGGCTAGCGCAGAACAAACTTCGGCCGCGCGGCAGTAAGTTGCCAAGGGTTTTGCTACACGCACCAAAGCCGGCCTTCCTTCAGTGGGAGGCCGGCTTTGGTGCGTGTAGAGAAGTAAGCAGCAGTTTAACTACTACCAAGTATAAAGCCGGTAGCGCCCACTAAATCACTGGCCTGCACAATGTTGGGATGAATGACAGCATCGCCAACCAAAATGCCGCGCACGCCGGCCCGAGCGCCGGCCTCCAGGTCGCGGAGTCGGTCGCCGATTATCCAGCACTGAGCCGGATCGAGTTGAAAGCGCGCCAGGCCTTTTTCCACCATCAACGAATCTGGTTTGCGCAGCAACGACTCACTCACTGTAGGATGACCCGGCGCGAAGTAAAGCGCATCCAGCGCATTATCGCAGGCCGCTTGCAGCTTGGCGTAGCAGGCCTTTACCTCGGCAGCCGTGTATAAGCCTTTGGCAATGCCGGCTTGGTTGGTCACTACAATCAGATGATAGCCAGCCACCTTGAGGCGAGCCAGGCTCGCTGGCACGCCTTCTAGTATCTCGAAGTCCTCTAGGCGCCACACGTATTCGCCGATTTCTTTATTCAAAACTCCATCGCGGTCCAGAAAAATGGCTTTGGCGCGAGAGGAAGCAGCAGTTTGCGGGTTATTCATTGGCATAAAGCTACTGATTCTGGCTGGGGGGCAAATTAGCGGCCCTACCTTTGGGGCACTGCTAATAAAGGGCATTTATTAGCTGCTGTGTGTGTTGGTGAAAGTGTCGTTCGTGGGCCACTATTCAGCTCGCATACCTTAGGGGCACTTATTTTTTGCTGACTATGAAAGTCGCTATTCTGGGAGGAGGAATTTCGGGGCTTACACTCGCTTTTTATCTTCAAAAAGCCGGTATTGCTTACGATTTATTCGAGGCCAGCGAGGCACTGGGGGGCAATTTGCGCACCGAGCGCCGTGATGGCTACCTGCTCGAAACCGGTCCCAACTCCTTGCAGCTCAGCGACGAGCTACGCGACTTGCTCACCGACCTGCACCTCACCAGCGAAATTCAGGATACGGCCGCCGTCAGCGCCAACCGCTACATACTGCGCGATGGGCGCTATCATCGATTGCCGGCCTCGCCACCGGCATTGCTTACCAGTGGTTTTTTTAGCTTAAAAGCCAAGCTGAATCTGTTGCGCGAATTAACTCGTCCTGCCGCCCCACCCAATGCGCAGGAGACGCTGGGGGGCTTTTTTCGGCGGCGCTTTGGCTCCGAAATCGTCGATTACGCGCTCAATCCGTTTATCTCAGGCATCTATGCCGGCGACCCGGAAAAGCTGCTTCTGCACAAGACTTTCCCCAAGCTCGCTGCCTTGGAGCAAACGCACGGATCAGTGCTGCGCGGCTTGGCCAAATCAGGCGGCGCGGGTGGCCGGCGCAAAATTTTCTCTCTGCGCGGCGGTCTCCAAACGCTAGTCGTAGCCCTCACCAACCACCTTACTCACCGCCACCCAAGCCAGCCCGTAACGGGCCTGACGCGTGATGCAGCGGGTAAATACCAGGTTCAGACGGTTCGGGGGCCTTTTTCGGATACTTCATACGATATAGTGGCCCTGGCTCTGCCAGCCTACGCTGCCGTACCGTTGCTAAAACCGCTTTTCCCGGAGGCGGCTGCTGCTTTAGCCGCCGTGAATTATCCGCCAATGGCGGCTGTATTCACGGCCTATCGCCGTGCCGATGTGACGCACCCGCTCGATGGCTTTGGGGCTCTGCACCCGAAGGTAGAGCAGCCCTACGCGGCCGGCAGCATCTGGACCAGCTCTATCTTTCCCGACCGGGCTCCTGCTGATCAGGTATTGTTTACCACCTTCGTGGGTGGCAGCCAATACGCGGCGCAGGCCGGGCAGCTGGCCGATGAGCAAAAGGCGGCCGTGCACACCGAGTTAAGCCGCTTCTACGGAATTAAGAGCGACCCACTATGGCAGCACCAGTACTATTGGCCCAGGGCCATTCCGCAATTTGACGCGAACATCGTAGCGGCTCATGTCGCCGCCGATTCCCTGACGGCTCAGGGAATAGAGGCTGTGGCCAATTGGCGAGCCGGCGTCGGCGTACCCGACTGCGTGCGCTACGCTCGACAAGTGGCAGAAAAAATCACTGATAGTGCAGCTTGAGTGCCTATATTTCTATCTTTGGTCCAATGAACGATGGGCTGGTTCTGATTCCGACATATAACGAGCACGAAAATGCGGAGCTGATCATTCGCAAGGTATTCTCGTTGCCCAAAGCCTTCGACGTGCTCGTTATCGACGATGGCTCGCCTGACGGTACCGCTCAGGTCGTGCGGGAGCTGCAAAACGAGTTTCCCGACCGCCTTTTCCTAGAGGAGCGACGCGGTAAATTAGGTTTGGGGACGGCCTACATTTTTGGCTTTCGGTGGGCCCTGAAGCGCAGTTACAGCTACATATTTGAGATGGACGCGGACTTCTCGCATAATCCCGACGACCTCCAGCGCCTGTATGAAGCCTGCACCGTAGAAGGCTACGACATGGCCATTGGCAGTCGCTACTGCCAGGGCGTGAACGTAGTTAACTGGCCGATGGATCGGGTGTTAATGTCGTGGTTTGCCTCCGCCTACGTTCGCTTCATTACGGGTATGCCCATCGCCGATGCTACGGCGGGTTTCAAATGCTATTCGGCTGAGGTGCTGCGCACTATCGAGCTTGACCGCATTCGCTTCGTGGGCTATGCCTTCCAGATTGAGATGAAGTGGCTGGCTTACAAATACGGCTTCCGCATAAAAGAAGTCCCGATCATTTTCACCGACCGTACCCGCGGCACTTCCAAGATGTCGAAGGGTATTTTTAAAGAAGCGTTTTTCGGCGTCGTGCAGATGAAAGTGGCCAGCTGGTTTCGCCGCTTCGACCGGGCCCCAGTGGCCAGCGCCGACGCTATTTCAGCTTCGACCGCAACCCCGGCCCGCTAAACCAGGTAAGGCACCTACGGCAAAGTCGCAGCCGGGCAGCGGTCCAGTATCTACCTACCACCAACGAATGGAAAATACCCCCGCCTTTTGGGTCGGCTTCAACGTCTTTGTATTAGCGATGCTAATGCTGGATTTGCTGGTATTCAACCGCAAGGCTCATGTGGTAAAAATGCGCGAAGCCCTGGGCTGGAGCGCGTTCTGGATTGCCCTTTCTCTTACCTTCAATTACCTCGTGTATCGCACAATGGGGCAGCAGGCCGGACTAGAATTCCTTACCGGCTACCTGATTGAGAAGTCCTTGAGCGTAGACAACCTATTCGTATTTCTGCTCATTTTCAGCTACTTCAAGGTTCCGCAACAATACCAGCACAAGATCCTTTTCTGGGGCATTATTGGCGCCCTGCTGCTACGCGCAATCTTTATTCTGGTGGGAGCAGCTTTGCTGGCCAAATTCCACATCCTGCTCTATGCCTTGGGCGCCTTCCTGATTTATACGGGCATAAAAATGGCCACCAGCGGCAGTGAGCCCGAAATTGACCCCGATAACAATCCCGTGGTCAAGTTTCTGAGCCGTTACATACCCATTACCAGCAAGATAGAGGATGGTCGCTTCTTCGTACGCAAGGAAAATCTGCTCTTCGCCACTCCTCTGTTCGTAGTGCTGGTAATGGTGGAAACGACAGATGTGGTATTTGCCGCCGATTCTATTCCCGCGATTCTGGCCGTCTCCCGCGACACATTCATCGTGTATACTTCCAATGTGTTTGCCTTACTGGGTTTGCGGGCGTTGTACTTCGCTTTGGAAGGCCTCATGCGGCTTTTCCATTACCTGCACTATGGTTTATCACTCATCCTGATCTTTATCGGTTTCAAGCTCCTGGTAACCGATTATCTCCATATTCCCATGGCACTTTCTTTGGGAGTGGTAGGCTTCATCCTGGCTGTATCGGTTGTTGTATCCTTGCTCTTCCCCAAGAAGGAGGAAGAGGACACTTTACCATTACCAAAATAACCTGGCTACCACAAAAAAGCCCCCCGGAGAACTTTTGGGGGGCTTTTTTGTGACAGTAAATTTCTTTGGAATGAGACACAGCTTACATCCTTTCACCTTCTCAGTTAAAAGAAACCCAGACAGACGTACAACTCTTCGCTAAACCAGAAAGTACGCCTGAATTATGGCTTTTGCGGGGTTGGCGTAGGCGTGTTATTTCCTTCTTGATTAGGCACGTTGGTGTTTACGCCCTCATCGGGGGTTGGATTACCACCGAGCAAATCAATCAGATTCAACGGCTCAAACTGCGCGGAATCGGCAGGCGCGAAGGCCCGTACCGTATCCACGGCTGTCACGATATACTTGCGCGCCGGACCGTTAAGCGCCACGCCCAGCGACAGGTCATTATAAGCGTTTTGTGAAATCATACCACGTTGGGCCATAATACCCGCGATGAGACGGTAGAAGTAGCGCGCACTGCCACGTAGGTTGCCGTAGCTATCGAAGGAATAGCGGTAGAACTTAGGCTTGGGCACAATGCTGGCCAGGTACAAGCTCTCGGACAGGTTCAGCTCGTCGGGCGACTTGGCGAAGTAGAAACGCGCCGCGTCCATCACCCCGTACACTTTGGGTCCCCACTCAATAATGTTGAGGTACACTTCAAACATGCGTTCCTTCGACGCCAGACGCGTGTTTTCAATAATCCATACAATCAGGGTCTCCTCCGCTTTGCGAGCCAGCGTTTTCTTGCGCGTCAAAAACACATTTTTGACCAGCTGCATCGAAATAGTACTGCCGCCCCGCGCGAAGCGCTTCTCCTTAATATTCTGAATAGCCGACTTCACAAAGGCTCTTTCCATAAAGCCTTTATGCGTGAAAAAACGCGGGTCTTCGGCCGTTAGAATAGCGTTCTTCAGGTGATTGGAAATGCGGCTAAACGGGGTAAAATCCCGATTGGGAGCACCTACCTTAAACGTGCGAATAGAGTCGCCTCTATCGTTATAAGCGGTATAGGCAAAAGCCTGGTTGAGCTTACTCATATCCTCATTGCCCCAGCGGGTAATCCGAAAGTTCTTACTCCGCAGCGTTGAGTTGAACTTCAGGCTGTCGAGCTTATTCATGTCCAGCGCCGCCTGAAGGCTATACGTGAGCGTACCTTCTCCCTGCGTGCCCTCCAGCGTTTCAAACATGCCTTCCGGCAACGAAGCAAAAAAATCGTTGGCCGTCGTTTCCATTGACTTGATATCGGCATTGAACTGCAAGCCAGCCAGCAAATCTTTGCGAGAGGTCAGCCCGTTAAGTTTTTTACCAATGCGGCGCTGCTGAACCGGCAGCTTGCGCACACTGATGGCAGGGTAAAACACCATCTTATTCAGCGTAACCTTCGTGCCCTTAGCCAGCGAAAAAGCCCCCTGGCCCAGCGTGGCCACGAAGTCCATGCCCCCACTGCGCACCACAATATCCCGATCAGACAGTTTGGCCTGATACACGGCAAAGTTGCTGGCTGCGGCCGTCCCACGCAGTGTCAGCTCGTCATCATCTAGGTCTTTGTCGGTCAGGCTAAAGCGCAACGTATCAAACTGTACGCGTGCCTTGTAGCGCTGCTGTAAATAGGGGAACACTACTGGCCGCTTATTCAGCCCATATACTTTGGCCTGCACCGCGTAGTCGCGAGGCTCTACATGTCCCCGAATGCCTACTCTATTCTCTACGGAATCAAAGGTAGCCGTCAACTGGCCCGCGATATTGCCATCCTCAATGGTGAGGCTGGGCATAGCAATGGTTGCCTCGTGTCCTGGGCTACGGTAGCTAACAAGGAAGTTCTTAAAATCAGCCTCCGCAGGAATATTATCAAATCCGGCCTCGATGAACTGATTCAGCAGCAGGCCATAATTGGTGCCCTGCGTGGTATCGCGCACCACCGTTGCTGGGCGGTTTTTGGTTTTGTAGAGGAAGGAGAAATTATCGGTGGCAGCCGTTTTGCGTGCCGTCAGTCGGGCATTGTCGATTTGCAGATTGCTAAATACCGGCCGCCCGGCGAACAATGAGCGGGCACTGAGTGAAGCGTTAATGCTCCGGGCCCGTAGCAACGTATCGTGCCCGGTAGGCACGAAGGAAACACCATCAATGCGTACGGTATTGAAGTCAGTGAACCTGGCCGGCCCAAGGGTAAGCTGCGCGGGATACTTCCGCTCTACCCGCAGTTTAACCTGTGCGAGAGCGTAGTCCAGAAGTTGCTGGCGCTTCAGGAAGAATACGCCAACGGCACCGGCCAGCAACAGCACGAGGATGCCTGAGCCAATGGCTATTTTTTTCTTAGTAGCAGGAGTCACGCGAATAATCAGGGAGAGGATATCGCGACCAGGCTCTGCGAATTTCGCGCCGAACCCACGACCGCATGAGCCACAAAGGTAGCGAAAAGCCGAACGTGGCGTTTATGGTAGCGCGGGTGCATTCGCTACCTTTGGTCCTTCTGACGTTTTCTGCTCCCCATGTCTGCACCTGACAATACGCTTTCGCCGCTCACTGCTCTCTCCCCCCTTGATGGCCGCTACCACCGCCAGACGGCCCCGTTGGCGCCTTATTTTTCTGAGCTGGCGCTGATTCGTTATCGGGTGCGGGTAGAAGTGGAGTACTTTATCGCGCTTTGTGAGCTGCCGCTACCTCAGTTATCCGGCATTGATTCTGGCACATTTAATTCACTGCGAGCCATTTACGAGACTTTCTCCGTCAGTGAAGCTGAGGCCGTGAAAGCGCACGAGCGCGTGACCAACCACGATGTGAAAGCGGTTGAATATTTCCTGCGTGATCAGTTCTCTTCCCTGGGCCTAAGCGAATACCTGGAGTTTATTCACTTTGGTCTCACATCCCAGGACATCAACAATACGGCTATTCCCCTTAGCCTGCGCGAGGCTCTGACGGAAGTACTGCTGCCGCAATACACTGGCCTGCAACAGCATTTGCAGCAGCTTTCCCAAACCTGGGGGGCAATTCCGATGCTTGCGCGCACTCATGGTCAGCCGGCTTCCCCAACCCGCCTAGGCAAAGAAATAGAAGTATTTGCCGCGCGGCTGACGGCGCAGTTGGCGCTCCTGACCCAGGTCCCATTCGGAGCTAAGTTTGGCGGAGCCACCGGCAACTTCAACGCCCATCACGTAGCCTATCCAATGGTAGACTGGAAGGCATTTGCGGACCAGTTCGTGAACACGACTTTAGGCTTGCATCGCAGCCACCCGACTACCCAGATTGAGCATTACGACCACCTGGCCGCTACCTGCGACGGCTTAAAACGACTGAACACCATTCTGATCGACTTTGCCCGCGACGTGTGGCAGTACATTTCGCTGGGCTACTTTCGTCAGACCATTAAGGCCGGCGAGGTAGGTTCTTCGGCTATGCCGCACAAGGTGAATCCTATTGATTTCGAGAATGCGGAGGGTAACCTGGGGGTGGCCAATGCTTTGCTGGAGCATTTAGCTGCTAAGCTGCCTATTTCCCGCCTTCAGCGCGACCTCACCGACTCCACCGTACTCCGAAACCTGGGGGTGCCACTTGGCCATACCTTGCTGGCCCTCAATTCTCTCCAACGCGGCTTAAGCAAACTGGCTCTTGATGAAGACGCTCTGCGCCGCGACCTTGACGCCAACTGGCCAGTAGTTGCCGAGGCTATCCAAACCATTCTGCGCCGCGAAAACTATCCTGATCCTTACAACGCGCTCAAAGCACTCACCCGAACCCACGGCCCCATCACCGAGCAAACAATCCGGGAGTTCATTGAGACATTAACGGTGAGCGAGGAGGTGAAAGCCGAACTGCGAAGCATCTCGCCAATGAATTATGTGGGTATCTAACAGTCGTTGATTAACAATGAATGTGCTTGGAGTAACAGCGCCATTCGCCAGATTGTAGAACAAACCAAACGATAACTTCAGCTTTCTATTCCTTCAATGCCCGAACTCAACGGCATCCTCGTTCAGCCTGACTGCCGCCATTTTCGCGGTGATGTGCCTTGTCGGCCTAATAAAGAACACGGCTATCAGTGCGCCGGCTGCCCGGTGTACGCGCCTACGCAGGAACGCATTCTCATCATCAAGCTCGGTGCCATCGGCGACGTGATTCGGACGACACCGCTTTTGCGCCGGCTGCGGCAGGAATACCCGGCTGCGAAAATCACCTGGCTCACGCACACGCCCGCCATTTTGCCCCCCAGCGCCGTCGATGAGATCCTGAAGCTGGATTTGACTAGCGTGCTGCACCTGCAAGCCCGCCAGTTTGAGCTTCTATTCAATCTGGACAAGGATAAAGAAGCCTGCGCCCTGCATGACACCATTCGGGCGGTTCAAAAGTTTGGCTATACGCTGCTCCCGAATGGTGTACCCTGGCCCGGTAATACGTTGGCCAATCATAAGTTCCTGACTGGCGTGTTTGATGAGCTGAGCTTACAAAATCAGAAGCCTTATGCGCAGGAGATTTTTGAGCTCTGTGGCTATGAGTTTCGGGGCGAAGAATACGTGTTTGATACTCATGATGACAAAGGATACCGCTGGGATTCCTTACCGACGAGCCGTCCGCGCATCGGCCTCAATACCGGATGCGGCGACCGGTGGACCACGCGCTTATGGTCTGATACGCATTGGATAGATCTAATCTCCCAGCTTCAGCAAGCCGGCTATATTCCCGTGCTGCTCGGTGGCGTGGCTGAAGATGAGCGCAATCAACGCTTGCATCTGGCTACCGGAGCCGCTTATCTGGGCACGTTTCCGCTGGAGCAGTTTATCAATTTGATGCAGCAAATGGAGCTGGTAGTGACCCAAGTTACCATGGCCATGCACATCAGCATTGCCTTGGGCAAGCCAACGGTGCTGATGAACAACATTTTCAATCCCCACGAATTCGACCTGTACGGCCGCGGCCAGATCGTGCAGCCCGACCGACAGTGCGTCTGCTTCTATCGTGGTACTTGTAAGCTGGGCACGAGTTGCATGGAAGATTTGGCCCCCAGTAAGGTCTTTGCGGCCGTGCGGGCTTCGCTGCCGGCTTCGGCCATGCAGAAGGCAGTCTAGCTTGCCACTGCTTTCAGCGCTGTTACCATCTCACTCCAGGAGAACTGCTTTTTATATTCCCGCACACCAGCCGTAAACTGTTCTTCGCGCTGGTTTTGGTAAAAATCAACCAAGGCGTCAGCAATAGCTTTAGGCTGAGCTTTGGTTACATACCCCACTTCGCCATCGGGTATCAGTTCCGATAGGCCGCCTACATTAGTAACCAGCATGGGTCGCTCAAAGTGATAGGCAATCTGCGACACGCCGCTCTGAGTCGCGTTTTTATAAGGCTGAACTACCAGATCGGCGGCGCAAAAGTAGTCGGCTACGCGCTCATTAGGAATAAAGTCGGTGGCACGCACCAAGCGTTCCTCTACTTTATATTGCTGAATAAGGGTGTCGTAGGGTGCAGCAGGCTCGTAAAATTCGCCGGCAATAATAAGCTTAACGGGTAAGACGCTGAGCCGCTCATCCGCGAAGGCCTCAAGCAACAGATCCAGTCCTTTATAGGCCCGAATGAAGCCAAAAAACAGAATGTACTGAAAATCTGGGCTGAGGTTTAACGCCTGCAAGGCCGCAGACTTTGACTTTAAAGGGCCGAAGTTATCGTAGAGCGGATGTGGCTGGTAGCGGGCGGGCTGGTTGAAATGCAACCGGCGCAGGTCGGCCAGCACGGAGCGCGACATGGTAACGAAGCCGTGGCAAGCCGCCAGGAAATAGCGCGTCAGGGGGCGGTCGCCGGGGCGTCTTTCGTGCGGAATTACATTATCGGTGATGGCTACTACGCGCGTGTGGCGGTTGCGGGTAATAAGGCGCGCAATGGTGCCCAGCGACGGGCCCATAAATGGCAGCCAGAAGCGAAAGACAACCAAATCCGGCTTTTCGCGGCGCAGCCGATTGCCCACGCGCCACCACGATACCAGGCTCACCGAATTGATACTAACCTCAATCTGTAAATCCTGGGGGGCTTTTTCCGTACTAAACTGCGTTTGCCCTGGAAACAGGAAGCTTGGATATTGTAAGCTGAACGTAACCAGCCGTACCTCGTCGCCGACGTCGTGGAAAGCCCGCGCCAACCGCTCGTTGTAGGTAGCTAAGCCACCCCGTAACGGGTACGCTGGCCCAATAATGACGACGCGCATAGTTTCAGCTTAGCATGAATGAATAAACAAGTAGTTCATAGCCAGCAAGTGTTAACCAATGCTTGATTACGAGCTACTACGCTATTTAATATTCAGTTTCTCGCGTACCAAGTAGTCGTTTCGACGAGCCCCGCTCAGGGAAATCATCTCGGCCAGAAAGCCTGCTAAAAACAGCTGAACCCCTACTACCACCGCCACCAAAGCCAGAAAGAACAAGGGCTGTGCGGTTACGTCGCGCGCTTTTAAATTATTCAGCGCCAGATACACTTTTTGCCCCCCCAACCACAGGGTGATGATCATTCCGAGTAGAAACGACAACGTGCCCATCGTACCAAAAAAGTGCATAGGCCGCCGCCGGAATCGACTTACGAAGGTGATGCTCAGTAAGTCCAGAAAACCGTATACAAAGCGTTCTAAGCCGAATTTTGTGACCCCATACTTACGCTCCTGATGTTGTACCGACTTTTCCCCGATTCGAGCAAAGCCGTTCCACTTTGCGATAACCGGAATATAGCGGTGCATCTCACCGTACACTTCAATGCCTTTCACTACGCGTTGATCATAGGCTTTGAGGCCGCAGTTGAAATCATGCAGCTTAATACCTGATATCCAGCGCGTAACCCCATTAAAAAGCTTGGTTGGAATAGTTTTGCTCAGTGGGTCGAAACGCTTCTTCTTCCAGCCACTCACTAAGTCATAGTGCTCTTCCGTAATCATGCGGTAGAGCTCGGGCAGTTCTTCCGGTGAGTCCTGCAAATCGGCATCCATGGTGCACACCACGCGGCCAACCGCCGCCCGAAAGGCTACGTTGAGAGCCGCTGACTTACCATAATTACGATTGAAGCGAATGCCGCGCAGGTGAGTATCAGCCTGCGCCAATTCCTCGATTACCTCCCACGAATTATCCGTGCTGCCGTCATCTATCAAAATGACTTCGTACGTGAGTCCGTGCTGAGCCAGCACCCGATGAATCCAACGCGTTAATTCCGGCAACGACTCTGCTTCATTGAGCAGTGGGATTACGACCGATATTTCGACGGGGAAATGCTGCGGCAAACGCTTACTCAAATTCGGGACGATTATGCTTGGTGATAGCAGCTATGATAAGAGTAATCAAAAAGCCAATAAAAGCTGATCCGATGATGGCCACCGCAATACCAAGTGGACCACTCGCGAAACGCTGCGACATCTGAATAGCCTGATCTATCTGAGCGTCGCTCATATTGCCGGCTTCCTCCATCTTAGCGCGAGTTTGCTCAATTGTACGCTGGGCTGCGGATGGATCGATAAACTCCATGTAAACGTAGCGAAAAATGCCCCCCAGCAGACCAGAAATCAAGCTAACGAGCGTTCCGATTCCAAGTCCTTGGCCATATGACATAAAGCCACTATTATTTTCCTTGTATTTTTTATGCGCTAGGAAAATACCACCCACCAGAATAACCAAACTTAAAAGGCTTAGCGCGGTATTCTGCTCCATATTGGCTGCTAGCAGAATAAATGAATAAATAACGGATACAATACCCGTCAGAAGCCCGTAGCGCAAGCCAAATGATGTTGTAGAAACTGGAGTAGACGTGTTTTCCATGGCGTTAGTAGAATGAGAATTAGATGAGTAATAACAGCAAGAAAGCAGTTATTTTCTAAAAAAAACGGCTCCCGGAAAGCTCAAAAGCAATCCAAACAGTAATTTCTTCTCAAAATCATCAGATGCTAATGCCTGGGGCGTATGAGCGAGGCTTTGGCGGGCGCGCTCATATTGTGCTTGGCCGCCTGGCTGCTTGATGAATTCGGCCCTACTAGCCTCCAAAAGCGTCTTCATCTCCGTTAAGTGCCGATCAATTGGTGCCCGTCCGGTAACGCGGGCAAACCCATATACGCCCGCCGCCGACGTAACGGCCGCCAGAACTGTCGTCAGAATGCCAGCCAGCAATACACGTCGTAAGCCTGGTCCGGCAGGCAAAAAAGAACGCCGAACTGCCCACTGGCTGAATAAAGCAGCCAATGGTGGCACGAATACACTCAGCAGCCGCTTAGGGCCATAAGGATTAGTATCAGTCAGGTAAAGAATCACTACCCAAATAACACATATAATCCCTGCACCTACCCCGTAGCGAAGAGCCTGCCGTACCGTAAATCGATTAGATGAAGTGGCCGAGTTCACTTGATTTGCGAGGTGATGCGGCAAGATAGTGGATGCCGGCCGAAATGCTGCTGGGGGCTTTTCAGGCCGCCATAGCCACTGGCTCCACCGTGCTACGCCTCGTCATAAAACGAAGCAGCAATCCCTCAGCAAGCAGACAGGCTAGCGCAGCCCATAAGCAGTACTGCCAAAGCGGTGTGCCTATCCGCTCGGCACGATATTGCGCCGCCAAAGTTTGCCCCCCAGCGGCGTCATAGATCTGAATATTCGGATGATTTTGCCCAAGCAAGGTGCGTAACTTATCCGCTGAGTAGCGGGCCAGATTAGATTCGCGCTTGTCAAAGTTGAAGGCCAGTGTTTTAATTATCTGCTCGTTACGCGTGAGCTGATAAAATCCGGGGGTTTGCATTCCAGGCGGAACATCAAAGCGAAGCTCTCCTGCCTGAAATCGCTGAACAGGAATGAACGTCGAGCTATCTTTTGTTAGCTTAAATACCTGTTCAGCCTTATCTGTCTCCTCTGACATAGCCACTGCTACCGTCCGTTGATTCAAGCGATAAGCTGGGTTCTGGTCATTGCGAAAGCTTTGCATAGCCAATCGGTACATCACTGGCACAAAAAGCGCATGATTAGTAAAATCTGAATAGCTGCTCTCAAACGGAGCTGAAAACAAATACACGATGCCACGTCCGCTACTGAAACTAGCTAAGTAGCCATCTCCATCTTGTAGTCGCAAAATATCCGTTCCCGACCTCGACCAGCGTAGCACAGGTGATACCTTCGGCATCACGGGCTGCCGGTTTTGCGTGGCGAATACCTCCTTAAAGAAAGGATTCTGTAGGCTAGGAGCAGCCACATCTCGTAGGATTGGGGCACCTGTTGGCACTGGCTCCCACTGTACTGATCCTATTCCTAAATCACGGAACAATTGAGTATAGGACGCGCGACCCGCCGCGAGAGATGGTGGCACAATAACTACTGAGCCACCTTTTTCTACCAACCTTTTTATGTTTTCGCGTAGGCTCGCATCCACGAGTGGTTGCTGTATTAAAGCCAGATTTGCGCCTTCCAACAAGCGGTAATTTACTGCTTGCGGGCTACTTCTGCTGTAGGAAAACAAAGACTCATTTGCATACAAACGCTGCGTAGCTGGTTCTCCAGTAGCCAAATCCACTATGCGGATCTGAGGCGAAGGTTGCAAAGTAAAATAGTATGTATTATCAAAGGTTACAGGAAAATCCTCTATTTCTACCCGACAGCGTTGTAACTCATTACTGTCAATGCGCACTCGTACTGATGTGATAGTCGGACTCTCTATATTAATAGCTGCACGATAAACCGCTGCCTGTTTATCTCCTATAAACAATCTCACCTGACAATTAGCAACGGGAACCTGTCCTCCATTACGAAGTCGAATCCGCAATATAATATCAGTTCCGCGCCGCACAAAAGCATCATCTAGCCCTACACTATCTACATATACATTCTGAGAAACTTCATTCTGCGCTAAGGGTACCAGAAATATCTTGTCCGTTGAATCAAGCTGGGACAGGAAATCAGAAGAGAAACTATTCTTCTGAAAATCTGAAAAAATAAAAGTCTGCCCTTTTCCACTAAAACCTTTACCCTTAGCTAGCAAAGCACCTAAACTCTCAGCTTGCCCTGATACGGTGAGCTGTCCCGTAGCAGCTTGAAAAGCAAATTTATTTAATGTATTAGCTACGTTGGGAAGCTGAAACCGTGTTGTTGCTGGATACACATTCGAAAGGCCATTAGCTTCTTGGACTGCCATATCCAATAAAGACTGGTCGTTACCCTGAGCTTGCATGCTTGGTGAAGTATCTATAAGCATAGACACAGACTGCCCCTGTCTTGCATCCTGCTTAATAGCAGGTATAAATGGCTGACAGAACATTAGCACCAAAAATAAAACGAATCCTATCCGGGCTAATAGAATAAGTAAATGCTTTAGCTTCCTTTGGCGAGCAGTTACCAGCTTCACTTCCTTAATGAAACTAACATTAGTAAAATGAACAAGTTGAGGCTTACGCAACTCGAAGAAATGAATAGCGATAGGTATAGCTATCCCAAGTAATCCCAATAAAAACCACGGAAATAGAAGTGCCATTGCTAATAATACTGCTTCAAAGAAAATCGTTACTTATAATCTGATGTTAAGCAGTCCTTATGACAGCTTACTGGAAACAGGCTTTTGTAGTTGATATAAACACCATTTCCAGAAAATGGATACAAAGGTCGCATAACATCATTTATTGTCTTGCTAAGGCATAAAC
>NZ_FWWW01000007.1 GCF_900176135.1 Hymenobacter roseosalivarius DSM 11622 | reverse complement strand
CGGTAAGGCAGGAGAAATCGGCCTTCCACTTCCAACACGGAAGCTCCCGCTTGAGCGAAGCAATCGTCCAAGAGTAGCTTGGAATAGCAGGGCGTTTTGACTGGTGAGTAGACGTGGTTGCTAGTACCAGAAAGCAGTAAGAAGGGTCTAGCGGGCACTTTGATGGCCGTTATGAGTTTCGGGTACTAGGTTTTGCTGGGCTGACAGCCCGGAAGAGGTCGGAAGTAGGTGGTACCGGAAACCCCACTTTTTTGTGCTCCCTACTTTGGCTCAACCGCAAACTACAAACGAAGGCCAATAAGAGGGACAGTAAGCTGCATCTTGCCCCAAAAGGTGCTGTGAATCAGGGCTTTATATGCTTACCGTAATTCTTTGTCCAACTACTAACGCAACCCCTGTTAAGTCAATCGAATTTTCGAATGCGAAAGCCAAACATGTCCGTTTCAGCTGGCGTGTTACCAGCAGTTGCTGTACTATTTAGTTTTAATGGGCGCAGTGCATAAGCTGATAGCTCAGCATTGGCCTTGGTTAAAAGTTTGGTACAAAGGTTAAACGGAGGGGTTGGCAGGGGCTGGTTTGCGGTGGGCGTGGATGACCACCTGGCCTTTTACTAGCAGCAGGGAGATAGAATTACGGTAAGGATTCGATCCGTTGAAAACAGCACTCCTCTGGTAGACGACCTGATTCCGCTGGCCTCGCTGAGTATTTTAGTTTGTATCAGACAAACCATGCAACTGAATTACTACTCATTTTAGCTAAATACAACTAATTAATTTAGCATTTGCGTATACTTACGGCCTCCCTTATTGTTGAGTCGATGAGTAACGTTGAACTAATCCCAGTAATTACTACCGAAACACCCTTCCTGCTGCCTCTTTTTAGCTGCACCGTGACGGCTGGTTTCCCCTCTCCGGCAACCGACCACCTGGAAGGGTTATTTGACTTAAACCGGCTACTACTGCGGCATCCCGACGCCACGTATCTGCTGCGGGTCAGTGGGGAAAGCATGGCCGGGGCGGAAATTCATGCCGGCGACTTGCTGGCCGTGGACAAGCACATGGAAGCCGACCACAATCATATTGTGGTGGCTGTAGTGCACGGAGAATGCACGGTCAAGCGCCTGGTGCGTGACGGGACTACCTGGTGGCTCAAACCTGAAAACCCGGCTTTCAAGCCCTACGAGATTACCGATACCGACGAGCTGCGGATTTGGGGCGTGGTTACTCACGTCGTACATGAGCTGATTCCGGGCAAGCTAACGGCACTCTTGCAAAGCCTTGATTAGCAATATGTTCGGATTACTAGATTGCAACAATTTCTACGTGAGCTGCGAGCGCGTTTTCCAGCCGCGCTACGAGGGCCGGCCGGTGGTGGTGCTCTCCAATAATGATGGCAATTTGATCAGTCGCTCGGCCGAAGCGAAGGCGTTGGGGCTGAAAATGGGCGACCCTTATTTTCAAGTCAAAGACCTCCTGCAACAGCATAACGTGAAGGTTTTCAGCTCCAATTATGCGCTCTACGGGGACATGAGTAGGCGCGTCATGTATCACCTTCAGCAAGTAGCCCCAGCGGTAGAAATCTACTCCATCGACGAAGCATTTCTAGACCTGGCCGGCATGGAAACCTACTGCGGGAACTTGGATGCCTACGCCCGTAAAGTCCGGGAGGGGGTAAAAGCCCGCACGGGCATCCCGACCTGCGTTGGTATTGCTCCAACAAAGACGTTAGCCAAGCTGGCCAACCGCATTGCCAAGAAGGACGCGGGCCTGGGTGGGGTGCTCTACCTGAATACGCCCGAACGGCGGGCCTGGGCATTACGGCAAGTGCCGGTGGGCAACGTGTGGGGCGTAGGGCGACAATACGCGGCCAAACTCGCGGCGGCCGGGGTGGATTCTGCCGCTGACCTAGCCCGCGTGTCGGAGGCGTGGGCGCGCAAACATCTGGGCGGCGTGGTCGGAGCCCGGCTGGTGCAGGAACTGCAAGGTAGGCCCTGCGCGGGCCTGCACCCGTCGGAGGATGGCACGCTCAGCCGGCAAAGCATCAGCTGCTCCCGTACCTTCGGCAAGCCCCTGACTGCCTTTGATGATGTACTGGCGGCGGTAGCGGCGTTCCTCTCGCGGGCGGCGGAAAAGCTGCGGGCGCAGGGGGACATGGCGCACGTTCTGACGGTGTATATCAGCAAAAACCGCTTTGCCCCTCAGGTGCTGCCGCCTTTTTCAAGGTCGGCTACGCTTACCCTACCCATCGGATCAACGGCTGATACAACCGTGCTGCTCGGCTACGCTCGCCTGCTGGTGGGGCGGCTGTGGGAGAAAGGCACAGCCTACCAGAAGGCCGGGGTGGTGCTCGACGGATTAGAGCCGCCCGGTACGGGTCAGCAGTTGGATTTGTTCGCCGCGGCCCCTGCTCTGGCTAAACCAGTCGAACAACCAGCCCTCGTTACCCAGCGGCCGGGCTTGATGGCTAGCCTGGACGCCTTGAATCAGCGATTCGGGCGGGGCACGGTGCGGATCGCTACGGCGGTACCGGCTCCTGGCCACTCGGCCACCACGAGCGGCCACCACCCGCCGCCCTGGGCAGGAAAAGCGCAATGGCGCTCTCCTTGCTTTACTACTAGACTGGAAGATTTGATGGTGGTAAATTACTCGGTGGGCGTTATAATGGCCGTTGTTTTATGCCACTGCATATACTTGGTGCCGCGACAATAATGTTGTATAAAGTGCAACTAAAGACACGGCCTTTACGTAGTGGCAGAATAGCCAGCTAGTTACTATATTGTGAAGCGTACTTTATAGTACTCCTATGCGTACTTTCCTTATCCTGGGCGCACTATTCTTCTTTCTGCATAGCTCGTGGGCTCCTTCCTGGGGCCAACACCTGGCCAATTGGGGCTTGGTTCTCGTGGCCCTTGGTTTCCTCGGGGGCATGGCCTCTACATCCAAGATCCGGTACCAGCGCAACCGCTACTACGATAATGATTACTACGACCAGCAGCACCGCTAATGGGCTCACCAGATAGGCAACTCAAAAGCCCTCTGCCCTTCAGCTCGGGGGCTTTTTGTTGTCAGGAAGTCGTGCGGGCGTTTTTGGCCTCGGTTAAAAGTTTGGTGCAGAAGTTAAACGGGGCTGCTACCCGCCTACATGCTCGGTTCCCATTGTGAAAACGCGTTGTTGATGCCGCTGCGTGTCCGGGGTAGCTAGACAAAAAACAGTTATTGCCTAGCCCACCAACTAACCGTTGGACCAAACTTTCAACCAAGGCCAATAGCAGTTGTAGCTGCTGCTTAGAGCCGCCACAGCGGCAGCTAAGGGCTATTTGTACGCCGTGGCTTGAGGTAGTATAGGGGCAAAAAATGACGCTAAGCCCTGCCCTGGTGGGCTGCTGGCGAGCCTTTTGCTGAGGGGCCAGCATGAGAAAACTATCTACTATTCTACTCCTGTTATTCTGCACACTAGTTGCTCAGGCACAAATAGCCCCCTGGACGCCATTTGCCGTTGATAACGCCGTGGTGCTGCGCGTGCCGGGTAGGCCGCAGCCAGTACCGGATGCTGCCCACTACGCGCCTGGCACGCCGGCCAGCCAGGTACGCGGCTACCGCTACTCCGACGCAGCTGGCACCTACATCATACTTCGCCAGGAGAAACCGATGGATAAAATGTACGCCGTTGACTCAGATCATGAGTTCTACAGCACTGCCATTGACCAAATGATGCATGACACACGCGGTACACTGATAGAGGAGGCAATTCTAGTGAATGGCCCCTCTACGGCCGCTTGCGCGCATTATACTGTGCCGGGAGGAGGCCCCCGGTATATGGGAATCCTGCTGGTGCACCGGGTCAGCTACCAGTTTCAGTATATGCCCAACAAGGGCGTAACGAAAGACCAGGACGCCAAGCTATGGGCGCAGTTCCTGAAATCCGTCGCGAGTATCAAGTAGGGCATTGTTAAACAATTAGGGTAAAACCTCCGACTCGCCGCTGTATGGGCTTACCAAGTGATAAATGCTCCACAAGCAGCTGGATAGCATAATAGTAGCTCAGCCATTTGATAGAGCATCGACCGAACGCCGGTAGGGGCTGCAAAGTCAGGTAAGATGCTCAGGGGCGGCTAATGCTGACGAGCGGGCCGGCCCAAGGCAGGCGCTGGGGGATCAATCGGGTTTTTTATCTGGTGGTCGGCTAGCATCGTTACCGTCATCAGGTCGGTATGCCCGTACTCGGCCACTCGTTGCAACTCGGCTAAGGTGAAGGTGGCCGGGTTCTCCAAGCGCGTTGTCAACGTGCGCGGGTTGATGTCGAGGGCCTTGGCCGTTTTGCCGCGTTCTCCCAGGGAATGAATGAACTCGGCAATGGTGTCAAAAGGCAATTTCTTAGGCATTTTTCAGCAGCATTAGGAGTAATGAGCTAACATAATCTATGCAATTTTAGCAACATTACGGCCCACTGCTGGCGGAAGGTTCAACTATTTCAGGCGGGGGTGTTCCACTCCTGGTAAGCCGTAGTGTTTCGGTCGGCAATAACCGCCAAGCGCTCGGGGTGGGCGTCACGTTTTAGCCAGACGTGGGAACTGCCGCAGTGCATGGTATAACCGCCGCCCATCACTTGGCGAGCCTGCTCGGCAAAGTCGCGTAGGTCGGCCACGTCGGGAGCCGCTTTAATTAGCTGCCGTAGCTGCTCTAGGCGTTGCGCCTCGGCTTCGTCGGCCGGTTGGTGCTCAACGGCTAGATAGGCCCGCTGAGGGGCAAACCCGGCGTTATTCTGGCTAATCTGGTGGCTGGTGCTCATAGCAAAGAAGGAACAAAAGGGGAAAAGCTACTCGGTGGGGGACAAGGGAAGGTTCAGCGACTGCGCCAACCGAAGCACCTGGGCATGGTGGAACGCTTGGCCAAAAACGCCGCCCTCGAAGTCGCGGGCTAGCTGGGTCACGTTCTGAAACTGGTAACTCAGACCCGTATGGCCCAATGGCTGCAAAAACTGGTCGGCTTCCTCGGCGCTGAATCCGCTAAGGTCTTTGCCGTTGCTCAGCAGCACTTGTACCCCTGGGCGCTGGTTGTTGCCCCGGCTGTACGTTTCGTAAATGATGCCAAGCGCCTGCTCTCGCGGGTAGAAAATGGCATCACCTATAGTCAAATCCTGGAGCTTATTCATGGGAGTAATGCTTAGAGAAGACGTAAGGAGAACTGCCCGCCGTGGTCCTCTTTCGTGGCCCGGATAGCTTCGCGGCCAACGTGGCGGACGGCTTTCACTAAGGCCGAAAGCACGTCAAAATCTTCCTGGTCGATGATTTCTATTTTCAGCAGCCCGGCTACCTCGTAGGTCATGCCCTCGGTGTTGATGCTTTTTCTGAGGTGGTGCATCTGGGCTTCAACAGCCGTAATGGCATTGATTACCTGGCTGCGGTACTGGTTCCAAGTGAGGTCGCCAAGGGTAGGGGCTTCTACTGCTCTCATGGGCTTACCACTGCTTACCCTCGTTGCTGCTCTCGTTAAATTCTGAATCAAGCCAAAGGCGCTCGTACAACCCTTCCGGCGCTTCAATGCCCCATTCCTCCAGTTGGTCCGCTACCCTGTCCACGTCCGGCAATCCGCCGCGCTCCATCAGGGAAGTATAGAGCACGTTTTCAGGCACGGCCTCCCCGGCAAAGACGGTCAGGTAATGGTGCTGCAAGGGGCGGTCCCAACCACACTGAACATTCACTTGCTGACCGGCACTGGTAGTCGAAGAAAATAGGTGCTTACCCATGATTGAAAGGTCGTTTTTAGCTGCGTTGCTATTACTTATTAAACGTATTTGCCCTCATAATGTTGCAGTTTTTACAAACTTATTTATGTAGTTTTTACACATTTTCCTAGCACGCTGGCTACTTTTTCCCTCTTGTTCTCCTTTTTACAATTGCAAACCGTTCTCGGGTCCGGGTCTACCGGTGCCAAGCCTTCCCCCCTACGGGGGCTACATCTGAGCCAACCAGCTACGTTCTGCCGCTTCAAATTCTCGCTCTGTTTGGTCGGGCTCCGCTACTGGCTCCACTTCTAGCCCGGCTGGGGCGCTGCTGTGGGCGCCTACGCTTGACTCGTCGCCGGATTCGCTCAGGCATACGGCGTAGCCCTGTTCAACGAGGGCAGCGGCCAACTGCTCTAAGTCGCTGTGGCTGCTCACGGTATGAGTGCCATTTTTCTCGTTGTAGATGGTCTGCATATCGTACCGCTGTCCGTACCATTGTAACCACTAATTCTTGCTCCTGGGCTTAGCTCCTGGGCGGTTTAGTTTTTCCTCTGATTCACAGTAAGGATGGTAAGAAAAGGACCATTGGGAGTTGTGCGCAGTACCAGAGCTAAGCATAGCTCTAGACAGCGTGGCCACCGCCTGAAATTGGATAGTAATTTCAGTGATTTTGAAAGTGGATAAGAGTATAAAGCAGATGAAGTTGATATGTAAATAATGGCATAAAATAGTAGAAAAGTGCAATCCCCTTTTTTTACCTTTTTGGACTTTGTTTTTTGTTCCCCTTGTGCTCTTGGGGTACATCCCTACGAGCCTTATATACTTATTCGCTCCGCCGAACTAGGTAGTTGTCTTTTTACTGAATAGTTAAAAAGAACATACTAGTTTACTATAAGGAGTAAACGCCCAAAGGCTAAGTTCTGGACAGGTAAAAAATAAGTTTCAGACAGGTGCTGAGGTATCATAAGCTAAGGTTTGGACAGGTTGTCACCTGAGAAAAGTAAGGTTTGGACAGGTAAAAGCTAAGGTTTGGACAGGTACTTATCCACATGCATAGCCCCCAAAAAGTAAGGTTTGGACAGGTGCTATCCCTGAGACTGCACGGCGTCTCGTCCGGCAAAAGCTAAGGTTTGGACAGGTAAAGGCGGCCATTAAACATCAATGGTGTGGCCCCCTGTAAAAGATAAGGTGGCTAAATCTACACCTTAGCGTTTTAGACTTTTTTGCTACCTTGCGTAGCAAAGGATCACCGCTGCAGCTATCCTCCTATGGCCGATAAACGGATTTCCCGCGCCCCCTCCACGCCGATGCTGGAGCTGGGCCTCAAGTATGAGCCCGAATACCGGGGCGAGGTCAAGCAGCACTGGAACGTCACCTTTGCCCACCAGAAGAAGATTTCCGTCTACGGCAAGCGCATCATGGCGCGGGTCATCGACCAAATCCGCGACAATGACTACCAGCTGCGGGACTTCTACCAGCTGCATATCTCCTCCATTATCGAAGGGACGGACATCGATGCCGATACGGCCTACTCGAAAATCAAGGGCGCGCTATACGAGCTGGCCGACATGAAGTGGGAGTTTGAGAGCATCGACCGCAAGGAATGGTACTTCCGGCACCTGCTCGATACCACCAAAGAACAGCGGGTCGGCTACAAGGATGGCATCATCACCATCCTGCTCAACCCGCAGCTCGCGCCTTACCTGGTGAAGGCCGCCCACTACAGCAAGTTTCCGCTGCACGGCTACATGAATCTGAAAAGCTGGTACAGCATGCGCTTTTTTGAGATTCTGGCGGCCTGGCAGGATAAAGGACGCTGGGAGGTACCAGTGGAGGAATACCGGCAGTACATGGACTGCTGGCACGAGTACGACAAGCGCGGCCAGGTAAAAAAGGGCAAAGACGGGGAGCCCCTGCTGAAGTACCCGAACACCAAGCTGCTGATTGACAACACCATGAAGGAGCCGGAAAAGGAGTTAGCCGGCACCGACTACGAGTTTACCTTCACCCCCATCTACGAGACGACCCGGCCCACCCGGGGCCGCAAGAAAATCATCCGCTTTCGGTTTGATTTGAAGAAAGGCCCAACGCTGAAGGACATCCCGGAGTCCTGGCTGGAAAACTCGGCGACGGGCAGCATCATTCAGCGGCTCCGGGAGTGGAAAGTGACCGATGCCAACATCGTCAAATACGCCCCCATTCTCAAGCAAGAGGGGGCGTTGGAATTGCTACGGGCCTGGGACCTGAAGAACCGCTCCAACCGCCACATCGACGACAAGCTGCGCTACTGCAACGCGGCCTTTGTGCGGGCAGGCAAACAGGCCCTGGAAGATGCCAAGCAAGCCAAGCTGGAGGCGAAAAAGGAGGCTGCAGAGGCTCATTTAATTGTGCAGCAGGCCCTAAACCTGTAGGTTATCCATCGCCCCGTTTACGTCCCCTATGAGCACCGCCCGCGAACAGCAGAACATTGAGTGGAAGGAATCGTGGCGGGAAGAGTACTTCAAGTGGATTTGCGGCTTTGCTAACGCCCAGGGCGGGCGCATCTACATCGGCAAAAACGACGACGGCCAGATGGTGGGCCTGCCCAACATCCGCAAGCTGCTGGAAGATTTGCCTAACCAGGTGCGCGATTTGCTGGGCATCCTGGTCGAGGTCAACCGGCACGAGGAAGGCGGATTGGAATACCTGGAAATTGTCGTCGATCCCTACCCCTACCCCATCAGCTACCGCGGACAGTATCACTACCGCAGCGGCAGTACCAAGCAGGAGTTCAAAGGCCCGGCTCTGAGCGCGTTTCTGCTCCAGAAGCAAGGCAAGCACTGGGATGGCGTGCCGGTGCCGGGCGTCACGGCGGCCGCTTTGTCGGCCGAGGCCTTCGACTTGTTCCGCCAGCGCGCCGCCAAAAGCGGGCGCGTGGATGAGCAGGTCCTGCACGACAGCCGTGAGGCGCTGTTGGAAAACCTGAACCTGGTGGATGGCGACTACCTGAAGCGGGCGGCGGTGCTGCTGTTTCACCCGACGCCCGAGAAGTTTATCACCGGCGCCTATGTCAAGATTGGCTTCTTTGCCACCGACGACGATTTGCGCTATCAGGACGAAGTGCACGGGCCGCTGCTGCTGCAGGTGGAGCGCACGCTGGATTTGCTGCAGACCAAGTACACCAAGGCCCAGGTGCGCTACGAGGGCGCCCGCCGCCGCGTGGAAGAGCCCCCGTTCCCCGCCGCTGCCCTGCGCGAGGCCCTGCTCAACGCGCTGGCCCACAAAGACTACAGCGGCGGCACGCCCGTGCAGATCAGCGTTTATGAGCACCACCTGCAGTTCTGGAACGAAGGCCACCTGCCCGACAGCTGGACGGTGGCGAACCTGCTGCGCAAACATCCGTCCAAGCCCTTCAACCCGGACGTGGCCAATACCCTGTTCCGGGCCGGCTACATCGAATCCTGGGGCCGGGGTACCCTTAAGATACTCAGCGAGTGCCGCGCCGTCCACCTGCCGGCCCCACGCTTCTACTTCGAGGCCTCGGGTTTCGTGGTGGCCTTCGCCGAGTACTCGCCGGCCTACTGGCAGCAGCAGGGCGTGCGCGCGGATCTGGTTCCGGTGCTGTTGTACACCGGGCAGCACGGCAGCGTCACTAACACCCTGGTACAGCAGCAGCTGGGCGTGAGCAAGCCCACGGCCACGCGCTACCTGGGCGAGTTAGAGAAGGGCGGCTACCTGCAGAAGACCGGAACCCGCGGAGCCGGGACGGAGTACCGGTTGATTGGCTCATGATTGGCTCACCACGAGCCGTCGCCCATGTGCAATTCGTTGAATGAGCGCCGTAGGGGCGCTTTTTACCAGCAGGTGAATTGGCTCACGATTGGCTCAAGCAGTGGAATTCTTCCGGCCTAGCTTTCGCGTTTAATACCCTTTTTCTAAGCGTCCCGCTTTCTTCCCAAAGGAGCGCACACTGCCTCTACTCATTTTGCTTCTTATGCATGCATCGCCTTTCCTAGTGCCAGCAGCCGACTCGTCGGGCCGGGCCCAGGTGGCCCACCTGGAGGGCAACGTGATGACGTTCAGGGCGCCGCTCGGCTTTGACTTTGCCCAACCGGGAGCTATTAGCGCTGAATACGTGGCGGGCTTGCTACCCGCCAGGGCTACGCGGGCGCGGGTGTTCCGGGCCCGTTTGGAAATGGATGGGTCATTGGTTCGCCAGCCCGACTTGGTCCTGCCACCCCATCTCAAGGTGTGCGCCCTGGCCCTGCACGGGCCGTATCTCTACGTGGGCGGGGTCTTCACCTGGCCGCGCCGGTCAGCGGTCCGTGCCGGCGCGGCCGGTGGGCGGCTAGACTTGCGCGAAGAGCAGCCCCGATGGGAGCCGCTGGTACTGCCTGGTCCCGCCGAGCCGGGCAAGGCGCTTGACGATGTACTAGCCGACGACCAGAATCTTATCCTGGTCGACAACATTGTCTTCCCCAAGTACCTGTTTGTGTACCTGTGGCCGCCGAGTGGTGGCTTGCCGACGGACCCGCAGGTCGTGGAACTGCCCTTCAGCCGGGTGTACGAACACATCGAAAAAGGCCAAATGAGCGCCGGGTACGTAGCCTTGCTCTCCACCAGTGCTGGTATGGACGGTGTGGGCGCCTATGTGTCGGTACTGCGGCGGGGCGACTGGGCGCCGGTGGTGGTGTTTGCGTTTGAACAGTCCCGCGAAGAAATCTGGGCTCAGGACCTGCCCGATGAGTTGCCAGCCCCGGAGGGACGTCCGTTTGACTTGGCCTTGCAGGAACACCGATTAGTGCTGGCCTGCCCGGGCGCACTGCTGTGCGTTGATTTGCGGGCGTTTCCATCTCCTTCAGGGCTGGCTGCGGAGGCCGATTGCCCCGTGGTAGACCTGCGTCACCGTACTCCCGTTCCCGGGGGCCACTGGCAAATGCTGGGTCCGCATGAGCAGCCTGAGCACATTCGCTTTGTGGCCCCCGGCCGCTTACTATTGGCTTTGATGGGAGACGGCTCCCGGACCCCGGGCCGCGCCTGGCTGCAGAGCGTTTAACTCGGCGGCGTTCCCCAAAGCCTCGAACGATGAGCGGCTTTGCCGGCACCGGACTGGTTATGGTAAAGTCCCGGGTAACGAGACAGCCGCCTCAACCTCAGCTAAGGGCACGTCGTACGCTTCCGCGGCCTGGGCCGGCGTGAACATTCCCATAGCCACGCTGGAACGGGCGGTCTGCACCCGGTGGCGCTGCTCGGTTTCCGCGTCGACCGTGAACTCACCGTGCATGGCCTCCGTCAATTCATCCTGTAAAGGGCGGCGCATTCGTTGTTTCATATCTGAAGGTACACCTGCGCGCTTGTTCGCCCAAAAGGGCGAAAGGCAAATGAAAGCTTATTTGCCTTTCGCCCTTTTAGGGGTTGTCTTTTTTACTGGTGGTAACACCTCTACTTCCATATCTGGCTCGGCAGCGGATTGCGCGGGCCGACTCTGATACTCGTCGCGAATGAGGTCGAGTAGCTGCTGCTCCGGCACTCTCAGCAGTGCGGCCAGGGCCAGCAGTTCCTTGATGGTAAGGGTTTCGGGCTCCTTTATGCGGCGCTGGGCCGTGCGGTGGTTGATGTCCAGCCCCTCCGTGAGCTGCATAATCTTGGTGCCGGTCTGTTGCAGCAGCTCGGCGAGGGTGCCGGCCGTAACGGTGGCGGCCTGCGCCTGGATAGAGATGAGGTGACGACTCATGAGAGATTATCAGGGTTGTGCTTGGCTTACGTACGGGCGTGCCGTTAGTAGGGATAGACCGGAAAAGCCGGGGGGCCGCCCTGCGCTTCCTCGCGGAGTACTATTGCGTCCTCCCACCGCTCACTTTCCAGCAGTGCCAGCGTAGCCCACCGGCAGACTTGCCGGGCATCCGACTCGGTAGCCATCCGCTGCCCGGCCTTTTGCCGGCGCTCGACGGAAAAAGCCGGGTGATTGGTTACGAGCATCAGCCAAGCCCGAGCTGCTTCCAGTGGAAGAGGTTCAGTCGTGAAGTAGTCAATGGGAACGGAAACAGCCATGGCTATTCTATGCACAATGTACGAAGCATAATTGCACTTACTGCGAAATCTGTTTGAGGAGGCCCGTTTGCCAAACATCCCGGCCAGTGGCCGGCCGCGATGCTGCGGGTATTACCTCATCATCACAGACCTCATGAGCAGCACCGGGCCGGCTACCACATCCACGGGAGCGTACTGGTCGAGCGGGTAGGTTTCGTACCACAGGGCCGTGGCCAGCGGGTTGATGGGCCGCTCTTTGAACTTGCCCTCGTCGTCGAAAACCAGAATCCAGTCCTGATAAGCGCCGTGCTGGGGATGATGCACGTCGATGTAATCGCAGTCCAGGGCTGCATACAACTGCGCCAGCCTGAACGTCTTGCCCTTCACGGGCCATACTTCCTGGGTACTACCGTCAACCCCCAGCAGCATGGCCGCGCCCTCGGCCGGGAGCATGGCTTGGTGCTGGCGGGCGAAGTATTCCCCTAGGGCCTTGACGGTGGCCAGCCGCTGCCCGCTGGCCAGTTGGAAGGGGCCATGCTCGTAAGCGTGGGTAAGAAACCGCTTGCCAGTGGTGCCGCACAGCGCCATGATGCGCGTTTGGTCAGGCTGGCCGGCTTGCACCTGCACAAACAGGCGCGGCGGCAGGGGCTGCCAAAACGGCTGCTCCTGCTCGTCGCCGGCCAGTATCTGGCTGCTGTGCAGGCTGAATAACAAAGGCTCAGCTACTGCGGCGGCAGTAGGCTCTGGCGGAGTAGGCTTGTCGTCCGGCCCGAACAGCAACGCCTCAGCTACCTCGCCGGAAAGCCCCTGGAACTGGTAGTGCCAGGTTCCCTGCGCGAAGTCGCGGGCCTTCACCGTAAGGGGCTGCTCCACTCCAAAGAGGCGCACGGCCTGCCCGGGATTGAATCGGGCCGGCGCGGTTCCCGCTGGTACCGGCTGGGCTAAGCCTTTTACCCAGCGCAACCCCTGCGGCCCGCGAAACCGCACCTGCTGGCCCGCCGCTACCGGGACATTTTCGGCCCGGTCGTCGGTGCGGTTGATATAGCCGTTCAACTCTGCGCGGCAATAGGCGGCAGCCTCAGCCATCGTAGCGAAAAGGGCCGCGGGGTGGCCGTCGCCGTGCTGACGGAGAACCTCAAATTGGTAATCGGCAGGATGGGTATTTTCCATGTGCTGATGGGCATTTAGGGTGGGTTTTGCTTCTTATCGGTCAACAACTACCTTTCTTACTTAGTTGCATTTTATACAATATTTACTAGTATTATATACAAGTAATCAGGCACGAAAAAGCCCTGCTACAGCTAGCAGGGCTTTTTCGTTAATTGAGTCAAAAGCAGGGTAAGCTAATTGTGATAGGCCTTTGGCTTAGGCGGCGTCCAGTCCATCCACATTCGCTCGGTTTGGCAGCGGGTGCACTGCATCAGCAGCTCCGTTCCCACGGGATACACTTCCAGCACTTCTAGGTGGGCGTGCAGCGTGTCTTCGCCACATGTCACGCAAGCCAGTAGCTCGGTGCCGGCAAGCTGCTCTTCCAGAAAGCTTAATTCGTCGTCTTCCATGGGTGCAAGGTACGGGGCTTAACGTTCGATACCGCCGCTGCTACGGCCGCTGTACTCCTGCGCCGGAGTATTGACCAGCACCCTTTTCGCAGCCGACGCCGCGGGCTGCTGCTGCTGCTGTTGTGGGGTGACCAGCTCCTTGCCCTCGGCGAGTTGCAGCACCTGCACCGAGGCGGTTTTCAGGCGCTGCGCGTCGGCCAGGTCGAGCGGGGTATCCTTCATGGCCGGGTGCTTGAGAATCTTATCCGCCGCCTGCTGGAACTCGGTGATGCTTTTTCCCTGGATGGCCTTGGGATCAAGGTTCACGGCTTCGACCTGCTGCCCCAGCTGGATGCCCTGCTCCCAGTTGCCGGCCCCGGGCATATTGGCCACCACGCTGGCTACGCGGTAGCCGGTCACTTCCAGCTCCCGCCGGGCATCCATTGCCTTCATGGCCGGGCTCAGCTCCGGGGTGGGCACGGCCTGGCTGGGGGCGCGCAGCCCCTCCCCTATTGGCCCGGCGGTGGGCGTAATGATTTGCTGGAACATCTCTTTCAGCGGCTGCAGGTTCTTCGCTGCCTCGGCGGGCGGGTACTGGCGCACAATAGCCAGGTCACGGCTACGGTTCAGAATCTCCGGGCTGGCCCGGTTGAAGTCCACATCGTAACCCGCTTCCTTGCCCAGCTGGGTGAAAGTAGCCTGAATGGTGCGGCCGTTACCGTCCCGGAAAGCGTGGGCGTGGTTGTACTGGTCGAGGTAGTAGGCAGCGCGCTCAGCAAACTGCTCAGCCGACAAGCCTTTCAGGTTGTTTTCGCGGTTGAGTTGCGCCCCGATAGCATCCAGCCGCTCAGGGATTTCCTGGTGGGGCGCGTACGTCATGGTTTCGCGGAAGCCGGTGACGCGGGTATCCTTGTGGCCCTGAAACTCGCGGTCGGCCCGGGTTTCTCCGGCCCACTGGTACACGCCGCCAAACAGCCGCTCGTGTACCTGCTTCAGGTGGGCCTGGTCGTACTGCCCGTCCTTAATGCCGCCCTGCTGATTGAGCAGCTTTAGACGAGGAATGGAAGAGTCTGATTCAGCCTGCGTTAAATCCTGCTGGTTGGTAATTCCGAGCTTGTTCAGCCGCACGCCGTTCTCGTCGCTGAACCGGTCATTGAGCACCGCCATTACTGCGCTTCGCTGGGGGGCGTGCCGGCAGCAGCTTTGGCCGCGTAGCGGGCTCTAAGCATCTCGTCGGTCAGCTCAATGACCTGCTCGATAGTCAGCTCCCCGTCGACGTGGCGCTGCATCAGGGCCAGGGCCTCGGGGCTGGGCGCGGGGCCGTTGCTCATCATCGTGGCAATGGCGTTATTGCTGTCGTGCTCCCGCTGCCGGCGGGCCGCTAACTGCTCGGCAGTGAGGCCGGCTGGGGCGGGCGCGAAAAAGGTCTTATTCATAGCTTTTCAGAAATGGAGAGTGGTATTATTACAACGCTAAATCAGCCTTTATTGTCGCTTTTGAGCTGTTTCAGGCCCCATTTTTTGTCCCTGCTGCTAAGGTGTTTACGTGCTTGGCCAAGGTTTCTTTCACCTCCTGGCGCACCCGCAGGAAGTTCTCCTGCACCGTACGCGAAAGGGCGCTGGCCGGGTCCTCACCGGGGCCGCCGAAGCTCACCATCTGGTGTAGGGGAAACCGCTCCTGAGTGGCATCGGCGCGGGAAATGGTGCCCTGGAAAAAGGTATGCTCAGTTTCCACGGTCTGCCCGACAAACTCACCCTGCTGCAGGCCAATGGCGTCCTGCACCCGCACCAGGCTGCGCTCTTGGTAACTAGTGCTCAAGTTGGTGGAGTTATTGCGCCGACTGGCACTCACCTGACTCGTGCCGACGCTCGTGCTCACTATTTTCTTGTCCTCCCGGCCCACCAGCTCGGAAATGAACTTGGCTGTTTCCAGCGAGTTCACCTTGCCGAAGAACTGGTTATTGAGGTTGCTCACCATCACCTGCATTTTCTCCTTGCCGTAGGCATCCGTCATCTGGCTTAGGTCCTGGGTCATGTACACCATCGCCACCTTATTGCTGCGGGCCGTAGCCGGTATCACCTCCAGACCCGGCACGTAGAGCGTCGCGGCCTCATCGAGAAACACGTAGCTGCGGTGCTTATTCTGCTGGTTCATCAGCTTCAGGGCCACCGTAACCACACAGCTGACGACCGGAGAAAACGTGTCCTTTAGCGTCGGGTCGTTGCCGATGCACAGCAGCTTGGGGCTTTTCTTGTTGTTCAGGTCCAGCGAAAAGCCTTCCCCGTTTTCTTCGTCCGGGGTGAGCACCCATACCACCTCGGGGCTATTAATCTTGGTCAGGTTCACCTGCAAGGTGCCCAACACCGCGCCCACCTGCTTGTCGGCGCGGGTCTGCACCGCCGAGATAAGGCTCCGGGCCTGGTCGCCGCACTCCAAATCGGTTTCCAGCATGCTCAGGACGTGGGTATAGTCCTTGTACATGGCCGTGGCCACCACGTGGGGAATGGTGCAGTACTGCGGGTAGTGCTTCTTGTAAAACCAGATGATGCCGGTCAGGTAGGCGACCGAGCTGGTATCAAAGAACTCCATCTTGCGGATGCTCGACGGGTTCAGGTTGTTGATGATGGCCTTGCTGTACTCCTCGGCGAAGGCCACCACTGGCATATCGGCCGGCCGCAAGGGGTTCACTCGCTCACTACGCGTCAGGTCGCGGAAATTGATGATGTGCAGCTGCACGGGCGGCTCCGCCGCGGGCTGCGGCTCGGGCTTAGTTAGCAGGGCGGTTAGCCGGGCCTGCAGCTTGCCCTGGAAGCTGGCCGCGTAGCTAGCGGTCTGCTTGCTCTCGCGCTCCTTGCGGCGCTCGGCCAGTACCAGGGCTTTCTGCATCGCCTCGGCCAGCACCGGAAACTTGAAGTCGTACACTAAGCCGGCGAAGTTCTTATAGGCAAACTGCTCAATCAGCGGCTCCCCTATCGAGTAGGTCTTGCCCGCGCCCGCGCCACCGAGCACCATGGTGCCCCGGAATGGGTTGGCAATGGTAATCCAGCCCCCGTCCGCCGTGGGAAAATACACGGCATCCGGACTCTCCACCTTCCGGCGCTCGGTGCTCAGCCCAAAGGCCGGCTTTTTCGTCGTCGCCCACAGCAGGCCCACTAATCCCCCACTGCCCAACACGGCAACGGCGGCTCCGGGATAGCCAAACTCAATGAAGCCCGGCGAGTAGTGGTGCATGTTCAGCAGCATGTAGCCAGCCACCAGGAATAAGGCCCCACCCAGGCCCGCCACGATGCGTAGCGCCTTTGGGTCAATGACTTTGCGCTTAGCCTGCCCGGCCTTCGCCTGCGGGGCTTTCTGCACGAATACCAGCGCCAGCCCGGCCAGCAACAGTAGCGCCCGCAGGTACACCCCGGCTGGCCCGTAGAACCGGGCGGCTTTCACCAGCAGCTTGCGGCCAATGCTGCTCCCGGCTTTCGCCAAAGCATTGGTTCTGGATTTGGTTTTGGTAAGCGTCTGGTCGGTGGAATGCGTCATGGCTACCGCGCCGCTCGCTGCCCCCTCCCCTATCACCGGGCCGGCCGCTGCTTCGGCCTTAGCAATGCGCGCCTGCCGCTGCCGCGCCGCAATACGCGCCGTCGTTGCGGCCAGCCGCTCCTTGGGTGTCAGGCTGTCTACGGGTATTACCGCCGCCTGCACGAGCTGCGTCCGGCGGGCCTCGGCAATTTCGGGGCCGTGCATAAGCACATAATAGTCGCCGCCGATGATGGCCAGCAGCAGCAGGACAATGATAAGTCCCGCGTTTGGGGTGCTGGCTGCGGGTCGGGGTGCTTGACTGCTCATAGAATCGCGAATGGAAGTTTGTTTGGGTAGGATGAGGGGCGGCGGGCTGCTGGCACCCTACATTTCAATGTCCAGCTCGGCGCTGTTGCGTCCTCTTTTCTCGCTGATGTGCTCGGTCTTTTCCTCGCGGCCGGTATTCGACTGCACCGCTTGCTGCACGGCCTGTAGCATGGCGCTGGCGGCGCGCTGCGGCTCGGGCCGCTCCCGGCCCGTGCTCAGCAGGTGGTATGCGTTGTCGATGGGCTGCCCCAGCTGCGCCCGCCGCTCGACGGTGGCCAGCGAGCGGTAAAAGGTTTTGTCGTACTCGCGGCCCTGGGCAATCTGCTGCACCCGCTGTGGGTCCAGCCGCTCCTCCTTCGTTGCCCGCAGGTTGAGGGCAGTGACCCGCTCACCAATCTTGGCGGCGCGGCCGGCATCGCGACTGGTGTCGCGCTGCTTCGGCCGCAGCTTTTCGTGGGCCTGGGCCGTGTAGCCGAACTGCTTCTCAAACTGCTGGCCGGCGGCGGCCTGCCACTTCATCAGGTCAAAGCGGTTGCGGCGGCCTCCTGGATTGAGCGTTATTTTCTGCTCCGCATCGCGGGCACTTACGATGACGTGAATGTGGGTCTGCAGGCCCGGCCGCTGCTCCCCTATCTTGACTTTGCCGCTGCTCACCTCCGGGTCGGTGCCCCGGTAGCTGCGCTGCTGGTGAAGCGTAGCTCCCCACACCACCTCCTGGCTGCCGAGCTGCCGCCCGTCCTTGAGCTGAAAGTTGGCCGCGTACTGCGCCATCACCTGCCGGGTGTAGTCTTTCAGCTTGGCCTCGTCGTTGCCGATATGGAGCAGCTCCGACTCACTGGGGCTTAGCACCAGGGAGTAGAATTTGGCCTCGCTGGCGCGCAATCCCTTAACGTTGGAATCAATGTTTTGCATCAACTCCACCGCGCTGAGGTCGTCGTGGTCGGCCCCAAAAAACGAGGCTTCCTCCCCATCACGACCGGCTTCCTGCTTGAGATAATTGAGCGTTTGCGCGCTGCTTCCGCTGTTATTATAGGCGGCTTTTCCGTGCGTCGCGGGGTTAATTAGCTTGACGTACATAGACAGTTTCGCGCTTAAACTGTGACATCTTTTATCAACTTACCCCCCGCATTTAGCTTGCCGGCTCCCGCCTGTTGAACTGCGGCTACGGCATCGTTTGCCTGTCGTTCTATCATGGCTTCGTTCTGCGCCCGCAGCTGCTTCAGCCCCTCCCGCTGCTCGTTTAGCTGCGCCTCACTGAGGTTACTAAGCTGCTGCGTCAGGTTGTTTACCAGGATTTCATTCATGCGCAGCACCCGCTCCAGCGTCACCCGGCTGCGCAGCATTTCCTCCAGCATTGGCAGCAGCAGGCTGCGCTCCTGCTCCTGTAGGTAGCCGAACACCCGGTCCCCGAGCTTCTTTACCTGCTGCATGATGAGCTGGCCCTCGCGGGCCACGTCGTCCACCGGGTGCAATCCTCGCTCGGCGAAGTAGCGCACGGCCGCCCCGGTGTAATCAGCCTGGCTTATCTGCAACCGCTTAGCCTCTTTGCTCAACAGAAAATGAGTGTCCGCAGGGACATTGACGCTCTTCGTGGCGGGGTTCGTTGGCATGGGTAGAATCAATCTTTCGCCAGCCCTCTTTAGGTTATTTATAACCTGTAAATCAGTGTGTTATCGCAAGAAACCTACATATTTCAGCTTTGCTGAAATATAAGTATCACACTTACAGCTGCTTAGCATGCTGTGTGCGATACTCTTCTTGCTAAGACTACCTACACTATATCCAAGAGGGCTTTCAGAATTATTTGAGAACTATTTAAGAACTCCGAGTACGTATTGCGTGAGGTATTGGGTTAATCTTTATCTGCTGCTACTCCCGCCTTACAATACCTAATACCCCTTTCTCAGTGAATCCTGACCTTCCCCCTTCCAGTACTGCCTCCCAGTTACTTCGCGTGTCAGTACTCTGTCTAGCCACTATTCTTTCCTTCTTCCCTGCATCTACAGAGGCTTTTTAACTCGCATTTACTACTTTACGACATTACTACTTTACAACTTGACACACTGTAGCCTTGCAGAAAAAAGAATTAGGTCTAAAACTGCCACCCGGTAACTCTCTTTCTACTTTACGACATTACAACTTTACTACTTAGACTACCATTGCTCACTCACCCGATTTACTACTTTACGACAACGCAACTTTACTACTTAGGCACAAGGGCAGCGCGGCCCCTTTTCATAGTTACGACTTTACTACATGAATACTTTACGACATTACAACTTTATTACTTGTTGCAAATACGACATTGCAACTTAGCTTGATTACTACTTAACAACTTTGCTACTACACAACTTTACAACAAAGCAACTTTACTACTTTGCAACATTTTCAATTACATTTGTCTGACCCTGCCCTGACCACCCGGGGTATCGGCACTAGCCTACCTTAACTAGTCACTCCATGTCAAAAGTCATCAGCTTTGCCACCCAGAAGGGGGGCTCGGGCAAGTCTACCCTGGCCCTCGTCCTTGCGGCTCCCTTAGCTATTCAGTATGGATTGAAAATCGCAATCCTGGATTGTGACTACCAGCAGAGCATCGTGAAAACCCGCAAGCAGCTGGATGAACCAAGCCTGGCCATCCTGCGCGAATCGGACCCTGCGGCAGATTATCCCTACGATGTATTTCCCATGTCGCTGAAGAGCATCTTTGACTTCATCGACAATCCGGAAAATGACTACGACCTCATCATCATCGACATTCCTGGCCGAGCCGACGGTGAGGACGTTTTCAACGCCCTCACGGGCTGTGACGCGGTGATAGTGCCCTTGGTATCCGATTACCTGGACCGAGCCTCCACGGCCGAGTTTATGGGCATTCTCGAAGCGCTGAAAAAAGCGGCCGACAAGGCCGAGGTAGATTTTCAGTATTTCGGCCTCGCCACGAAGCGCATTGGCGGCCGGCGTGAGGAAAAGGAGATGGACGACTACATTGACGAGCTGGGCCTCTCTCGCTTCCAATCCTACCTGAGCCACCGCATGGTATACAGCCGCGCCTCTACGCTGCACAGCCTCCTGACCCCGGCCTACCGCAACTACGCCGGGGGCACCAAGGACAGCTCGGAGGAAATCCGGCGCGTGTGCGACGAGCTGATTGAGAAGCTGGACCTGCCCCGGCGCAAAGCCGAGGCAGCCGTTGAGCTGGAAGAAACGACCGATACCACCCCAACCGAAACCAAGTAATGGCTAAGTCTCCCTTTGTAAAAGCGAAAATCGAAGGCCCCCGGAAGCGAATCCCGGTTGATGAAACATTGCGCGCCGAAGCCCGGGCCGGGATGGGAGGGGAGCAAACCAGGCTGGCTGCCGAAACCCCGGTAGCCGCCCCGGCTGCTCCCGCCCCAATCCAGGCAGCAGCCCCCGCTGCAATAGCAGCGCCGGCGCCGGCACCGGCTCCCGTACCAGTACCGGCCGCTCAACCAACGCCGGAGCCCACGCTAGCCGTTGCACAGCCAGTTGCGGCAGCAGCTCCCGCCGCGCCTTACGTAGCTCCCGCGCCGGTTGAGCGCCGCACTCGCGGGCGCAAGCCCGCCGCTGCGGACGTGGCGCCCACCGGTGAGCTGAAAGGAGTGAGGATTGCCGAATCGGTCTGGGCTGAGATTCGCCGGATTATCGTTCAGCTTCCCAAAGGGCCGGATATGCCGACCAACATCATTGGCTACCTGCACGCGGCCCATCGGCACTACGAAGCGCACCTGCGCAAGCAGGGCAAGCTGCCCCCGGCCATTTAGCGCAGTTTGCAAGACTGACTACGGATGATTGGCCGGTCTGGTCGCGGGCATTTCAGTTATCCTCACAAGCCGGCGCGGCGGTTTCCGAAACGCTAACCAAGGGCAGCTCCTAACCGGGCTGCCCTTGCTGTTTGGGGCGGTGGGGAAGAAATGGGGGAGGGACTGGGACTAGGCCAGTAATGGGCAACCCTTATTCTGGCCGCAGGCATAAGCAGGGCGCATTCCACTCCCGAAAGGCCGTTGTCAGTCGGTCGGCCACGATGGCCAGCCGTTCGGGAGCCGGCAGGGTGACGCTATCGGCCAGGCGCTTAATCCAGATGTGCGAGCTGCCACAACCTACCTGGTAGCCGGTGCCCATCAGCTCCTGCACGGCCAGGGCAAGATTGCGCAAATCCGCTTGGTGCGCGTGGCGCTGTATGTAGCGGCGAAGCTTTTCCAGCCGGCTTTTCTCCGCGTGGTCACGCGGCTCTTGCTCGATGATCAGGTATGCCTCCTGCGCGGCAAAGCCCGGGGCGCTCGGATAATAGTGAGGGAGTTGATTCATAAAGGGCTGATTGAGGGGAGGCGGCCAGCTTTTCAGGGCCGGCCAAAAAGCAGAAGTAGGGGAGGGGCTACTGTTGAAAAAGTAGGTCGGCCGGGGCGACGTTGTGCCACTGCCCGGTTTGCAGGTAGCGGACCTGAAATTGGCCCCGCTGGGTCCGGGTCTGAAATACGCGGGATGATTCTGGTACTGGCTCTCCCTCGGCATAAACTGCCCGGTGGTACACCCCCCAGCAATTGTTTGAAAGAGCCTGCTGCACCTCCCGGGTAGTGTGCCTGATGGCGGTTTGGGGACTGCTCATAATGGGGATTAGAGTGATAGTAAGAATTGCCCGCCCTGCTCCTCGCTGGTGCGGCGCAAGCCCTCGCGGGCAATGGGGCGCGTTACCCGCACCAGCTTTAAGAGGGCCTCGTAAGCGGCCGGCGTATCAATTTCTATCCCCAGCCTCTCCGCTACCTCCTCGGCCAGCACTTCGCTGTTGATGCCCTTATCAAGCTGCTGCATCAGTATTTCCACGTCGGCAATGGCGGCAATCACCTGGTCGCGGTACCTGTTCCAGGTCGGGCTCTGAATGGTAGGGGCTTCACTGGCCTTCATGACAAATCGGGATTTAGAGCTAGGGCTAGGATTAGAGCTAGGGCTAGCAGCTGGTGCGCTGCCAGCCCCAACCGGCGGCCTAGACGAGTTGCAGCCAGCTTACTTCGGCGGCCATATACTCGCGGTCGGTGTCATCGAGCACGGCGGCTGGTTCGCTGGCTACCGGCACGGTGGCGGGTGCCGGCCGCTCCTCGGCTTCTTCCTCCGGCTCAGCCGTGGTGCCGAGTATCATATCGGCGGCGCGCTGGGCTTTGCTGGCGGCTTGCACCACGAGCTTTTTGTCATTTTTCAACCGCTCCAACCAGTTTTGAATGTAGGCCACGGCGTTTTCTTCGGTCTGCCCGGTCGCGATGCCGGCCGCGGCGCTCAGGAAGGAGGCCCCCATTTCGGCGGTCAGCTCCTCGCGGGCGTAGCTGCTGCTTTGCTTGCCCTCGCCGGCGGTCAGGTCGGCCCGGTCAAGGCGGGTGGGGTGGCCGGTGCTGTGCGTCAGCTCGTGGAATAGGGTCTGGTAGTAGCCTTCCGCCGTGGTGAAGGTTTCCGGCTTGGGCATGTTCACCAAGTCCAGCGAAGGAGAGTAGTAGGCCCGCTGGTGCAGGTGCTGAATGGCGGGCTTGCCGTCCCATGCGTCCACAATGCCTTCGGCTACCTCGCTGGGGGTAAACTCCTGCTGGGGTACTTCGGGCAGGTTGAACTCGATGCCCTCAATGTCTTCCACCGAAAACACGGTGTAATACTTCAGGAAGGGCATTTTCTCTTCTTTACCGGTTTCCTTGTTCTCGCGCTTGCTGATGTTGTAGTACACCACCTGATGACCCTTGGCGCCTTTACGCACGTTGCCGCCCAGCGCCAGCGCCTGCTTGAAAGTCATGAAAAAGGGCAGGGCACCGCTGAAATGCAGCAAAAACAGGTTGATGCCGCTGTACACGCGGCCCGTGGCATAGTTGCGGGGGAGGCCATACACCGCGTTCCACGGCTTGCGCCACGGAATGATACCACCCTCCAGCGCCGAGATAATCCGGTCCGTTACAATCTGGTACACATCGGGGCGGGTAGTAGCTCCCTTGGTGGCTTTCTTGGCGGCGGGCTTGATGGTCTTTTTCATGGCTAAAGGGCTGTTATTCCGTTTGTTTGTTATACTTGTTAAACGGAAACATGGCACAATTAGTTGCACTTAATACAATTATTATTCGTATTAAATACATTTTATTTACGTGCCGTTTTGCAAGGCCCGCTTCCCCATTTTTTCCCCACTGCCCCCTACCAGCGCCTGCTCACGAGTGCCTGGGGTAACATCGGACACTCTGATGGCAGCGGGGCAGCTTTTTCAGCGGGCTGGCTGTCATCTCAGAATTGCTTTTGAGGGGTGGGCACCACGCGGGGCCCTGGTCGATAGAGCGGCGCACAGTCGTCGAGGGCCCAAACCAACACGACCGGACCCTTTGACCCGTTTGTTTCCGCCCTACACCTTAAAGTGTGGCCAGTCTGTGTATTCCAGCCATTCGTTCTGGACCCACCATTTATTTATCTTGATTCACGTCAAACTTTCGGTCTGGTAAGCTAAACCCGCTGCGAAAAGGCTACAAGCAGAGTTTACGAAACTCATCCCCTCGGCGCATTTCGTAAACTTTGAATCGTAAACGGGTTTCGTAAACTCCAAACCCCTAAAACAGTCCCGTTGCCGCTTCAAATAGCGGTGGATAGATACCAATTGCTGCGGTTCGCTGAAAGGAGGATTATGTTCATATTCCTAATAGGGTAATAGAGAGGGGAAACCACAGTTGGAACGCACTGCCGGCTCCCTCTACGGAATGGACCTGAATGCTGCCCTGGTGCAACTGCATGATTTGCTTGGCCAAGCTCAGCCCAATCCCGGAACCGTTAGGACGGGTGGTGAAAAAGGGGATGAAGATGCTGTCCAGCAAGTCGGCGGGAATACCGGTCCCGTTGTCTTTCACCTCAATAACCACCCGTTCCTGCTCATCGGGCCAGGCCAGCAGGCTAATGCGAGGGTTAGGTATCTGTGTGACTGCCTGCGCCGCATTGAGCACCAGATTGATGAGCACTTGCTCCAGTAAGTGGCCGTCGGCATGCAGGGTAAGGTGCGCGGGCCGGACGCTGAGGGTGACCTCGATGCCTTGCGCTGCCAGCTGCTCCGCCAGCAGCTGCCGGGTGGCATGCAGCAATTCCTGCACGTACAGGGTGGTGCGCTGCGGCGAGGCCAGGGTGCTAAAGTTGCGGTACACCTGGGCGAAGCGCAGCAGCCCTTCGCTGCGCTGCTGGATGATGTGAATGCCCGTGCCCACATCCTCGAGCAGTTCGGCGGTGGCTGCCTGCTGCCGGGCGCGCTGCACGTGGCGGCCCAACGAATCAGCCAGCGAAGCAATGGGGGCTACTGAGTTCATAATTTCGTGCGTCATGACCCGTAGCAGTTGCTGCCAGGCGGCCGTTTCGGTATCCGCCAGGGCCTGGCTCACGTTCTTGAAAGCTACTAGTGTAAACGCTTCGCCTCGTAGCTTAAACTGGGTGGCGGATACGAGCAGTTGCACCGTTTGCAGGCCTACCGTCAGTTTCACCACCACGGGCTGGCCGGGCACGGCCCGGCAGATGGCCTCGTACAGGACCGGCTGGCGGGATTGCAGCGCCCGAATGTTTTTCAGGTAAGGAAGGTGCAGCGTCTGTTTAAACGCCTCGTTCACCCAGGCCACGGTGCCTGCCGCGTCGTAGGACACGATGCCGGTATCGAGCAGCGCCAGGATGGTTTGCAGGTACTGAAACTGGCCTTCCTGCTCGGCCCGCAACTCCCGAAACGTGGCGTTGACCTGGTTGAAGGCCGCGTGCAAGGGCCGCAACGCCGCCGGAACGGACTGCGCTGGGTACTGCCGCGAAAAGTCGCGGTACTTGAGGGCCAGGGTAAAGTCGGCCAGGGCCTGCTGGCCGCGCGTCAGGTAGCGGGTCAGGTCTAGAATCAGGAGTAGCAGCAGCACCAGTGCCCCAAAGGCCAGCGCGTAGGCGTGGTGCAGCGCGGCGTAGCCGCCCCCGGCCAGGGTGGCCACCAGCAGTACCAGCCGCCCCAGCAGGCGCACGTCCAGGCGGTTAAATATCATGCTTGTCGAGCCGACGGTAGAGGGCGGTGCGGGTGAGGCCCAGCTCCTTGGCCGCTTTGGTGAGGTTGCCCTGGTGGCGCTCAATGGCCTGCCGGATAGTATTTTTTTCTACTTCCAGCAACGGCAGCGGCTGCTCAGCCACGGTCGCAGCCGCCCCAAAAGCCGGCGCCGATTCGGGGCTCCGGAACGAGAAATCGGCAGGAAGCAGCACGGGGCCGACCGCCAGGATAACGGCCCGCTCCACGGCGTGTTGGAGTTCCCGCACGTTGCCAGGCCAGGTGTGCTCCCGGAGCTTGCGCAGCGCAGCGGCACTGAATTCCGGCTCGGGTTGCCGGTTGCGGGCAGCGTACACCTGCGCGAAATGCCGGGCCAGCAGCTGCACGTCGTCGGCCCGTTCGCGCAGGGGCGGCAGCGTGATTTCGACCGTATTGAGGCGGTACATCAAGTCCTGGCGAAAGGTGCCTCGGGCTACCAGGGCGTGCAACGGGGCATTGGTGGCCGACAGCAGCCGGATGTCCACCGGGACGGGTACGTTGCTTCCTACGGGCACCACCTGGCGGTTTTGCAGGGCCGTGAGCAGCTTGGCTTGCTGCGGCAGGCCAATGTTGCCAATCTCATCCAGAAACAACGTGCCCCCGGTGGCCGCCTCAAAGCGGCCCACGCGGCTGGCCTGGGCATCCGTGAACGCGCCCTTGGTGTGCCCGAACAGCTCGCTTTCAAACAACCCCTCGCTGAGCGCGGCTACGTCGGCGGCCACATAGGGCCGGGCGGCGCGGCGCGACTGCTCGTGCAGGGATTTGGCGACCAATTCTTTGCCGGTACCGTTCTCGCCCAGTAGCAGCACGTTGGCTTCGGTCGGGGCGACCTTTTCAATAATAGCGCGTACTTCCTGCATGGCGTCTGACTCTCCCAATAGAGCGATAGCCGCGGCCGGCCCGACTTGTTTTTTGGGGCTGCTCCCGCTTTTGCTGCCGGTTTTAGGTTGGAGCGCGGTGGTCAGCGTTTGCAGCAGCTGGTCGTTGTGCCAAGGCTTGAGCAGGAAATCGGTGGCCCCGGCTTTGAGGGCACGCACCGCCGTGCGCACGTCACCATAGGCCGTTATCAGAATAACGGCCGTGGTGGGGTCGTGCTCCAAGATACGACCTAGCCAGTAGAAGCCTTCGTTGCCCGTCGCCTGACCGCTGCGGTAGTTCATGTCGAGTAGCACAGCGTCGAAGTGCTGCTGGCGGAGCAGGGAGAGCAGCAGTTCCGGGTTTTTCTCCGTCACGACTTCCCGCACCTCGGTTTTGAGTAGCAGCTTGAGAGCGAACAGCACATCGGGCTCATCGTCCACCACGAGTATGCGGGCGTGCTTGGGAATCATGTGAAAAGGGTAGGTAAAACGTAAAAGTCGGGGCTGACAGGCGTCCTCCCTAGCTTTCGCCGCACAAACCGTGCAAGCGTCAGAAGATACTCGTTTTCAGTCAGCCCGGCCGCTTTCTGCCCGTCAACCGATTCGAACTGTATCAGAACCGAACGGTCAACTGTATCAAAACCGGACGCTCGGCAAAAGCGGGCAATCGGAATTTGAAATTACAATGTTGATTACCAATAAATTACAAGAAGGGCATCGTTCTTGGCACCTCCGGTCAATGGCTTTTTGCTGCTATTTCCTGCGCCGAACCGAATGGATGTCCCTATACCGAAGAAAAAGTGGTCGTTTGTCACCCGCTGGTGGTGGCTGGGGGCACTGGTGCTGGCGGGCACGGGAGTGGTAGGCATCTACTGGCCCCGGCCGGGCCAGCGGTTGCACGTCGCAACCAGCCGGCTGACCATCAGTCCTGTTACGCGGGGTAATTTTCAGGAATTCACGGCCATCGACGGGGTGGTGCAGCCGCTGCGCACCGTGTACCTGGACGCGGCGGAGGCCGGCACGGTGCAGCAAGTGCTGGTGGAAGAAGGCACGACTCTAACGGCGGGCCAGCCCCTGCTCCGGCTGGCCAACCCCGACCTGCAACTGGAAATGGTGAACCGCGAAACGGCCGTGTACGACCTGATGAACAACCTGCGCAATACCCGCAACCAATTGCTGCAAAACCGCATCCTGCGCCAGAATCAGCTGGCGGACATCGACTTCCAACTGGCCGAGGCCCGTCGGGTGTTTGATACCAACCAGGTGCTGTACGACCAGAAGGTGATTGCGCGGCAGGACTACCTGCAAAGCCAGAACGCCTACCGCTACCAGCTACGCCGACGACAGCTCACGCAACAGACCCTGCGCCAGGATTCGGTGGCCATGCAGCAGCAGCTGGGCACCATGCAGGAATCGGTGCAGCGCATGACCAGCAACCTGGCCCTGATGCGGCGCAAGATGGACGACCTGCTGCTGCGGGCCCCGGTCGGCGGGCGTCTCAGCTCGCTGGCAGCGGAAGTGGGCGAGGCCAAAACCCGGGGCCAGCGCCTGGGACAAATTGACGCGCTGGCGGGCGTGAAACTACACGCCGCGGTGGACGAGTTTTACATTGCTCGCATCGGAACCGGTCAGGTGGGCGAAGTGGTGGTGGATGGCCAGGCGTATGCCTTGCGCGTGACCAAAATCTTCGCTCAAGTGGCCAAAGGCCTGCAAATCGACCTGGCCTTTACCGGTACCCCGCCACCAGGCCTGCGGCGGGGCCAGACCTTGCCCATCCGGCTGGCGCTGAGTGCGAAGGCCCCGGCGGTGCTGCTGCCCAAAGGCGGCTTTTACCAGCAAACCGTGGGCAACTGGGCGTTCAAGCTGGGGGCCGACGGCACCCGTGCCCAGCGGGTGGCCATCCGGCTGGGCCGGCAGAACCCCGACTACTACGAGGTGCTGGCAGGCCTGCGGCCCGGCGACCAGGTCGTGACCTCCAGCTACGAAGGGTACGCCGACCAACAGGAACTAGTGCTGGACAACCACCAGCCGTAGGCATTTTACTAACTACTTGGCCATAAAAGACTGCTAATCATGATTAAGACCGAAAATCTGGAAAAGGTATACCGCACCGAAGAGGTGCAAACCAAGGCGCTGAACCACGTCTCGTTGACGGTGGAGCAAGGGGAGTTTGTGGCCATCATGGGCCCCTCGGGCTGCGGCAAATCGACGCTACTCAACCTGCTGGGCCTGCTCGACGAGCCCGACGGCGGCAGCCTGCAACTGCTGGGCACCGAAACCAGCCGCTACTCGGAGCGGCAGCGGGCCGAGCTGCGCAAGCGCAGCCTGGGCTTCGTATTTCAGAGTTTCAACCTGATTGATGAGCTGACGGTATTTGAGAACGTGGAGCTGCCCCTGCGCTACCTCGGCGTGGGGGCCGCCGAGCGGCGTCAGCGCGTGGAACAGGTGCTGGAGAAAATGCAGCTGCTGCACCGGCGCAACCACTTTCCGCTGCAACTCTCGGGCGGGCAGCAGCAGCGCGTGGCCGTGGCCCGCGCCGTGGTGAACGCCCCGCCGCTGCTGCTGGCCGACGAGCCCACCGGCAACCTCGACTCGGCCAGCGGCCACGACGTGCTGGGCCTGCTGACTGAATTGAACGAGGCGGGCACCACCGTGCTCATGGTCACGCACTCCGAGCACGACGCCCGGTACGCCCGGCGCGTCATCCGCCTGCTCGACGGGCAGGTGGTGCTGGAAAACAGCCGCAGCCAATTCTGAACGCGTTCCTTCCCCCTCGGCCATGCTTCCCTACCCTTTGCTGCTTATCTACCGCAACTTTAAGCGGTTCAAAAGCACGTTCTTCATCAACCTGATTGGCCTCTCGACCGGCCTGGCCTGCGCGCTGCTTATCTACCTGTGGATAAGCGATGAGCGCAGCTTTGACCGCTACCACGCCCTGGACGGCCGGCTCTACCAGGTGCTGGAAAATCGCCGCACGGCCGCCGGCATCGAGACCCAAACCGGCACCATACCGCTGCTGGCCGAGGCCCTGCGGCGGGAAATGCCGGAGATTGAATTTGTGGCCACCACCACGCCGGTCCCGTTTTTCCCCGCGTTCACGCTGACGGCGGGCGGCCAGCACCTCACCGCCGTCCCCAAATACGCGGACCCGGCCTTCTTCCAGCTGTTTTCCTACCCCCTGCTGGTGGGCACCCCCGCCACGGTGCTGCGGGATAAACACGCCATTGTCCTCTCAGAAGCCCTGGCTACGAAGCTCTTTGGGTCGCCGCAGAACAGCCTGGGCAAGGCCGTGAAATGGCAACTGGCCGCCGATAGCACGCAGACCAGTCTGGTGGCCGGGGTGTTTGCCGGGGTGCCGCGCAACTCGTCTGAGCAGTTTGACTTCGTGCTGCCGTTTGCCTCGTTCAAGGACCGGATGCAGATGAGCGAAACCATCAAGTGGGACGACGACGGCCCCTTCAACACCTACCTGGCCTTGAAGGAGGGCGCCGACCCCGCGCAGTTTCAAGCCAAGCTGGCAGGGTTACTGAAGACCAAAAGCGCGCAGGCCCAGGCCCGGGCGCGCACGCTGTTTGTGCGGCCGTTCTCGGCGGGGTACCTGCACGGCACCTACGAAAACGGCGTCGCCACCGGGGGGCGCATTGCCTACGTGCGGCTGTTCGCCCTGATTGCCGGGCTCATTCTGGTGATTGCCAGCATCAATTTCATGAACCTGTTCACCGCCAAGGCCTCGCGGCGGGTAAAGGAAGTGGGCATTCGCAAGGCCCTGGGGGCGAGCCGCGCCGCGCTGGTGGGGCAGTACCTGACCGAGTCCGTGGTGATGGCCTTGCTGGCCCTAGTCGTGGCAGTGGGGCTGGTACAGCTCGTGCTGCCGCAGTTCAGCGCGCTGACGGGCAAGCCGCTGGCCTTGCGGTGGGAGCCGCAGCTGGTGGGGGCCGGCCTGGCCCTGGCGCTGGGCATGGGGCTGCTGGCGGGCAGTTACCCCGCGTTCTACCTGTCGGGTTTCCAGCCGGCGGCCGTGCTGAAAGGCAAGCTGCCGACCAGGGCCGGCGACGTGTGGACGCGGCAGGGCCTGGTCGTGCTGCAGTTCACGCTCTCGGTGCTGTTCATCGTGGCCGTGGTGGTCGTCAACGCGCAGCTGGCGTTTGTGCAGCGCCTGCCGCTGGGCTACGACAAGGCGCACGTGCTCCGCTTTGATACGGGCGGCAAGGCGGCGCGTCAGCAGGCGGCCTTTCTGGCCGAGGTGAAGAAATTGCCCGGCGTCGTGCAGGCGTCCAGCGTCTTGGGCGGCTTCCTGGGGGGGCGCTACATCGCGGAGATGAGCTGGCAGGGGAAGCGCCTGCCCGTAGCGACGATGCTGGTCAACTACGGCCTGGTGGAAACGATGGGCATGCACTTAGTAGCCGGCCGCAGCTTTGCGCCGCAGTTCCGCGCTGACAGCGCCGCCGTCCTCGTCAACCAGGCCCTGGTGGCCGGTCTGGGGATGCCGGACCCCGTGGGCCAACGGCTCGACGGCGCCCGCATCGTGGGCGTGGTCCGCGACTTCCACTACGAGTCACTGCACGAAAAAATCAAACCCCTGCTCCTCCGACTCGACCCCCAGATTAACACGGTGCTAGTGAAGCTCCAGCCCAGCGCGGAGCAGGCCACGATTGCGCGGCTTCAGCAACTGTACGCCGCCTACAACCCCGGCTTTACGCTCGACTACACGTTTCTGGATACCGACTACCAGGCCCAGTACGTGGCCGAGCGGCGGGTCGCCGTGCTCGCCCGCTACTTTGCCGGGCTGGCCATTCTCATTTCCGCCTTAGGCCTGCTGGGACTGTCGGCCTTCACCGCCGAGCGGCGGCGCAAAGAAATCGGCATCCGCAAGGCCTTGGGCGCGAGCGAGCTGGGCATTGTGTGGCTGTTGACCAGCAGCCTGACCAGGCTGGTTGTCGTGGCCATCGTGCTGGCGCTGCCTCTGAGCTACCTGCTACTGCAGCGATGGTTGGAAGGCTTTGCCTACCGCGTGGCATGGCAGTGGTGGTACTTCGCGGCCGCCGGGATGGGGGCCCTGCTCATTGCCTGGCTCACGGTGAGTGTGCAGGCCTGGCGGGCTGCCCGCCGCAACCCCGTGTTGAGCCTGCGGGCAGAGTAATGATAGGCGAATAAGCTAGCCGCGCTGATTTGCTAAAAGGCAGGACACTGGAGAATAGCGCAGCAGGTAAGCGCGCCGCATCCACGTCTTGTGCTCCATCGCAAAGGCAAGTAGCGCTAACCAGAGTGCCGCTGCTTGTTCCCAAAGGTAGCCAGCCGCTCTACTCCGACCGTTTAGGAAAACGGTAGATTTTGTTAAAGTCATGGGTGTAATGCCGCTTAACGTGCTATATTTTCCGTTTTCTGAAAGAACCCCATAAAAGCTATCATTTCCCTTGCAAAGCGCTGATTGTTACTACCCTCCAGTTCGACAAATCAGTCGGGAAGCGCTTACCGGGTGATTTCATTATTCCGCGCTGGCATGGTCGCTTCCTGGCCTCTACTCAGCTCGCGGCGCTCGGCACGGTCGCTGCCGTGCTCAATAACCTGGCTGCCGCTTTGCTGGCCCACGGCATCCAGCGTGTGGCTAATTCGGGAAATCTCCGGCTGGTCGGTGCGGTACGACACTTTCATTTCCGAGTGCCGGATGCCCTCGGCATCGGTCGTACTCTGAATGTCGCCGGCTTTCGCGCCGCTGCCGATAATGGCGGCTTGTACGGCCTCAGCTTGGCCACGCTCGCCCTGAGTGGTAGCGGGCTCGTCTACCTTGATAATGAGTTGTTTCTCGCTACCCTGAATGGCAGTGCTGAACACCTCCGCGGTAGTAGTGGCTTCGATACTGGGCTTTGCGGCCACGTCCTGGCTACGGTCCCGGTTGTGGGGCTGGATGGCGGCGGCTTCAGCGGCGGCCTGACGAGCGGCGCGGTCAGATTCGCTTTCCGCTACGCTAACGCCGGCATACTTTTCATTGCCGGCCTCGGCGCGGGCATTGGTGTTGGTCACGATGGCGTGAATGATGGCAATGTCCGGCTGGTCGTTCCGATACGTCATATCGAACTCCGCCCAGCGGATGCCCTGCTCATCAATGGTGCTGCGGACTTCGCTCGTCCGCATCGAGTAGCCGGAATTATCCAGAACTTCCTTCCAGGCCTCAGCGCGGCCGGTGGTGTTGGGTTCTACCTCGTCAATTCGCCACGTCGCCATTTTCTCCTCCGCCGACGGGCCAGCGGGCAAGCTGGTTACCACCGGGGGCTCTGCGAAGCGGGCCCGGCCGCGCAGCTCCTCCTGCTCGGCCTCATCGACTTTGCGGCCGGTAGGAGGGGGGTTGTCATTGATGTACTCCTTCAGCAGTACCAGGCCGGCATCCTTGGCGTGCACGAACTGCGCCGTGTGCGCTGCCGCTTCCTGCTCGGTGCGGTAAGAGCGGAACTGCTTTCCTTCCTCCTGGCTGCCGGCGTCGGCCGCTGCCGCGCCCAGCACCGCCTGGTTGAAACGACGGTCTTCGGCCTGGCGCTCCTCTTGTCTTTCAGGGCTGTTATCGCGCCCCCGCTGCTGGCGCTGCTGCTCGTCGTACTGGCGGCTGGTTTCCTGCTCATCGCGCTCCATCGCGGCGGAACGGGCGTACTCGGCCTGACGCTGCTGCTGCTGACGCTGCTCCCGCTCGGCGGCGCGCTGCTGTTCGTCCAACTGAGCCTGGGCGCGGATTTGCTCCGCGCTCAGGCCCTGCGCGGTCAGTTCCAAATCCCGGTTCCAGTCCTTGGCCTGCGGATAATCAACGCGGATAAAGACTTCCTGCCCGCGCTCCTGCGCGGGCCGCAGCTGCTCGCGCTGGCGGTACAGCTCCTGACTGATGACTTCGAGTTGCGCGGTGTCGGCTTTAGCCACCGACAAGCGAAGGACGGTTTCCCGCTCGGTGCTGCGCTGCACCTCCAGCTCAATGGTGGGGCCAGCCTCCTGGGTGCCGTTCATCCTGGCTACCCGGTCGGTGAGCTGCTGCACCTGGACGGCACCGTTTTCAGCACTCTCGTGGTGGTAGCTTACTTTCAAGGCCGTGTGGTACTTGTCCGACGTGGCGTGCCACTCCACCGGCCGGCTGGCTTCCTTATAAGCTTCCTGGTCAGCTACGGGAATCAGCGGCCGGGCCGGGTGCAGCTCATTCATGTAATTCATATTGAACTGCCGCCCGCCGGCATCCCGGTCATTGGCCAGCACGATTTCTTTGGGCTCCTGCTTATCAATCACCCGCTGAATCAAGGCTACCTGCGCCTCGGTGGGGGTGCCGCTGGTAGCGATGTAAAGCGTATTTTTGGAGTCCTGCGCGTGTTTTAGCTGGTAATGGGAGAGAGAGTCAATAGCTGACTCGGAGACTACCACCCGCTCGACCGGCGTATCCTTGCCCTGGGTCGGATGAGAAACCCAAACGCCATTTTTGGGCAAAGGCAGCAGGTTTTTATAGTGCTCGTTCTTCTGCTCGATGCTGGCCAGGCCCTGCTCATTGTAGAGGGGGAAGGCCGTGTTCTTATGCTCGTTCTGCTGCGCGGTGAAGATGCGGCCCTGAAAAGCGGGGCTCTCAATCGTGCTGTCAGTAATACCCCGGCCGTGCAGGTACGAGCGGTCGGTCAGCTCCTTGTTCACGCCCAGCACCTCCGCAATGAGCCGTGTTTTGCGGTCCTGCTGCTGCTGCTGCTCGTGGTCCGGGTCGCCCACGGGCAGGGCGTTGAGCCGACTAACGTCTACCGGAGCGGCGTAGACGCGGGTTGGGGCAGCTCCGTCATTCAGGTACTCCCGTAGCTGCTGACGAACCTGCCCCAAATTCAGCCCGTGGCCATTGCCGCCCCGGGTTTTCGCAAAGTCAATGACGCTGCCCTTGTCGCGGTCGTCGCCGGTGTTCAGGTACACCTGGTGGTCGGCTTTGCGGGTGACGATGAGCACCTCCCCGTCTTTTTCGAGCTGGTGCCAATCGCCGAGCTTGCCTTCCTTCTTTACCTGGTAGCCCTGGCGCTCGGCATAGTCAACCAGGTCAATGGTACGCTTGAACCGGTCAAGCTCGGTGGGGTCATTTTCTCGGGTAGGGGCGTTCATCGCGGGGAGCTTACGGGTGGTCGTTGATGACCAGTAGCTCCGGGCGGGGAAAGGGAGGCGGTGGGTGGAACCGCCTCACTACCAAGAATACTATCCGGTCGTGGTTACGGGGCTGGGGACTCCGATGCGCCGGCGGCGTGCTCGGAATCAGATAGGGGAGGGGTATTGCTATCGAAGGACTTGAACTGCGTTTGAAAAGTGGTCAGGGCCTCCAGGTTGGCAAAGAGAAAGCGGGGGCTTACACTATTGGGGGGAATCCTGATTAGCTCAGTGGCGACATCGAGGCTACGGAGCAGGCGTTGCAGCAGGCGGGGCTGTTCGCGTTTGAGGGAGTTGTTTTTCAGGCCCACGATGCTGGTGTAGGGAAGCTCGTGCTGCTCGCAAAACGATTTCAGCTCCCCTTTGCCCAGCATCAATAAACGAGACTGGGCGTAGCGTAAAACATCGGCATAGGGAACGGAGAGGTTTAAGTCAGGAAAGCTTCGGGGGGCTGAGACATGAGGAGATGGTACCATGCAGGCGGTTGATTTTGTGGTGCAAAAGGTGTAGGTGGATCGAAAAGAGGAGCGAAGAATCCACAAATACACGAATTGCAGTCAATCACTGCAAGCAGGACACCACAAAAAACCAAAATAGTACCACAACCAAAGCATACCACAGTAGCCCGTTGACAACACGCTACTGTGGTATGGGTGCTAACGCAGAATCATTGTAGAAGTTTTAAAGAGTATTTTAAGAGTATTTGCAGAACTCTTTCAGAATACCATCCGTAAGCAGGATTCATATGAAAATGGCCCTTTTCGTCGCGCTTGCCCTCATTTTACTAGGTGTACTGTCCGGCCTAGCCTGGCGGCGCATCAAGGGCAAGGCCAGGAGTATAGATCTCGTGGCAAAAAGCAACCATAAATCGGTGTGGTCATCTCATTATGGCCCGGCAACTATTCTTCCCAAGCGGGAGCCGGTAACGACGGTCCCCCCGCCGGCCGCCGGCAGCCCGCTATCGAAGCTCATGCCCGCCGAGGATTTGCGGGTACAGGAAGAGCAGGCAAAAGCAGCAGCTCGTGCTGACGCAGCCCCGGGCGCCGAACCAGAGCAGCAACAAGAGCAGGCTGCTAAGCAGCCTAACGAGCCGGAGGATGTTACCAGGAAAGAAGCGCCAACACTACCACTCCGGTCCTCTCGCCACGCTCCCGGTGCCAAGGTGAACGTGCTGGATATGCTCGGTACCGATAAGGCAGCGGCAACAGGCAGGAAGCCGGCCATTGCCGACGCAACGCCGGTAGCAGTAGCAGCGCCGTCCGCTGCAGCCCCAACTGACGATGCCGTGCCGCCAACCCTCTACGCCAACCCGCTGACGGAAGCTACGCGCACCAGAAATGACGAGGCAAACCGCCAAGCCGCGGTAGCGCTAAAGCAGCGCAACCGGGCGGCTTTACGAACTGGCACCGATGGCCAGAAAGCGGCCCTGGCGGCCCTGATAACGGAAGGCGCCGCGCCTGGCTAACGGTGTTACTGGCCGCTGGTCAGCTCTTTCCTGCGAATTCCCAGGCCTGCTTTTTGGGAGATAAGCACCCCACTACCAAACCCCCTTTCCATCACTCTTATGTATAAGAACCCTCTTTTCCTGGCCAAGAAGCTGGCGGTTGCCGGTCAAGCCTACCACCCCTCCCACTCGGAGAAACGCGCCTACGCCCTGCTGCTGGGATTGGCGCTGCTCTCCGCGCCGGCACGCGCTCAAAGTGCCGAGGCAGCATTAGCCGGGGTGCAGGATACGGTTGTAGGCATCGTGCAGGTCATTTTCGCCATCGTGCTGATTGTGGGCCTGATTCGCGTGGTCATGAAGTTCGTGCAGGGTGCCCCGGATGCGCTGGGCTCCCTGGGCTGGCTCGTCGGCGGGGTTATCCTGTGGTTCGGTTTCCAGCTGTTTAAAGACGACCTGGTAGGGGCCGTAGGCGGGGGCGAAGGGGGTGTGCGCTAAGCCCTGAGTAGCCGCTCTCATGCGCTCCTATAAGGCTATTGAGCGACCAGCCCAGGTCCTGGGCATGAATATTCAGGACCTGGGTATCCTGGTTGGCTTGTTCATCGGTTCCGTGCTGCTGCTCGGATTTCTGGGGATGGCGGTTAAAATCCCCCGCCTGGTCTACCTGCTCATCATTGTCGGGGAACTGGGCCTCATCATGGGCCTGCGCTACCTGAGCCGCAAGCAAGCACCCGGCTTCCTGCTGGGCTGGCTCTCCTTCACCTTCATCCAGCCCCGCCGCCTAGCCGTGGGGCCTCTACCAACTCCTGCTCATGACAAAAAAACCAAAAACCGCCGCCTTTAACGCGGTGATGCCGGTCCATAGCTTTGAGGGCGACAAAGTTGTCTTCAAGGACGGGCGCGTGGGCGTGGGCTTTCTGGTCGAGCCGGCCGAAATGGAAAGCTGGACCATCGAAGACTATGAGGCCTTCCAGGCCGCCCTCGTCGGGGTGCTGCGGGCGCTGCCGGTGGGTAGCATCGTGCAGAAAACCGACCTCTACTACGACCGGCCCTACCGGGAAGACAAAACCCAGCAGACCTACTTTGAAAACAAGATGAACAAGCACTTTTACGAGCGGCTGGTGCTGTTCCAGAAGTCTTACCTGTTCCTCTCGTTTGCGCCGGCTGCGGTAAAGTCGCCCAAAACCAACGCGGTAAATGCCCTGGTGGCCCGCGCCGGCGAGGCCGTGCTCAAGAATCCGTTTGCGCAGCTGGTGCGAACCCTGGAGGTGGCCGAAAGCGGCGCGGTGGAGTTCATTCAGGGCATCAAAAACCTGGGCGGCGTCACCTTCGAGCGGCTCAGCAGCCAGGAAATTTACCAGTTGTACCTGCAGTATTTCAACCTCAGCTTCGACGCTCAGCCGACCCGGCAGGAGCGCGAAATCGGCAATGACCTGGGCACGTTCAGCGTGGGCGAGCAGAAGGTCAACGTCCTGTCGATGGTGGGGCAGGGCTCGGGCGCTTACCCGGCCGTGCGCAACAGCTACGGCGTTACCGCGCCCATGCTCTACCCGCTCACGCATATTCTCCAGTGCCCCCACGTGCTCACCCAGGCCCTGATGATTCAGGATACCCGCGCCGAGCTGAGCAGCCTGGATACCGACCGCAAGCTCAACGCCTCGCTCTCCTTCCTGGCCACGCAGGATAACCACCTGCGGGCCGCGGAGGTCGAGGCGTTTACCGCCGAGGTGCGGGCCGAAAACAAGCAGATAGTGGGCCTGCACCTCTCGGTTATGCTGTGGGATACCAGCGATACCAGCCGGCGGGAAAACGTCGAGCGGGCCACGGCGGCCTTCCGCTACATGTTCGGCACCGAAAGCGTCGTGGAAAGCTACCTGGCCCTGCCGGTATTCTTCGGCCTGCTGCCGGGCAACGCCAACCAGGTGCCCGACCGCTGGCTGACAACCACGGCCGACCGGGGGGCCTGCTACATGCACTGGACCGCTACCTACAAGACCGACCCGGTAGGGGAATACCTCACGGACCGCTTCCGCAATCTGGTGCAGGTGAACCTGTTCAACACGGCGCTGGACAATCAGAATGCCATGGTTATCGGGCCTTCCGGCTCGGGCAAGTCCTACACCTTCGGCAACCTGATTGTGCAACGCTACGAGAAGGGGGCCCGCCAGATTATCATGGACGTGGGCGGCACCTACCGCAACGTGCTGCAGTCCCTCAACGGGGAGGATTTCGACAACACCTACTTCGAGTACGACCCGCAGCGCCCGATTGAGTTCAACCCCTTCATCGTGCCGCGGGACCAGGCCAACGGCAACAAGTGGCTCTATAACGACGAGAAAACCAACTTCCATCTGGCCCTGCTGGCCGCCCTCTGGAAAGGGGGCAAGGACGCGGGCCTGGACAAGTCGGAGCGCACCATCCTGAGCCGGTTTCTGATTGAATACTACGGGTATCTCAACGGGCACGACCAGCTGGGGCAGAAGGATGAGGAGCTGCCCGGCATGGAAAGCTTCTACCGCTTCGTGGAGCGCTACGATGCCGCTATGCAAAAGCCCGTCCCGGTGCCCGGCGAAGGGCAGGAAGCGGATCCGCTGGACGGGGCCCGCCGGCAGTACCAGAAGAACCTGAAGTACATTGACATGCACCAGTTTTTCCTGGTGCTGGGCCAGTACATCAGCGGCGGCCGCTACGAGCGGGTGCTCAACGCCCGCCGCGACGTGGATTTGAGCGAGTACCGGCTCATCTGCTTTGACCTGGCCAAGGTGCAGGCCGACCCCGACCTCTACCCGGTGGTGGCCATGCTCATCACCGAGCTGAGCCTGGATCTGTTCCGCAAGTTCCCGGATGCGGTGAAGTACATCGCCCTGGATGAAGCCTGGACGATGCTAAGCGGGGTGCTGTCGGAATTCATCGAATCCATGTACCGCACGATTCGGAAAACCAACGGCTCGGTGACCATCATCACGCAGGGCATCACGGAGATTACCAGCAGCAAAATCGGGCCGGCTATCATCAACAACTCGGCTACCAAAATTATCCTGCGGCACCTCAACCCGGATTCGCTCGCGCAGCTGCAGGCCCCCCTCGGGCTGACGGGCCACGAGATGGACCTGATTAAGTCGGTGCGCTCCACGGACCAGCTGCGCGAGTTCTTCATCAAGCAGGGCGCTAAAGGAAAGGTGTTTGGCCTGGAAGCCTCCCCGCAGCTGGATGCTGTTTTGACGTCTAAGCCCATGGAGCGCAACCACCTGGGCAAGCTGGTGAAATTCTACCAGCAGACCAACCGGCGCCCCAAAATGGACAAGGCCGGTCAGCGCGTAGTCGGCCCCGATGGGGAGATACAGTACGAGGACGTGAAAGTGCAACGCCTCGACTACGCCGTGGACCAGTTTGTCGAAGATAAGCAGAGCCGCAAGCTCGGGGGGAAATGATGAGCAGCTTCCTAATGGTGGCCTACGGCATCGACCCGGGGTTTCTGCGCGCCTGCGACCAGACCTTAGCCATTGTGCTCACGGCCTGCCGGTTCCTGACGCCTAGCCTGATGGGTATTGCCCTGCTTTACACCATCGGGCGCGGCTTTATCAGCGGCAGTGGCCTGGCAATGGACTGGGGGCCGATTATCAAGGCTACCTGGATATTCTTTCTGCTCTTTTTCTACCAGAGCCTGATGGATACCCTGGGCACCGGCATTGCGGCATTTACGGCCCTGTTCGCTACCGACCAGTCCGCGGCCGAAGCGCTCAGCGCCCTGACGACGCCCCCGGCGGTAGCGGCGGCGGCCAGCAATGACAATATCGGCATGGGCGACATTGTTTCGGGGGCGGCGGCGATGATTAGCAGCATCTCCGATACGCTCAGCTCCTTCACCTTCTCGGGCATTATGACGCGGCTTTTCACGGCGACCACCGTGCTTATCGTCCGGGAAATCATGACGTTCCTGCAACAGTTCATCCTCGGCTTCCTCTACGTTTCCGGGCCGATTGCCATGACGCTTTCCGTCATTCCGGCCTTCGGGCAGCTGGCCCTGAAGTGGCTGCAGAACTTCCTCGCGGTGCAGATGTGGGGCCTCACCTTCGTGCTGCTGGATACCATGTATGGCTTTTTTGCCGACACCCAGCGGGTTGCGGGCGGCATCCTGGCCAGCGGTGGGCCGGCGCAGTCGGTGGATGATACCAAGCTCATGCTCATGTCGGTGGCCTTCGTGCTGCTGTATAGCATCGTGCCCTACCTCACGTCCCTGTTTATCGGCTCCTCGGCCGTGCAGGGCTTCGCTGGCCAGATGGCCGGTATGGCAGTGGGCGCGGCTACGACGGTGGCCGGGGTGGCATCCCCTGGGGGCGGCGGCCTGGCTTCGGCCGTGGGCCGGGCAATGGGTAACGCGGGCGGCAGTGGCGGCAGCAGTGGGGGTAGTAGCAGTGGGGGTAGCACTGGCGGCGGCGGCGGCAGCAGTGCTGGCAGCAGCGAAGCAAGTAGCTCGGCCTCCTCGGGCCTGCCGTCCATCACCATGTCAGACGCGCTGAACCCTTCCTACCGGCAACGGGCCTCGGGCCTCTGGACTACCTAAACCTCTGCTCCTTAAGACGAAACGCATGAAAAATCTTCTGCTATCCGCTGTCCTGTTGCTGGCCCTGGCGGGCTGTCAGCCGAGCGAAACCAAAGCCCCGGCCGCTACGGCTGACGCACCAGCTACGGCTGCACCAGCGGCGGCCGGGGCCGGCGCTGGCCTTCCTGCCCCACTGCCCACGTCGGCCGTGGACATTCGGCCCGCGGTCGAGCAGCTGCTCCCGGCAGAAGGGTACCTGCACGTAGTGTCAGCTAAGGCCCTGCGGATTGAACCGCTGCAAGTGGCGCTACCGCCGCTGTGGGGCTCGCTTAAAGCCGGCGCGGCCCGGTCAATGCCGGGCTACCGGATTGGCTACGAGGCGGTAATCAAGTGGGTACCGAAAGGCTACGGAACAGAGACAGTACCGGCGTCCATGCCCCTGTACGCGCCGACCGGGCGTGACACGCTGGCCCGCTTCCTTCTGGGGGGGATCAACCCCATCGTGCCCGGCTCGGAGAACTATACCAGTCACAACGTGGCCCCGGAAAAGCCGGTTACCGTGCGCGGCACCGTGTATGCCTTCACTGGCCAGGACAACCAGCAGCAGCCCGCCTTGGTGGTGTATCCCTACCGGGACAAGGGCGGAGTACCCCAAGCCAGTAAAATGACCTTCCTCCCGCTCAGTCAATAGGGGCGGTAGGGAAGAAAATGCCCAATCGACCAGACCCTGACTTGATAACCCCCAATAAAATGGATTCCGCCAAAGACCTAAGTACCTCTTTCTCCACCATGCGCAACCTGGCGCTGGGGAGCATTTTTGCCCTGCTGCTCGTGGCCCTGGCCTCGGGCTACCTGGTGTACCGGGCCTACGAAAACAGCGGAAAGCGCGTGTACGTCGTCTCGCAGTCCGGCTCGGTGGCCGCCCTCTCGGCCGCCAACGACGCGCACACGCCCTACGAGGCCCGCAACCTGGTTCGGCAGTTCATGCAAACCATGTTTGGCCACGACCAATACACCTACAAAGCCAACCTGGACGCGGCCCTGCCCCTGATTGAGGGGCGCGGGGGCCGGCGCATCTACGAGGGCTTCACCCGCGGGCAGGTCTTGCAGAACTACGAGCGTTACGCGGCCCGCAACGTGGTGACCGTGGACAGCGTGCTGGTAGACATGAGCCGCCGCCCCTGGTCGGGCTCGGTGTACATCAAGCAGCGCATTTTCATCGGGGGCCAGCAGAAGGAGCCCCTGCCGCTGGCCGCCCGCTTCAACCTGGAAGAAACCAACCGCTCGGATGCCAACCCCTACGGGCTGCTGATAACCAACTTCGACTACATCCCCTACACCCCGCAGCTGACGCGGGAAGAGCAGGAGCTGCTGCTGGCCCAGGAAGCTGACCGGCAACGTCGCCTCCAGGAAGCGCAAAGCCGCCTGACGCCGGCTCCCGATGCAGTCCCGACCCCTACTCGCTAATTCCTAAACCCGGTTTCAACCATGCGTACCTATATCCTGCCGACCCTGCTGGGCCTGCTCCTTTCCGCTTCTGTAGCTGCGGCCCAAACCGCCCGCACGCAGCGCCCGCCTGCCTCGGCGGTGGTGGCCAATGAAACCCTGCTGGATGTGGCCGTATCGGACAGCTCCACTACCTACCTCGTGTTCGGGGGTCCGGTGTCGCTGGTCGATGTGGGCATGGCAGGTAACTACCTGGTCAAAATCGAAGCCAATGCCGTGTTCGTGCGCGCCAAGCGCAGGAATGCTCCCCCTACCCCCATGCTGATTCGCTACGGGTCAAAGTATTGGCTGGGGCGGCTCGTGTTTGTCAACCGGCCAGTCCTGCAGCTCTACGACTTTCAGAAAGACGGGGCCCTGGGCATGAGCGCCAACTGCACGTTGGCCGGCTCTGCCCCCGAAAACGAGCTGGCGCTGGATAGGGAGCTGGCGAAGAAAAACAAGGTGGAGGGCAAGCTCAGCCAACTGCGCAAAGCTAGAGAGGAGCATCAGGCGGTGGCCGTGGTGGAAAATGACTTGGTGCTGTTGCTGGCCAACGTGCGCAACGATAAGGATTTCACCTACCTGCGCCTGAAGGTCATCAACAAAACCAACATTGACTACAATGTCGATTTCACCGACTTCCAGCTGGTGGAAAACGCCCAAAAGAAGTTTTTAGCCAAGAAAAGGAACGAAGCGCGCCGCCCGCTGGCCCCCTCGGGCGGCGCGGCCAATCAGATTATTACCGGCCGCACGACCGGCTACCTGACCTATGCCATCCCCCTGTACGCGGCCACGGAACGCGGCTACCTGGAAGTAACCCTGCGCGAACTCAACGGGGCGCGGGTGCTGGTGCTGCCGGTGCCTTCGCGGGTGATTAACCGCGCCTCCACCATCTAAGGCCGCTGGCCCCCTCACTATGGAACTCATTACCTCCCCAAACCAGCCGGCCGCACGAGAGCCGAACCCGGACAATGCGCGGGACCAACGGCCCGCGGCCGTGGTCGAGAAACCCACCCCCACGGATATTCTACGCAACAACTGGATGGTTTTCGCCGGCCTACTGCTGCTGCTCGTGGTCGGTGGGCTGCTGCTGTGGCTTAAGTCCGCGCAGGAAGCCGCGCAGCAGGAAAAGGAGCCGGTAGCGGCGGCCTCGGCCAACATCGAGCCGGAAATCGCCTCGCCCGAAACCGCGCCGGTATTGCCTAGCGCCTCGCCTTCGGCCCAAATCGAGGCCCAGCGCCGCGCCGAAATGGACGCCAAATCTACCCCGGCGGCTCCTACCGAGGAGGATGTGGTAGATGTGTTTGCCGTAGATACGACCGGGCAGGCGCTACGGCGTCGGCGGCGCGCTCAGGCGGCGCGTCGCGCGGAGGCTGCCCGCGCGGCCGCGGCCGACGTGGATACCATTGAAACCACTATCCAGGACCCTGGTACCGGCTCTTACCGGCCGCAAACGCTCGTGGTGCCCCGTCGGCGTATCACGGCCGGCGGCGGCGGTGGCCGGCGGCGCACTTCTGCTGCGGCCCGTAGCCTGGTGCCGGCGCGGGACGCGGACGGTACCCCGTTTGAAACCGACCCGGACGTGTTGGCGATGCTGGCCAGCTCCCCGCCCGAAACCCGCGCTGCCTATGAGCGCATGACGGGCAAACGCTACCGGGACCCCAATCAGACGGCCCAGCTACTGGCTAATCGCCTGAATGCACCGGGCAGGGATGGTTTCAATACCGTTAAGGTGGGCGGGAGCTCCTCGCGCATGATGGCACCGGGCAACTATCAGCAGCAACAGCAGCTCACCCCCGACGTGTTTTTTAAGTGCGTCATCAACGGGGAGCAGAAGGTACGCACCGGCTCGGTGGTTATTCTGCGCCTGCTGGAAGATGCCGTAGTCAGTGGCGTGACCTTCCCCAAGAACATGGTCTTTGCGGGCGTAGCCACGGTGGGCACCAACAACGTGACGCTGGAAGTAAACCGCCTCGGACCCACGCGGGTGGACGCGGACATCTACGATTTCAATTATATGCCCGGCATTATGATTGACCCGGTGAAGCGCATTGCCAAAGATGCCTCCATGGCCGCGGGCGACCTGCAGCAGCAGACCACGCAGGAACTCAGTACCGCTATCGACCGCTCCGCCTCGGCCGCTAACTCGGTGGTGGGCGTCGGGGGCCGCGTCGCGGCGTCGGTGCTATCCCGGCCCAAAACACGCACCAAGCTGCGCGACGTGCTGCTCCCCGATGGCTACCCCATCCTGATTACCACGGCGGCGGCCGGCCAGCTGGGGCCGGAAGCCGCTAGTGGTCGTTGATTCTTTTCCCTTCACCTAAAAGCTTACGACTATGAAAAAGCTTGTTTTGCCCGCCCTGGCGGCTGCTACGCTAGTTTTCTCCGCCCAGCAGGCCTCGGCGCAAGCCGTGGTAAATGACCCGCTGCACATGGGCATCCACATTGGCGACTTCGCCAAGCGCTTGGCCCAATGGACCGAAACGGTCAAGAACTACCAGGTGGTAAAAGATGCCCGGCAGATTGCCGGCGTCACCCAGGACATCACCGGCCAGGTAAAGGACATCACCGACCAGACCCTGCAGCTGCAGCGCCAGGTGCAGGCCGACCTACGCAAGGTCCAGAGCATTCAGGATTTGCGCCTCTCCAACCCCCAGGAGCTGTTTGCCCGGGCGCTGGCCATGTCGGGCCGGGGCCAAAGCAACCAGTACATGCCGGTGTTTCAGAAGGCCGAACGCCTGCGGCAGGCCTTGCAGATGGGCAACCCGCAGCAGGACTTGAACACGGTGTATGACGTGTTTTCTCGCTTCGGGGCGGGCGCTACGGCCGGCAACAACCGCATGAGTTCCTCGCAGTATCAGGCCAAGCGGGAAGAAGCCGCCGTTTCCACGTTCGCCTACGAGGAAATGATGCAAAAGAAGAAGATTGCTACCGCCTTCGGCTACTACAAGATCGCCGATGAGATGACCCAGCAAAGCATTGAAATGAATGCGACGCTGAAAAACCCGGGCCGGTACGCCATGACCGAAGGGGAGCGCATGGCGGCTCTCAACTCTTCGAACGATAACCTGATTAAGGCCATGCAGCTACGCCAGGAAGCCGACCGGCTGTTGGCGGAAGCCGCGCAGCCGGGCCCTTCCCGTCAAGCCGCTGAGCTGGTGTACGCGGACGTGTTGGTCCAACAGTCGCTTATTAAAATGGACCGCTCCCGTCCTCGTCGCTAATTACGTATGAAAAAGCTCCTGCTTGTGGCGCTTGCCCTGGCTGGGGCCGGCACGTTGCCGGCCCTGGCCCAACGCCACGTTAAACATATTTCCAGCTGGGGGGTCCACGCCGGCCGCTCCGAAAAAGGCGACTACTACGAGCTGAGCTACACCTCTATGCTCACCGACCAGCTGGCGCTACGGGCCAGTGGGCTACGTGACGCCGGCAACCTTGCCGCTCGGGGGGAATACTCCACTTATCAAGGGCGGTTATTCCTGGCTCCGCAACTCTTCCGAATCGGGGAGATTGCTTACGTACACCTGCTTTTTGGGGCGGGGGCCGGCTACGAGCGCACCCATGAGAATCGTACGGGTGAGCTGACCGCCGACGCCAACGAGCCGCAACGCTTCACCTACGGCCCCCAGGCCGGGGCCGAAGTTGATTTCTTCCTCGGTAACCGCCTCTCGCTCGTGGCCACTGGCACGAAAGGCTACCTATTCAACAACCCTCTTATTGACCAATGGCCCGGCAATGCCAGCGCCGGCCTGCGGTATCACTTCCGCTAACTTTCCTTTCTCAACTATGAAACGACTTGCCTATCTACTGCTGAGCTGCGCGGCTCTGGCCACCAGCTGCTCAAAAGACAACGACGCTACGCCCTCCGGGCCAAAAGAGTACCAGGTGGAGTACCAGGTTACCTCCAATGCCCTGGAATCGGATTACCTGAGCTACACTAACGAAAGCGGCGGCAATACGACGCTTAGCAATACGCCGCTGCCGGCGAGCTACAAGTTCAAGCGCACCATGAAGCAGGGCGACAACCTGACTATCCTGGCCAGCATCGACGGGGGCACGGCGGCATCAGAAATTACCTGCTCTATCCTGCTGGATGGAAAAGAGGTAAAGAAGGAAACCGGCCGGGGCATCGATGCTCAGGCAGTACCGGTGTACGTTATCGGGCAATAGTTACTTTTGCCACCTATTTTGAAGACAATAACTCCAGCCACAGAATGGTTGGGGTTATTGTTGGATGGGTCTTATCGCGTAACAGGTGCCACCCCGGCTCCTGCTCCGTGTCGCCTCGTGGCGAGCGAGTAAGGTGAGGTGGTCTACCTGGCTAGGCGTAGGGCCGCCGCCTTAAGTCACCGCCCTTTGTGACGTTGGAACACAGGTTGCTAGAA